>JACQEO010000066.1 GCA_016200545.1 Deltaproteobacteria bacterium | reverse complement strand
ATCACCTCGCTCGCGACCCCTCCGCTGACCCCTACCGCCTCCTCTTCCACAATCACTCGCCTCCGTGATCGCCGGCCTCCTCGCCATCCTCGCCGGTCGTGCTGGCCGGACGCCCCCTATGACGAAGACTGAGGCATTACTCGAAACGCGAGATTCCCGTTGACCCGCCCCCGCAAATCCGCTTTTCTTCGTCGCATTGGGAATGGCCTTTCGTTGTTGGTGGATGTTGGATGCTCGCAACACCCGCTCTACCACAATGAAGGGCCTTCCCAGTTCTCTCAGCGCCCCGTTCCCTCCCGTTTTTCTGTCACATCGAGGTTAAGTTCACGGCGCTGCCGAAGCGTTGAATTGCCGTGACGGTGCCGCTCCGGCCGTCGCCGATGCCCTGCCGCCGCGCCCGCCGGCGCAGGAAGCTCAAGAGCGCGCGGGCGTAGACGGCGAGCACGGCACGACAGAGCGCGTGGTTCCAGGCGAGGAGGTAGCGGAGCCGGTACGGCAGGCTCAGCACCCACTGGCGGATCGGGACAGCGGGGAGCACGTGGTCGACGAGGTGCGCGGCGCGCTCGGCCATGCGCCGCCCGCCGCAGCTTGGACACACCGCGCGGCCCTTGCACGAAAACGGCACGAGGCGCTCGGCGTGGCAGGCATCGCACCGAAAGCGCGCGAAGCCGCGGGCCCACACTCCGCACGAGAGGAAGTCGCGGAACTCCTGCTCGACGAAAGCCGGGAGGCCGCCCTCGTGGTGCTCGGCGGCGACTCGCAGGAAGGTCTCGAGGTGCGTGCGCACGATGCGGTGGAGCACGGTATGCTCGGCGGCCCGCGGCCGGTAGAGCTGCGGCGACGCCGGCGGTGCGGACGCTGCGCATCCCATGCGCTGGTCATCCGCGCGGGCGGCGGCAGGCGCGAGACGACGAGTAGCCGACTCCTCCGGATCACCGAGGCGTTGCCGGAAGATGGCTCACGCTCTCGCCACCCTCGTTGAGGCGCGCTCCCGGAGTTGGTATCGTCGAGTCGTGCTGATTCACCGCCGCGCCGCCGCCGGCTTCACGCTCATCGAGATCATGGTCGTGGTGTTCATCCTCGGCTTGCTCGTGACGCTCGTCGCGCCGCGCATCGTCGGCCGCACCGACGATGCCCGCCGCACCAAGGCGGCCGCCGACATCAAGGGCATCGAGGAAGCGCTCCACCTCTACAAGCTCGACAACGGTTTCTATCCGACGACGGATCAGGGCCTGCAGGCGTTGGTCACGAAGCCGGAGACGGGCAACGTGCCGCGGCGCTGGAACCCCGACGGCTACCTCGAATCGCTGCCCATCGATCCGTGGGGCAATCCCTACGCTTTCCTGTGCGACGGCAACACCTACACGCTGAAATCGTACGGCGCGGACGGGGCCGAGGGCGGCGAAGGGAAGTATGCCGACATCGACTCGCACAGCGTCCTCTGAGGTCTGCGACTGCGTCTTTCCGTCCGCCGCGACTCGTTCCGACGCCGCCCGCGGCTTCACGCTCCTCGAGCTCTCGATCGTGCTGCTCATCCTCGCCATCGCGGTGAGCTTCATCATTCCACGTCTGCGGAACGCCGACAGCGCCGCCCTCACGAGCGGCGCCGCGCGCCTCGCAACCACCGCCCGCTACCTCTACGAAGAGGCCGCCTTCCGCCGGCGCCCGATGCGGCTGAACCTCGACCTCGACAAGCAGACCTATTGGGTCACCGTCTTGAAGGACGACCCCGAGGATCCCGAGTTCGTGCTCGACGACTCGCCGCTCGCGCGCCCGACGGCGCTGCCGGCGTCGGTCGTGTTCGTCGACGTCGTCCTGCCGGCGCTGGGCATCGTCCACGAGGGCCTCGTCTTCGCACAGTTCTTCCCGGAGGGATACGCCGATCCGTTGGTCGTGCACTTGACGAACAGTCGGCACGAATTCGCGACGCTCGCGATCGAGCCGTTGACGGGCCGCACCCGGGTCGCCGACGCGTACGTCGACCTCGACGCGCGACGCGTCGCCGATGCCCGCGACCGCGGCCATGACGACGGCGGCGGGACGCAAGGGCGAAGCTCGATGCTGCGCCGCGCACGTGACCGTCGTGACGCGATGGGTGCCGGCGGTCCGTGATGCACCTCGTCGCGCGTCGCGAGGGGTTTACGCTCCTCGAGGTGCTGGTCGCCGTCGCCGTTCTCGGGCTCGCGCTCGTGAGCTTGCTCGGCCTGCACGTCCGCAACCTCGCCCTCCTCGAACGCGATCAGCACGTCACCGAGGCGACCTTGCTCGCGCGCGCGCTCATGGTCGAGGTGGAGGTCGAGCCTTTTCCCGACGTCGGCTTGACGAGCGGCGACTTCGAGGACCGCTATCCGCAGCGCTTCCCGGGGTTGCAGTGGGAGCGTGAGGTATCGCCGACACCGGTGCCCGACGTGCGCGAGATCCGCGTGCGGGTGTTCCGCGGCGAGGAGGAGTCGGGTGACGACGTCAGCCTCTCCTATTACCTCAGGCGGCGACCGTGAGCGCGGCGTCTCCACGCATGCCACCGCCGGCGGGACGCCGCTCGGACGGATTCACCTTGCTCGAGGTGATGATGGCCGTCACCATCTTCGGCATCGTCGCGATCACCGTGTACGGCACGTTCGCGCGCACCTTGCGCTCGAAACGCCTCGCCGAGGAGCAAGCGGAGCTCACACAGGAGGGCCGGAGCGCCGTCGCGCGCCTGGCGGACGAGCTCGCCTCCGCCTTCTACCCCGAGCAGCCGCCCGGGCTCGCGATCTTCCGCAGCTTGAGCGGCGGCACCGAGTCCATGCCGCTCGACTCGATCATCTTCACCGCACTGTCGTCGCGTCCCGCGGGCATCTACGGCCACGACAGCGACCAACGCGTGATCAGCTACTTCTTTCCGCAGCGTCGTGACCACGGTCGCAGCCGTAGTGCCGACCGCACCTCCGGCCGCGGTCCGGCGACCCTGGACCTGGACGCCGACGAGGCCGCGGACTTCTTCGCCGCGTTCGGCGCGCGTCGGCCGCCGATCCTCGGGGTGAACCCCGAGCGCCTGCTGCGGCGCGAGGCGATCATGGCGAGCCGTGACGCCCTCGACACGGCGACGCCGACGGCCTTCCTCGACGATGTCGCGAGCCTGGCGCTGCGCTTCTACAACGGCAGCGAGTGGCTCGAGGTGTGGGACTCGGAGGATACCGCCACCTATCGCCGCCTGCCGCGCGCCGTCGCGATCGACCTCGGCCTCTACGACGCCGCCGGGGCGATCCAGCATTTCGTCACCGCCGTCGATCTGGCGTTGGCCGACCCGCGCCCTGCACCGCGATCCTCGGGCGCCGGCCGCGGCACGCCGACCCCTGCGCCCGCATCGACCCCGGGCGCCGGGAGGTCCCTGTGAGCACGCCGCTTCGGCCCGACGGCGGGTGGCGTGGACGCGGCAATGAGGACGGAATCGCGCTCCTCATCGTCCTCCTCACGACCACCCTGCTCACGATCATCGTCGTCGAGTTCACGCAGTCGGCGGAAGTCGAGATGCACTTCGCCATGAGCGCCCGCAATGCCCTGCAGGCGTTCTACCTCGCGCGCTCGGGTGTGAACGTCGGCGAGGCGCTGCTCGTCCAGGACGCCAAGCTCAACCACAACGACAGCGACGAGGACATCTGGGCGCTGCCGATGCCGCCGCTCCCGGTCGGCGATGGCACGGTGGCGCTGCGCGTGCAGGATGAGGCGCGACGCTTGAACCTCAACATGCTGAGCGTGAGCAGCGACACCGTGCGGGACCATCGGCGAGACGTCTTCCGGCGGCTGTTCGACGTGCTCGGCGTCGACAAGCGCGTGCTCGCCGCGATCGTCGACTGGATCGACGCCGACGGCGAGCCGGGCGCCGATCCCCCCGGCGCCGAGCAGGCCTACTACGTCGGTCTGACGCCGCCGGTCGTGGTACGAAACGGCCCGATGCTGACCATGCGCGAGCTCATCCAGGTCCGCGGTATGACGCCGACGATGTTCGCCCGCCTCGAAGAATTCGTGACCGTCCTGCCGTCGGACGCGGTCAAGGTGAACGTGAATACGGCGCCGGCCGAGGTGTTGTACGCGCTCTCGGAGGGTCTCACCGCCGATCCCGGCGTCGTCGATCGGCTGATCTCCACGCGGCGCGAGCACCCCTTCGCGAGCCCGACGGAGGTCGGCCCCAACGTCTCCGGATTTACCCAAGCCATCACGACGTCCGAAATCGAAGAATTTGTCGGCACCACGAGCGCCTACTTCCGCATCGACGCCGTCGGCGAAGTGAACGACGTCGCCCGCGGTATCGTCACGATCGTGTCACGCGGCGTCGGCACCGGAGTCTCGGCGCGGACCGTCAAACGCGTGACGTGGGCACCGAGCGCGGTGAACCTCAGCTTGACATCCCAACCCCCTTCCGATTTCCTCGGCACGCTGCCGCCGCTCGCCGGCAGCGGTACTTGATCGCATGCCGAATCGCACTCTCGCGCTCGACGTCGGCGGCGCCACGCTGCGCGCGGTGCTCGTCGAACGGACGCTGCGCTCGCAACAGATCCTCGGCTTCTACGCCGCGCCGCGCACCGACGATCTCGCCGCCGACCTGCGGGCGCTCACCGCGACCCACGATCTCCGCTGGGACGAGGTCATATCGGCGCTGCCGGGCGACGTGGTCACGCATCGCGTCCTCACCCTGCCCTTCCACGATCGCAAGCGCCTCGATCAGACGGTCCCGTTCGAGCTCGAAACCCAACTTCCGTTCGAGCTCGATGCGGCCGTCGTCGACTACCAGGTCCTCGGACGCGACGGCGAGGCGGCGATCGTCCTCGCCGCGTTCGCACCCAAGACGGCGGTGCGCGAACACCTCGCGGCCTTGGCCGCGGCCGGCATGGATCCGCGCGTGCTCGATCTCGCATCGCTCGCGGCCGTGAACGTCGTGCGCTTGGCGGAGACGGCGCGCAACGGTCACAGCGCCTTCGTCGTCCTCGATCGCGATCGCGCCACGATCGCCGTCCTCACCGACGGACGGCTCTGCGGCCTGCGCGCCCTGTCGGGCGGCGTTGGAACGAACGGCGATCTCGAGCTGGTGACGCGCGACGTTCGCTGGTCGTTGCTCGCCCTCGCCGGAGACGCCGCACTCGAATCGCTGGCGCTCTGGCTCGGGGGTGATGCGGCCGACGGTCCGGAAGTGGCGACGACGCTCGCGGGCGCGCTCGGCATCACGCCGCAGGCGGTCGCGACGCTGCCGCTCGCCGGCGTGCCGATCACCTTACGACGCCAGCAGGCGGCCTTCGCGGCACCGCTCGGTCTCGCGTTGCGCGAGAGCGCCGACGCCTTCCACGTCGATTTTCGTCGCGGCGAGTTCACCTACCACCGCGAGCGCGAGGCGTTGTGGCGCGGCCTTGCGGCCGCCGGCGTGCTCGCGTTCGTCGCCTTCGTCCTCATGGTGACGAGCTTCGTCCTCGAGGGGCGGCGGCTCAGCGCCCGCCGCGATGCCGTGCGCGCCGACATTCGCAGCCTCTTCACCGCCGCGCTCCCGAACGTGCGGACGATCGTCAACGAGAAGGCGCAGCTCGCCGCCGAGATCGCCACGCTCGACAAGCAGCGGCAGCTCTACGGAAGCCTGGCTCCCTCTGCGCCGCGCGCGATCGACCTCCTGAAAGCCGTGACCCTCGGCGTGCCGTCCGACGTACAGCTCGACGTCGAGGAGCTCGCCCTCGACGGCGAGACTCTGCGATTGCGGGGATCCACACGTACGTATGAGGGCGTCGAGGCGGTGAAGCGTGGCCTCGCCGCGCGCCCGGAGTTCCGCGACGTGCAGGCGAAGGACGTGCGCGCGTCCGTCGACGGACAACGCGTCGATTTCCGCCTGCAACTCGCCGTGGCGCGCAGGGACGAGCGATGAGCGAACTCCGCCGCCGGCTCGAGCAGATGCTCGAGCGTCTGTCGCCGCGCGAGCGCCTGCTGCTCGGGGGCGCCGTTACCGTCACGCTGCTCGTGCTGCTCTGGCTCGTCGCCAGCACGCTCGGCGAACGGCGGCAGCTCCTCGGCGCGCAGATCGCGGCGAGCGAGCGCGACCTGGCGGAGATGGTCACTCTGCGCGATCGCTACGCCCACTTGCGTGCCGAGCGTGATGCAATCCAGCAGCGTCTCGCCGCCGGCGGCATGGACTTCTCGCTCTTCTCTCACCTGGAGGGCGTGAGCCGCGAGGCGTTGAGGCCCGAGCGCATCGCCGCGATGAACCCCTCGACCCGTGCCGTCTCCGACGAGCTGCAGGAAGAAGACGTGGAGATGCGCCTTTCCGCGGTCTCCCTGCGCGACGTCGTGACGCTCCTCTATCGCGTCGAGAAGACCGACCTGCCGCTCCTCGTCAGCCGCCTGCAGATGAAGAAGCGCTTCGACCAGCCCTATGTGTTCGACGCCACGCTCGTCGTCGGGCGGCTGCGCACGACGACGGCGGCGCCACGATGAGCGCGCCCACGCTCGGAAGCAGCGCCCCCTTCGACGGCTTACGTGATCGCTGGCAACGCCTCGCCGCGCACCCGGCGCTCGCCGCCGCCTGGACGCACGCCCGCCGCATCACGCCGAACGGCGCCGTCCCGCTCGTCCTCTACGGCGTCTACACGGTCGTGCTCTTCACGATCTTCGTCGCCGCGACGTTTCCACACGAGCTCGTCATGCGACGTCTCCTCGCGCCCGCCGCCGGCGCGGCCGTCGCCGTCGAGGTTCAGGGCGTCCACCTCGGATGGATGCTCGGGTACACGATCGACGAGCTCCGCCTCTTCCGCCGCGGCGCCGATCCGAGCGTGCCGCTTCTCACCGCCGCACGCATCGGCGCCGCGCCGTCGCTCCTCGGAATCCTCCACGGCCAGCCCTTCCCGGTCGCGGTGCGCGCCGATCTGTACGGCGGAACGCTCGACGGCACGGTAGACCTGCGTCCCGAGGCGTTCGCATTGCGCGCGACGCTCGCCAACGTCGACGTCGCCCGCTACGCCGGGCTGCGACTCTTCCTCGAGGGCACGCTCCAGGGCCGCATCGACGGATCGATCGAGCTCGCCGGTAGTGCCGCCAAACCCGCGTCGACCTCGGGGAGCGTCGATCTCCGCGCCGCCGATCTCGCGCTCGAGGGTGGGAAGGTGGAAGGTATCATCGTCCCTGACCTGCACTTTCCCGAGCTCCGCCTCGAAGGCACCGTCAAGGGCGGCCGGCTCGACCTCGGCGACGTGAACGCGCACGGCCGCGAGGTTACCGTACAGGGCACCGGCAACGTCCTCCTCGAGCACCCCTTCGCCGCGAGTCTCCTCAACCTCGACTTCACCCTCACGCCCGCCGCCGACCTCCCCGACAACCTCCGTCTCACCTTCAGCCTCATCCCCGGCGATCCCGGCCCCCACGGCGAGCGCCACATCCACCTCTCCGGCACCCTCGCCCAGCCGCGCATCAAGTAGATTTCGCCCCCGCTCGCCTTCGGCTCGCGCTGGGCGTCGCGCCCGGGAGTAAATCCCGGGCGCTCCTCGATTTCGGGCGCGCGCGGTGGAATTATTGGCGGGAGCCTCGCGGGTTCATCCTGCGAGGCGACGCCCATCGGAGCACGGCGCGCAAAGCGCGCCGCGTGCACGGGGGCGAAATTGAATCAATGCCCGGAGCCGATCAGCTCGGCGATCGTGAACTGGTCCTCCGTGGTTCCTTCCTTCGCACCCTGATGCCAGAACCAGCCGGGCTCGCCCGGGAAGCGGTGGCTCGGCAATGATGCTTTGGTCGCGTGCTGCAGCTGCATATCGACCATGACGATGGCTGGATTGAACGGCGTCTCTTCGTCGTACTTCATCGGCGATCCCGAATACGCCTCCTTGCCATACAAGAAGTCGTTGATCCAGATCTTCCAGAGCTGGCCGCCGCGGTCGTACATGTCACTGTACGGGATCAGGAACTGCTCTTTGTCGACGTAGATGACACGCTTCGAGTAGGCGTACTGCGGAAGCTTGGACGCGCCCTCGACGATGTACATCGGCCGCTGCTCCCACTCCCCCTCGAATGCCCAATCGTTCGCACCCTCCGACCACTTCACGGGAAAGGCCGAGGTATGGAACGCGCCGAGCGCATCCTTGGTCGCGAGCAGCTTCCAGTCCATCCACGCGATCTGTCCCGCGTAGCCGCCGTAGCTGTCCTGATCCGTGTCCTGCCCGAAGAGCGCGTCCGAGCGTTGCGCCGTCGACAGACGCCGGACGCGACGCAACGAGGGAAGATAGAGCCAGCTGTCGTCCTGCTTCGACGGATCGAGATAGCGGTAGTAGGTGAACCCGACACCCTTCAGGTCGAACGGCTCGATCAGTGGATGGAGGGTCTCCTTGTACTGAAACCCCTCCTTGTTCGGGATCTCGGGTTTCGGATCGACATAGAGCCGCCCGACATACGAGAGCCGGCGAAAATGGTCGATGAGAAAATGGCGCTCGACCTGCAGCGGCCGATCTTCCGAGATGGGGCCGGTGTCGGCGTCGAAGTTGCGGAGGTCGAGGTCGTCGATCGTCACCTGCAGGCTGAAGTTGTGCATGATCTTGATCGCCGCCTGCTTGTCGTTCGGGTCGATGTTCGGGAACGGCCGACCGGCGACGTAGTTCTGCAGCCCGAGGCCGTCGGCGCCGAGCTTCACCTGTCCCGAGTACTTCTCGGTCGCTTCCTTGAAGGCTGTGCGTAGCGGGATCGGCTTGGGCGCGACGATCTTCATCGGCCAGCCGTGCTGCACGCACCACAACAGTCCGGGCGAAACGAGATCCTTCACCTTGTCGGCGTTCGCCTTCGAGATCGTGTCGCCGGGCTGCACGTCGGCGCGCGCCGCACCCGTCAGGGAAGCCAACAGGACAGCGCCTGCGAGCCACACCTTTCCTACGGTCGATCGAGTCATGCCTCCTCCTTCGATGTGCGCGACCCGGCTCGCGAGCGGCACGCAGGGCGCAAACGTGAAAGTCCTAGCGGGATGCCCGAGAAAAGGAAAGCATCGGCGCGGACGCAAGCTGAGCCCCCTGGCACTCCGCGTCATTCATAGCACCCCGCCGACATAGCGCCGTGCCGAAACACACGAGGTGAACGGGAGCGCCCGGGATTTACTCCCGGGCGCGACGCCCATCGCGAGCCGAAGGCGAGCGGGGGCGAAATTCAATCAATGCCCGGAGCCGATCAGCTCGGCGATCGTGAACTGGTCCTCGGTCGTCCCTTCCTTCGTACCTTGGTGCCAGTACCAGCCGGGCTCACCGGGAAAGCGGCTGCTCGGCAACGACGCCTTGGTCGCGTGCTGGAGCTGCATATCGACCATCACGATTGCTGGAATGAAGGGCGTCAGCTCGTCGTACTTCATCGGCGAGCCGGGGTACGCCGTTTCCTTGAACGAGAAGTTGTTGACCCAGACCTTCCAGAGCTGGCCGCCGCGGTCGTACATGTCGCTGTAGGGAATCGCGAAGACGTCCTTGTCGACGTAGATGACGCGCTTCGAGTACGCGTACTGCGGGAGCTTGGACGCGCCCTCGACGACGTACACCTGACGCTTTTCCCATTCGCCGTCGAATGCCCAGTCGTTGGCGCCGTCCGCCCACTTCACGGGGTACGGCGTGGTATGGAAGGCCGCGAGCGCCTCCCTTTGGCCGAGGACTTTCCAGTCCATCCACGCGATCTGCCCAGCGTAGCCGCCGTAGCTGTCCTGGTCCGTGTCCTGCCCGAAGAGTGCATCCGAGCGCTGCGCCGTCGAGAGCCGCCGCACCCGCCGCAACGACGGTAGGTAGAGCCAACTATCGTCCTGCTTCGCGGGATCGGTATACCGATAGTAGGTGAAGCCGACACCCTTCAGGTCGAACGGCTCGATCAGCGGGTGGAGCGTCTCCTTGTAGTGAAACCCTTCCTTGTTCGGAATCTCCGGCTTCGGATCGACGTAGAGCCGTCCGATGTACGACAGCCGCCGGAAGTGGTCGATCAGGAAGTGGCGTTCCACCTGCAGCGGACGGTCCTCGGAGATCGGACCGGTGTCGGCGTCGAAGTTCCGCAGATCCAAATCGTCGATCGTCACCTGCATGCTGAAGTTGTGCATGATCTTGATCGAAGCGAACTTGTCGTTGAGGTCGATGGTCGGGAACGGACGCCCCGCGACGTAGTTCAGCAGGCCGAGTCCGTCCGGCGTCAGCTTCACCTGCCCCGAGTACTTCTCCGTCGCCTCGGCGAACGCTTTGCGCAGCGGGATCGGCTGTGTCTCGACGATCTTCATCGGCCAGCCGTGCTGTACGCACCAGAAAACACCGGGTGAGACGAGGTCTTTCACCTTGTCGGCGTTCGCCTTCGTGATCGTGTCGCCCGGCTGCACCTGAGCGGTTGCGGACACGGCGGCGAGCATGAACAGTGCGCCGAAGGCGATGCTGCGTTGCAATGCGTGCATCGTCGTCCTCCTTGAGTGTCGAGCGCTGCGTCCGGTATGCGACACGTCCCGCCCGACGCGGGATGTCGGCTCGGCCTCGATGCCTCGATCCGTACCACGCGACTCGTTCTCAGTCATCCAGCACCGTCGAGCGACACCGCGCCGGGTCATTCGACGGTCGTCGGATAGAGCGGTGGCGGACCGTCGCGGATGACGCGGTAGAGCACCATGTGGTCGTCGGCGAGCACTTGCTCGAGTCCGGGATCGTCGGCGGCGTGCTCGAGAAATGCGACGTGCTCGCGGTCGGAGAGCACGTACGCGCACGGCAGCGTCTTCCCGAGGACGCGCGCAGGCTTGTCGACGCGGCCGGCCGCAACGTCGACCCAGCTCCAGTACGCGTCGCGGAAGCGGTCGAGGAAGTACGTCGGGTCGAGGCCGACGAGGTACGTGCTCTCGACGTTGTAAAAGTAGAGCCACGGAAAGTCGTCCCAATCGGTGGTGCACAGCATCGCACCCGGCGGCGCAGCGTGCGCGACGTAGCGAGCCGCCGCCGCGTAGCGATCGTGCGGGGTGTCGTCGCGCTTTTGCCGCAGCGTCCACGCGACACCGCCGACGTTCGCCGCCGCGACGGCGGCGAGCACGCCGATGAGCAGGAGCCGGCGTGCCCGCGGCCAGGCCGCGACGACCTGCCAACCGGCGAGCGCGACGAACACCGTCGCGCTTGGTGCGAAGTACTCGATGAACCGTTTCGAGCGCAACATGAGGGCCAGGAACACCAGCGCCACCGCGAGGGCCGCGAGCGCGGGCCGATCGCGGCGGATACCGCGCTCCACGAGCACGCTGGCTCCGAAGGCCACGTAGAGCATCGCCGGCAGCGCGTTCGCGAACAGGCTCGCGGGATCGTACGGAAACCACTCGCGTCCGATCCGCAGCGACTCACCAGGGAGGAGCTTATCGCCGAAGTGATGCATGATGAACTGGAAGTACTCGGGAAAATACGGGGTGAAGATGAGGCCGGCCAGGACTCCGGCCGCGGCCGCGGCGAGGATCCCGATCGGCACACGGCGCTCGCAGATCCACGTCGCCGCGAGCGTCGCGGCGACGGGCAGGAAGAGCAGCGGGAACCCGTCATAGAGCCACGCGTACACGCAGCCGACGAGGCCGAGCGCGAAGAGCCGTTCACGGAGCGCGCAATGAAAGCCCGCCAACAGACAGACCAGCGATAGCGCCTGCACGCGCGTCATATTGAGACGAAAGAGCAGATCCGCCGACGACGCACCGAGCGCCAGGACCGCGAGCGCGAGGAGCCCGACGTCCCGGCGTCGGAGAAACCAGAGAAACGTCGCGACGAACGCGACCGCTCCGGCAAGGCCCGCGACCTTTCCACCCAGGCGCAAGTCGCCGAAGGTGAACGGCACCAGCCAGAGGTGGAACAACATGTGGTGATCCGCGTAGCGATCCGGCGCCAGGATCGTGAGCGGTAACCAGGGAAAGGGCGGGGGAAAGCCCCGCACGCCCGCTTCGCGGATCACCTGCGCATAGCGGACGTGGAAGTACGAGTCGTTGCCGATCAGGTTCGGCGTCACGAACTGCAACGCCGCGAGCACGACCGCCGCAGCGACGAGCGGAAACAGCAGCGGATTCACGCCCCGTGAGGCACCGCCTCGCAGCGGCCGTTCGGCGCTGGGCGCTAGTGAATCAAGCCGCCGATCCGCTCCCACCGCACCCAACGGTCCTCACCGTCCCAGGACCAGTAGATCACGAAGGCCTTCCCCTTGACGTCGTCGAGGGGCACGAAGCCCCAAAAGCGGCTGTCGTAGCTGCGATCGCGGTTGTCCCCCATGACGAACACCTTGTCCGGCGGCACGTTCACCGGGCCGTAGTTGTCGCGCGGGGTGAGACGGCTTTGCTCGCCAGGACCGTCGACGAAGTGGCCATACGGGTCGTCGATCTTCTGATCGTTCACGTAGATCTGCTTGTGGCGGACCTCGATCGTGTCTCCCGGCTCGCCGATGACGCGCTTGATGAAGTCCTTGTGCGTGTCGACCGGATAGACGAACACGATGATGTCGCCGCGCCGCGGGTCGGCGAACTTGACGACGCGCTCACCGAGAAGCGGCAGGCGGATCCCGTAGCGGAACTTGTTCACGAGGATGTGATCGCCGATCTGCAACGTCGGCAGCATCGACCCGGACGGAATCTTGAACGCTTGGACGATGAAGGTACGGATGAAGAGCGCGAGGACGAACGCGACGGCGAGCGCTTCCGCGTACTCGCGAAGCGTCGACTTGGACTTGGCACCCGCCTCGGAGGCGACCGCCTGCTCCCGCTCTCTCGCGCCGGCGGCGACGCTCCCGCGGACCTTAGTCACGGAGGCGCATACTAGAGGATCGCCCAGGACGCTGCCAGTGAGGGCGGGAGCCCACCGCTAGACCAGCGAGCGGAGGCGGTAGTGAGAGAGTGGAGGCGGTGGTGGGAGGGAGGCGCGCGAATTCACTTCGCGCGCCGACGCCCATCGCGAGTGCAGCGAGCGGGGGCGAAATCAAAGACCAACTCACTCGCCGACCTTCAGCACCGCGAGGAACGCCTCCTGCGGAATCTCGACGCGTCCGACCTGCTTCATGCGTCGCTTTCCTTCTTTCTGCCGCTCGAGGAGCTTGCGTTTGCGGGTGATGTCGCCGCCGTAGCATTTCGCGGTGACGTTCTTGCGCAACGCCTTCACGGTCTCGCGCGCAATCACCTTGGTACCAATCGCGGCCTGGATCACGACCTCGAACATCTGGCGCGGCACGAGCTCGCGCATCTTCTGCGTGAGCTCCCGCCCCCGATAGTAGGCGCGCTCGCTGTGGAGAATGACGGAGAGCGCGTCGACGATGTCGCCGTTGATGCGGACGTCGAGCTTCACCAAGGTCGAGGTGCGGAAGTCGAGCGGCTCGTAGTCGAGCGAGGCGTAGCCGCGGCTCGCGGACTTGAGGCGGTCATAGAAGTCGAGGACGATCTCGTTGAGCGGCAACTCGTAGCTCACGAGGGCGCGCTTCTCGCCGGAGAACTTGATCTCGCGCTGCTTGCCGCGTTTCTCCTCGCAGAGCGCGATGACGTTCCCGAGGTGCTCGGTCGGCACGTGGATCGTGGCGAGAATGAAGGGCTCCTCCATGCGCGCAATCTCTCCCTCGGGCGGGAGCTTCGCCGGGCTGTCGACGACGAGCGTGCGGCCGTCGGTCGTGTGGATGCGGTAGGCGCAGGTCGGCGCCGTCGTGATCAAGGTGAGGGCGAACTCGCGCTCGAGCCGTTCCTGGATGATCTCCATGTGGAGGAGGCCGAGGAAACCGCAGCGGAAGCCGAAACCGAGGGCGATCGAGTTCTCGGGCTCATAGGTGAAGGACGAGTCGTTGAGGCGGAGCTTCTCGACGGCGTCCCGCAGAGCACCGTACTGGTGTGCTTCGGCGGGATAGAGCCCGGCGAACACCATCGGCTTCACGCGCTTGAAGCCCGGAAGCGGTGTGGTGGTCGGCCGGTCCGCGTCGGTGACGGTGTCGCCGATCTGCGTGTCCGCGACCTCCTTGATCCCCGCCATGACGGCGCCGACCTCACCGGGTCCGAGAGCGTCGACCTGCACCAGACTCGGCGCCAGGACGGCGAGGCGGTCGACCTCCGCCTCCTTGCCGGTGGCGACGAGGCGGATGCGCATCCCCGGCCGCAGCTCGCCGTCGAAGATGCGCACCACCATGATCACGCCGTGGTACGGATCGAACCAGCTGTCGAAGAGCAACGCGCAGAGCGGCGCCGCCGCGTCGCCGTGCGGCGGCGGAATCAGCCGCACGATGGCGTCGAGCACCTCGTCGGTGCCGATGCCCTGTTTGGCGCTGGTCAGGATGGCGCCCGACGCGTCGAGGCCGATCACGTCCTCGATTTCCTGGCGGGCGCGGGCGGGATCCGCCGCCGGCAGGTCGATCTTGTTCAGCACCGGCACGATCGCGAGGTCGGTGTCGAGGGCCAAGTAGACGTTCGCGACCGTCTGCGCCTCGACCCCTTGCGCTGCGTCCACGACCAGGACCGCGCCCTCGCACGCGGCGAGGCTCCGCGACACCTCGTAGGAGAAGTCGACGTGCCCGGGGGTGTCGATCAGGTTGAGCTGGTAGTCGGTGCCGTCGGGGGCGCGGTACTTGAGTCGGACGGCGCGCGCCTTGATCGTGATGCCGCGCTCGCGCTCGAGCTCCATGTCGTCCAGGAACTGCGCTTCCATGTCGCGCTTGCTGACGGTCCCCGTGCGCTCGAGCAGGCGGTCGGCGAGCGTCGATTTGCCGTGGTCGATGTGAGCGATGATCGAGAAGTTGCGGATCGTCTGCGGATCGTGCACGCGCTGAATGTTACACGGATCGGCACCGAGCGCGACCGCGCGACGCGGCTCGACCGTCGAGCGCGGTCCATTGCCATGCGGGGTGCGGGTGAGTGAGGGACGTGGGCGGGCGCAGCGGACCTGGCGGGACGCCACATCGTGGGGATCCTTCCGTACGTCGCACTGCACTCGAAGCACGCACGGCCCAACGCGCCCGCCCACGTCCCTCACTCACCCGCACCCCGCCGCGACAGCGGGCGAACATCAACAGCCTCCGCCCGCGCTGCGTCGCAGTCACCGCCGGCGTCGATCCGAGCGCGTCTGCCGCCGCCGAAGGCGGCGAATGCTTCACGTGACGTCGCGGCCGCTGCGTGCCGGGGCGACGGCGGGAGGGGCGTGGCGGCGGCCATTGGGCCGTACGTGCTTCGAGTGCAGCGCAACGTACGGAAGGATCCCCACGATGTGGCGCCCCGCCAGGTCCGCTGGCCGCCGCCACGCCCCTCCCGCCGTCGCCCCGGCAGACGTCGACCTCTTCGCCTCGTGTGGACAGCGACCGCGAAAATCAGCCGTGGGCGCGCACGCGGAAGAACTCGACGGTGCGGCGCAGCCCTTCCTCGAGCGACACCTCCGGGTGCCACCCGAGGACCTCCGCGGCGCGATCGATCGCGATCACGCTGCGGCGCTGCTCGCCCGCCTTCGCGGGTCCATGTTGCGCCGGGTGCGGACTGCCGGTGAGGACGCGCAGGTGCGCGTAGAGCGTGTTCACGTCGGTCTCGATGCCGGTCCCGATATTCACCGCGCCGACGAAGCTCGTCGTGAGCGCGGCGACGTTGGCACGCACGACGTCGCCGACGAAGACGTAGTCGCGCGTCTGCTTGCCGTCGCCGTTGATCGTCGGCACCTGGTCGGCGAGCAGACGCTCGCTGAAGATCGCGACCACTCCTGCCTCGCCGTGCGGATCCTGGCGCGGCCCGAAGACGTTACCGTAGCGGAGCGCGACGTACGGCAAGCCGTACACCGCGTGGTAGTAGAAAAGGTAGTGCTCGCCCGTCGCCTTGGTGATGCCGTAGGGCGAGAGCGGGTTGTGGGGATGCGACTCGGGCGCGGGAAAGGCGTCCTGCTCGCCGTATGTCGCCCCACCCGAAGAGGCGAAGATCACTTTGTCGGCGCCGACCTCGCGCGCGCCCTCGAGCATGTTGATGAAACCGAGCACGTTCACCTCGGCGTCGAACGCCGGGTCGGCAACCGAGCGGCGCACATCCATTTGCGCCGCGTGGTGCGAGAGCACCTGCGGCCGCTCGTTGCGCACGATCTCGCGCGCCTCGGGACTGCGGATGTCGGCGTGGTAGAACTTCGCCGCCGCCGGCAGGTTCGCCCGCTTGCCACTCGAGAGGTCGTCGACGATCACAACCTCGTGTCCGCCGGCGAGGTAGGCGTCGGCGACGTGCGAGGCGATGAAGCCGGCGCCGCCCGTGACCAGGATTTTCATACCCCCTCCCCCCTCGCGCGACGCAGCGCTATGAGGACGTCCCGCGGAAGAAGTCGATCGTCCACCGCAGCCCTTCCTCGACGGCCACGACCGGCTCCCAGGCTCCGAGGAGGGCGCGGGCGCGTGTGATGTCCGGCTGCCGCACCTTCGGATCATCTTCCGGGAGCGGCTTGTAGGCGATCCCGCTCCGGCTCCCGGTGAGCGCGATGATGAGCTTGGCGAACTCGAGGACCGTCATCTCGCGCGGGTTGCCGATGTTGACCGGCAACGCGTAGTCGCTGCGTAGCAGACGGAGGATCCCCTCGACGAGGTCGGTCACGTAACAGAAGCTGCGCGTCTGCCCACCATCGCCGTACACGGTCAGATCCTCGTTGCGCAGCGCCTGGGCGATGAAGTTCGGCACCACGCGGCCGTCCTCGCGGCGCATGCGCGGTCCGAAGGTGTTGAAGACGCGGACGATGCGTGTCTCGACGCCGTGGGTACGGTGGTACGCCATCGTCAGCGCCTCGGCGAAGCGCTTCGCCTCGTCGTAGACGCCGCGCGGACCAATCGGATTGACGTTCCCCCAGTAATCCTCCGTCTGCGGATGCACCAGCGGATCGCCGTAGGTCTCCGAGGTCGACGCGAGCAGGAAGCGCGCCCCCTTCTCCTTGGCGAGGCCGAGCGCCTTGTGGGTACCGAGCGAACCCACCTTGAGGGTTTGGATCGGCAGCTCGAGGTAATCGATCGGGCTCGCCGGCGACGCGAAATGTAGGATCGCGTCGAGCGGTCCCTTCACGTAGATGAAGTTCGTCACGTCCTGTTGGATGAACGTGAACCGCGGGTTCGCGAGCAGCGGTGCGATGTTGTCGGGCGAGCCGGTAAGGAAGTTGTCGACGCAGATGACGTCATTGCCCTCGGCGAGCAGCCGCTCGCAGAGATGTGAACCGATGAATCCGGCGCCGCCGGTGACGAGGATACGCGCCACTCAGCGGACCTCGAACGGCGGACGCCCGATCGGGTAGTAGGTGAACCCGTGTTCGCGCAGTGCATCGTGATCGTAGAGGTTGCGGCCGTCGAAGATGACCGGCGTCCGCATGAGCTCGCGCATGCGCTTGAAGTCGGGCCGACGGAACTCGTTCCAGTCGGTGACCACGAGCAGCGCGTCGACGCCCTCGAGAGCGTCGTAGTTCAGCCGATGGTAGCGGATGCGGTCGGCGAACACCTTGCGCGCCTCGTTCAGCGCCTCGGGATCGTGCGCTTCGATCACCGCGCCGCGGCGCAAGAGCTCCTCGATGACGACGATCGACGGCGCTTCTCGCATGTCGTCGGTGCGCGGCTTGAACGCGAGGCCCCAGATCGCGAAACGTCGATTCTCCAGAGCCTCGCCGAAGTGGCGCACGACCTTCTCGACGAGCAAGCGCTTCTGCGTCTCGTTCACTGCCTCGACGGAGTTCAGTAGCGGAAACTCGAGCCCGTTCTCGCGCGCCGTGCGAATGATCGCCTGCACGTCCTTCGGGAAGCACGAGCCACCGTAGCCGACGCCCGGAAAGAGGAAGTGGTGCCCGATGCGGCGATCCGATCCCATGCCGCGACGCACGTCGGCGACGTCGGCGCCGACGCGCTCGCAGAGATTCGCGATCTCGTTGATGAATGAGATGCGCGTCGCGAGGAAGGCGTTCGCCGCGTACTTCGTCATCTCGGCGCTGCGGTTGTCCATCACCAGGATGGGGTTCTCGGTGCGGACGAAGGGCTTGTAGAGCGTCTGCATCAGCTCGACGGCGCGCGTGCTCGAGCCGCCGATCACCACCCGGTCGGGTTTCATGAAGTCCTCGACCGCGGCTCCCTCCTTCAGAAATTCGGGGTTGGAGACGACGTCGAAGTCATGGGTGGTCTTGCTGCGGATCGCCGCGTGCACCTTGTCGGCGGTGCCGACCGGGACCGTGCTCTTGCAGACGACGACGCGGTAGCCGTTCATCGCGGCGCCGATCTCCTCGGCGACCTTGAGCACGCCGCGCAGATCCGCCGAGCCGTCCGAATCCTCCGGGGTGCCGACCGCGATGAAGCAGATCTCGGAGGCGCGCACCGCGGCAACGAGGTCGCTCGTGAACCACAAGCGTCGCTCGGCGAGGTTGCGGCGAATGAGCTCCTCGAGGCCGGGCTCGTAGATCGGTACCCCGCCCTTTTGGAGACTCGCGACCTTCGCCTCGTCGATGTCGACGCAGATGACGTCGTTGCCGCCCTCAGCGAAGCAGGTGCCGGCCACCAAACCGACGTATCCCGTGCCGATGACACACAGTTTCACCGCATCCTCCGTGCTGCTCGAAGTGCCATGAAGGTAGCGGCCCCCTGTCGCACCGTCAAATGTGTTTCTTTCATTTGTGTTGCGTTCAGCCGCCGGAGACTGCGGGCGCGCGTACCGGCGTCACCTGACGGACCTCGCGAACCGCATAGATCGGCTTCGCCTGTGACTCGTGGTAGGTGCGCGCCAGCATCTCCCCGAGGAGCCCGAGGGTCACGAATTGCACGCCGCCGAGGACGAGGAGGATGCCGAGGAGGAGAAGCGGCCGGTCGGCGAGCGTCACCCCGAAGAGGACTTTCTCGATGCCGAGCATGCCGGTGATGGCTAGGCCGATGAGGGTCGCGATCAAGCCGAAGAAGCCGAAGACGTGAATCGGGCGCGTCGAGTAGCCGGAGAGGAATTTGATCGTGAGTAGGTCGAGCACCACGCGGAAGGTGCGCGACAGGCCGTATTTCGAGGCACCGCGGAGCCGCGGCCGATGGTTCACCGGGATCTCCGTCACCGTCGCGCCGAGGTCGCCGGCGATGGCAGCGATGAAGCGATGCATCTCGCCATAGAGTTTGAGCGACTTCGCGATCTCGACGCGGAACGCCTTGATCCCACAGCCGTAGTCGTGGATCCGCACGTTGGTCGTGGCACCGATGATGGCGTTGGCGACGATCGAAGGCAGCTGCCGCGAGAGGAAGGGGTCCTGCCGATCGCGCCGCCACCCGTTCACGACGTCGGCGCCGGCCTCGATCGCGGCGATGAGGCGTGGGATGTCCGCCGGGTCGTTCTGGAGATCGCCGTCCATCGTGACGACGATTTCGCCGCCCGCGTGATCGAGGCCGGCCGCGAGCGCCGCCGTTTGCCCGAAGTTGCGCCGCAGCCGGACGATGCGAAAGCGCGGATCGGCGCCGGCCGCGGCGGCGAGGAGCATGAACGTCTCGTCGGTCGAACCGTCGTCGACGAGCACGACCTCGCTGGTGAGCGTCAGGCGATCGAGCGTGGCGCGCAGCTCGGTCACCAGCGCCTCGGCGTTCGGCGCCTCGTTGTACACCGGCACGACGATGGAGAGCTGCGGCATCGAGCTCCCTATGGCACGTCGAAGGCGGTGAGGCTGATGAACTGCCGGTAGCGGCGATCGATGTCCTCGCGCGTGAGGCTCCGCAAGCGCTCCAGGCTGAACGCCTCGACGGTGAACGAAGCGAGGACGCTGCCGTACACGATCGCGCGGCGCATGCCGGCCGGGGAGAGGTCGCCCGAGCTCGCCAAGTAGCCCATGACGCCGCCCGCGAACGCGTCGCCGGCGCCGGTCGGATCGAATACCTCCTCGAGGGGATAGGCGGGCACCGCGAAGACGCTCTCGCCCGAGAAGTAGAGGACGCCGTACTCGCCGCGCTTGATCATCACGCTCGCGGGTCCCATGGCGAGAATGCGGCGCGCGGCACGCACCATGTTGCGCTCGCCGGAGAGCAGACGGGCCTCCTCGTCGTTGATCATGAGGAGCGGCACCCGCCGCAAGAGCGCATCGAGGTCGGCGCGCGTGGTCTCGATCCAGAGATTCATGGTGTCGGCACCGACGAGCCGGGGTCCGCGCACCTGATCGAGGACACGCGCCTGAAGAGCGGGGGCGATGTTCGCGAGAAAGACGAACGGAGTCGTGCGATAGGACGCCGGCAGCTCGGGCGCGAAATGCTCGAAGACATTCGCCTCGAAGGACAGCGTGTCGCGCACGTTCATGTCCTCATGGTAGCGGCCGGTCCAGCGCAGGCTCCGACCCGGCCGCACCTCGACGCCGGCGAGATCGATGCCGCGCCGTGCGAACCAATCGAGCTCGGCGCGCGGGAAGTCCTCACCGACGACAGCGACGAGCTGCACCGGCCCGAAGAAGCTCGCGGCGACCGCGAAATAGGTCGCGGCGCCGCCGAGCACGTCGGGCGCGCGCCCGCGCGGGGTCTCGAGCGTGTCGATGGCGACCGAACCGACGACGAGGAGGCTCACGCGGCCTCCGTGACGTAGCGCCCGATGATCGGCGCCAGGTCGCGCTTCACGCGCGCCGGGATGCGCGCGTGATCGGTGATGATCGCGTGTTCGAGGGCGCGGCCGCAGGAGCAACCTGGATCCGCCGCGAGGGTCGGCACCACGTCATGGACGACGCGCTTGGCGAGGGTGACGTTCGCGGCCAGCACCGCCAAGACGTCGGCGATCGCCACTTCGTGCGCGTCTTGCTTCCAGCAGTCGTAGTCGGTGGCGAGCGCGAGCGTCGCGAAGCAGAGCTCCGCCTCGCGTGCCAGCTTCGCCTCCTGGAGGTTCGTCATGCCGATGATCGCCGCGCCCCAGCTGCGGTAGAGCTCCGACTCCGCGCGCGTCGAGAACTGCGGCCCCTCCATGCACACGTACGTGCCGCGCGCGTGCACCGTGGCCCCGAGGTGCCGCGCGCTCGCGACGAGCGCCGTCGACAGCACCGGGCAGACCGGGTCGCCGAAAGCGACGTGGGCGACGATGCCGTCGCCGAAGAAGGTGCCGATGCGGCCGCGCGTGCGGTCGAGGAATTGATCCGGCACGACGAGGTCGCCCGGCTTGATCGCCTCGCGCAAGCTGCCGACCGCGCTCACCGCGATCACCCGCTCGGCGCCGAGATGCTTCAGCGCCCAGATGTTGGCACGAAACGGCAGCTCGGACGGCAACAGGCGATGGCCGCGGCCGTGCCGGGGAAGGAAGAGAAGGTGCGCCGCGCCGAGTCGTCCCGAGACGATGGCGTCGGAGGGCGGCCCGAAGGGCGTGGCGACCTCGACATCGCGGACGTCGGTCAGTCCGTCCATCGCATAGAGGCCGCTGCCGCCGATGATGCCAATCGTGAGCACGAGTCGTCCTTCCTCACCCTCGGATCATCGAGATGATCGGGCCGGTGGTGATCGTGAGCGCGGGCACCGGGTCGAGGATGTCGCCGTCCATCATGAAGCGCGTCGGGGTCGCGAAGCGAATCGTCACCTCCCGCGCGAGATTGTCGTAGAAGTCCGGGTCCTCCAGCGGCCACCCGCGGCGAAAGCGCACGATCTTGCGCGCCAGGCTGAGCGGTCCGATGGGGCCCGCGAGCAGGTGAAAGTAGTGGCGCTTGCGGGCCGCCAGATACATCGGTTTGAACCCGAGCGCAATGTGCGTGACGGTGCCGCCCAGGATCACCGTGAACGTCCGATAGGGTACGCGCTCGCCGTCGCAGTCGACGTCGGCGACGACCCGACGGAAGACGCCGCGGACGAGCGACGTGCCGCCGATGGCCGACGACACCAGCCGGGTGAGGAGACGCGTCGCCGTCACCGGTCCCGGCTTCGCTTCGCTGTAGTAAAGCTGCAGGTAGTTCACGATCACCCCGCAACCGACGACGAAGCCCGCGTGCTCCCCGTTCACCACCAGCAGGTGACGCTCGGTGACGTCGTGCGTTCGGCCGTGCCGGTAGTCGTGGACGACGTGGGTCAGGACGTGCTCCGGGCCGCCCCGCATGCAGCCGATCGAGCGCGCTATGTAGTTCATCGTCCCCGCGCGCAGGGGCAGGAAGAGCGGCATCTCGCCGTTCGGATACGCGCGACGGAGAGCGGAGAGGGTACGGAAATGGCTGCCGTCGCCGCCGCAGACCGCGAGGATGTCGATGCGCGCCGCTGCGAACTCGTGCACCACCTCTTCGATCGCCGCGAGATCGGGCGTCACGCGGACCATCCCCTGCTCGCCGACGATCTGGGCGAACCGGCGAGCGCGCTCGGGACGGCGGCGGTTGCTGCCCGCGTGCGGATTGACGACGACGCCGATGCCCGGCATCCGCGTGCGTCAGCTGCTCATCGCCGTAGCGAGATCCGCGGCCCCACCGGTGCTTCCGGAATCGCTCGCGGACGCGACGTCGCGCGCGCGCCGCTCCTCGGCCGCCACCAACTGTCCGCACGCGGCCGCGATGTCGGGCCCACGGCTCTCACGCACCGTGGCATGCACCCCCGCCCGACGCACCACGTCCTGAAAGCGCGCGACGCTGACGTCGTCGCTGCGGCGCAGGGACGAGCCCGGAAATGGATTGAACGGAATCAGGTTCACCTTGCAGCGAATCCCGGCCAGCGCCCGCGCCAGCGCCCGCGCGTCATCGACACGGTCGTTCACCGCCGCGATCAGCACGTACTCGAAGGTGATCCGCTTCCGCCGCGGCAACGGCAACGCCCGACACGCCGCGAGCAACTCGGCCACCGAGTACTTCTTCGTGATTGGCATCAACTCGCGTCGCGTCGTCTCGTCCACGGACGTCAGCGACACCGCGAGCTGCGCCTGCGTGTCCGCGAGCAGCCGCTGCATCTCCGGCACCAACCCGACCGTCGAGACCGTGATCCGTCGATGCGAGAAGGCGACGCCCCACGAGGAAGTGAGCGTCTCGATCGCGCCCACCGTTCCCGCGTAATTGTGAAGCGGCTCGCCCATTCCCATGAAGACCAGATTGGTGATGCGCGCCGGTAGGTCGCCGTCGTCGACGGAAGATTCGCGCGCCTTCGGCGCCGTGGGCGGGCGCGCCTGGAGGAGCTGCTCGACGATCTCGCCGCGCGTGAGGTGGCGGCGGAAGCCGAGCGTGGCGGTGGCGCAGAACGTGCAGCCCATGGCGCAGCCGACCTGCGTGGAGACGCAGAGGGTGAGGCGGGCGCCATCCGGGATGAGGACGCTTTCGATCGTCGCGCCGTCGCGCAAGCGGAAGAGGAGCTTCTGCGTGCCGTCGGAGGAGCGGCTGAGCATGGCGAGCTCGAGCGAGCCGATCGTGAAGCTCGTTACGAGTGCGTCACGCAGCGGACGGGGGACATTCGTCATCTCCTGAAAGTCGCGGAGACCGCGCTGGTAAAGCCACGAGGTCACCTGTTGGGCACGGTAGCGCGGCAGGCTGCGCTCGGCGCACCAGGACTCGATCTCGGCGAGAGAGAGCTCGAATATGTCCCTGCGGTCCATCCCGGCGACTTTAGCGACGCCCCGACGGGGCGTCCACCGGACGGCGCGGGGCGCTGTTCACGTGTTGGCGGCGCGCTCCGGCGTCGCGGTATCGCGGGCGGCCGTCGCGGCGGTGCCAAGCAACCGCTGGGCGTGCGCGAAGACCTCGTCGACCCTGATCTCCTGCAGGCAGCGATTGTCTCGGCATGGACTGCTGCGGTGATTGAGGGCGCTCAGGCACGGACTGCACGCGAGGTTCGCGAAGAGATGCACGGCGTCCGCACCGAGCGGACCGTAGAGAACGGGCGTCTCGGGGCCAAAGAGGGTGATGCTCTTGATCGGCGTCAGGCTCGCGAAATGCGCCGGGCCGCTGTCGTTGGTGATCAGCAGCTCGCTTTGATGAAAGAGCTGCAACACGTCGGTGAGCGTCCGCGTCCGACCGACGAAGTCGATGCAACGCGGGTCGCCGACGCGCGCAACGATGGCGCGGGCCGACGTCTTCGCCTCGGCGATCCCCATGAGGATGACGACCACCATCGGATCGGCGGCGAGGAGCCGCCGCACGAGCTCGGCGAAGCGCTCCGGCGGCCAGGTGCGGATCGGGAGCAGGCCGCCCGCGTCGTGATTCACCACCACCAGTCGATGCGCCGGCGTGAGCGGATAGCAGTCCGCGATCTGGCGGCGGACGTACGCGAACGCCTCGGCGTCGATCGGCACCTGGACTGGCGGCGGCGGCACGGGAATGGCGAGTTTCGGCAGCGGGATGGCATCGGGCTCGCACTCGAGGGCTTCGATGAGCGCGAGAAAGTTCTGCGACATGTGGCGGTACGGATTGTACTGTACGCGGTACGTGAGGTGCTCGCCGCGGTAGAGGCCCTCACCGTGGTAATTGTGGAAGCCGACCCGCGTCGTGGCGCCCGAAAGCAGGCTCAAGATCGACGAGATGCGCGAAAAGAGCTCGAGATCGATCACGGTGTCGATGCGCTCGGCGCGGCAGAAGCGAACGAACGCGATGGTGTCGGCCGCCATGTGCGCCAACGAGTCGTCGCGCAGCGTGAAGATGTGGCGCTCGTCGAAGAGGTGGAGGAGCCGCAGGCTCGCAGCGTTCTTGCGGAAGATCGCGAACGCGTGCTGAGCGCCGGGATGGCGTTCCTGGACGCGGCGGATCGCGGCTGACGCGAGAATCGTGCTTCCCATCTCGGAGAGCTCGATGAAGAGGATGCGCCGCGGCTCTCCGTCGGCACGGCGCGGGCGCATGCGGCCGAGGAGCTTCGCCAGAGCAGTCAAGACGAGCGTCGCGGGCACACCGACGAAATAGTCGATGCGGCGCATGGTCGAGAGCTTCATCGTATGGGCCTGCGCGACGGCAAGACCCCGCGCCGCCGCTCTCAAACCCTACAAGTAGCCTCTTCCGGGTGTCAACGCGTCGTCGACCGGCATTGGTCATCGGCTCGCGGCCTGGTAGTAGATCCCCCCCGTGCGCCAGGCGGATCTCACGCTCTCGGTCATCGTCCCCGTCTTCAACGAGCGGCGGACGCTCCGCCGCGTTCTCGAGCGCGTCCGCGCGGTACCGCTGCGCAAGCAGATCATCATCGTCGACGACGGCTCGACCGACGGCACCACCGAGGTCATCCGTAGCCTGTTGAACGCGCCGCACGACGACCTGAATCGCCTGCAGGCGATCTTCCAGCCCCAGAACGCCGGCAAAGGCGCGGCCGTCCGTCGCGCGCTGGCCCATGTCGAGGGCGACATCACGCTCATCCAAGACGCCGACCTCGAGTACGACCCGGCCGAGTACTCGAAGCTCGTCGAACCGATCGTCGCCGGCTACGCGGACGTGGTCTACGGCTCGCGCTTTCTCGGCTCCACCCATCGCGTGCTCTTCTTTCGCCACATGATGGGGAACAAGTTCCTCACCTTCATCTCGAACCTCTGCACCGACCTGAACCTCACCGACATGGAGACCTGCTACAAGGTCTTCCGCACCGACGTTCTGCGTCGCATACGCATCACCTCGAACCGGTTCGGGATCGAGCCCGAGCTGACGGCGAAGGTCGCGCGCCTCGGCTGCCGCCTCTACGAGGTGCCGATCAGCTACTACGGCCGCGAATACTGGCAAGGCAAGAAGATCGGCTGGACGGACGGCCTGGCGGCGATCTGGACGATCCTCAAGCACGCCCTCGTCGATGATCAGGACGATCCCGGCTACACGACCTTGCAGCGCCTGCGTCACGTCGGCCGCTACAACGAGTGGGTGTGGACCCGCCTCGATCCGTACGTCGGCGATCGCGTCCTCGAGGTCGGCTGCGGCGTCGGCAACTTCACGCGCTTCCTCCGCGACCGCGAGCACGTCGTCGTGACCGACAACAACGAGCACTACCTCGCGCTCTTGCGCGCCGCCTTCCACCAACTGGACAACCTGCGCGTGCGCCGGGTCGATTGGGCGGACCCGTCGCTCGACGGCTTGCAGGGGGAGCGCTTCGACACCATCCTCTGCCTGAACGTCCTCGAGCACATCGAGGACGACGACGCCGCGCTCGCCACCTTCGCCCGCCTCCTCGAGCCCGGCGGTCGCCTCGTCCTGGAGGTGCCGGCGATGCGCGCCCTCTACGGTGAGATCGATCGCGCGATCCACCATCACCGCCGCTACGAGCACGGCGATCTCGTCGCCCAGCTCCAGGGCCACGGCTTCGCGATCGAGGAGGCGAGCTACTTCAACCTACCCGGCATCGCCGGATGGTACCTCAATTCCGTGCTCCTGAAGCGCCGCGCCATCCCGGCGCTGCAAGCGCGCGTCGCCAACCTGCTCGTCCCCTGGCTCCGCTTCGAGCAGCGGCTCCGCCCCCGCCACGGCATGGCGCTGCTCGTCGTCGCGCGCAAGGTCCGTACACTCGACGAGCATCCCACGCCCTTCGTCCTTCCGGACGGCATAGCGCATTGATTGATTTCGCCCCCGCTCGCTACGCTCGCGACGGGCGTCGCACCCGGGAGTGAATCCCGGGTGCTCCGATTCCGCCCGGTCGCCCCCGTGCGTAGGCTCCCTAGTCCGCTTTGGCGGCGATGACGACCATTTCGTCGCCGGGGTTGAGCGGCAGGTTGATGCGCTCGGCGAGGCGCACGGGAATGAGGAGCCGGGCCACGGTGCTCGCGAGCTCGCCATAGGCACGCATCTTCTCGAGGGCGACGGCGAGATTGCGCACGCGCCCGATCGCTCGCAGGTACTTGACGCGGTAGCCGGTGCGCGTCAGCAGCCGATCGATGGTGCGACGGTCGAAGTAGTTCAAGTGCTCGTTCGGCTTGAGATGCAGCCAGCGCACGCCGGTGAGACGCGCCATCAGCGATCCGACGTCGGGCGTGGTGACGAAGAGCACGCCGCCTGGCGCTAGCAGCGTGCCCGCGGCCTCGAGCGCCGCGCCGGGGTCGGGGAGATGCTCGAGGAAATCGTTCATGACGACGACGTCGAACCGGCGCCCGCTGAGCGCCGGGCTCGGAAACACGTCGCAGATCGCCTCGAGGCCGAGGTCGCGGCAGTGCGCCACCGACTGCGAGTTGACGTCGAGGCCGACGGGGTGCCAGCCGCGCGAGCGCGCGACCGCCGAGAACGTCCCCGGCCCGCAGCCGAGGTCGAGGAGCGTACCGGGATCGTGGTAGCGCTCGATCAGCGCCAGCCGCTGCGCGAACGAGAGCTCATCCTGTCGCGCCGTGCGCACGTAGTACGCGGCCGGGGAAATCTCTTGGCCCTCATACAAGCCGGCGAGCGCCTGCGGCGTGAGGCGAGGATTGACGTAGACGAGGCCGCAGCCGCGGCAGCGGACGATCGGGAAACCGTCCTTCTCGAAGAGGCGCGTCGCGTCCGTACCGCCGCAAACCGCGCAGGCGACCTCCTCCACCGCACCCTGCTCGGCCGCGAGCGTCATGCGGCGAGGCAAACAGACGTCCGCCGTGAGGTCAAGCGGGTCGCCGCGGATCGGGGATGGTTGCCGCGCGGCGAAGGGTCGATCAGAACAGTTTCTCGATGTGGAGGATGTTCAGGACCCACACGCACCACGCATTGATGAAGATGGAGATCCCGATGAATCCCTCGTGCCACCAGCGGATGGGGCGGTCCATGCCGCGGATCGTGAGCAGGATGAGAAGCGGGTAGAAGTCCATCGCGAAGCGATAGCCCAACTGGGTCATGCCGGTGCCGCCGAACTGGAAGAGCTGCGCGATGAAGATCGCGATCCCGAGCCAGCAGCCGGCGGAGAGGCGGTCGAGCGGGGCACGGAAGGCGTAGATGAAGGCCGGCGTCGTGGTCCAGATCGCCATGCCTCCCACCGACGGCACGATCCACGGAAAGGTATCGAGGAAAATCGGCTTCGCTTTGAACATCACGTAGACGTGGCCCGGCCAGTACTCCCAGGAGAGCAGGCCGTGCGGGAACAGGCCGCGCACCTCGGGCTTCTCGATCAGCATCTCGTAGGCCCAGTTGGTGAAGACGCCGAAGCGCACCCAGTTGTAGCCGGCGTTGAGCGCAACCACGCCGACGATCGGCGCGCCGAAACGCAGCAGCCACCCGAGGCGGAGGCGCGGTACGAGCTCGTCCGCGAGCGGCTGCAGCCAGCAGTCGGGGCGCGCCAGCAGAATGAACGGCGCGACGACGATCGTCTCCATACGGCACCAGAACGCCGCCGCGAACCACACGCCGAGCAGCAGCGGGCGCGCGCGCGCGAGCCACTCGCACACCAGCAACCACATGAACATCGCGTGCACGATCTGCGCGACGTACCAGACCGAGCCGATCGTCGTGTGGTACCAGTGGATGGTGCCGAACCCGAAGAGCGCGGCGCCGAAGTTGGCCGCGCGTCGTGAGACCGGTACGCGCCCGAGGGCGACGCGCGCGAACGCGACGGCGAGCGCGCCGGTCAGCACCGACAGAAACGTCTGCAGGGTGCCGAACGGAATGTTCCACCCGCCGTTCCAGCGCAGCAGCCAAGATTGCAGCGGCGGATGCTCGGCGAGCCAGATGATCGGCAGCAGCAAGATCGCCGGCGTCGGCGGATTGCTGAAGTAGGCGCGGCCCTGGTACTCGGCCATCTCGAGGTGCGGCGGGCGCGAAGGCAGCGACAGGCTGCCGTGCAACATGGCGTCCGCGAAGAGCGCGTACTGGTCGTACGCCGTGGCCCCCGGGGACGTCAGCGCGTAGATCGCGAACGCCGCCACGAAGAACCACAGCGCATCCTTCCGGCCGTGCGGCTCGGGCGGGCGGCCGGGATTCCAGCGGCGTGCGCGCGCGATGGCGTTCACTCCCGATGTACGAGATCGAGGGCGCTGAAGAAGTAGGCGATCTCGGTGCGGGCGGTCTCGGGCGCGTCGGAACCGTGCGTCGCGTTCTGCTCGACGCCCAACCCGAGGTCCTTGCGAATGGTGCCGGCGTCGGCCTTCGCCGGATCAGTCGCGCCCATGAGCGTCCGCCAGCTCACGATCGCGCCGTCACCCTCGAGCACCATCACCATCACGGGACCCGACGACATGAAGGCCGTCAGACTCGCGAAGAACGGCCGCTCGCGGTGCACGGCGTAGAAGCCCTCCGCCGCGGTCTTGGTGAGATGCAGCAGTCGGGCCGCGGCGACGCGCAGGCCTGCCGCCTCGATGCGGCGGATGATCTCGCCGATGAGATTCCGCCGCACCGCGTCCGGCTTGATGATCGCGAGTGTCTGCTCCGTCATCACCCTTCTCCTGTCGTGCTCATGATCGCAACGCCGCGGCCATGGTACTGCCGAGCTCGGCGGGGCTCTTCGCGACGCGCACGCCGGCGGCCTCGAAGGCGCGGATCTTGTCGGCGGCGGTGCCGCGACCCCCGGCGATGATCGCACCGGCGTGGCCCATGCGCTTACCCTTCGGCGCCGTCTGGCCGGCGATGAAGACGGCGACGGGCTTGGTCATGTGCGCCTTGATGAAGGCCGCCGCGTCCTCCTCGGCGGTGCCGCCGATCTCGCCGATCAGGATGACGCCCGTGGTGCCGGGATCGTCTTGATAGAGGCGCAGGACGTCGATGAAGCCGGTGCCGATGATCGGATCGCCGCCGATGCCGACGCACGTCGACTGGCCGATGCCGAGCTTGGTGAGCTGGTGCACCGCCTCGTAGGTGAGCGTGCCGCTGCGCGAGACGACACCGATCGTCCCCGGCTTGTGGATGTAGCCGGGCATGATGCCGATTTTGCACTCGCCCGGCGTGATGAGGCCGGGGCAGTTCGGGCCGATGAGGCGCGTCGTCTTACCCTCGAGGAAGCGCGCGCAGCGCACCATGTCGAGCGTCGGCACGCCCTCGGTGATGCAGATCGCGAGCGGCAGGCCGGCGTCGGCTGCCTCCATGATGGCGTCGGCCGCGAACGGCGGCGGCACGAAGATGCACGTCGCGTTGGCGCCGGTCGCGCGCACCGCCTGCTCGACGGTGTCGAAGATCGGAATGCCCTCGAGGTCGGTGCCGCCCTTCCCCGGCGTGACGCCGCCGACGATCTGCGTGCCGTACTCGCGACACGCCTTGGCGTGAAATTGCCCGGTCGCCCCGGTGATGCCCTGGACGATGACCCGCGTCGTGCGATCGACGAGAATGCTCATTTGGGTGTTGCCCCCGTGCGCGCGGCCGCTGCGCGGCCGTGCTCCGATGGGCGTAGGCGCGCGCAGTGAATTCGCGCGCCTCCCTCCCGCTTCGGCCCCGCTCGCCAGGTCGTCATCGCAGCGCACCTCCCGCGCCACGTTGCGCGGCGGCGACGGCGAGACGCGCGCCCTCGGCCATGTCGCCCGCGGTCTGTATCGCCAGGCCCGACTCGGCGAGGATTTGCTTGCCCCGCTCGACGTTCGTGCCCTCCATGCGCACGACCAGCGGCACCTTGAGGCCGACCTCGCGCGCCGCCGCGACGACGCCCTCGGCGAACACGTCGCAGCGCAGGATGCCGCCGAAGATGTTGATGAAGATCGCGCGTACGCTCGCGTCCGAGAGCAGGATGCGAAACGCCTCCCGGACCTTCTCGGCGTTGGCGCCACCGCCGACGTCGAGGAAGTTGGCGGGCTCACCGCCGGCATACTTGACGATGTCCATCGTCGCCATCGCCAGGCCGGCGCCGTTCACCATGCAGCCGATGTTGCCACTGAGCGCGATGTAGCTGAGGTCGAACTTCGCGGCCGCGCGCTCGCGCGGATCTTCCTCGTGCTCGTCGCGATAGGCGCGCACCGCCGGCTGGCGGAAGAGCGCGTTGTCATCGACGCTCATCTTGGCATCGAGCGCGATCAGCTCACCGGCCTTCGTCACCACCAGCGGATTGATCTCGGTGAGCGACGCGTCGCACTCGTGGAAGGCACGCACCAAGCCAGTGAAAAACGCGACCGCCTTGTTCGTCAGCTCCTTCGGCAAGCCGAGACGGAACGCCAGCCGGCGACCCTGGAATGGCGCCAGCCCGACGAGCGGATCGAGGAGCTCGCGATGGATCGCGTCGGGATTGCGCGCTGCCACCTCCTCGATCTCGACGCCGCCTTCCTGCGACGCGATCACCGCGACGCGGCCGCTGCCACGATCGACGACGACGCCGAGGTAGAGCTCGCGCGCGATGTCACATCCCTGCTCGACGAGCACCTGACGCACGACGCGCCCTTCGGGTCCGGTCTGATGCGTCACCAGCGCCCTGCCGAGGAGACCGCGTGCGAACGTCGCCGCCTCGTCCGGCGCGCGCACGACTTTGACGCCGCCGCCCTTGCCGCGGCCGCCGGCGTGGATTTGCGCCTTGACGACGACGGTACCGCCGAGCCGGCGCGCCACCTCGGCGGCCTCCTCCGGCGTGCGCGCGATGCCGCCCTCGAGGACGGGCACGCCGTACTTGCGGAGGATTTCCTTCGCCTGAAACTCGTGGATGTTCACGCCGGCCTCACCCTCACCCCCGGAAGAGATCGCGGAAGAACTTCACGGTCGCCTGCCGTCCCATGTCGCCGATCGCGCGCGTCAGCGGTACCTCTTTCGGACAGACGAGGACACAGTTCTGCGCGTTGCCGCAGTCGACGATGCCACCGACGCCCATGAGCTCGGCGGTGCGCTCCTCTTTGGTGAGCGGGCCGCTCGGGTGCAGGTTCTTCAAGACCGCCTGGCCGATGGCTGCCGGGCCGATGAACGCGGAGTGATCGTTGTACTGGGGACACGCTTCGAGGCAACAGCCGCAGGTCATGCAGCGCGAGAGCGCGTACGCAAATTGCTGCGTCGCCTCGGTTAGGCGCGGGCCGGGGCCGAGGTCGTAGGTGCCGTCGATCGGTACCCACGCTCGCACGCGCTTCAGGCTCTCGAACATCCGGCTACGGTCGACTGCGAGGTCGCGCACCACCGGGAACTTCTTCATCGGCTCGAGGACGATCGGCCGCGCCAGACTGTCGACGAGCGCCGAACACGCTTGTCGCACCTGGCCGTTCACGAACATCGTGCACGAGCCGCAGACCTCTTCCAGGCAGCTGGCGTCCCAGACGACGGGCGTCGTCGGCGTGCCGTCATGGCGCACCGGTCGGAGCTGCACCTCCATGAGGAGCGAGTGCACGTTGTGTCCCGGGCGGTACGGGATCTTGAACTCCTCCCAGTACGGCTCGGCGTCCGGCCGCGCTTGGCGCTTCACGCGCAGGAGAATCGGATCCATCAGGCGGACACGCTCTTGTCGACGTCGTACTTGCGCGCGCGCAGCTTGATCATCGAGACGTCGACGTCCTCGTAGGAGAGCGTCGGACCGTCGGATGTCCAGCGTGCCTTGGTGGTCTTCAGAAAGCGCGCGTCGTCCCGCTCGGGGAATTCGGGCTTGAAGTGCGCGCCGCGGCTCTCGTCGCGAGCGAGCGCGCCGAGCGTGATGACGCGCGCCAGCTCGAGCATGTTCCAGAGCTGCTTCACGAAGCTGACCTCTTGGTTCAGCCAGCGGCCGCGGTCGTTCAGGCCGATGCGTCTCCAACGGTCTTTGAGCTCGACGATCTTGTCGTCGGTGCGCTTCAAGGCCTTGTTGTAGCGCTCGACGGTCACGTGCTGCGTCATCCACTCGCCGAGCTCACGCCACAGAGCGTAGGCGTTCTCCGTGCCTTCCATGCGGTAGATGCGCTCGTAGACGTCCTCTTGGCGGCGCCGCTCGCGCTCGACGATGGCGTTCGCGGCGTCGGCGGCGGCGCGCTTCACGCCCTTGGCATAGGCGAGCATCTTCGGTCCCGCGATCATGCCGCCGAAGAGGCACGACAGCAGCGAGTTGGCCCCGAGGCGGTTGGCGCCGTGGTACTGGTAGTCGACTTCGCCGACGGCGAAGAGCCCGGGGATGTTCGTCATGTGATCGTAATCGACCCAGAGGCCGCCCATCGAGTAGTGCATCGCCGGGAAGACCTTCATCGGCACCTGGCGCGGGTCGGCACCCTTGAACTTCTCGTAGATCTCGAGAACGCCGCCGAGCCTGCGGGTCAGCTCCTCTGGATCCTTGTGGGTGACGTCGAGGTAGACGGCGTTCTCGCCGTCGACGCCGAGGCCCATCTCGAACACGACCTTGAAGACGGCGCGGCTGGCGATGTCCCGCGGCACCAGGTTGCCATAGGCGGGGTACATCTCCTCGAGGAAGTACCACGGCTTGCCGTCGCGCACCGTCCACATGCGGCCGCCCTCGCCGCGTACCGACTCGGAGATGAGCCGGTGCTTGTCCTCGCCCGGAATGGCGGTCGGATGCACTTGGATGAACTCGCCGTTGGCGTAGAAGGCACCCTGCTGGTAGGCGGCGCTCGCCGCGGTCCCAGTGTTGACGACGGAGTTGGTGCTGCGGCCGAAGACGATGCCGGGCCCGCCCGTCGCGAGCGCGACGGTGTCGCCGACGAAGGTCTCGACCTTCATGTTGCGGAGGTCGAGCGCGGTCAGGCCGCGGCAGACGCCGCCGTCGTCGAGGATGGCGCCGAGAAACTCCCAGGTCTCGAACTTCCGCACCTGGCCCTGCGCCTCGTAGCGCCGCACCTGCTCGTCGAGCGCGTAGAGCATCTGCTGGCCGGTGGTCGCGCCGGCGAACGCGGTGCGATGGTGTTTGGTGCCGCCGAAGCGGCGGAAGTCGAGGAGACCCTCGGGGGTGCGGTTGAACGGCACGCCCATGCGATCGAGGAGGAAGATGATCGCCGCACCCGCATCGCACATCGCCTTCACCGGCGGCTGGTTGGCGAGGAAGTCGCCGCCGTAGATGGTGTCGTCGAAGTGGGCGGCGGGCGAGTCGCCCTCCCCTTTCCAATTGACGGCGGCGTTGATGCCGCCCTGCGCGCACACCGAGTGCGAGCGCTTCACCGGCACGACGGAGAAGAGGTCGACCTTGCCACCCGCCTCGCAGATCTTGATCGTGGTCATGAGGCCGGCGAGGCCGCCGCCGACGACGAGATGCCGCTGCTCAGCCATGAGTCTCCCCGTGCCGCCGCTGCGCGCTCACCGGAACGCCGCCAGGATCGCCACCGCGCCGACCGCGAGCACACCGAAGAGGCCGAGCGCCGCGCGCTGCACCAGCGCCTGCGAGCGCTCGCTCACCGTCAGGCCCCAGGTGATGCAGAACGTGAACAGACCGTTGCAGAAGTGGAAGAGCGCCGCCACGACGCCGAGCACGTAAAACGCGAACCACCCCGGATTGGAAAGGATGCCGTTCATCAGCGCGTAGTTGATCTCGAGCCCGTGGAAATAGAAGGAGAGGCGCAGCGAGTACGCGTGCCAGGCGATGAACACGAAGGCGACGACGCCGCTCACGCGCTGCAACGCGTAGAGGAGACTGTTGCGGTAGGCGAAGTGCGTCGCGGTGCCGAGGTCGGCGCCCGCCATCACGACGAAGCCGTAGAGCGCGTGGTAGAGAATCGGCGCCCACAGCACGGTGATCTCGGTCGCGAGCAGGATCGGGATCGGGATCTGCGCCATGCCATGCACGAATTGATCGAACTTCGCGCCGCCGCCGAGAATGAAGGCGTTCTCGAAGAAGATGTGCGCCAGCATGTAGGCGCCGATCGGCACGATGCCGGTGATCGAGTGCAGGCGGCGGAGGACAAAATGCAGGCGGTCGCGGTCGATCGACACCGCCCCACCTGTCGCCGTCGTCTCGATCGCCATGGCGTTAGCCTACGTGCCGCATCGGCATCCGACCAATCAATAACGTTCGCGCCGCCGATTAGGCGCGCTGTCCGCGAGACCCGGCGCGGCCATCAGCTCGGCTGTCCGCCGCCTGCGAGCACGCGGTCCATCGCCTGCACGAGTTCCTCGACGTGGGAGACCGAGACGCGGAATTGCTGCCGCTCGTCGTCGCTGAGGCCGATCTCGATGACCTTCTCGACACCGCCCGCCCCGATCTGGACGGGCACCCCGACGTACACGCTGCGCACGCCGTACTCGCCCTCGAGATACGCAGCGCACGGCAGGATGCGGCGCTGGTCGCGGAGGTAGGCCTCGGCCATCTGTACTGCGGCGCCCGCGGGCGAGTAGAACGCCGAGCCCGTCTTCAAGAGGTTGACGATCTCGCCGCCCGCCTTGCGCACGCGATCCTCGATCGCGTTCAGCCGGTCGGGCTTGATGAGCCGCTCGATCGGCACGCCGCCGACGCTGCAGTAGCTCCGCACCGGCACCATGTCGTCACCGTGGCCGCCGAGGACGAGCGCCGAGACGCTCTGCACCGAGACGCCGAGCTCCATGGCGACGAACGTCCGGTAGCGCGACGAGTCGAGGACGCCCGCCATGCCGACGACGCGCTGCTTCGGGAAGCCGGTGATGCGCTTCATGAGCGTCACCATGGCATCGAGCGGGTTGGAGACGACGATCACGAAGCTCTGCGACGCGTGTTTCTTGATGCCCTCGCCGACCGCGGTGACGATCTTGGCGTTGGTCGCGAGCAGATCGTCGCGGCTCATGCCGGGCTTGCGCGCGAGCCCGGCTGTGACGATGCAGACGTCGGCGCCGGCGATGTCGTCGTAGCGGTTGGTGCCGGTGATCTGCGCGTCGTACCCCCCGATCGGGCCCGACTCCATCAAGTCGAGCGCCTTCCCTTGCGGGAGTCCCTCGACGACGTCGAAGAGGACGACGTCACCGAGATGCTTCAAGGCGCAGAGGTGCGCCAGCGTGCCGCCGATGTTGCCCGCGCCGATAAGCGCGATCGTCTTCCGTCCCATGGGCCCTCCCTACATGTTGGCCGCGATCGCGCGACCGAACTCGGAGCAACGCAGCAAGCTGGCGCCGGGCATCTGGCGCTCGAGGTCGTAGGTGACGGTCTTCGCCGCGATCGTGCGCTCGAGACCCTGGACGATGTAGGTCGCCGCCTCCGTCCACCCGAGATGCTCGAACATCATCGCGCCCGAGAGGATCACGGATCCGGGATTGATCTTGTCCTGGCCGGTGTACTTCGGTGCCGTGCCGTGCGTCGCCTCGAAGATCGCCGCGCGGTCGCCGATGTTGGCGCCGGGCGCGAGACCGAGGCCACCGACTTGTGCTGCGCACGCATCGGAGAGGTAGTCGCCGTTCAGGTTCGGCGTCGCGAGGACGCTGTACTCCTCGGGACGGAGCAATATCTGTTGAAACATCGAGTCGGCGATGCGGTCTCTCACGACCACTTTCCCCGCCGGCGCCGCCGCGCCCCCGAGCTCCTCCTCGAGGACGACGTGGTCGCGGAACTCGCGGCGCGCGACCTCGTAGCCCCAGTCGCGAAACGCGCCCTCGGTGAACTTCATGATGTTGCCCTTGTGGACTAGGGTGACGCTCGGCTTCTTCTGCGCGATGGCGTAGGCGATCGCCCGCCGCACCAGACGCTGCGAGCCGGTCACCGACATCGGCTTGATGCCGACGCCGGAGTCGGAGCGGATCTCCTTCTTGAGCCGCGTGTGCAGGAAGTCGATCAGGTCCCGCGCTTCGGCTGAACCCTCCTTGAACTCGATCCCCGCGTACACGTCCTCGGTGTTCTCGCGGAAGATCACGACGTCGAGCTTCTGCGGCTCCTTCACCGGGCTCGGCACGCCCTGGAACCAGCGCACCGGCCGCACGCATGCGTAGAGGTCGTGCACCTGGCGAAGCGTAACGTTGATGCTGCGGATGCCGCCGCCGACCGGCGTCGTCAGCGGCCCCTTGATCGCGATCTTGAATTCGCCGATGGCGGCGTTGGTCTCCTCGGGGAGCCAGGCGCCTTCCCCGTAGACCTGCGTCGCCTTCTCGCCGGCGTAGATCTCCATCCAGACGATGCGTCGCCGGCCGCCGTAGGCTTTCTCCACCGCGGCGTCGAAGACGATCTGCGAGGCGCGCCAGATGTCGGGTCCGGTGCCGTCGCCCTCGATGAAGGGCAGGATGGGACGATCAGGCACCTGCCAGCGGCCGTCGGCGCCGATCGCGATGCGCTCCCCTTCGCGCGGAACGTGAACGTGCTGATACGTGCTCATCGGGGATCGAACGAAGGCGCGGACACTAACGAATGGCCTATGGGCTGTCAACGCGCTTCCACAGTTGTGGCCGGCACTTGGCCATACTTGCCGTCGGGCGCCGCGCCGTATAAATCCGCCGCATGCGGCTCATCGTGGTTGCGGCACTGCTCGCCCCGTTGCTGCTCGCGATCGCGGGCTGTGGCGGCGACAATCTCTCGCTGTGCGACGGCTGCTCGACGCCGACGCCGATCGCGACGCCGACGCTGACGCCCGCGCCGACAGCGACACCCTAGGTTCCGATTCCCTCCGGCATGTGAGCGTGTCCGAGTCGTCCACGACGGTCACCGTTCGGCCGCTCCGCGAGGACGATCTCGCCGAGGCCGATCGCATCTTCCGCGTCGCCTTCGGGACCTTCATCGGCCTCCCCGATCCGGCAGAGTTCGGCGGCGATAGCGATTGGATCGCGACGCGCTGGCGCGCCGACCTGCGCGCTGCGTTCGCGGCCGACGTCGACGCTCGCCTCGCCGGTTCGGTTTTCGCAACCAACTGGGGGAGCGTCGGCTTCTTCGGCCCGCTCAGCGTGCATCCGGACCTCTGGGACCGCGGCGTCGCGCGGCGTCTCCTCGAGCCGGTCATGGACTGCTTCGCGCGCTGCGGGACGCGGCACGCCGGCCTCTACACCTTCGCGCAGAGCCCGAAGCACGTTGGCCTCTACCAGCGCTTCGGCTTCTACCCGTGGCTTCTCATCGCGATCATGACACAGCGGCCGGGCACGCCCGCGACGGCACCGCACTCGACTCGCTTCTCCGAGCTGCCGACGCCCGAGCAAGAGCAGTCGCTCTCCGCCTGCCGCGAGCTCACGAGCGCGGTCTTCGCCGACCTCGACGTCACCCGCGAGATCCGCGCCACCGCCGCGCAGAATCTCGGCGACACGCTTTTCGTCTGCGAGGTGTCCCGCCTGCTCGGCGTGGCTCTCTGCTACGTCGGTCCCGGCACCGAGGCGGGCAGCGACACCTGCTACGTGAAGTTCGCTGCCGCGCGCGCCGGCGACGACGCCGGCAGGCGTTTCGAGCGGCTCCTCGACGGGGTCGAGTCGTACGCCGCGTCGCGCGGCGCCGCCGTCACCGCGGGCGTCAACGTCGGACGCGAGGACGCCTATCAATGGCCGCGCGTGGCTACCGCACGGCAATGCAAGGCGTCGCGATGCACAGGCCGAATGTGGCAGCGTACGATCGTCCCAACGCGTACGTCCTTGACGACTGGCGTTGAGCTATAGGCGCGGCCCAGCCTCGGACTGGCTCTCGTTGAATTCATTCGCTAGTCTCTCTGCATGGCGCGCGTCTCCCGAGCACTCCTGACTGAAGCGCTGTCGCTCCCAGAGAAGGAACGTCTGGATCTAGCGTCAGAGATCATCGCCAGTGTCGACGGTCCGGCGGACGCCGATTGGGCCGACGCCTGGCTGGCGGAGCTCGAGAGGCGTACCCGCGCAGCTAAGACGCGCGGCACAGAGGCAGCAGAGTGGGACGAAGTGCGCGCCCGCATTTTGGCAAGGCTAGCCGCTCGCTGACGCGTTCGCTCCGTGTCCAGCCCGAGGCCGAGACCGAGCTGGTCACGGCCGTCGAGTGGTACGAGTCCAAGCGTCGCGGACTCGGCCTCGAACTCTTGGTCGCGGTCGATCGTGCCCTTGAGGAGCTACTCAGGACACCCGGGCGGCACCCGATCTGGCGACGCGGCCATCGCTTCCGGCGACGGATCGTGCAACGCTTCCCATACGTGATCTTCTTTACGAGCACGGAGTCGCGTGTCGAAGTCGTCGCGTTCGCGCATGCGAAGCGGCGTCCGGGCTATTGGCTTGCAAGGTCAGGTTCCCGCGATCAATGAAGGTGCCTCCGGCGCAACTCGAACGTAGGCCCCCCGGACCGGGAGGGGCACGCTCAACGTTCTACAAGTTAGTCTGAGGCTCCACCTGGTCGAGTTTCTTCAACTCGTTCCCCGGTCGATCACGCCGGATCACGGAGCTCGGTGAGAGTCGCACCAGATTCGCAGTAGAAAGACGCACGCAACTAGGACAGGACGTCGTCCTCCTTCTCGTCTTCGGGTGGTTCAACCGTCTTCCCGGCCTCGCATTTGCGAGCGCTCCGACGACCAATCGCGAAGCAACCCGGTCCACTGCCTCTTTTGCCGCCTCGTACGATCGTTGGATCAAGACGCGAACCCCTCCAGAGCGTCACACCGAGGCCAACGACGGTGATCAAGAGGGATGCGACGCTCGCGAGGCTCCCATACGCGTCTGCAAACGACATCACTGCTTGAAATGGATTCGAGTGTGCCTGCGCTGCCACGACCTCGGTTCTGAGAGACTCGGGTGATCTGGTCGCGTCCATCGAGCCCCCGGGGTATCGCCACGTGCCTGAACCCGCAAAGTGACCATGGGCCCGAAAAACGAATAGCGACCCTGCGTTGGGCGCACGCGTGGGTATCCTACCTCATCCACAGATCTGAGCGATGGACCGCACAGAGTTGCGACTGCTATCGAGCCACGCCATCTGTTCTTCGACCCGCCTCTCCGGCCTCGATCGTATCCTTCCCGCACGCATGGATTCCAAAAGAGTACCCAGGAGAGCGAACAGCGCGCGCGCGCCTCAGGGTGTGCCCGCGCAGCGCTTCCACGTTCCTTCCTCACCCGCCCTGCGGACCCTTTCGCAGGACGAGGCGCTTCGCTTGTGTGGCGATCGTCCCCGACACGTTCTTGCTTTTCGCGAGTGCGCGGATGTCGCGCTCGTGGAGCGACGCGAGGAAGCGCAGCGCGAGCGGGAGCGGGGTCTTCGGGTTCGTCACCAGCGCAAGTCGCACTTGGTAGTTCTTGGTCCAATCGCGACTGTCGGATATCATGCGCAGCAGCTCGTCGTCGGCGGTGCGGTTCTTGGCGATGACGATGATCTCATCGTCGGTGACACGAGGGTTTTGCAGGACGAAGCGGCGGATCAGGCGATTCGGGTCGCGGATCAGCTGTCCGCGCGCCTCGCGATTACCGCGGAGCGCGAGCTTGATCTTCTCCGAGACGCCCATCACCTGGATGAGCTGCTGGAGCGTCGCGTTCGCAGCTGCGACGGGCGATTCTTCGAGCAGCTCCTCGGGCACCGTGATCGCGTCGGTGCCGGCGACGACTTCGGCCGCGATATCGTCTTCGTCCATCGTGTCTGCCGGAAGATCGCTACTCGTGGTGATGCGCCTGGACGCCGCGTGTCTCGCGCACTTCCTTGATGACACGCTCGGCGAGGTGCGGCGGCACCTCCTCGTAGTGGGAGAAGCTCATGTGGAAGTCGCCGCGGCCGCTGGTCATGGCACGGAGGTCGGGGGCGTACTTCAGCACCTCGGCCATCGGCACCTGGGCGCGGATCACTTGGTTCGGCGGTTTCGGATCGACGCCGAGGACCTTGCCGCGGCGGCTGTTCAAGTCGCCGATGACGTCGCCCATCGCTTCGTCGGGGACCGTCACCTCGAGATGCATCATGGGCTCGAGCAAGACCGGTTTCGCCTGCTCGAGCGCCTGCTTGAATCCCATCGAGGCGGCGATCTTGAACGCCATCTCGGAGGAGTCGACGGTATGGTACGAGCCGTCGAAGAGACGCACGCGGAAGTCGACGACGGGGGAGCCGGTGAGAATGCCGTGCGGCATCGTCTCGCGGATGCCCTTCTCCACCGCGGGGATGTACTGCCGCGGGATGGAGCCGCCGACGATCTCGTCGACGAACTCGAAGCCGCCGCCGCGCGGCAGCGGCTCGAGCTTGATCCAGGCGTCGCCGAACTGGCCGCGCCCGCCCGATTGCTTCTTGTATTTGCCCTGGACCTCGGCGCGGCCTTTGATGGTCTCGCGATAAGGAACCTTCGGCGCCTTGAGCTCGACCTCGACCCCGTACTTGCGCTTCAGGCGCTCGACGGCGACCTCGATGTGCAGCTGCCCCGAGCCCGAGACGATGATCTCGCGGCTCTCCACGTCGCGCTCCATGCGCAACGCCGGGTCCTCCTCCATCATCTTGTGCAAGGCCTGCGTCGCCTTCTCCTCGTCGGCTTTGCTCTTCGGCTGCACGGCGAAGGAGATCACCGCCTCGAACGTCGGCAGCTTCGGCAGCAAGACCGGCGCCTTCTCGTCGGCGAGCGTGTCGCCGGTGGCGGTGTCCTTGAGCTTGGCGACGGCGCAGATCTCGCCGGCGACGACGGCGGCGATCGGCGATTGCTTCTTCCCTTCCAGGCGCAGGAGTTGCCCGAAGCGCTCCTTCGCGTCACGGCTCGCGTTCAGCACGGTGGAGTCGCTCGTCGCCTTGCCGGAGAAGACGCGCATCACGGAGAGCTTCCCCGCGAACGGGTCCATGACGGTCTTGAAGACGAGGGCCGCGAACGGTGCCGTCGGATCGGCAGGGCGCTCGGCGGCCGCGCCACTCTTGGCGCCGATCGCCTCGATCGGCGGCAGGTCCGCGGGCGAGGCGCAGAGATCGACGACCGCGTCGAGGAGGGTGACGACGCCGATGCCCTTCGGCGCCGCGCCGACGAAGAGTGGGAGGAACTTGCGGCCGAGCACCGCCAGGCGCAGGCCGCGGCGGATCTCGTCCTCGGAGAGCTCGCCGCCCTCGAGGTAGTGCTCGAGGAGCGTATCATCGGACTCGGCGACCGCTTCGAGAAGGCGATCGCGGTGCTCGCCCGCCGCGCCTTCCAAACCGGCGGGCACGGGGCCTTCCTTCGGCGGCGTGAAGTCGCCGCCGAAGGTGTAGCCCTTCATCGTGATCAGATCGACGTAACCGTTGAAGCCACCGACACTGCCGATCGGCAACCCCACCGGCACCACCTTGGTGCCGAGGGCGGCGGCGACCGGCGCGAGCGCCGTCGCGAAATCGGTCTCTTCGCGGTCGAGACGGCTCATGAAACCGAGTACCGGGATTCCGAGCTCTCCGCACCAGCCCCAGGCGCGCTCGAGCTCGACTTTCACCTCACCGTGCGGCGACAGCACCAGGACGGCACCCGTCATCGCCGCGAGCGTCGCACGTGTCTCCGCCTGGAAGACCGAATACCCGGGCGTGTCAGCGATGGTGACCTCGTGCTTCTTCCAGACGCAATGGTGGAGCGCGCTCGCGATCGTCGTCTTGCGGCGGATCTCCTCGGGCTCGAAGTCGAAGAGCGAGCTGCCGTCGTCGACCTTGCCGAGGCGGTTGGTGGCGCCGGCGGCGAGCACCAGCGCGTCGGCGAGAAAGGTCTTCCCCACGCCACCCTGCCCGACGATGGCGATGTTGCGGATGCGTGTGACCTCTTCGGCAGCCATGCCGTCCTCCGTCTATTGATTGCGTCGGTAGATGAGCCGCAGGCCGTCGAGGGTGAGGAACTCGTTGACGGTCTCGATCGTACGCGACTCGGGCGCGAGTAAGGCGGCGAAGCCGCCGGTGGCGATCACGCGCGCGTCGGCGCCGATCTCGCCGCGGATGCGGTCGACGAGCCCGTCGACGAGCGAGACGTACCCATAGATGCTGCCCGACTGGATCGCGTGCACGGTGGTCTTGCCGACGACCCTCGGCGGCTTCACCAGCTCGACCTTCGGCAGCTTCGCCGTCTTGGCACACAGCGCGTCGAGCGCGATACCGAGCCCGGGCGTGATCACGCCACCCAGGTACTCGCCGCGTCTGGACACGCAGTCGAAGGTCGTCGCGGTGCCGAAGTCGACGACGACGCACGCGTCCTGGTAGCGCTCGTAGGCGGCGACCGAGTTGACGATGCGGTCGGCGCCGACCTCTCTGGGATTGTCGTAGAGGATCGGTATGCCGGTCTTGATGCCGGGTCCGACGTGCATCGGCTCCTGCCCGAAGTAGGTGCGCGAGAGCTCGTCGATCGTGCTGTTCATCGGCGGCACGACGCTGGCGACGATGACGCCGCCGATCTCGGAGGTCGACGCGCCCGCGGCGGCGAAGAGTCCGAGGAGGAGGACGCCGTACTCGTCAGCGGTGCGATCGTGCTCGGTGCGCACCCGCCAATGGCGGATGAGCCGGTCGTCGGCGTAGACGCCGATCTTGGTGTGCGTGTTGCTGACGTCGATGGCGAGCAGATGCTTCGTCATCGGCCTTCGCTCCGGCCGCCGTCGGCGCGTTTCGTGACCGGGCGGATGGCCGCATAGCCGCCGATCACGGTGACGTCGCCGGCGACGATGTGCTCGACGTGCTCGTCGGCCGCGCCGGCACGCGCGTCGTCGCGCACGAGGACGAGCCGTCCGCTCGCGTCGAGGCCGCGCACGACGCCGGTCGTCCGGTGCCCGGCGCATTCCACCGTCACCTCGCGGCCGGTGAGACAGGAGTACTCGTTCCACTCCGCGATCAAGGCCCCGAATCCTTCCTGGAGCAGGCGATCATAGACGGCCTCGAGCGCATCGCATAGCGCCGCGGTGAAGGCGATGCGGTCGACGCGTCGCCCGGTCGCGAGGCGCACCGAGGTTGCTGTTGCCCGCAGCTCCGGGGGGAACGCGCGCGTGGTCGCGTTCAAGTTGACGCCGATCCCCAGCACGACGGCACGCACGCGATCAAGCTCGGCGTCCATCTCGGTCAGGATGCCGGCGACTTTGCGGCCGTCGAGGAGGCAGTCGTTCGGCCACTTGATCGTGACCAGACCGGGCGCGAGCGGCGCCAGCGCGCGCGCCAATGCCACTGCCGCCGCGAGCGAAAGCTGCGGCGCTGCGGCCGGTGCCAAGCTCGGACGCAGGACCCAACTCGCGTAGAGGTTCACGCAATTGGGTGACGACCACGAGCGTCCGAGGCGGCCGCGTCCCTGCGTTTGGCGCTCGGCGACGACGAGCGTGCCCTCGGGTGCACCTTCACGGGCGAGACGCATCGCCTGCATGTTCGTCGAATCGGTCTCCTCGAAATAGACGATCCGCCGTCCGAAGCGGCGCGCTGCGAGTCGCGGGGTGATCTCGGCGGGGAGGAGGCGATCGGGAACCCCGGCGAGACGATAGCCGCGCGCGTGCTGCGCCTCGATGCGGTAGCCGCGCGCGCGCAGCCGCTCGACGTGCTTCCAGACGGCGGCGCGCGAGATCCCGAGCGTTCCCGACAGCCGCTCGCCGGAAACGACGGGCTCGCGCCGCAAGAACGCCAGCAGACGGCGCGCCGGATCCGCGGCACTCACGTGCACGCCCCCCGGCCCGGATCGCCCGCGCTCACGGACGCGCCTCGATGCAGAGATGGAGCGCGACCGCGGGCGCCGAGTGCGTGAGCGCGCCGATCGAGAGGCGGTCGGCACCCGTCGCCGCGTACGCAGCGACGTTCGCGAGCGTGATGCCGCCCGAGAGCTCGACCGGCACCCTGCCGGCAATCGCCGCGACCAGCGCACACGCAGCCGCGACGCTCTGGTTGTCGAGCAGGACGGAATCGGCACCAGCGGCGAGCGCCGCCTCGACCTCGACGTTGCCACGACATTCGACTTGCACGCGGAGGCCCGCCGGCGCTTCCGCACGTACGCGTGCCACGGTCGCCGCCGTGCCGCCGCCGAGCGCGACGTGCGTGTTTTTGATCAGGATGCCGTCGTCGAGGCCGAAACGGTGGTTGATGCCGCCGCCGACGCGCACCGCGTGCTTCTCGAGGAGGCGTAGGCCCGGCAGCGTTTTGCGCGTATCGACGATCGCCGCCCGTGTGCCCCGCGCGGCGTCGACGAAACGTCGCGTCAGCGTCGCGACGCCGCAGAGATGCTGCAGTAGGTTCAGGAGCACGCGCTCACCGGCGAGAATCGCCGCCGCCCGCCCGCGCACGCGCACGAGCGCGGCGCCGCGTGCGACGGCATCGCCGTCGGCGACGAGACACTCGACCGCGAGCGTAAGATCGAGCCGCGTGAAGACGAGTGGCGCCAGGAAGACGCCGGCGACGACGCAGGGCTCCTGCGCTTCGACGGTCGCGACCGCCTCGAGTTCGGGCGCCAGCGCCGCGCGTGTCGTCACGTCACCGCGCCCGAGGTCTTCCTCGAGCGCAGTGGCAACGAGGCGGCGGACGGACGGATGGCGCGCGAGCTCCGTGTCCGAGAACCCGTGCGTGACGGAGGCGGCGGCCGGAGCGGGTGTCGGCACGGTGTCGCGCGCCTCAGCCGGCGCGCGCCTCCTCAAGCGTGCGCAGGCTGCGCTCGAGCGTCGCCTTCTTGCTCGCGAGGCCCGCCGCCTTCTCTTCCTGCTCGGCGACGATCTCCTCCGGCGCGCGCGCGCGGAAGGATGGGTTCTCGAGCTTGCGCTCGACGCCGGTGAGCTCCCCCGCGACCTTGCCGATCTCGCGCGTCAGGCGGCGGATCTCTTCTTCGAGGTCGACGAGACCGGCAAGCGGCACGAACACCTGGACACCGTCGACCAATGCGGTCGCAGCGCCCCCGACGCGCTCACCCTCCGCCAAATAGGTCACGCTCTCCAGCCGCGCGAGTGCGCGCAGTACCGGCTCATCCGCAACGAGATCCTCCCGGGAGGCAGTCGCACCGACCGAGAGCCTGACGGGAAGTCGAATGCTGGGCGGAATGTTCATCTCCGAGCGAATGTTCCGGATGCGTTGCACGATCTCGGTGAGGCGCTCGACACGGGCTTCGACCGGCGCATTCCGCCAATTCTGTTCGTAGGTGGGAAACGGCGCACGGACGATCGACGCCGAGCCGCCCGCGCGCTTCGGAAGGCTTTGCCAAATCTCTTCACTGATGAACGGAGCAAACGGATGCAGGAGTCGCAGCATGCACTCGAGGACGCGCGCGAGGTTCTGCCGTGTCGCCTCGGCCTTCGTGCCCCCTTCGGCGAGCGATACCTTGCTCATCTCGAGATACCAGTCGCAGAACTCGTGCCACACGAACTCGTACACGCGTGCGCCGGCATCGTTGAATCGATACGACTCCAGCGCGTCACCGACTGCACCTGCGGCTTCCATCAGCCGCGACAGGATCCATTGGTCGGCTACCCCCAGGGCCTCGTACTCGTCTCGGGCCAGCGCTTCGACCGGGCGAACCGGTTCGGGCGGCGCACTCTCGATCTGCATCAGGACGAAGCGCGCCGCGTTCCAGATCTTGTTCATGAAGTTGCGGTAACCCTCGATGCGGTCCTCGGCGAGCTTGATGTCGCGCCCCGTCGCCGCGAACGCCACCAGGGCGAAGCGGAACGCATCGGTGCCAAACGCGTCCATCACCGCCAGCGGGTCGACGACGTTGCCCTTCGACTTGCTCATCTTCTGCCCGTGCTGATCACGAACGAGCGCGTGAATGTACACCTCGCGGAACGGCACCTCGTCCATGAACTTGAGCCCCATCATCATCATACGCGCCACCCAGAAGAAGATGATGTCGAAGCCGGTAACGAGGACCGAGGTCGGATACCAGCGCTCCAGGTCGCGTGTGCGCTCCGGCCAGCCGAGCGTCGAGAACGGCCATAGCGCCGACGAGAACCAGGTGTCGAGCACGTCGGGGTCTTGGCGTACGCTTCCGCCGCACGCGCACGCGGTCGGATCCTCGCGTTGGACGATCGTTTTCCCGCAGGCGTCGCAGTACCACGCCGGGATGCGGTGGCCCCACCACAGCTGGCGCGAGATGCACCAGTCGTGGATGTTCTCCATCCACGCGAAGTAGGTCTTCTCCCAGTGCGTCGGCACGAAGCGCGTGCGCCCGTCGCGCACGGCGGCGATCGCCGGCGCGGCGAGCGGCGCGATCTTGACGAACCACTGCACCGAGAGGTGCGGCTCGACCGCCGTCTGGCAGCGGTAGCAACGACCGAGCGCGAGCGGGTGCGACTCCGCGCGGACGAGGACACCGTCGCGCTCGAAGTCGGCGACGATGCGGTCGCGACAGACGTAGCGGTCGAGGCCGGCGTACGGCCCGGCCTCGGCCGTCATCATCGCGCTCTCGTCCATCACCGAGATCATCGGCAGCTGGTGACGCAGCCCGAGTGCGAAGTCGTTGAAATCGTGCGCCGGCGTGATCTTCACCGCGCCCGAGCCGAACTCGCGGTCGACGTAATCGTCGGCGACGATCGGGATCTCGCGCCCGATGGCAGGCAGGCGCACCGTGCGGCCGACGAGGTCGCGATAGCGCAGGTCCTCGGGATGGACGGCGACGGCGGTGTCACCGAGCATCGTCTCCGGCCGCGTCGTCGCCACCTCGATCGCCCCGCTGCCGTCCGCGAGCGGATAGCGCAGATGGTAGAGCTTCCCTTCGGTGTCGATATGCTCGACCTCGAGGTCGGAGAGCGCCGTCCGGCAGCGCGGACACCAATTGATGAGGTAGCGGTCGCGGTAGATGAGCTTTTCTTCGAAGAGGCGGACGAACACCTCGCGCACGGCCCGCGACAAGCCGTCGTCCATGGTGAAGCGCTCGCGCGACCAGTCGCAGGAAACCCCGAGCCGCTTCAGCTGCATGATGATGGTGCCGCCCGACGAGTCGCGCCAGCGCCAGGTCCGTTCGATGAAGGCCTCGCGCCCGAGCGCTTGCCGGTCGCCGCCCTCCGCTTGCAGCTGGCGCTCGATGACGTTCTGCGTCGCGATGCCGGCGTGATCGGTGCCCGGAACCCACAAGACATTGTCGCCCGCCATCCGCCGCCAGCGGCAGAGCACGTCCTGAAGCGTGTTGTTGAGAGCATGCCCCATGTGGAGCAACCCGGTGATGTTCGGCGGCGGGATGACCATCGAGAACGCCGCGCCGGGAGCGGCGGGGTCGGCGCGGAAGAGCTCGCGATGCAGCCACTCGTCGTACCAGCGGCGCTCGACTCGATGCGGATCGTACACCTTGTCGAGTGGCATCGGGGTCGGCTACCACGCGACCTCCAGCCTGTCAATTTTGCGATGCTACACGCGAAGTTGCGCGACCGACGCCGACGCCACGGTATCAGAGCGCACGCCGAATTCCCCTCGAGGCGGCGATCGCCGCGCGGTCGACGTAGGAGAAGCCCTTGGCGACGAGCAACGTGACCGGGACGCCGACCACGACGGCGATCGCGGGCGCCGTCGCCGCGCCCAGCGTCGGCGTCATCCGCTGCAACAGCATCGGGACGACGCCGAAGATGACCGGCCAGTGTACCAGGTAGATCGAGAACGAGAGATCGCCGAGCGTGCGCAGGAGCGGCCGGCCGAGCAGCGCCTTGATGCGCGTCGCCTGCACCACCCCGACGAAGACCAACGCCGCGCCGAAGACCTTCTGCCGATGCGGCATGCACGGGAACGACAGGTACAAACCGGCGTCGCACACGCGCGAGAAGACCGGCAGTTCATACGCTTCCTCGCGGACGCTTTTCTCGCGCTACTCGCTGATGGTACGAGGTCGCTGTGCCGGTGGCTGAAGCCCGTGACCAAGTTCGTTCGTTCTCGGACAGAACGGTGAACGCGACGCGTTAGAAAGCGCCCGGGGGTTCTACGGGGCGGGGCGTGGCGCCAGAAAACGAAGGGGGGCTCGGATCCCTCCGGCCCCCCTTTTCTCGCGCCGATCGTACTTATGTGCCCGACGCCTTATGCGCCCGCGCTCCCGCCTACGGCGTACACGGGCTCGGATCGCAGGTGCCGGCGCCGAGATTGGTCCCCCCGTCGGCCGTGCACTCGTCGGCCGTTTCCTCGTCGCATTCGCTCACGCCGTTGTCGATACGACAGCATTGAATATCGCCCGCGGGCGGCGGCGAGGCACAGGGGTTCGGATCGCAGGTGCCCGTCCCGAGGTTGGTCCCCCCGAGCGCAGTGCACTCATCGGCCGTCTGCTCTTCGCACTCCACGCCCTCGTCATCCGGCACGCAACAGGCAATCTCCGGGGTGGGCGGCGGCGTGGGGGCGCAGGGATTCGGATCGCAGGCGACCGCCCCGAGATTGACCCCTTGCTCCGCGGCGCACTCGT
>JACQEO010000070.1 GCA_016200545.1 Deltaproteobacteria bacterium | reverse complement strand
CGCTTTTCTTCGTCGCACAGGAAGTGGCCTTTCGTTGTGTGTGGGATTGGGCTGCTCGCAACACCCATCTACCACAATGGAAGGCCCTTTCTGCTTCTCTCGGCCGCTCACCTCATCGACTTTTTCGTCACATCAAGGCTAATGATTGGTCCTTGTTGGCCTGAATGCCAAGGCGGAAAATGCCGCGGGGGTATCGACAATGCAGCGACAAATTCTCGTCGTTGACGACGACCGCGGGATCCGAGAAACACTCGGAGCATTGCTCATCGGCGAGGGCTACGAGGTGCAGCTCGCCGAAAACGGCGCGGTCGCCCTCGACATGATTCGCCGGCAACGCCGGCCCGATCTCATGCTACTCGACCTCATGATGCCGGTTTTGAGCGGCTTCGAGCTCCTGGAAATGCTGGAAGACGGCGACCTCGATCTCGGCGCCATCCCGATCTTCGTGGTCTCCGCCTTCAACGCCCCGCTGATGCCGGGCCGCAACGGCGGCGGAGTCAAGCGGTGCTTCGGCAAGCCGTTCGATGCCGAGCTGCTGCTCGAGGCGGTTCGCAACTGCCTGGCGGAAGCGTCTGTTGCACCACCCGTCGGACACTGATCGCCGCACCGCCGGAGGGGACGCCGCCCCTACGGTGACGGAAACGCGCCGGCGTCTGCTTGGAGGCGCCGGCGCTCGGCGCGCGACTCGTTCATGACGTGCTCGAGGAGGGCGTCGGCGACCTGTGTCAGATCGGCAGCCGCGTCTTTGATCGCACCGTGCTCGACGGCACGGGACAAGACCTCGCTTTTCGTTGGCCCCTGCCCGCTTCCGAGAAACGGCTTCACGATCAGGTAGACGACGTCGCGGAGCTTCATGTAGCGCGTGAAGCGGCGCAGCAACGTGAGGGTCTGCACCGGGTAGTGCAGCAGCTTGTAGCGGAACAGCCGGCGCAGACCCGCGGCGCGCTCGGCGTTGATCACCGGCCCCGGCAGACACGTGGGGTCGATCTCCGAGCACTTGAAGTATTTGTACCAATCGTCGGCGTCGTTCACGATGCCGCGCTGCACGTACTCGTGCCAGAGCGGCGTGCCGCGGTAGACGCACAAGCGGTTGAACCCGAAGGTGTCGAGTCGCAGGCGCGAGGCGAAGTCGAACGTCGCGCGCATGTCCTCGACAGTCTCGTCGGGCGTGCCGACGACGAAGAAACCGTGGACGATCTCGATGCCGGCCTGCTTGGCGTTGGTGACCGCGGTCTCGACCTCGGCGAGCGTTTGCTCCTTCTTCAGGCGATCGAGCACCTTCTGGCTGCCGCTCTCGATCCCGAACATCAGCGTGCGGCAGTGCGCCTTGGCCATCGCCGGGAAGAGGTGTTGCGCCGTCGAATCGACACGACCCTCGCAGCCCCACTGGATCGTGACACCGGTGTCGTTGATGCCCTGGCAGATCGCCTCGATGCGCTTCGGCTGCAAGAGGAAGTGATCGTCGACGAAGTAGACCGAGCCATAGCCGAGCGCTTGCAGGTGATTGAATTCGTCGACGACGTGCCGCGGGCTCCGCGAGCGCCACTTCCCTTCGTTGAAGACGGGGATGTCGCAGAAGACGCACGGCCACGGGCAGCCGCGCGACGTCTGCATGGTCGTGAAGCGCTCCATCGACAGCACCGCCGGCACGTCGAGCGGCATCGACTCGACGAAATCCAAGGGCAAGCTGTCGCGATCGGGGAACGGCCACTGGTCGAGATTGCGGTCGAGCATGCGATTCGGGTTATGGACGAGCTTGTCGTCCTTCGCCCAGGTGAGTCCCGCGACCTCGGTGGGATCATCGAGGCGCTCGAGCAGATCGAGGATCAGCTGCTCGCCGTCACCGCGGCAGACGAAGTCGACCTCAGGGCACTGTCGCTTCACGAGCTCCGCGTTCAGGGTGGCGAAGACGCCGCCGAACGCCAGGCGCACGCTTGCATCCGCGGCGCGGATCTGGCGCGCGAGCAGCTTCGCGTAGGGATAGCTGGTGGTGCTGAGGAAACTCAGGCCGACGAGGTCGGGCCGCTGCGTCCGGATCGCCTCGATGATCGTCTCGTTCGGCGTCTCCGGGTTCGCCTGGTCGAACATCACGCACTCGTGGCCGGCGCGCTTGAGGACGGCCGAGAGCGACATGATGCCGATCGGCGGGAATCCCATGATGCGCAGATTGCCGTTGGCGGCACGCGTCGCCGCCGGCAAGGCGTAGAACTGTGGATCCCGAATGTGAACGAGAAAGACGCGCATGCCCTCACCCGCAGCGCGACGCCGCCCGCAAACGGCGATCGCGCGCCCTCTTCTCCTCAGCCGTGACGCTCCCGGCGCGAGCGCCCTGCGTGACCCCCGAACGGACGCGGCCGGCGCGCGCCCGGATGATTCCGCGGCGTGTATCGCCCCCCCGCCACCGCTATCGCGGCCCCGGCGCGCGGCGCCGCGGCCGAGTGACGCGCTCCCGGGCCCGACGCGCGCGGCGTGCCGCCGTGCGCCGCATGCGTCTGTCGCGGCAACGCGCAGCCGATGTGGCGCTCGATCGCGTGCAGCTGCGCGCGCTCTTCGGGCGCCGCGAAGCTCGACGCATGTCCGTCGGACTCGGCGCGCGCCGTCCGGCCGACGCGGTGGACATAGTCCTCCGCCGTCTGCGGCAGGTCGTAGTTGATGACGCGGCCGATGCCGGCGACGTCGATGCCGCGCGCGGCGATGTCGGTCGCGACCAGGATGCGGTAGCGCCCGCGGCGGAAGCCTTCGAGCGCCTCGCGCCTCTGCGACTGCGACCGGTTCGAATGCAGGCGCTGCGCGGCATGACCGGCGTCGCACAGCGAGCGCGTCACGCGGTCCGTGCGGTGCTTGGTACGCGCGAACACCAGGACGTTGCCGACGTTTGCAGCGATCATCGAGAGCAGGAGCGGCGTCTTGTTGCCGGAGTCGACGAGGTAGACGTCCTGCGTGGCGCGCGAAGGCGGCAGTGCCTGCCGGCCGACGGCGGCACGGACGGGATCGTGCAAATGCATGCGCGCGAGCGCGCCGAGATGCGGCGGCATCGTCGCCGAGAAGAGGAGCGTCTGGCGCCGCGCCGGCAACCCTCCCATGATGCGATCGAGCTGCGGCGTGAATCCCATGTCGAGCATGCGATCGGCCTCGTCGAGGACGAAGATGCGGACGTCCTGCAAGGTGAGCGTGCGCCGATCGAGGTGATCGAGCAAACGCCCCGGCGTGGCGACGATGATCGACGGCCGGCCGCGGAGCGCGCTCATCTGCGGGCCGTAGGCGACGCCGCCGACGACGAGCGCGGTGCGCAGGCCGCAGCCGAGGCGCTGCGTCCAGCCGTAGATTTGCTCGGCGAGCTCGCGCGTCGGCGCGAGGATCACGGCGCTTGCGTGACCGGTGCCGCACTGACCGCCGCGCAGGCGCTCGACGATCGGCACCACGAACGCCGCCGTCTTGCCGGTGCCGGTCTGCGCGGCGCCGATGACGTCACGGCCGGCGAGCGTGGGCGCGATGGTCGCCAACTGAATCGGCGTCGGCACACGGTAGTCGGCGGCGCGCAGTGCCGCGCGCATCGCCGGGGAGAGCTGAAATTGTTCGAACGACGGTGCTGCGGAGTCGTCGAGTGTAGAATCCTTGTCCATGGGTGCTGCAGCGTTCACGGAGAAAGAGTCCTTTCGGGTAAAGGGGAGTGCCGTACGCCGGGGGGAGGCACTCCGCGAGGTAGATGGGGATCGGTGGCGGGCTTACGCGCCCCGAGACGCGGCGGACCGTCGCGTCGAGCGATGAGAGCTTCGTGACAGAATCAGGTATCTCGTTTGCGCATCATCGCACGAACGAAACCGCATTGCGAGCCCCGCATCGTCATTCGCGGGTTCGATCGTTGCCGCTCGTCGAGATGGGCGACACGCCGCAGCTGCGCGCGTTCGCCGCGCGTCCGAAGGGCAAGCTGCCGATCGCCCTCCGCATTCTCACCGCGTCGCTCGCTACTCCTCGGTGCGCCGCGCCCGCGGCAACTCGCGCGCTGAATCCGCTTCCGCTGGTCGTCGAGTCTCGGATCTCACCCACCGGCGACTGACACCGCGCCAGACCCCACGCGAGCGGCGTTGCACATCAGGTCGTAGATTCCGAGGTACTCCCGGGCAATGGCATGGAAGTCGAAGCGCTGCACGAGTGCGGGCCCACGCGCCCCGAGCGCGGCGCCGCGATCCGGCGAGCCGAGGATCTCGACGAGGGCGCGCCCGATGCTGCGTGGATCGTGTGGGTCGACGAAGCGACCCGCGAGGCCGTCGAGCGCCACCATTTCCGCCAGACCGGTCCGCCCGCACACGACGGGGATGCCGGACGCGAGGGCCTCCGCGATGACATTTCCGAAGCTCTCGTTGCGCGAGGGCAGGACGAGCAGGTCGGCGACACGCATGAGACCCGCCACGTCGCGGCGGAGCCCGAGCGCGATGACGCCCGAGTCGGAGGTCGCGGCCTCGCGCTCGACACGCGCGCTCAGCTCACCATGCCCGACGAAGACGAGTGTCGCGCCGGGGAGTCCGCTGCGCACGCCGCGCCACGCCTCGAGGAGCGGGACGACGCCCTTACGCGGCACGAGCTGCCCGACGAAGATCGCGAGCGGACCACCGGGGAGTCCGAGCCGCCCGCGCTCGTGCGCGCGCGCGGCCGCCGCGAGCGGCCGGAAGCGCTCGAGATCGACGCCGTTTTGCACGCGCGCGAGCTTCTCGGGAGCAACGCCGACGGCATAGAGCTCATCGGCAATCGCGGCGTTCGTCACCGCGAACCGGTCGATGCGACGGACGAGCGCGAGCAGCTGCCGGGCGGCGCGGCTCGTCACCATTCTCTGCAGCTCGCCTTCCACGCCCCCGAGGCTCGGCTTGACGATCACCGGCACGCCGGCAAGATGCGCCCCGACGGCGGCGCCCAGCGCCGTCGACGAGAGGCAGTGGGCATGGACGACGTCGAACGGGCGGGCACGGCGGGCGATGTACAGCATCATCGCGCCGAGGCACGACGCCTGCGCGAGCGCGGCGGCGACGGCACCCGCGGCCGTGGTACTCCCGGTGGGGAGCCGAACGGTCGAAAGTCGGCGTACGGGAATGCCCTCGAGCGTCTCGCGCGCGGCCAGCTGGTTCGTGAACCGGGTCGTCACGACCTGCACGTCGGCGCCAAGCACCGTCAGCGCACGGGCGAGCCCCAGTGCTTGCAGCTCCGCCCCGGCGGTGTAGGGGAAGAAGCGCTGGCACGCCATCAGGACCCTGAGCCGCGGATTTGAAGCCACAGACGATCCTCTATATTGGCATCGAGACGTCCGACATCCTTGTAGCCGTGCGACGCGGACCATACTCGGGCTCGTGGCGCAACAAAAAGCCGCACCAGACGTGACACCGATGCCAACGCAGACGCCGGGTCCGGCACCGGCCATCTCGCTCGTCGTCGAGACCGCAAACACGCGCCCCGGCGCGTACCGCGACGTGTTCGCCACGCTCGAGGCGCTGACGGCACAGTCGCTCCCCCGCGACGCCTTCGAGATCCTCGTCATCGTCAATCCCGACGTGCACCCGACGCTGGCCGCGGACGTCGCGGCGGCGGCACCGCATGTCCGGGTCATCGAGGTGCACGGATCGGCCTATTTTCCGCAGAAGAACGTCGGCGCGCAGCACGCCCGCGCCGACATCGTCGGCTTCGTCGACTCCGACGTCACGCCGGGACCGCACTGGGCGTCGTCGGTGCTCGACGCCTTCGCACGCAACGGTGAATCGATGGCGGCGGTACAGGGACCGTTGACGATGGAGCGCGGGGTGCTCGCGACGGCCTTCCGCATTCGAAACTTCAGCCATCAGCAGGGCGGCAGCGAACGCCGCATTCCGGGCCTCGCCGTCTGCAACTGCGCGATGCGTCGTACCGACCTCCTTGACGAGCCCTTCGCGACGATCTCGTACTTCCACGGCGCCGAGGTGCGGAAAGTCGCGCGCCTGACGCAGCAAGGTCGCTACGTGCTCCTCCTACCGGGAGCGAGCTGCCGCCACCGTTTCGATCCCGCGACGCTGCGGTATTTTCTGACGCGCAGCGTGTACTGGGGCTATTGCTTCCTCGAGCTACGCCGCGACGCTCCCGCCTCGGTGCCACACGCGTGGTTCTTCCAACGCATCGGTCCGCTCGCGCCGCTGGCGCTCGCCCCAGCCAAGGCGCTGCTCGACATCCGCCGACTCGTCCAGCACCGCAGATATCTCGACCTGAGCGCCCCGCGGCTCGTCGCGTGTGCAGCCGCTCTCGTGCTCAGCGCGGTCGCCGTCGGCTGGGGTGCGGCGCGATGGACGCTCGGCCGTCGGGCACCGCAGTTCTGAGCCTCGCGATCACGGTGCGACGACGGCATGACGATTGATCGATCGGCGCTGGTTCGCGTTCGCGACCTGAGCTTGGAGCCCGCCTATGCCGACGCGGCGACCGGCGGCCGGTAGTCGAAGAAGGCGCTGTGCTTGATGACCTCGGCGACGCCGCCGGGAACCATCGCTTCCCACGACGGATCGCACGCCTTGATCCGCCGCAGTACCTCACGAGAGAAGATCGTCAGATACTCCGGATGGTAACTCTCGAGCTGCTCGATACAGCCACGATCGACGAGGTAGTCATAGAGCTTGCGCAGGCCTGGCGCGATCGCGAGGTTCTGCACCGTCGTCAGCGCACCGGTTGCTTGGTCGAGGAACGGATAGATGAAGAGCTTCAAGTCGTTCTTGAAGAGGCGACCAAACGACTCGAGAATTCCGCCGGCGAGAGCGGCGTAGAACTGCTCATCGAACAGCTCGGCCAGGCTGGCGGCACCCATGACGACGCCGATCTTCCCCTTGGTGTGACGCGCGAGATAGGCCGCGAGCCGATAGTACTCGAAGTAGTCGGAGATCAGCACGGTCATGCCGCAGGCCGCGAGGACGTCGGCGCGGGCGAGGAAGTCGTGCACGTCGACCGTCCCGGAGCCCATCGTCGTGATCAGGTTGCGCATGGTGATCTCCATCAGCGCAACCACCGGGCCCCCATCGACGCCGGGCTCCCGCGAAAACTTCTCGCGCGCGCTCTCGAGCATGTCGACGTTCACGTGGGTCACCGGCCGGAAGCTCCCGCGCTCGACCAGCACGGCCTTCTTGTAGAGCACTTCCGAGGGCTGAAGGACGGCGCCGTCGGCCGCGAACATCGCCGCGCCGGTAAGCCCGAGCTGGACGAGCTTCAAGCTCATCAGGCGGTTGTCGACGTGGCGGAACTCGATGCCCGAGAATTCGATCATGTCGATCTCGATGCGAGCGGTCGTCAAGCTGTCGAGGAGCGATTCGACGAGTTGCTCGGGCTCGTGAAAGAGGAAGGACGCCCCGTAGATCAAGTTCACCCCGACGATACCGAGCGCCTCTTGCTGGGCCTCCTTCTCCCGGTCGAGCATGTTGACGTGAATGATGATCTGACTGTCGTCATCGCGCGGATGCGACTGGAAGCGGACACCCATCCAGCCGTGGCATTCGCTCGAGCCGCCATAGCTTGCCGCCTTGACGGTATCGGCGAACACGAAGAACGCCGTGGTGTTGCCGCGCCGTTCTCGGAGCCGCTCGAGGTTCAGGCCGTGCTCGTATTCGAGCATGCGCTCGAGGCGCTGCCGGCAGACGTAGCGCTCGCCCCTTCCGTAGATGGCGTCGCTCACGGTCATGTCGTAGGCGGAGATGCTCTTGGCGATCGTCCCCGCGGCGCCACCGGCGCGGAAGAACCAGCGCACCACCTCCTGCCCGGCGCCGATCTCGGCGAAGGTTCCGTAGCGGCGGCGATCGAGGTTGATCGCGAGTGCCTTTTGGTGGGGATCGATTGGTCGCGTGTCTGTCATGACCGGGTACGACCGCAGCCCGAGCAAGCGGCGTACCCAACTCGAACCCGGGTTCGGGCCCGACACGGCGCTACCAGCCGTCTGCGGATGCCCGGTTGCCCAAGTATTGTGCAGGCGTTGACCCGTTCTCGGGCGGGCGGAAAACGTCGCTGGCCTTGGAGATCAGATCACCCGCCCCGCGGATGACTCCCGAGCTCGCGAGCGATGACGATTCGAGACAAAAGCGTGACAGCGAACGCTCGACAAGAGTGTTCAGAAATGAGCCAGGGCGCTGCAATTGCACCGTCGCTCATGCAGGACCGCTCCGCCGACGGATCGCGCCTCCCGTGCGGGACGGCGGGCCTGGGATCACGCCCCTAGCGTGCGCGGCGTGCCACGGTGGTGGCGCCGGCAAACGCCACCAGGGAGAAGACCGCCGTTACGAAGATCGAGAGCGCGAAGGGAGGAACGGCACCACTCGCGGCGGGCACGGAGAGGTAGAGGGCGCGCCGAAGCGCGGCCATGCCGTAGGTGAGCGGGTTGAGACGCATGACCCACCCGAGCCATCCGGGTGCACCGGCCGCAGGAAAAAACGCGCCCGACAGGAGCCAGATCGGCATCAGGATCAGGTTCATGATCGCGTGGAAGCCCTGCGTCGACTCCATGCGCCACGCAATCACCAGGCCGAGGTTCGTGAGGGCGAACGACACGCCGACGAGGACGAGCGTCACGGCGACGATCGACAGGAGCGAGAGCGATATGCCGGCGAGCGGCGCGAGCGCGAGGAAGAGCACGCCCTGGAGGACGGCGAGCGTCGTCCCGCCGAGCGCCTGCCCAAGCACGATGCTGCCGCGCGGGATCGGGGCGACGAGTACGCCTTGGAGAAACCCCGACTTCCGATCCTCGACCACGGCGATGGTCGCGAAAATGGCGGTGAACAGCAGCACGAGTGCGATGATGCCCGGGTAGAAGTACTGCAGGGCACCGACGTCACCGGGAGTCCCGGGCGGCCGAAACGAGGCGCTGAATCCGCCGCCGAGGAGGATCCAGAAGAGGAGCGGCTGCGCAAACGCGCCGATGACCCTACTCCGCTGCCGCACGAAGCGGATGATCTCGCGCCACCAGAGCGCACGCACCGAGGTGAAGGCCGCGCGCGTCAGGCTGACTCCTCCCGTCCCGGCTCCTGCGCCCAGAAGCGATGTCCGGTGAGGTGGACGAAGACGTCCTCGAGCGTCGGCTTACCGAACGTGGCGGAGCGGATCTCGCCCGGAAACGCGTCGACCACCTCGCGCACGAACTCGTGACCACGCGGCAGCTCGACGCGCAGCGCCCCATCGACGAGCCGCGGCTCGCACCCGAAGCGCTGGCGGATGCGTGCCCGCAGGCGCTCCGGATCACCGGCGTGCACGACGACGACATCGCCGCCGATCTCCGCCTTGAGCGCGTCCGGCGTCCCGACCGCAACGAGCGCGCCGCGGTGCACGAAGCCGACCCGGTCGCAGCGCTCCGCCTCTTCCATCCCGTGCGTGGTGAGCACGACCGTCACGCCCTCCGTGGCACGCAGGTGCACGAGATATTCGATGAAATCGCGGCGCGCCCCGGGATCGAGACCGGTGCTCGGCTCGTCGAGCAGCAGGAGCTCGGGACCGTGCAGCAGGCCCTTCGCGAGCTCGACGCGACGGGCGAGGCCGCCGGACAAGGTCTCGACGAGATCGCGCGCACGCTCCACGAGTCCAAGGCGCTCCAGCATCGTCGCGCTGCGCACGCGGAAGGTAGCGCCGCCGAGGCCGTACAACGCCGCGTGACAGCGGAGATTTTCCTCGACGGTGAGCTTGGGATCGAGTCCTGGATGCTGGAAGACGACCCCGAGTCGCCGCCGGATGGCGAGCGGCGCGCGCGCCACGTCCTCGCCGAAGATCTCGACGCGGCCTTCCTGGGCGGGTGTCAACGTCGCGAGCACCTTGAAGAGCGTCGTCTTCCCGCCGCCGTTCGGCCCGAGGATTCCGAAGATCTCGCCGCGGCGGATGTCGAGCTCGACGTTGACCAGCGCCCGCCGGTCGCCGTAGCGATGCGACAGACCCCGAATGACGACCGCCGCGGGTGCGGCGTCCTCTGCGCTCGGCGTCGGCGCGATCATCGCACGCTCGGCAACCCGGGCGCCTCGGGATTGAAGAGGTACTCGACGCTCAGCCACAGGCTCCTCGAGTACCGGAAGAAGAACAGCGGAAACGCGACGCCGAAGACGCTCCAGAGCGAGATCTGGGTCGTGACCGAGAGCGCGGTGTAGTGGTCGAGCAGGAGGAATCCCACGATCGTGATGCCGACGGTGGCAGCGTAGTTCACGTAGATCGCACCGACGAAGTAGCCCTGCTCGCGCTCGAACAAGAGCTCGCACGCCGGGCAGTGGTCGTGCATGGTGAATGCCCCGCGGAAAAGCGCTCCACTCCCGCACCGTGGGCAACGGAGACGGAGTCCACGGCGCAGCACAGCGGTGATTCGGTTCGTATCCATGCGGGCGAGGTCGCCGTATCCTGCCACAGCGGATACAGGCGGGCCAGCGAAGCGCAGCGGCACGCGAGTGCCAGCCGACGAACGACCCGTGGTGGAACGATCGGAGGTGCAATGACAGACGCGAAATGAATCGGAGTGAGATGCGAAGGAAGGCGGGGGGAACAGCGTGGGTCGAGGAGGACCGCAGCGGGAGCGCGGCGTGGGGAAGTGCGACGCGGGGACGGAGAAGGGGAAGGCGGAAGCGAACACCTTGACGGTGTGGAAGCTCGCTTGTAGGTTTGGCAGATGAGTCGCGGTTGAACTCATCCGCGACGAACGCGATCGTGACGATCAACGCCCACCGTGTGATCGCCCTCGGCGATCCGGGCGCCACCCCGGACGTGGGGCTGCTCGAGCAGGCACTGCGACTCCAGGAGTCGCTGCTCCTCGGGGACGTCACGCCGGCGAGCCTCGGCGCGCGTATCTGTCAGAACGTCGCCATCGTGCTGCGGGCAACGGCGGTGCGGCTCGCGCTCCTCGACGGCGAGCGCATCGAGATCGTCGCAGCGTACGGAGTAACCGGGTTTCCCCCGATCGACGCGCAGGCGATCCGCGACGCGATCGCTGAACGGCGCCCGACGGTCACCGGCTCGTACCAGGGTCGCCTGACGTTGACCGTCCTGCTGCAAAGCGGCGAGGTCCCGGTTCTGTTGCAGGTCGTCGCCGCGCCCGATCATCTCATCGGGCCCGAACAGGTAGCGCTCGCGCGCTACGCCGGCGCCCTGGCGGCGATCGCGCTGCGGCACGCGGCGCAACACGAGCACTTGGAGCACGCGAGCACAGCCAAATCGGAGGTGCTGGTGGCGATGTCGCACGACCTGCGCTCGCCGCTGAACGTCGTGCTCGGCTACACCCGGCTTCTCAGCGAAGAAGAGTTCGGTCCATGCTCACCCGAGCAACGTAAGGTACTCGGCAGCATCGAGCGCTACGCCCTCGAGCTCCAGTCGATCCTGAGCGGCGTCCTCGATCTGGCGCGCCTCGACTTCGGACACGAGCTGCGCCGTGACGAGTTCACGCTCGCCGAGCTCTTCGACGAGCTCAACGAGGGCTCCCTCGGCCGTGGCGCCGCGGAGGGCGTCGAGCTCATCTGGCAGATCGACCCCGAGTTGCCGCCCATCCGCAGCGACCGCTTTCGCATCCGCCAGATTCTTCAGAATCTCGTCGACAACGCCCTGCGCTTCACCGAACGCGGCAGCGTCCGTATCGCCGCCGCGTGTGCGGAGGGTGGCGTCCGTCTGACGGTGACCGACAGCGGACCGGGCATCGATCCGCGTGATCTCCCGTACCTCTTCGAGCTCTTTCGTCCGGGGGGAGGCGGAACCGCCCGCGGCGCCGGCACGGGATGCGGCTTGCACCTCGTCAAGCGCTACAGCGAGAGTCTCGGTGGTCGCGTCGCCGTGCGCAGCACCGCCGACGACGGCACCTGCTTCACGATCGACCTCCCGCTCGCGCGCTGACGCCGGCGCTCACGGCGCGACGGTCACCGCAGCATCGCCAGCCGGCGACGAGCTGACGCCGGTATTCGGGTCCGTTGCCGAGATCACGGCGGATCCCTCCCCGACCGCCTGGACGTCACTGCGATTGCCGTCCGCGTTGGTCGCCAGGACGACCGCGGAATCGCTCGACGAGTACGTCACCTTCTGCGTCAGGTTTTGTGTCGATCCACCGGCGTAGTGGCCGGTCGCGGCAAACCCAACGTGATCCCCGACATGCAACGTCGTCTCGCTGGGGGCCAGCGTGATGCTCATCAACTGGCCGAGCACGGTGAGGGTCGCGCTGTCGTCGTCCGCCGACGCGCGCCCGCTGACCGGGTCACGCACGCTGATGGTCACCGTCCCCGGCCGATGCCCCGTCGCGCGCCCGCGCGTGCCGGTGTCGTTCGATACCGTCGCGATGGTGTCCTTGCTCGAGCTCCAGGTCACTTTCTGGGTGTAGTTCTGCGTCGCGCCGTTGCGGAACTCTGCGATCGCCGTGAAGTTGGTGCTCGCGTCTTCGGAGATTGCACGAGTCGCGGGAATGACGAACAGCCGCGTTGGTGCCCCGACCGGAGTGGGCGACACCGTGGGTGTCGGGCTGCGCGTCGGCCGCGGCGTCGCGCTGCGCGTCGGCGGCGGCGTCCGCGTCGCCGTCGGCGTCGCGCTGAGGGTCGGTGTCGGCGACAGCGTCGGCGTCGCAACGACGGTCGCCGTACGCGACGGCGGCGGCGTCCGCGTGCGCGACGGTGTCGGCGTCCGCGCCGGCGTGAAGGTCGGCATGCGCGGCGTCGCCGTACGTCGCACTCCGCTCGGCACCACGAGCGGCGTCGTCGTCGGATGCGGCGGGTCTTTCAGGCTCGGGACGCAGAGCTCCTCGATCGCCGTCATCGCGAGAACTTCGGGTCCGAACGTGTCGTACGTCGAGACCACCGTGTTTTCGAATCGCGGTTGCGGCACGGGCATCCGCGCCAGCCGAGCGCGGTAACACACGAGGTGCCCGGCATGGGCGGGCGCGCTCGCATCCGCGCCGTTCAGGTCGGCCGGCGCGCAGACACGCGTTGGCTGGGTGAGCTGGAGCGTCCGCGCCCCGAGCGCGTCCTGGACGACGACGCTGCGTGGACTGAACGCCGGGGTATCGGCGGACGTGCGCGCAGCCTTCGCCGGGTAGCACGCGAACGTGTCGACGCCGCCGGGCGCCGGCGGTGGCGCCCCGCCCGTCCCACCCGCCGTCCCTGCCGGCACGAAGACGCGATCGGCCGCCCGCACACCGAGCCGAAGCGTGCCGAACTCGTCGACCATCTCGTGCGCGGCGGGGAGAGGCAGCGCCTGCGGTGGCACGGTGCGCGTGCGTGTCACGGCGTAGACGTCGAGGTGCGTCGCATCGTCGAGCGCGGCTTGCCCGTCGACCTCGGCGGGGGTGCACAAGCCGATCGCCCGCTTGATGTCGCGGAGGTGCTGGTCGCCGGCCGCAAACGACCCGAGCGCGTCGATCACGGCGTCTCCCGATCGCGGCGCGAAAGTCGGGAACGGTGCTCCACCGGGGTCGGCGCGCGCCGGCTTCGCGCGATAACACAGGTAGTGGTCGCCAGCTGCGGCGGACTCCGCGCCGACTCCCCAGACGAGGAGCAGCGCAACGACCGTCGCAATTGTCGGGCGGAAACTGTTCACCGGACTTGTTCTCCTTCTCGCGGAAACATGCAGGGTGCGCGCATCGCGAGGGCTCGAGGAATGCTCGCGGGCATGCGCGTGCCACAGCCGCGATCGACCCGTTCCCTATGCACGCCAGCGCGAGCGCACGCCGCGCCGGGGGAGAACCCCGGGGTGCGCGCCGGGCGCGGCCGTCGCGGGATGTCAGGCGGAGGCGGCGCGACCGCTGAAGTTTCGCGACGAGATGTACGCGACCGTACGCGCCATGCCGTCGTCGAAGTCGACGGTCGGCTTGAAACCGAGCATACGCTCCGCCTTGCTGATGTCGGCGAGCGTATGTCGCACGTCGCCGGCGCGCGATGGAGTGTGACGGCACGTGAGCGCGCGGCCGAGCTCGCGCTCGATCGCGTGCACGATGTCCATCAACGTGTAGCGAGAACCGCAGGCGATGTTGAAGGCCTCGCCCGCCGCCTCCGGCGCCTCCATCGCACGCAGGTTCGCCTGCACGACGTTCTCGATGTAGGTGAAATCGCGCGACTGCATGCCGTCGCCGTGCACGGTGAGCGGCACGCCGTCGAGGCCGGCTTGGATGAACAGCGGCACCACCGCGGCATACTGCGAGTCGGGATCCTGGCGCGGCCCGAAGACGTTGAAGTAGCGGAGGCTCACGGTCTCGAGCCCGTAGAGGCGGGTGAAGATCCGGCAGTAGTGCTCACCCGCGAGCTTCGAGGCGGCGTAGGGTGAGACCGGCAGCAGCATCTGATCCTCGCGCTTCGGCAAGTCCTCGTTGGCGCCGTAGACCGACGACGACGAGGCCGCGACCACGCGCTTCACGCCCGCGTCGCGCGACGCCATCAGCAGCTGCAACGTCCCGGTGATATTGACGTCGTTGGTAGCAAGCGGGTTGTCGACAGAGCGCGGCACCGAGCGCAGGGCGGCCTGGTGGTAGACGCCGATGACACCGTCGACGGCGCGGCGGACGGCGTCGAGGTCGCGGAGATTGCCCTCGATCACCTCGACATCACCGGCGAAGGTTTTCAGGTTTTCCCACTTGCCGTTGGAGAAATCGTCGAAGATCCGCACCTTCTCGCCACGACGCACGAGCGTCTCGGCAACGTTCGAGCCGATGAAGCCTGCGCCTCCGGTTACCAGGTACATTGCGCCTCCTTCGAGCCGTGATCGGTAAGAATAACCGGCGCCGGGCCGGGCGGCAACGCACAAACGAAGCGCGCGTTCCGCGGCCGGATCATCCGATCGCGTGCTTTCCGCCCGGCCCGCTTGCGATGCCGCCGTCGCGAGGCGCGCCTGCGTCCTCGCGCACGTCGGCCGAGCGTCCGATCGTCGCAAGCGCCTTGCGCGCCCCGTCGAGAAACGCGTTCCGGAGCTTGTAGGCGGTCGTGTGGCTGACCTGGTAGTAAAGGCAAATCTCTCCCAACGATTGCTCCCGCTTGACCAACGCTAGCGCGAGGGCGAAGCGTTCCTCGGGCGTGAGTTTCTCGCGTTTCCTCATGACGTTGCTCCTTGTTCGCGCGGCCCCCCGGCGACGCGTTGCCGATGTGGACATTTCCACCGGAGCCGAAGGCCCCGGAAGCCTACGAGTAATGTGAGAGGACGGACGGGCGGTGGCAGTCGCTCAGCGCAGCGTGCCGCGGCGAATCTCATCCGCCGTCGCGGCGCGCACCCCGAGTACCGTGGCGGTGATCCGCAGCCCCTGCCCCGCACCGCGGGTATTGAAGTCGGCGACCACCTCGTCGCCCTCCACGCCGACGAGCGTGAAGACGAGCCGCGTCGCATTCGGGGCCCGCAGCTCGTAGCGCTCGCCGGGCACGAGCGCGATGTCCGGCGGAAGTTGCGCGCGCGGCACACGCCGGATGAGCTCCTCACGGCGCAGTCCGTAGGCCTCTTCCGCCGGTAGCTGGACGTCGCGCGCGTCGCCCGGCTCGAGCCCGTCGACGACGCGTTCAAGCGCCGGAAAGACCTGCTCGTTGCCGTGCAGGTAGCTGATCGCTCCGCAGCGCTCGGTGGAGTCGACGACGGTGCCGTCATCCAGGCGCGCAACGTACTCGATGGTGACGACGGTGTCGGCCGCGACTCGCACACCCGCTCCTTCAGCCCGCGGCCTGGTGCGCCGGCGCGGTCCGATCGAGGAGCGCGCGTAAGGTGTCGGGACCACCACCCGACCCTCCCTTGACGATCAGCGGCAAGCCCACCGCCTCACCACGCGCGACCGTCCCGGCGGCAACGAGTGGGGCGATACGGCCGTGCACGACGAGCTCCGTGGCGCCGATGGCGCGCAGGACCGCGTAGCTCGTCTCGCCACCGATCAATACCAGCGCCGCGGCGGCGCCGCCGCGGAGCACGTCGCGTGCGATCTCACCGAGCGTCCGTTCGATGGCACGCCGCCGCCCGACGTCGGGACTCGCTTCGGCCGGCGGCGCGGCGACGACGGCGCTCTGCCCGGAAACGAGAAGCGCGTGTGCCTGCGCGGCGATCGTGGCCCGGTCCGTCGCCGCGATCCCCTCCGCGATCCGTTGCGGCATGGTGACGCGCGCCGCGAACTCGGCCGCGCACGCCCCTTCCAACTGCGCGCGCGCCGTCGAATGCATACTGCCGCAGAGAATCAACGCCGGACCCGGCAGCGGCGCGAGCCCGATCCGGGACGTGGCGTCGGCGGTCCCGAGGTGGGCCGCCAGCGCAGCCGCCACGCCGATCGAGCCGACGATACAGAGCGGCCTAGGCAGCTCGAGGATGTCGCAGGTCGCGGTTGCGAGGTCGTCTTCGGACTCGGCGTCGACGATGAAGACGTCGACACCGGCGCCCATTAGCGTTCGCGTCCGGTTGCGCAGCCCGCCGGTCCGCAAGATCTCGAGGCCGATGAGCTCAGTACGCCGGCGGCTCTCCCTGCCGATCACCGCAGCCACCGACGACTCCGCCCCGCCACCTTCCGGGTCGGAAGCGAACTCGGTCTCCGAGAGGCGCCGGCCGCTGAACCATTGGCATCCGCCGCGGGTGACGCGTCCGGCCGTCGGAATCGCCGGCACCACGAAGGCGGCCGAGGCGCCGAGACCGTCGATCGCCGCGTCGAGCTCGGCGCCGAGGTGGCCGCGGAGCGCGGTATCGATCTTTTTCAGCAACAGGTCGACCGGACGGCGGCGCGCGACTCTCTGTACCCGCGCGTAGGCCTCGCCGGCGCGAACCGCGCGGCTTTGGGTATTGACGACGCACACCCCCCCCTCCACCTCGTCGAGGGAGGCCCCGTCGACGGCGACACGCACCGCGAATCCCGCGGCGGCGAGCTCGGCACCGACGTCGCATGCGCCAGTCAAGTCGTCGGCGATGACTTCGAGCGCGGTCATCGCGTCAAGATCGCGCGTGCCGGCGCACCGTCGACACCCTGGAGGTTGAGCGGCAGGCAGACGAGCGTGTAGGTCCCGGGGGTCACCGCCCGCAGATCGAGGCCTTCGATGATGGGGATACCGCGGCCGAGGAGGAGCTTGTGCACTTCGAACGTCGTGCTGCCGAAGCGTTCGATCGACAGGTAGTCCATCCCGATCGTCTTCACGCCGCACGCGATCAGATGCTCGGCCGCGTCCCGCGTGAGATACGTGAACCCCTCTTGAAACCCCGGTTGCTCCCAGAGCGCGGAGTTGTCGGTCTTGCAGAGCACGATGCCGCCCGCGGGGACGTCGTGCGCACGCAACGCCGCGGCGTCGACGACCGCCCGGCCCCGCAGGTCGAGAACCGTCGCGGGACCCACGAACCGGTCGAGGGCGATCTGCTCGAGCGTCGGCGCGCCCTCGATGAAATGCGCCGGCGCGTCGACGTGCGTCCCCGTGTGCACGCCGAGCGCGAGGTAGGTCAGGTTGGCGAGATCGCCGTCGGCGATCGCGCGCACGCGTCGCATCTCGATTGGCGGGTCGCCCGGGTACACGTGCATGCCCGGCTCGTCCCTCACGGAGACATCCCAGATTCGCTTCGTCTCGTCGCCGCTCGAGAGCGAGAGCATGTGGGCGACGCGTGCCGTGTCCTCACCGAGATCGGCGACATCGATGGTGTCGCGTAGCGTCTCCCCGATCGCCAGCACACCGTGACGCTCGAGGAGGACGAGCCGCGCGTCCGGCCACGCGAGGACGGTGTCGCGTACCAGCTCGGCGAGTCGCCGCGATCCGGACGGCGCCTCGGGTACGACCGGCGTCGCGCCCAGGCGAACCTCGGCGGTGATCGTCACCAGCGGGATCTGGCGATTGCGGATGGCGAAGAGGATGCAATACGGCGGGTGCAGATGCGAGATGGCGTGGACGTCGGGTCGGGCGGCGTACACGGCGGTGTGCAGGAACACTTCCTTCGACGCCACCAGATCGTCGCGCCTTTCCACATTGCGACCCTCGAGATCGACCAGGATGAAGTCCTCGGGCGTGCATTCCCGAAGCGAGACCGCGCTCGGGGTGATGAGGATGTACTCCCGCCCGGGCACGCGCGCGCTCAGGTTGCCGCCGGTTCCCGACACCAGCTGCCGCTCATAGGCGACCCGGCAGTAGTGTGTCAGCTCCTCGCGGAGCTGCGCCTCGCTCGGCGGTGTCATCAAGCGGCGCGCTCCCTGGTGCGCCGACCACCGAGCTCGGCGGCGACGCGGATGGCCTCGAGGAGGTTCGCGTGGTCCGCTTTGCCGGTACCGGCGATGTCGAAGGCGGTCCCATGCCCCGTCGAGGTGCGGATGAACGGCAGACCCACCAGCAGGGTCACGACGGTGCCGAAACCGAGGAGCTTCACCGCCCCCAGCCCCTGATCGTGGTAGAGCGCAATCGTCATATCGTAGAGTCCTTGCTTCGCCTTGAAGAACACGGTGTCCGCCGGTACCGGCCCGATCGCGTTCACACCCGCAGCGCGCGCGCGCGCGATCGCCGGCTGAATCTCGTCGATCTCCTCGCGCCCGAAGAGCCCGCCCTCTCCCGCATGGGGGTTCAAGGCGGAGACGGCGATCCGCGGTGCCGCGATACCTTGCGCGACCAGCGCCTCGTGACCGAGCATCACCTTCTCGTAGACGCGCGCCTCGGTCACCTTGTCGCAGGCCTCGCGCAGCGACATGTGGTTGGTGAGTAGCATGAGCCGCATCTCACCGAGGATGAGGACCATCGCGTAGCGCTTCGTCCCGGCCATCTCCGCGAAGATCTCGGTCGCGCCCTCGTAGTGGTGGCCGGCGGCGCGCATCGCCTCTTTGTTGAGCGGCGCCGAGACGATGCCGTCGATCTCGCCGGCGAGCGCGAGGCGCGCCGCTTCACGGGTGTAGTGTACCGCCGCATCGCCGAGCGCCGGCTCGATGACGCCCATGCGCAGCGTGCCGGCGTCGACGTTGCGATAGTCGATGACACAGGCCGTTCCGGCGCCGCCGCGCGCGTCTGCCGGCCGATCGACCGACTCGAGCCGCAGCGCGACGTGTGCCCGCTCGGCTGCGGCGCGCAGGACCCCGAGATCGCCGAGAACGATGGGCTTGCACCAGTCGCGCACCTGCGGGTCGGCGAGCGACTTGACGACGATCTCGGGCCCGATACCCGCGGCGTCGCCCATCGTGATCGCTATCGTCGGCTTCTGCATCAACGCCTCCTCGTTCGTGCAGCGTCTCAGTCGAGTCCCGCGGCGCGCAGGACCCCGACGGGCGTATCCGGCAGCTCGGCCGGCACGCGCCCCGTCAATACCGTCGCATAGATCGCCTCGATCTTATCGAGGACGCGATCCCAGCCGTACTCGTCCTCGACCGTACGGCGAGCGGCACGCCCGAGGGCAGCGCGCAGCCGTGGCGACGCGAGCAGGTGCACGATCGCATCGGCATAGCAGCGGGCGCTGCCGTCGGCGACCACCCAGCCGTTCGTGCCATGGCGCACCGCCTTCGCCGAACCGGCGGAGACGACGATCGCCTTCCCCGCGGCCATGTAGTTGAGCAGCTTCATGGGAAATCCGGACCACTCCCGCCGTGGGCAGAGCGCGACGTCAGCGACTTGCAACAGATCGCGCACGGTGGCGAAATCGTCGGCCGCCACCACGCGCACACCGGGCGACGCCGCCACGAGCGCCGGCGGCAACGCCGGCGGCGTGGCGTGCGTCGCGAGCACCAGCAGCGCGTCCGGCACCACTTCCCGCACTCGACCGATGCTCTGCAGCAGGACCTCGAGGTTCTGATAGCCGTCGAGGTTGCCGGTGTAGAGCAGTAACGGACGGGCACCGAACTCGAAGCGCGCCCGGATCGCACCGATCTCGTGCGACGAGCGTGCGGGAAACTCCTCGGGCGAGCCGCCGGGAGAGACCAGGTCGACGGCGTCGACGCCACGCGCGCGCAGAAAGCCGACGAGCTCGCGACAGATGGCGATGCAGTGGTCGGCTCGCCGCGGCACCTCGCGGTCGGCGAGCGCGCCCAGCGCGCGCGCCACACGGCGGGCGAGCCGGCCGCGGAAATATGTCGGCAGCTCCTCAGCCAGCGCGTTGTGACTGTGGTAGATGACCGGCACGCCGGCGAGCCGCCCCGCCGCGAGACCGACGAGCGCCGCTTCGTAATTGTGGGCGTGCACGATCTCGACGCGTTCCTCGCGTAACACCTTGCGCAAGGTCGCGAAGAGTGCCGCGTCGAGCAGCAGCTTCGCCGGCCGCGGCCCCGAGCCGAGGGCGCGACAGCCCGGAATCGGTCGGATGCGACGCACGGGAATCCCCGCGAGCGCGTCCTCCAGCCCCTCCGCGTAGGCGACGACGACGACGGCGTGGCCGCGCGACCGCAGCCCCTGCGCCAACCGCCGGATCAGGAGCTGCGATCCCTGCAAGCTCGGAAACGGGCACGCGGCGACGATCGCCACCCGCCGCAGCGGTGCGCCGGCCATCATGCCGTCCCTTGGACGCGTCGCGAGCACGCGATCACGGCCGTTCCGCGCCGAGATAGCCGAGCGCGGCCAGCCGGCGCCAGAGCTCGGTCTCGCCTGCGCCGTCGTCCTCCTGGCCACCGACCCGCGGTGGAGGAGGCGGCGCGGCATCGACGGTCAACGTTCCGCGGACGCCCGGCAGAAGTGCGCCGTCCATCCACGACGGTACGGGAAGCCCGGCGAGGTGGAGCACGGTCGGCGCGACGTCGGTGATCGCCGCCTCGGCGTGCACGTCGGCCGAGATCGCGGGACCCGCGAGCGCCCAGAGGCCCGCCGCGCGGTGGCTGCCGTTCATGCCGCCACCTTTGCCGGCGACGTACTCGTCAGGTGCGAGCGAGCGCACGACCGCCGACTCCTCGCCGGTGCTGGGGAGGCAGACGTACGAGTAGCCGTCCTCGCAGGCGAGCTCGAGGACGAGGTCGGGAGCGTCGCCGACGCACGGACCTCGATAGATCTCCTCGCGCCGGTGCACCGCGCGTACGATGCGCGCGCCGGTCGCCGGGTGACGCCAGGCGAGGAGACGTTCGCGCAGCGTCGCGACGAGCTCGTCGTACGCGCGCCCCGGCGCGACGGCACCGAGCGGGTCGCGCCCGCGGACGTTCAGCCAGATGCTCGGCGCGTAGTTCAGCTCCTCCGAGAACGCAACCGTTCGGGCCATGTCGACCGCGGCGAACCGTGACCAGCCCTCCAGTCGGCGGGCGAGCCGGCGGCCGCTGCGGCGCACCACCCGCTCTTGCACGCCGCGGGGCAAGCCGAGAAGCGCGAGCCGCCGTACCTGCCGCGCCAGGCGCGCCGGAAGCGCGCGCGCGCCGGCGTGGAAGCGCAGGAAGCCGGCCTCGGCGAGCCACCGATTCAGATGCAGCACCGTCGTACCGGCGCCCCCGAAGCCGTGGTCGGAGGCGACCAGCAGAGTCGCGTCGGCAGGCAACGCGGCGACGATCGCGTCGAGCGCGCCGTCGAGGCGACGGTACACGTCACGCAACGCCCCCCGGTGCCGCGCGGCGCGTGACGCGTCGAAGCGCGGCGATCGCGGATCGGCGAACATCCAGAAATGGTGGCTCGTGGTGTCGGCCTCGCCGAAAAGCACCATGAAAACGTCCCAGGGCTCGCGCGCGAGGACGTAGCGCGCGAGATCGCGCTTGCGGTCGACGGCGGTGAGAATCTTCGGCAACGCCGCGTCGTGCCATCCGGGCCCGATGCGCAGTTCCTGGAAGTCGGTGATCGTGTACGGACCGACCGCCGCCCGCATCTCGTCGTAGAAGGCGCGCGGGTGGACGAAGGAGCCGTCGATGCCGGTCGTGACCGGGCTGTCGAAACCCCCGACCATGATGCCGTTCACCGGCTCGGGTGGGTATGTCGTCGGCACGCCGAGCACGGCGACGCGGCGGCCGGCCGCCGAGAGTAGGCGCCACATCGTCGGCAGCCGCCGGTCACGGCTGCCGACGAACGCGATCTCGTAGGTGCCCGGCAGGCGCCGGCTGAAATCGAAGATGCCGTGTTTCCCCGGATTCGCCCCGGTCATGAAGGAGGACCACGCGGGAAACGTCACGGGCGGTGTCGTCGACCGCAGGATTCCGGCCGCACCTGCCGTCACGAGACGGCGCAGCGCCGGCATGTCGCCGGCATCCATGAAGGGCTCGGCGAGATCCCAGGTGGCTCCGTCGAGTCCGACGATTGCGATCACGCGCCCGCGCTCAGTTGACGTAGCCGAGCGCCCGTAGGCGCTCTTCGGTGGCGCTGTCGATCGCCGTCTCGCTGCCGTCGACGGCACGCGCCAGCGCACGGCTCTGCACGGTCGCGAGACGGGTCGCGAGGGTTGCGACCTCGTCCTGCCGGGATGCCGCGAGGTCGTGATGTTCGCCTGGATCCCCCGCCACCTCGAAGAGCTGGCGGATCGGCAGACCACGCGGATTGCCGGGATTTGCTTGAATGAACTTCCAACCCTCGCCGCGATATGCCTGCAGCACGTTGCCTTCGAGGTCCGACTCCGCGAATGCGTGATCGCGCGGCGCCGGCGCGCCGGCCGCGAGCGACAAGGGCCGCCCGACCATGGCCGCGGGAGCCTGTGCGCCCGCGGCGGCGATGATCGTCGGCGCAATATCGAGGCTCGCCACCATGGCGTCGTTGACGACGCCGGCCGGTCCCCCGCGCGGCGCTTTCACGATCAGCGGCACCGCGAGTTGCTCGTCGTAGAGTGTCTGGCCGTGCCACCAGCCGCCATGCTCGCAGAACTCCTCCCCGTGGTCGGCGGTGAGCACGATCATCGTATCGTCGTACATACCGCGCGCCTTCAGCCCGGCGACGAGACGGCCGATCTGTTCGTCGAGATAGACGATCGCGCCGTCGTACGCGGCGCGGTAGCGCTCCGCGAGCGCGCAGCTCGGATTGGGGTTCGCCACCCGCGCCAATGCCTCGCCGTTCCACGGGTGCGTGAAGTACGGGTCGTGGGCGTCCATGTAGTGCAGGAACATGAAGAAGGGACCGTCGGCTGGCCGATCGGCGATCCAGCGCGATCCTCGCTCGGTCACGATCTCGGCGGGTTGATAGTAGTTCTCGACGTGCTTCACCCGCGAGAGATAGCGTTCGCGGATCAGGCGCAGCTGGTTGTAGAGCGTGAGCTGCGCCGCCGACTCCGTGGCGCCGAAGAAGAACGCCGGCTCGAGGAAGTAGTACTCGTCGAAGCCTTGTTGAAAGTTGAACAGCGGCGCGACGTTGATGTTGTTGGCGAATCCGATCGTACGGTAACCGGCCGCCTGCAGCACCTCGGGCAAGGTCGTGACCGCGTCCGGAAGGATGTCCGACTTGTGAATCGCCTTGTGCGACGACGGATAGAGCGACGTCAGGATCGTCGCCACCGACGGTCGGGTCCAGGAAGCCTGCGCGTACGCGTGCGCGAAGCGCGTGCCGTCGGCGGCGAGGGCGTCGATCGCCGGCGTGCGGATGGCGTCGTAGCCGTAGCACGAGAGGTGATCGGCACGCAGCGTGTCGACCATGACGAGGATGACGCTCGGTCCGTGCGCGGTGCCGCGGCTCGCCAGCGGCGAGTGCGCGACCGACGGCGGCGCGCCGCGGACGAGCATTGTGCCGCCGCTCACGCCGACACCGACGACGAGAATGCCGAGCGCGGTGACGAGCGACGTCGCCGCGCCCTCGCGCCGCCCGACGGCGCGCAGAACCGCGAAGGCAAGCGCGGCGAGCACGAGAGCCACCACCAGCGAGCCGAGTTGGAAGGCGAGCGGCGAGATCGCCTGCCCGTCGAACGTCTCGTGCAGCACGTCGCGGAAGACGCGGAACCGCCCGATCACGGTGACCAGGGCGCTGAACGTGAGGGCGCCGGCGAGCGCGTACGCGCTGCCACCGCGCCGCGCGCCGATCAGAGGGAGCGCGACGCCGAACGCGATCCCGGCCACGACGCCCGTGAGTCCATAGAACAGGATGGCGAAGAACAGCAGGCCCGTATCGATACCGAGGTGGCGCTCGACGCTGACGACGAGCGCCTCACCAATTCCCACCACCAGCGCCGCGAGCGTCGCGCCCGCGACCGCGCCCGCGAACGGCGTCCGCCCGCCCACACGCATTCAGAGGCGTTTCGACCGCACCGTGTCCACGTCAGTCGGGAAACTCGCCTGCAAGGTCCTGCTCGCTGTGCGTCGCACGCATGCCCTTCGGCGAGATCTTGAAGACGTCGGCGGCCTTCCAGTGCAGATAGCGGTTCTGCTCGAGGAACTGCACCTGCGGGGCGAGTACGTCGTAGCTTTCGCTCAGGCGCTCCGTCAGATGCTGGCGGGTGTGGAGAAACGGCACCTCTTTGTTCGCGTCGTACGCCTTCCGGTACTCGCTCAAGATTCGTCGTCGCAACGCGTTTTCTGCACTCATTCCCGCTCCTCCCGGCCTTACAACCGGACGATGTTGCCTCCGATGAAGTCGCGCAGCGCGTTCCGCGTGTCGACGATCAACGGCGCCAGGTGGACGATCTCCGAGTAGTTGAAATCGCTGTGATCCGTCAACAACACCACGCAATCGGTACCCGCTTCGAGCGTCTCGCGCACCGCAACACCTGTCAGATTGATGCCGTCCTCGTGGATCTCGGGAACGAAGGGATCGCTGTAGCTGAGCCGCGCCCCGCGGTCTATCAGCATCTTCATGACGTGGAGCGACGGGCTCTCGCGGATGTCGTTGACGTCCCGCTTGTAGGCGACGCCGAGGATGTGGATGTGCGCGTTGCGCACCGCCTTACCGTCATCGTTCAAGGCGTCGGTCACCTTGTCGACGACGAACTTCGGCATTGACTCGTTCACCTGCCCCGCGAGCTCGATGAAGCGCGGCTCGAAGCCGTTCATGCGCGCTTTCCAGCCGAGATAGAACGGGTCGATCGGGATGCAGTGGCCGCCGAGGCCCGGGCCCGGATAGAACGGCATGAAGCCGAACGGCTTCGTGGCCGCCGCGTCGATGACCTCCCAGACGTTGATGTTGAGCTTCGCCGACATGAGGGCGAGCTCGTTCACCAGGCCGATGTTCACGGCGCGGAACGTGTTCTCGAGCAGCTTCACCATCTCGGCGACGCGCGTCGAGGACACCGGCACGACGTTGTCGATGCTTTGCTCATAGAGGGTCTTCGCCGCCTGCGTGCAGCGCGCGGTGACGCCGCCCACCACCTTCGGAATGTTGCGGGTGTTGAACTGCTTGTTGCCGGGGTCGATCCGCTCCGGGGAGAACGCGAGGAAGAAGTCGCGGCCGACCTTCAAGCCCGACTCCTCGAGCTGCGGCAGCACCAGTTCTTCGGTCGTGCCCGGGTAGGTCGTCGACTCGAGGATGATCAACTGCCCCGCCCGGAGATGCTTCTTGATCTGGCTGACCGCCGCGACGACGAAGGTCATGTCGGGATCCTTCGTCTTGCGGAGCGGCGTCGGCACGCAGATGTTGATGGTGTCGAGCTCCTCGATGACGGCGAAGTCGGTCGTCGCCCGCAGGCGGCCAGTGGCGACCAGCGACGCCACCTCCTCCGAGGTGGTGTCGACGATGTACGACTGCCCGGCGTTGATCGCGTCGACCTTGCGCTGATCGACGTCGATCCCCACGGCGTGGAATCCCGCATGGGCGAACTCGATGGCGAGCGGTAGCCCGACGTACCCGAGCCCGATCACGCCGGTGCGGGCCTTGCGTTCACGAATCTTGTCCAAGATTTCCACGGACGTCCTCCGAAAACGGAACGTGCCGCCCGCGCATCAGCGGGCGGATACGAATACTGGTAGCGCCCGACGAGGCCAGAGCGGTCTCATCGGCGAGACTGAACTCCCGCCACGAGCATATGCGAGCCGGGTGCTCAGATGTAGCCCAAATCCTCCAGGCGCTTCTGCACTTCCTCTTCTTCCTCGGGCGAGTAGCCCTCGGTCGGCTCGGAGGCGGGGGGCTGCTCGGCCGGCTCGTCCGGCCGTTTCGGGGTGGCGTTCATCGCGACTCTCCCTGTCGATGCTCGGGATGGCGCTCGCAGCGGCGAAGCGCCTCGAGAATACCGGCGCGGTGCCGGTCGAGGTTGCGACCGATGAAGACCGCTTGGTTCTCCAGGTGATCATCCGGAAGTTTCAGCCAGCCGAGCTCCGTCCGGCCGCAGGTGACGTTGAACAGGCAGTGCCAGTCACGCCCGAGGAGCCGCACGATCCCTTTGGCGCGGATGACGTCGTCCGGCAGCCGCTCGAGCACGCGCTCGAAGGCCGGTTGATCGAGCTCGACCGCGCTGCGGTAGAGAAACGAGCCGAATGCATCCCGATGCAGATGGTCGGAGGCGGCCCTGGGCTCGCGGGCGCGGTCGCGATAGCTCGCAACGCCGGTCGCGAAGAGCACCTCGGAATCGATCGCGCCGCGCACGCTGCGAAACTGGACGGCACGCGCGTTGAGCTTGCGGAGCCGTCGCTCGACGCGCGTCAAGGCGTCGGCGCCGACGAGGTCGATCTTGTTCACCACGAGAAAGTCGGCGGCGCCGATCTGCGCCGTCGCAACCTCCGTCTCCCCGAGGAAGCGCTCGACGTTGCCGGCATCCACGACGGTGATGACCGCATCGAGGTTCAGGCCCGCGGCCTTCACCCGGTAGGCGAGCGGCTCGGGATCGGCGAGGCCCGTCGACTCGATGATGATGAGGTGCGGGTGGACGGTCTCGATGATCTCTTGGATTGCGAGGTCGAAGCGGTACTCGTCGATCGAGCAGCAGATGCAGCCGCTCGAGAGCTCGACCATCTTCTCGACGTAGTTGAGGCCAGTCACGACCTGGCCATCGATGCCAACCTCGCCGATCTCGTTCACGACGAGGGCGACCGGCTTGCCCTTGAGGCCGTGCTCGAGGACGTGGCGAAGGAGCGTCGTCTTGCCGCTCCCGAGAAAGCCGGTGACGATGTCGACGGCGACGTGCCGCACGGCGCGCCCGGATCCTCTCAGCTCGGAAGCAGCGAGCGGCCGATCATGTCGGCCGGCACCGGACAACCGAAGTGCTGGAGCACGGTCGGCGCGATATCGTAGATCGAAACGTCGCCGACGTCTCCGGTGAGCGGCACCGGCCCCGCCGGCGACGACAGCACGAAGATGCCGTACCAATCGTGGTTCGCCTCGTCGGGGCCGGTGTCGTTCTCGAAGGTGTAGATCGAGTCCATGCCGACGGCGCCGACCGAGCGCCAGTTGAGATCGCCGAAGTACACGATGAGATCGGGTGCGACGCCGTTCACGGCGCGGTAGATGTCCTCCGGTCGATGGGCGCGTGAGCCGATCGGGCGTCCCTGGTCGTCGACGATCGCCTCGATGCCGGCGACGAGGTCGCTGCGTACGCGCTCGTAGTCTTTCGGATCGACGATACCTTCAGGCTCTCGGCCCTTCACGTTCATGAAACAGCGACCGTAGTAGCCCCCGTCGCCCCATGCCTTCGTCCGCGACCAGTCGATGGCGACCTTGCCGATCGGCGTCGGCGTGCGCGGCGGATCCTTGAGTGTCAGGTAGCCCTCGCGGATCAGCCACTCGTTGAAGCAGATGCCGCCCTCCATCCGCTTCGAGCCGTGGTCGGAGACGAGCAGCACCAGCGCGTCGGCGGGCGCGAGCGCGAGCAGACTCGCGAGCTCGCCGTCGAGGTAGCGGTAGTAGTCGCGGATCGCCTGCTCGAACTTGTTGCCGGGCTCGTACTTCCGGTGCTCCGCATCCATGTAGCTCCAGAAGCCGTGGTGAATGCGGTCGAGCCCCATCTCGACCATCATGAAGTAGTCCCACTCGCGGGTCGCGATCATGTGCCTGGCGACCGCCCAGTGCTTGCGGGTCTTCGTGTACACGCGCTCGAGCAGCGCCTCCTTGTGGGGCGTGCGGAAGTCGTCGACGTCGAGCACGTAGCCGTCGGCAACACGCTCCACCTCCGCCTTCAGGCTCTCCGGATACGTGTACTGCGCCTTGGTCGAGGGAGTGAGGAAACAGGTCACCATCTCACCGTTCAGCGGGCGCGGCGGGTACGTCTGCGGAACGCCGAGGATGATCGAGCGTTTGCCCGCCTCGCCGAGAAGATCCCAGAGCCGTGGCTCACGCACGAGCGCGGAGTTGGCGAACGCGTAGCCGTCGTATGAATGATCCTTGCGGTTTCGAAAGCCGTAGAACCCGAGCTGTCCCGGATCCTTGCTCGACATCATCGAGGTCCAGGCCGGAACGGTGATCGGCGGATTCGTGCTTTCGAGACGGCCGTGGGCGCCGCGCTCGACGAGCCCGGCGAGGGTCGGCATCTCGTTGCGAAAGACGTCGAACATCAGGCGCGGCGGCGCCGAATCGAGACCGATGACGACAACTTTCTGCGTCAACGCGATCGCTCCTCCATCATGTCGGTACGAGGCCGCCCGGTAAGGTGGTGACGGCGGATGAGACTGCGAAACCTCCAAACCATAAACGCATTCGGCAGCGCCCGCAACGTACGATCGTCCACGGCGGCGACCCGCGCCTTCACGCGGCGTTGTGCCGTGCTTCCCGCCCGCGTAGGTGGTCGCCGGCGGCGGCGAGCATGCGTGGATACGTCGCGAGGTCGGCGCCGCGGATCATGATCGTGCCGCGCAGGCTGCCGCCCGACTCGCGCACGAAGATGAACAGCAGCAGCAGCGCCGCGAGCGTGTAGGAGATCGCCGTCGACACGGCGGCGCCCGAGATACCAAAGCGCGGGATCAGAATCAGATTCAAGGCGAAGTTCACGCCGAGCGCGATGCCGGCGGCGACGATGTTCACCTGCTGGCGGTTGCGGCTCGTGAAGTTGCGCGTGAGGATTTGGTAGAGCGAGATCATGATGATGCCGGGCAGCATGAGCAGCATCGGTCGGATCGCGGGCGCGTAGCGGTCTCCATAGAAGATCGTGAGCGCCTGGCTGCCGACGCCGGCATAGAAGACCGCGGCCAGAATGGTCGCGAACAGCGTGTGGCGGCACGTCATCGCGGTGCGCGTGTGCGCGTCGGCCTCGGAGGAGGCGGCGAGCTTCGGAAAGATCACCGTGCCGATCGCGTCCGGAATCTGGAGAATTGGGTTCGTGATGTTCACCGCGATGGAATAGAAAGCCACCTGCGCCGGATCCAGGAAGAACGCGATCAAGTAGACGTCGATCCGGTAGTGGAGGTGAGCGGCGAGCGTCTGAAGGTACGACTTGGCACCGAACGCGAGCATGCCGCGCCCGAGACCGCCGTCCCACCGTATCCCGAAGGGAGCGATCTTCCGCACCCGATAGAGGAGCCAGACGTTCGCGCCGGCGGTGACGAGGACCTGCGAGAAGAGCGCCGCCCACAGCCGTCCGTGCAGCGCCAAGAGCGCCACGGCGATGGTGAGGAACCCGAACACCGCCTTGTAGATCGACTGCAGGTTGTAGGCGCGGAAGTCCTCGATCGCCTGCAAGATCGAGAGGAAATAGCTCTCGATCATCGTGAACGGAATCGCCGTCAGGGCGAGCAGGACCAAGGTCGTGCGCGCGCCCTTGGTGAAGGGATCGAGCACCCACGGCCGGCCGAAGTAACAGACCGCGACGAGAATGATGCTCACCGCGATCGACAGCACGAGCGAGTTCGACGCGATCGTCGATACCGAGGCGCCGCGGCGGCGGATGTAGTAGACGTTCGCTTGCGCCACGCCCATCTTCGCAAAGTTGACGAGCGTCTGTGGCAGCAGCAGCAGTACGGTGAAGATGCCGCGATCGTAGGGCCCGAGCAGACGGGCGGTGATGACGCCGGTCGCGAGGCCGAAGATCACCAGCATCACCCGCGAGCCGATGAGGCCGAGGATGTCGAGCAGCATGTGCGTGCTCGTCTTCTGCTTCATACCCCACCCTCGGCGCGCGCGACCGCCGGCGTGAGCCGATAGAGTGCCCCGCCTTCGTTCTCGCCGAGCTTTTCGGATCGCGCGACGAGCGTGTCCCAGAACCGCAGCACCCGATCACCAACGGGATTCGTCGCGGGCTTGTCCGGCTCGGTTTCGCGCACTACGTGGGTGATTCCGAGGCGTTGAACGACGGTGAGAAAGTCGTCGAAGGTCTGCATGCGCCGGTAGTCGATGGCCTCCTGATCGAGTGGACTCCCGAGCGTGAACGGGCGACCGACATAGTAGTACGGATGGAGCACCATCCCGAGGACGAGCACGTTTCCGTCGGGCGGCACCTGCGCCTGCACCAGCGAGGCGAGCGCGTAGTGGCGCTCGTTGCGCCGCAGGAACGCGTCCGGCGTCATTTGTCCGAATGCAACCCGTGCACTGTCGGACCAGAGCGGCGCCACGACGCGCGCCGTGAGCACCGTCTGCATGAGCACGGTGACTGCGAGGAGCGCCGTCACCGCGCGTGCCGCCCACGGTCCGAACGCCCGCAGCGATGCCGTCGCCTCGACGGCGACGACCAGGAGCAGCGGGAGTGTCGGATGCACGTAGCGCGGATGCGGCCATATTCCGAACATGACGATGAGCGCGTAGGCGACCGCCACGCCGACCAGCAGCCACGTCTGCGGCGCGCGCCGCACGAGGAGGAGACCCGGAACGAACGCCAGCAGGAACGGCCCGACGTCGTACGCCGACCGACCCGACTCCTCGAACGACTGCGGCGCCATCGTCAGATCCCACGGGAATCGTAGCTTCTCCCACCAGGTATGGTAGGCGTGTGTACCGCGCTTCGCCGCCTGCGTCTCGCGATACGTGGCGTAGTACACGTCGAGCCCGTGCGTCGCGTCGGCGCTCCAGTTGCGGCCGCCGAAGACACCGTAGCCGTTCGGGTAGATCGGGTTGCCGGTCTCGACCGCGTTCCGGAGATAGCACGGCGATGCGACGAGGCCCGCCACGAGCCCGAAGCCGATCGTCGTGACGACCGCCGACCGCAGCGCTCGAAGGCCGCCGCGACGGAGCAGGTGCGCCGCAATCACCAAGCCGAGAATCAGCGGCTGGAGCAGCCCGATGAACTTCGTCGCCCCCGCCAATCCCCCCATCACGGCCGCGAGCGCGAGCCACGAACCCGATTCCGATTGCCGCCACGCCATCACCGCCACGAACGCGAGAACGACGTAGAGGGTGACCGCGAACTCGACCCACGCCCGGATCATGAGGGTCGCGGTGAGCGGCATGGTGAGGAAGAGCAGCGCCGCCCACACCCCCGTCTGGCGCGAGAACGCGCGCCGCCCGAGGGCGAATACCGCGAGCGTCAATAGGATGCCGTAGGCGTCGTTCAGGAGGCGCGCCAGCACGTCGCCGCGGAGCACGAATGCCGCCGCGAAGATCAGGTTCATCAGGTACTGGAAGTAGCCCCAGAAGCTCCACGGCGTTGCCACCACCCGATGTGCTTCCGCCCAGAGGCGCGGATACACGAGCTGGTACTTCGTCTGATCGCCACCGACGGGTGGCGCGAACGCCATCACCAGCTCGCCGGCGATGACGAGCGCGCCGAGGACGATCGCCGCGTGCTCGCTATGGCTCCGCGACGCAGTCCACCAGCGGCGGAGCCCGCGCGCGCCTTGCGCACCGCCGGCGACGATCTCGCGCCAGCCGAACATCGCGCCGACCGCGAGCAGGCCGATCAGCGCCGGCCGGCCGAGCAGCCCCGCCTCGCCGAGGGCGAGCGTCGCGTAGCCGAGAAGGGCTAGCCCGAGCGCGATCGCGAAGAGCGCTTCCTCGAGCGCCCACTCGAATGGCACCGCCTTGAGCAAGCGCCGGCCGACGCCGAGCGCGATGAGGAGCAGTACCGCGAGCGTACCGAGATCGGCCATCTAGCGGAGATACCCGACGAGGTAGCAGCCGTATACGACAGCCGCCCAACCGACAACGACGAGCACCGCCGCGAGCGGCGGACGATCGACGGGCGCGGCAGGTTTCTCGCTGCCGCGCGCATCAGTAGACATAGGGAATCAACCGATACGTTCGCGCCGCGTAGGCAACGTACTCCGGCAAGCGGGCACGCAGGACGCGCTCCTCGAGCGCCATCCGCCGCACGAGGACGGCGGCGAATGCCAGCGCGAGGACCGCCGTCGCTGACGCCGCGAGCGTCCATGGCGCACCGACGGCCATCGTCAATTCGGCGAGATACATTGGGTGACGGAGCCGGCCGTAGAGGCCACGATCGATCAATCGCGCCGGCTCACGCGGCGCGAGCAGCGGCGAAAGCTGTTCCCCGAGCGCACCGCCCGCTGCGCGATAGCCGAGCACACCGGCAAGAAACAGTGCCGCACCTGCGACCTGCGACCACCCAGACGGTCGCCCACGCCACCACCATTCGAGCGGCGCCGCGAGCAGCAGCGCGTAGAAGACTCGATGCTGGTGTCGCACCAGGCGCACGTCGGCCGCGCTGGCGACCATGGGCGCGGCGCGACGTGTCCGGGCGGCCTCGTGGAAGCGAACGAAGAGCGCGAGCACGAGCCCGACGTAGACCACGAGCGGCCACATCCGAATCAGGTGAGCTCCTCTTCACGACCGAATTCCGCGACCATCGGTTCGCATGCCGGTTCGCGTGCTTGCACCACGTCGAGCACGCGCAGCAACACTACCACGACGCCCGCGACGAGCACCTCGTAGGCGAGAAGCCAAACGGTCGGCCACGCCACGATGCTCGAGATGAAGCTGCTCCGCGAGTCACCGTCGAGGAACATCCCGTTGAAGATCGTCACCGGGGAGATGTAGTACGCGTCCGAGAGCGGCCAGAAGAACTGCGCGCCGGCCGCGTCGCGAAGATCGCTGGTGAAAGCGTCGACGAGCAGGTGCGACCCGTACGCGGCCGCACACAGCAGCGTCGCGGGCCACCAGCGGTCCTTCCGTCGCCACCACGTGAACGTCCCGGCGAGCGCACCGAAGACCAGCGCCGCGAGAACGGTATGGCTGATACCGCGGTGGAACGCCCCGGGACGTCCGAACAGAAATCCGACGAGGAAGTCGACGTCGGGCACGTTGGCGATCGCCATGAACGCCAGCGCCCGCGGCCACGTGCCGCGGGCGCGCCTCGGGTCCAGGCGGTACACCAGATACCCCGCGGTCGCGTGTGCGATCGGAAACGCCATATCCACCCGAGGGCGAGGATCGGAGCGTCGCCCTCCTCACCCGATCAGCCGAGCCCGCCCGCGCGACGCTCCGGCTGCTCGAGTTCCGCGGTTCGCACCGGCGCGAGCGTGCGCAGACGCGGCTGCTTCTTGCGCAACGTGAACCGCTTCTTCACCAGGAAGAAGAAATTATAGAAGCCGTCGCGCCAGATGTTGAGCTTCGATGTGCCGACGCGCTGGCCATAGTAGATCGGGATTTCGATGGCGCGGACTGAGGGGTGCGTGAACGCCTCGATTTTGATCTCCTCGGAGAGCGCCATGCCGTTGCTCGTCAGGTCGAGGTCGGCGAGGATCTCCTTCCTGAAGAGCCACATGCCGGACTGTGAGTCGATGATAAATCTAAAGTAGAGCGCCATCATCGTGCCGGAGAGAATGGCGTTGCCGAGCAGCCGGATGGGGCTTTTCGTGTCACCGGCCTTCGAGTACCAGCGCCGCGCCGTGATGAAGTCGACCTTCTCCTCGAACATTACGTAGAGAAGGAGCGGCACACTGTCGGGCGGATACGTCCTGTCGCCGTCCATCGTGATGATGATGTCGCCGCGCGCCGCCGCGTAACCGGCCTTGTGCGCGTAGCCGTAGCCCTTGCGGTTCTCGCGCACGACGCACGCGCCGTGCTCGGTCGCCACTTTGGCGGTGCCGTCAGTCGAGCAGTTGTCCACCACCACCACCTCGTCGACGATCGCCGGCATCTGGTCGAGCACGGCGACGATCCCCTCCTCCTCATTGTGGCACGGGATGACCACGGAGATGCGCTTACCTCGGTACATGGGGCCTCCAATGGGCCGGCGAATTGCCGGCCGCCGGGTCAGGGAATGGCGGCGTTGCGCCGCGGCTACGTGGACGCTACCAAAAACCGTTCACGGAAACGTTGCATAGACTTGCGACTACAGCCGCGCCTCTTCCTCCGGCTTGATCGCACCGTTCGGCTGCGCGGCGCCGTTAAGCAACGTGGCGTTGTGCTGCTGAATGGCGCCGTTGATGCAGGCGTGGCCCTTGCCGCCGTGGGCGCCGACGGCCGACTCGGTCACCTTCGTCCCGGTCAGCTTACGGAGCGCTTTGCGCATCTTCAGGCTGCCCCACTCCCGCAGGATCTTCGGCATCATGCGCGGATTGAAGAGGATATTGACGGTGAGGAAGCACTCGTAGGTGCAGAAGCACTTGGTGTCACGAATGAACGTCCGCGCTTCGTCGGCCTTCTTACCGTACCAGATCTTCTTGAAGTCGTAGCCGCTCTCGCGGACGTTCCCGAGCTTGCGATCGATGAGGAGCTCGCAGGGATAGATGTCGCCGTTGGCGAACATGCAGGAGCCGAGGCTGCCGGCATAGCACGGGATCTGGTAGGTGTTCGTCTTCGCGATCTCGGCGATCAGCCGATGCCGCACGATCCGCTTGGCGTTGATGAAATCGGCGAAGGGGAACGTGTTGTACCCGGAGAGCGCGCCGCTCTTCATGTCCTTCTCGATGACGTCGGCGTACTCTTCGTATCGCTTCACGTCGAAGAACTTCGCGATCGACTCTTTGGGGCTGCCGCGCGTGAGCAAGGTGAAGACATTGTCGACTTGGAGCTCACGGCGGAAGTACTCGTAGTTCTCGAAGAGATGCTTGTCGTTGTGCGACGAGACCGTCGTCTCGACGTTGACGTTGAGCTTCGGGTAGTGCTTCGAGAGCTTCTTCAGCTCGCGATAGGTCTGGATCGAGCGCTCGAAGAGGCCCGGGAAGACGCGGATCTCGTCGTGCAGCGCGCCGATGCCGTCGAGCGACACGTCGATGCCGAAGTCGAGATCGGGGCACGACTTGAGCACGTCCTCGACGATCTTCAGCGTCCGTGAGGTGGTGCTGCCGTTGGTTGGGATGCCGACGTTCCGCACGCCGGTGTTCTTGTAGAAGATCTTGACGATCTCACCGATGTCCTTGCGCAGGAACGGCTCGCCGCCAGTCGGCAGAAGGAACATGAGGCTCTTGCCCATGCTCGCAGTGACCTTGTCGACCTCTTCGAGCGTGAGCTCCTTGCGCTTGAACTCCATCGTCGGCGTCTCCCAGCCGGGATGCGCGCCGTCGGCGAGGAGGCAATGCTTGCACTTGGCGTTGCAGGCGTCGGTGATGAAGTACACCATGTAGACCGGCATGGCGCCCTTCTTCGAAAACATGTTCTTCCCGTGACGCAGGTAGTCCAGGTAACCCATCTGGGAAATCCTCCTAGTACTTCTTTCCGGCGATGAAAGTCGCGATACCGTACGCGCCGCCGACTCCGGCGGTCAGCAACTCGACGAGAAGAATACCCGTCCCCAGCGCCCAGCTGGCGGGGCCGCCGTGAATCCGCAGGAGGCGCAGGAATGGTACGTTTAGCACGAAAACGACCGCGAGCACGAGAAATGTTCCGATGAGCGCTGCCTTGCTGCCTGTAGCCAGCGCGGCCAGGAGGAGCGCGGCGGCGAGCCAGGCGAGGGGCATGCTGACGATGTAGCCGGTCGGCACGGAGGTGTCGTTGGTCCCGATGGTGTCGGCGCGCTTGCGAAGCTTCAGACGGGCGAGGGACATGGCGCGCAAGAAGTCGGTGCGCAGGAGACCGGGAAGGTCATAGCCCTTCACGTGCTCGACCTCGAGGTCCGGAAGTATCCGAACACGGTACCCGAGCCGGGCGAGCTTCTGCCCGAAGTCGGTGTCCTCGATGTTCGGGTTCGTATAGTTGACGTCGAATCCGCCCGAGTCGAAGAACACTTGGCGCCGGATCGCCGCAGCGGTGGTGTAGAAGAGCGAGACGTCCTCGCCCGCCTTCCGCACGTGCGTATAGTACATCCACATGTTCTTGTAGCGGCTGCACGCGTTCCGAAAACGCATCGCCGGCGCCTGCACCGCGATGACGCCGTCGAGCGTCACGTCGGCGGCGAACGCCGCGCCGACCCTATGGAGCGTATCCGGCCGCACGATGACATCGGAGTCGACGAAGAAGACGATGTCGCCGCTCGCCTCGTTGGCGCCGCGATTGCGCGCGCCCGCCGGCCCGAGCCGACCGCCACTCGGCACCACGCGGCAGCCGGCTGCGGCGGCAATCTCACGCGAGCGATCGGTCGAGCTATCGTCGACGATCAGGATCTCGTAGTCCGCGCCCTCGCTGGCACGCAACGCCGCCAGACACTCCCCGAGGAGGCGCTCCGCGTTGTAGACCGGCATGACCACGGAGATGCGCAGCGCGGCCTGTGGACGGCCGCCCGCGTCGCGACGCTCCGGCATGCTCATCGTGACCACTCCGGGGCAGCGGCGGCCTCGGTCGCGTCCGTTCGTGCAGTGTCCATGGAGCGCTTCTCGTTCTCGTCGTCGATCACGATCAGTCTCCGTGCTCACCGAAACGCCAGAGGACATGGAACGTCGGACGCTTGCCGTTCAAGTGCGTGATGATGCCCATGCCGACGCCGATCATGCCCCAGACGTAGATCTGGATGGTGACGTTGAAAAACACGTTGGCGTCGGTCATCGAGATGACGAATCCCACGAGCGAGCTGAAGATCGCCCACACGATCCGCCGCATGTGTGGATCGTGGATGCCCTCGTAGCCGCGATAGAGGGCCGCGAGCGCCGCGCCGAACACCCACAGCATCAGCACCCAGCCGATGAGACCGTTCTGCCGAATGAGCGTCAAGTGCATGCTGGTCGAGATCCAGCGTGCGTCCTGCTCGGGGATCGGCGACATCGCCAGCCGGCGCGTGCTGCCGACACCGAGCAGCAGCTCGAGCGGCGGTGCCGAGAAGACGTGCTCGGCGGTCACGCCGCGGCGTGCCACCTCGGCCGTGACCTCCGGCACCGACATGCGCAGCCCCCGGCCGACGAGCATGACGCCGAGGACCATCGGGACCGCGAGGGCGAGGATGCCGATGTAGCGATGCGAGGTCTTCCATAGAAACACGCTGGCGGTCACGACCAACGCGACCAGACCCATGCGGGTGTGCGTCAGGAAGACGCCGATCAGCGCGATCGTCGTGCAGGCGACCCAGAGATCGCGCTGCTCGCGCGTGCGGCTGTGCAGCAACTGCGTCACCAGGAACGGGAGCCCGAGCACGAGATAGGTGGCGAGCAGCACCGGGTTGCCGAGCGTCGACGACATGCGGGGCGCGCCCTGCGCGCCGAGCTGGTTCTCGAGCCCGATCTGCACCAGACCGATGAGCGAAACCGACACGGCCGAAAGCCCGACGACGGTCGCGATCAGGTTCGCTTCGCGCTGCGTGAGCCGTGTATTGACGATGAGGAAGGTCAAACAGAACCCGGTCGCGACGTAGTACGCGACTCCTTGCAGCGCCGGGACGGGCTCAGTCGAGAAGAACGCCGCGAGGACGGCGAAGGAGACGAACACCCCCATCGGCCGGTTCACCGGCGTCGTGTAGAGGCAGAGCTCGTGGCGCGGTGAGCGCTGCACGATCAGCCACGCCGCCGTGATCGCCACCAGCATCTCGAAAGGACTCAACTTGAAGCTGCCGAGATCGAGCTGGAACGGATAGTGAAAGAGGCCGGGCAGCAACGCCGCTGAGAGGAAGAGGAGGGTCAAGACGACGCCCAGGGTCGCCCACCGGTTCAGCACCTTGATGAACGTGAGCGTCACCAACCGCACGTCCAAGAACCAGCGGTGGTTGCGAATGTAGATCAGGTCGTAGCGCAGCTTGTCGCGCGGATGCGTGAAGTAGCCGCCTCGTAGCTGGGCGAGGCCGGTCATGCCCGGGTTCACCGCGAACCGTCGCATGTAGCCGGGGATCTCACGGCAGAACGTCTCCAGAAAGACCGGCCGCACGGGACGCGGCCCGACGAGATTCATCTCGCCGCGCACGACGTTGAAGAGTTGTGGGATCTCGTCGAGCTTCGCGCGTTTCAGATAGCGTCCGATGCGCGTGTAAAGGCCGTCGCCGTGCTCGAGGAGCCGGGCGCCGATCTTCTGCTCCGCCCCCACTTCGAGCGTGCGAAACTTGAAGATCGTAAACGTCTCGCCGCCGCGGCCGACGCGCTGCCCGCGGTAGAGGATGGTCCCCGGACTCGTCGATTTCGTGGCGAGACCGACCAAGAGAATCACCGGCGACAGCAACACGAGCCCGATGACGGCAACGATCCGCTGCCAGAGCGGCGTCGCGGGGCCGACAGCGACGAGGTGCCAGTCGAGCACGGGCGCGTGAACGCCCTTCACGGTCGCTAGCGATTGTCGGTCCATGGGGACGCTGACGTGGCTCTGCAAGCTCATGGTGGCCTCAGGTCAAGTGCGAAGGCCCGCCGATGACGACGGCGAGCAAGTCGGGGCAAGTGAGGGGGACGGAGTGCGCTCGACCGTCGCGCGCCTCTGCCGCCACTCCTCGTGCCAAATCGTGAACACGAGCAAGGTCCAGAGGGGCCGGCTGTGATCCGACCGCATGCCGACGTGCTCCTCGATCAATCGTTGAACGTACCCCGGCTCGAAGAGCCCCATCCGCCGCAGGGCCGCGGGTGCGAGCACGTCGTGAAGCATGTCGCGCAGCTCGCCGCGCAGCCACGACGCCACCGGAACGTTGAAGCCGCGCTTCTTGGCGCGCAGGATCTCGGCGGGCACGTGACGGCGGAGCGCGTGCTTTAAGACGTACTTTTTCGTGAAGCCGCGAAGCTTGAGACTGCTCGGGAGGCGAGCGGCCAGCTCCACCAGCGCGCGGTCGAGATACGGTACGCGCGCCTCGAGCGAATGCGCCATGCTCATGCGGTCCGCTTTGGTGAGAATGTTGTCCGGAAGGTACACGTGCGTATCGATCGCCTGCAGGCGGGCGAGCCAGTCGTTGCTGCCGGCGCGCTCGGCGGCGGCACGGAAGAGCCCCGGCGTCTCGAGGGCGCCGTTGCGCGCCGGGCCGACGCACAGGTCGGATTGCACCGCTTCCGAGAGCACGACCTTCCACCAGAAGTGCCCGTCTGCAAGCGGCAGATGCGCACCGTGTACGAAGCGTTTCGCCTTGTAGTCGAGGCTGACGCGTGCGTGTGAAACCGGCAGGCGATCGACCAGCGCCGGAATGAGGGTGTGGCCGATCACGTCCGGCAGACGCCGATACAGCGCCGCGTACTTCCCCGCGAGGTAGGTCTCGTAGCCGCCGAACACCTCGTCGCCCCCCTCGCCCGAGAGCACGACCTTCACGGATCGACGCGCAAGCTCGGAGACGTAGTAGACGGGCACGGCCGATGAGTCCGCAAATGGCTCGCCGAAGTGATGCACGAGCGCCGGTAAGATCCGCAGCGCATCCGGGCGGACGACAATCTCGTGATGATCGGTCCCGTATCGGCGCGCCACTGCTCGCGCCAGGTCGAGCTCGTCGAAGCTCTTCTCCTCGAAGCCGACCGAGAAGGTTTGGATCCGCTGCCCGGCAACCTCACTCATGAGTGCCACGAGGCCGCTCGAGTCGACGCCCCCGGAGAGGAACACGCCGACCGGCACGTCCGAGAGGAGGTGGCTCTTCACCGCCCCACGCAGGGTCGTGAGCACCTCGTCAGCGTAGTCGTCGTCGCTGCGGGTCGCCGCGACGGGCGCGAACCGCAGTTCCCAGTAGCGGCGCGTGACCGGCGAGCGTTCCTCCTCGAGCGTGAGCTGCGTACCCGGCTCGAGCTTGCGGACGCCGGCGAAGATGCTGCCGGGTGCGGGGACGTAGCCGAGCGCCAGGTAGTGGTGCAGGCTCGCGAAGTCGAGCGCATCGCACCAGCCGTCCGCGACCAGCGCCGTCACCTCCGACGCAAAGCCGACCGCGCCGCCGCGCTCGCCGACGTAGAGCGGCTTGATACCGAGGCGATCACGCGCCAGCACGAGGCGACGTCGGCGGCGATCCCAGAGCGCGAGCGCGAACATGCCGTCGAGCTCCGCCACGAAGTCCTCGCCGCACTCCTCGTAGAGGTGCGGGATCACCGCGACGTCGGAGTGCGAGGGCAGGTGATGGCCGCGCGCCTCGAGATCGCGTCGCAGGGCGGGCGAGTTGTAGATCTCGCCGTTGCACACCACCAATACGGAGCCGTCCTCGTTGCCGAGTGGTTGGTGGCCGCCGGCGAGGTCGTTGATGCTGAGTCGCCGGATCCCCATCCCGAACGCGCCGTCGACGACCACGCCTTCATCGTCCGGCCCGCGGTGCACGATCGCGGCACACATCCGCCGCAGCGTCTGCTCCGCAACCGGGGCGCCGCCTGCGCCACGCCATACGCCGACGATGCCGCACATCAGCCGACGCTCCCGGGCCCGCGCTTCATGCGGACGCCTCGCCGAACAGCCGGTAGCGCTCCAGGACGACCGCGAGCGCCGCTTCCCGATAGAGACGCGGGGCGACGCCGATCCGCGGCAAGAGATACGGATTGCTGGTCGCGGCGATGATGCCGGGACGCGACGTCACCGCCGAGCGGAAACCGAGCTGCCGGATGATCGCCGCGACGGATTCGTTGCAATGTGGATAGCTCCCGCCAGTGTTGGGATAGGCGAAGTCGCGCACCGGAACGCCGAGGAGCGCCTCGAGTCGCTCCCGCGAGCCGCCGATCTCGGTCCGCGCCTGTTCGGCGGAGACGAGCGTCATGTTGCTGTGGGTCTGCGTGTGCGCCCCGATCGTGATCCCGGCCGCATGCATCTCGCGGATCTGGATCGAGCTGAGCATGGTGTTCGATACGTCGGCGTTGCCGTTCGCTGCGAGCTCGTTTCGGATCGTCGCCAGGATGCGGCGGCGCAGGGCGGCGTCGACCGGCACCAGCACGTTGGTGAGCTCCTTGAGCGACCGTTGCCGTTCCATGTCGTCGCCGAGCGGGAACTCGTAGCCGCCGCCGATTTCGACGCGCAAGATCGCTGCGTGGCTCGCCATCATGACGGCGCGCAGCTCGGCCATCCACAACGCCGCGCCGCCGTCGAGCGTCTCGGTCACGACGTAGACCGTCGCCGGAAGTCCGAGCGCCCGCAAAACCGGGAACGCCTGGTGATAATTGTCGGCGTAGCCGTCGTCGAGCGTGATCGCGACCGTGCCCGCCGGCGGCGCCTCGCCACGGCCGACCGCGTCGGCGATCGTCGCCAGCGGCACCGGGGTGTAGGCGCGGCGAAGGAAGCGCATCTGGGCCGCGAACAGCGCACGCGGAATCGTGATCTCGGGACCCGCGTACGTCGGTACCGGCGTCTCGTCGGACGCGACCGCGTGGTAGCGCAAGATGATACTGCGCTCGCGGCGGCGCAGCCGTCGCAGGACGGCGAGCACTCCGAGATGGTGCGCCGCGATTTTGCTGGCGTCGCGTAGACGGTTCAAGGCGCGGGACGACATTCGTTACTCGATGTAGCCAAGGTCTTGGAGGAATTTCCGCATCTCGTGCTCTTCGCCCGCCGAGAGTGCGTCGCCATCGCCACCGCCACCGGCGCGCGCGCTGGTCGTCGCCACCGGGTGGGCGGCGAGGTACTCCGGCGCCAGCGCCTCGGTGAGGACGCCGCCGTCGATGTCGTCGGGAATGGCGACCCCCGCGAGATGGAGCACCGTCGGCAGGATGTCGCCCAGGTCGACGGCCTCGAGGCACCGTCCCACCTGGAACGGCGCGCCGGCCGCGAAGAAGACGCCCTCCATCGTGTGCGAGCCGCTGACGTTGCGCAATGTCGCCTCGGGCACGGCGGCGAGCAGCCGGTCGACGTCGTGACCGCCGTCGACGCCCTCGAGGGTGACGAGCAAGATGTCGGGGACGTTGTCGAGGTGGGGACCCGCGAGCACCTCTTCCTTGCGGAGCACGCGACGGCAGAGTGCCGCGCCGGTCGTCGGATCACGCAGCGCCGCGACTATGGTCATGATCTCGTCCCGCACGCGCTCGTACTCCGCGCCTGGCTCGACGATGCCCTGTGGCTGACGGCCGCGCACGTTCAGGTTGATGCCCGTCACCGGAAAGAAGATCGGCACCGCATAGGCGCGGGTCGCACCCCATTCGATCCGGCCTGTGCCATTGCGCAGCTGGCGCACCTGCGATCTGAGAACCGCCGGCAGATGGTTTTTCAGCCACACCTTGCCGGGTATGCGGCGTCGCAGCGCGTTCACCTGACGGCTCACCAGCCGCGCGAGCTGGGCGCGTGAAGCGCTCGTAGGCTTCAAGTATCCTCGCTCGGCGAGCACGTGGTTGACGTTCAGATACCGCGTCGGGGCCGGGCCGCCGCCGTGATCGGAGAGGACGACCACCGCCCACTCCTCGCCGAGACCCGCGAGCCACCCGGCAATCATGCGGTCGATCTCGACGTACCAGCGCCGGATCACGTTCTTGTCGTGCGCCGACGCCGCCGGATCATGGAACGGCGACGCGGGATCGTGGAGGTGCCAGAACGAGTGATGCAGGCCGTCGGGAATGCCGGTGAAGGTGACGATCACGTCGGTGCCGTCGTCGATCGCGCACCGGGTGATTTGATCCATGACCTTCAGCTCGTAGGCGTTGCAGGCATCGATCGCCGCGATGTCCCCTGCCCGCTTGGCGCGCGCCAACTCGTCGTGTGACAGCAACGTCATCGGCGGCAGCTCGTTCGCATGATCGGCCGGCATGGTGTAGGCGCGCTTGCGGTCGGGCGTCGGCGGGCCGGAGACGAGGAGCCCGTTGATCGCCCACGCGGGATACGTGAGCGGGATACGGTACGCGAGGATGCGCTTCCCTTCGGCGCCGGCATGATCGAGGAGCGTCTTGCCGCGGAAATACGTCGAGTTGACGAGGTTCTCGCTGAAGCTCGAGTAGCGCGACAGATCGAGGTTCTGAAAGTTGTAGATCCCGTGGCGGCCCGGGTTGTTGCCGGTCAGGAAGGTGACCCATGCGGGCGCCGAGATCGGCGGATACGTCGACTGCAACGTCGCGCTCACGCCGCGACGCTTGAGCGAGGCGAGCGTCGCCATCTCGCCGGCGTCCATCAGGGGGCGGGCGACGTCGAAGGTCATGCCGTCGAGACCGATCACCAAGACCTTCATCGGGCCTTCTCCCGTGCGACGTCCATGCTCACAGTCCCGTCCGCGCCGTTCCCGCGACCATCGCCCCACGCACACGCCGCCAACGCTCGGCGCCGACGATACGCTTTCCCACTTGCTTCACGGCGTAGGACGAACGGAGTCTGGCGAGCGTGAGACGATGACCGCCAAGGACGCGGGTGACGAAGGCTGCCGGTGTGCGCCACCTTATGGCAATACGCGGTGCGTCGAACGGATTGGTCGTCGTCGAGACCAAGCCGGGCTCGCTCGTACAGAACGCGCGATAGCCCAACTCGGCGATGACCGCCGCGGCACTCGGCTCGGTGCTGCCGCGGGGAAGCGACGCGATGGTGACCGGGCGTCCGAGGCCGTCCTCGAGGATACGCTTCGAGTCGCCGAACTCGCGCCGGATCTCCGCACGCGAGCATCCTTGAATCGACGCGTGCGTCAGCGAGTGGCTGCCGATCTCCATCCCGGCGTCCGCCATGGTGCGCAGCTGCGACCAGGAGAGTGCGGCGCGCGTCCCGACCCAGCTCGCGACCACGAAGAACGTCGCCGGCCAGCGTCGCGCCGCGAGCAGCGGGAAGACCTCGGAATAGTTGCTCTCGTGTCCGTCGTCGAACGAGAGCACGAAGCGTCCCGAGGCGGGCGCATCCAGCAACTCGCTGACGGTGCTCGCGCACGGCGCCGCGGCGCCGAGATCCGCAGCGGCGAGCGCCTCGAGGTGCGAAACGAACTGCGCCCGCGTCAGCACGTAGGGTCGGTGCACCGGCGCAACCGCCGCCAGCGCGTCCGCACCGGCGACGACGTCGTGGTACACGAAGATGGGCGCGCCGCTCACAGGTAGCCGAGTCCCTCGAGCATACCCTCGATCGCCTGGCGGTCGTGGTCACTCATCTCGACGGCCGCGATCTGCGGCGGCGGCGGTAGCTGGTCGGTGCGCACGGGACGCGAGGCGAGGAACCGCGGCGTCAGCGCCGCCTGCGCGACGGCGCCGTCCATGTCCTCTTGAACGGGGAGGTCGAGCAGGTGAAGCAGTGTCGGCGCGACGTCGCAGATGTCGAGCGTTGGAAGCGCGACGCCGCGCCGGACGCCGGCGCCCGCGAGCAGGAAAATCCCTTCGCGCAAGTGATTGCCGGTACGCTCGCCGTCGTTCTGTCCGGCTTGCACGATCGCCGCCGGACCCATGCCTTCAATGAGGCAGTACGGATCCGCCGTCTCGACGAGGAGGTCGGGGGCGTTGTCGACGTGCGGACCGGCGTAGATCTCTTCACGACGGTGCACGGCGCGCACGACGCGGCCGCCGGTCTTCGGGTCGACGATCGCGAGCAGCCGTATGCGCACCTCCTCGCAGACGCGGTCGTACTCCTCGGGCGCGACCGTGCCCTGCACCTCGCGTCCGCGCAGATTGACGCGCAGGCCGCTGCCCGGTGCCGACGGGCAGTAGACGCGCGTCCCCGCCCAGTCGATGTGCGGCGCGATGCGGGCGAACGAGGCGCGCGCGAGCGGCACCTGCGCCTTGAGGCGCGACGGCACGAGCCGCGGCACCCACCCGAGTCCGGCACGGCGCAGCGTCTGCACGACGCCACGCGCTTCCAGGCCCATTCCCCCGAGCGCCCGTTGGAGCGGCGAACGCGACCCGCCCTTCATGCGGAGAAACCCGGTGTCCTCGAGCCAGTTCATGACCAGGAAGTACGACTCGAGGGGACACGAGCCGTGATCGGACATCACCAAGAGGCCGGTGTCGTCGTCGAGCCTGGCGAGGATGTCGGCGAGCGTCTGGTCGAGCAGCTGGTGGAATCGCAGGATGGTGTCGCCGAGGTCGCTCGCCCCTGGGTACGCCGGGTGCGCCGGATCCATGAGATGCCAGAAGAAATGCTGCACCTTGTCGAGCGTGTGAAACATCACCCAGAGGAGATCCCACTCCTTGTGCTCGAGCAGGTAGAGCGTCTCCGCCGTCTGGATGCGCTGCAGCTCGAACGCGTCGGCGGCGAACGCGCGCAGATCGCCGATCTTGAGCGCGTCGGCGTCGACGTCGAAGCGGTAGCCGTCGACGTGCGCGCGCAACTCGTCGCGCAGCTCGAGCGGGAACGTGTAGTCTTCGACGCCCTTCGGCGTCATGATGCCGGAGACGACGAAGCCGTCGAGGCGCTCACAGGGATACGTGAGCGGCAGGTGCACGACGCCGGCACGCTTGCCGTATGCGTTCGCGATGTTCCAGAGGCGACGGCTGCGCAGGTCCGCGGGCGTGAGTGGCAACTTGCCCGTGCCGCCGTCGCTCACCTTGTAGAAGTTGTAGATGTTGTGCTTGCCCGGGTTCTTCCCGGTGGCGGCAGACGTCCAAGCCGGGGGCGTGAGCGCGGGCAGCGTGCTGCGCAGATCGGCGTGTGCCCCCTGCGCGAGGAGGCGCGCGAACGTCGGCAGCTGTCCCGCCTCGACCCACGGCTTGATGAGTTGGAAGGTCGCGCCGTCGAGGCCGACCACCACCATGCGAGCATTCGACGCCATCAGTGACACGACTCCGGGTTCCTCATCAGGCTCCTCATACCCGGCCGTCCGCCGCGGCGGCCGCGCATCCGACGGCCAGCGGCGCCGCGTCAGCGACCGCGGCGTAGACCGCCTCCAGGCGGCGCACCATCGCGCGCGCGCCGTATCGCTCCTCGACGGTGCGACGCGCCGCCGCGCCGAGCTGCGCGGCGAGAATCGGGCTCGTCGCCAGACGCATCACCGCATCGGCCATTGCCATCACGTCGTCGGGGGGCACGAGCACGCCGGTCATCTCCGCGGACACTACTTCGGGATTCCCGCCCACCGCCGTGGCGACGACGGGAAGCGCGGTTGCCATCGCTTCCAACAGCGCGTTCGACATCCCCTCGGTGCGCGAGGGGAGTACGAAGACGTCGAGCGCCGCCAACACCTGTGGAACGTCCGAACGGTCGCCGAGCATGGTGACGTGATCGATGATGCCAAGCCGTGCGGCGAGCGCGGGAAGCTCGTCGCGGAGCGGTCCATCTCCTACCACCAGAACCTGCAGATCGGGAAGCCCTTTTTTCAGCAATCGCGCCGCCGCCTCGAGCAGCACCGCCGTCCCTTTGCGCGTCTCGAGACGCCCGACGGTTCCAACGACACGATCCGCTGCCGAAAGACCGAGACGTGCGCGCGCCTCCGCACGTATCTCGGGATGGGGACGAAACAGCTCCGTGTCGACGCCGCTCGGAATCACCTCCGTGCGCGCCGCGGCCGCTCCGCGCGGCCGCAGCGTCTCCGCGTTCACCACGACGCGATCCGCGAGCCGCACCACTAAATCCTCGAGGAGCGCACGTACGCCGCGCTCTACCGGCGCGCTGCGGCGGCCGGCGACGACGCGGCCGCGGCGCGCGAGCCGGGCGGCGGCGATCCCGATCAGCGCCGGTCTCCATTGAAAGCACTGCACCACCTCGACGTTGCGCGTCCGGAAGAGCGCTGCCGTCTGGCGCACGCAGCGGATCATGTCGGCGCTCACCACTCGCTCACCGAGATCGAGGCGTACCAACTCGACTCCGGACGCCTCGATCGCCCGTCGGAGCTCGCCACCTCGCTTGGCGCTGATGACGATCGGTCGAAAGCGACGACGATCCAGGAACTTCAGTACCTCGAGGAGGTGTCGCTGCGTTCCTCCGGAGACGAGCCGCGGTGGGAAAAACGCGACCGTCCGCGGCGTCTCCTTAGACGAGGACGACACGACGGCAGCTCACGTAGCGGCGCAGCGCCACGACCAGACCGATCAAGATGTAGGTGATCGGGCTCAGCCAGATGTCCGCGAACGCGCTGAAAAAGAGCAGCATGACCAGACAGGGCGGGAGCGCGGCGACGATCCAGCCGAGATCCTTTGGCACCGCCGGCGACGCCTGCAACCATTGGACGTCGCGCCACGTGTACCAAAAGAGCAAGAGGTAGAACAGCAGGCAGAAAATCCCGCCCTCCGAAAGCGACCACACGTACGAGTTGTGCGGGGGTCGCAAGAAGGGGTCGAAATAGACCTGCTGCGCGATTTCACGGAAGTTGCCGAGGCCGATCCCGAACGACGGGTAGTCTTGGAAGATGCGCCAGCCGAGCTCGATCGTGTCGATGCGACGCTCGGTCGAGTGACTGCCTTGGTCGTGCGTCCCGGTCGCGAACGGATTGATGTTCTCGATGCGCTCGAGGTTCTCCTCTGGGATCACCGTGAGCAGCACCCCGATCGCGACGAGCGCGACCGCGACCACCTGCAATCGCCCGCCGCGCACCCGACCGCGCGTCTTCGTCAGCATGTAGAAGAGAATTCCGAGGCCGATGACGCCGCTACGCGATGCGGTCAAGAAGATGGTGAAGATCAGGCTGGCGATGACGCCGGCAGCGAGCGCCGTCCGTCCCAGCGAGCGATCGGTGCGCATGAAGTACCACCAGAACGCGATCTGGATCAGACACAGGAACGCGAGCCGGTTCGAGTTGGTGCCTACCGAAAACTCCGCGGCGGCGCGATAGCCCCCCGACTCACCGCCGCCGGAGGCGTACCCTAGAAGCGCCGAGGGCACGACCATGATCAGACACATCATCATGACCGTGATCGCGCGTTTCAGATCACGCTTCCGCGCGAGGAATTGCAACGTGAGGATGAAGAAGGCGAGACGCGTGATGAAATCCTGCGCCATCGGGATCGTCTGATCGAGCAAACGCCACTTGCCCGAAGTGACCCGCAGGTTCGGAAAGTTGTGGGCGGAGACCACCGTCGAGATGATGAAGACGACGCCGATCGCCAGGAACACGTGCAATTGTCGAACGCGCAAGAACCAGAGATTCGGTCGTTGCGCGAGCTCCGCGACCATCAAGACCACGAGGATGATACCGAGGATGTTGTTGATGGTCAGCAGTCCCTCGCCGCGAATCGGGCTCGGGTAGCTCGCGACCAGGAAGTTCGCGATCAGCATGAGCACGCCGATGGCGGGGTGGACGACCACGGTAGCGAGGACGGCGCCCACGACGATCAGGCCGAGCGCCGTAGCCTCGTAGCCGAGCACGGTCGCGAAGCCGAGTAGCGCGCCGAGCGCCACCAGCGCAACGAGCGACCAAAGCGCGCCCGCACTCGTCGCGGGCCGCAGCACGCGCCCGCCCGAGAGAGTCGGAGAAGCCGCGACGCTCATCGGAAGATCAGATCAAGCCTTCCATGAAGCCAGGCAGATAGTTCTTGCGCCGGTTGAGCAAGACGCCGATCATCTTGGCGCCCGCGCGCTCCAACTGCCGCTTGGCGCGTTGGACCTCGTCGATGCGCGTGCGATCGGCCTCGATGACAAAGACGGTCGCGTCGACGCGGGGCCCGAGAATTTGCGCGTCGGTGTAGACGTTCACCGGCGCCGAGTCGAAAACGACGAACTGGAATCGCTCGTGGAGGCGGGCGAGGACTTCCGACATGGCCGGCGCTTCGAGAACGTTCGACGGCGATGTCTCGTAGTGACCGCTGGTGATCACGAAGAGATTCGGCTGCGGCGTTGCCTGGACGACGCGGTCGAGCTCCTGCGTCCCGGCGATCAGCTCCGCGAACCCTCCGTTGCGCTGGATGGGAAACACTTGTTCGAGCGCGGGCGTGCGAAAGTTCGCCTCGATCAGGAGGACGTCGAGCTTCTTGCGCTTCGCAAGCGTCGACGCGTAGAGCGCGGCGGTCGTCGTCGTTCCCTCGCCGTGAACGGATGCGACCACCATGAGGTCGCGGAGTACGGAAGGATCTTTGGAAGGCGCGAGGAGATTCGTCCCCAGTCGCTGATACGCCTCTTCTACGTCCGGCGCGAGATCGAAATCGATTCGCAACGATCCGTGCGTGCGGTGGCCGTTGGTCGCGCGCGATCGGCGCGAGCGAAACCACGCGCGGCGGCGCACCCGCTCCGATTCGAGCGGAGGGACGCCCTCACGCTCCTCCTGCGCTTTTTGCAGCGCCTCATAGATCTTGCTCATGGATGCTCTCGCTCCGCCTGCCGACGTGCTCAGCTGTGCTGCGTCTCGGCTACCTCGGTCATGTCCGGAATCACGGCGAAGACGGGCAGCTCGAGGTACTGCTCGATCTGCTCCTCGAACTTGAAGTTGCGGCCGAGGAACTCGAGTCCGACCGCCGCACCCACCCCGAGACCGGTGCCCGCAATCAACGCCGCCAAGAGTACGAGCGGGTTCAGCTTGTTGTAGGGCTCGATCGGCAACGTCGCGCTCTCGAGCACGCTGACGTTCAAGAATCGATCGCTGTCGAGGGCATCCGAGATGCGCGCTTCTTCCTGCTTCTTCTCGTAGAGTTGATAGGCGTCGCGCGCGGATGAAACCTCTTGCTGCAAGCGGCTGAGCTCGATCGTCTTCTGCCGCATGTCGATCGCCTTCTTCGTCGACTCGATCGTCGCCGCATCGATCTTCTCCGACATGCCCGCAACGCGCGCGCGTAGATCCTCGAGGCTCATCTGTGAGCTCAGGAGGCGCCGCTCGAGATCCTGGCGGATGGGGTTGAGGATGGTACGCGACGTCCCCTGAATCGTGTTGTCCCGCTCGGTGGCCATCTGCGTTCTCAACGCAGCTATCTCCGCGGTGAGGTTCGCGACCGACCGATCCTCTTCGGTGTAGTTCTGCAGCAACGCGGTGCGCTCCACCTCCTTCCTCGAGAGCTCGAGCCCGAGACTCTGCGTCATCGGGTTCAAGTGCTCGACCTGGCTCTCGATGACGGTCGGTGTGCTCGCCATCTGCTCGTGCAACGTCTGGATACGCTGTTCGAGGCCACGGATTTTCGAGTTCTGCACGCCGAGCGCATCGCCACCGCTGCGGGCGTCCTTCAGCACGTACCGGATCTGATCCTCCGGCAGGACGAGCCCTTCGCGGTCGACGAAGGCCGCGAGCCGCGCCTCCGCGTCCGAGACGCGGTTGCGAAGCGTCCCCTTCTGACTCTCGAAGAAATCGACGGCGCCGGTGTTGCCGTGGAGCTCGGCGTGCCGTGCCAGATACGCATCCGCGATCGCATTGAGGAGAACCCGCCCCTTCTCCGCACTGCGCGAGAAGAGATCGACCTCGATGACGTTCGACTGCGGCGCCGGAGCGACGGTGACCATCCCCTGCAACGCGGCGATCTGCTCCCCCTTGCTCAACGTGGTGTCGGCGCCGAAGATAGGCGTGCCGGCGTCGTTCATGTGCGCCATCACGCGCCGCATGAGCTCCTGGCTGCGCAGAATCTCCATCTCGGAGTTGATCATCTCCGTGCTGGCCGCGACCGGAAGTGTGATCTCGCGTTGGTCGCCCGCGCTCACCTGAACCTGGGCTCGGCTCGGGCGCAGCATCAGCTTCGCAACCGTCTTGAAAATCTTCGGCCGGACCAGCGCGGAAATGAGGACCGAGAGCACGACTACGCAGAGAACGCCCAGCACTTGCCACTTACGCTTGAAGATCGCGTACAACATCAGCTTGGCGCTGATCGCACTGTCGGACTGTGGAGCGGGATCCACGTAGTATGGGATCGGCGCGCCGTTTCCGCTGCCGTTGCCCGGCCTGACGATCTCTGGGTTCACGGATCCTCCTGGCACTCGGGCGTTAGGGAATCGGAATGGGTGCTGTCGCGCCGGCGCGCGAGTCGACGGGCATTACCTTGCGGATGTACTGGTCGACGAACGTGTCCAGGTTGGCGATGCGTGTCGCCGGAACGTAGACGACGTCGCTTCCGGTCAAGCGCACCGTTTCCGCGACGCCGTTGCGGACGACGGCGTCGAGGTCGACGCGGCTCGCCTGATAGGCGCCGGTCGCGCCGCGCGCGATGTAGAGAACACTGTCCTTGCGCGCAGTATCTTTGAAACCGCCCGCCGCGAGCACCGCCTGCAGCGGCGTCATGCCCTCCTGAACGGCAACGAAGCCTGGACGCCCGACCTCACCACCGACGAAGGCACGGCGATCGCCGATCTGCGTCACGATGACGACGACCTCGGGATTCTTGAGCACGCGTGACGACCGCTGCTTGATGAGGTCCTCGAGCTCGAGCGGGGTCAACCCCTCGGCGATGATCTCGCCGGTGGGCTCGAGAGTGATCTTGCCGTCGGGTCGGATTGGAAGCTCTTGGTTGTGCTTGGTGTGGTAGGGAAACTTGATGTTGAGTCGATCACCCGCCTGCAGTCGGTAGTCGCTGCGCGTGACCGCGGCCTGCGTGAGCGCGTACGTCTCCCCTGGTGGCGGAAGATTGCGGCCGACTTCGCTGCATCCGGCGAAACTGAGCAGGAGGATGGCCACCATGCAGTCGGCCGCCCAGCGTCTCGGGTTTGGGTACTGTGTCATCGCGTGTTCTCCGTCGCGGCGGAACTCTCCATAAAGCTCCGCCGTTCGTTTCCGCTCAAGCTCTCGTATTCTTTCATCAACAACCAATCTTCCGGGGCTGTCGGCGTGCGACCGTGCAACCGGAACCATCGGCTGCCGCTACATCAAACCGATGGCCGTGACTGGAACCTCGACTGCCGTACCGTGCCGCAGGAAGTCCATCAGGACCCGAATCCGCCCGTGTTCGGGACACGGCTTTTCGATGATGCCGATCAATCCTGCGAACGGACCGCGCTTGATCTGCACCCGGTCGCCGATATGAAAGCGCCGGGTCGGGCGGATTACGCCGTCGGAACCACCCTCTTGCCGCAAGAAGTGCACGACCCCGGGTTGAATCGCCGTCGGAATATCTCCGAAGGCGACGAACCCCTTCACACCCGGCGTCCAGATGATCTGATGGAAATCCTGGTGCAGCGTGATCTCGACGAACAGATACCCCGGAAAGAGTGGGACGGTCGCCCACCCGCTGCCGATACCTACCGGCTCGAGGATGCGAGGAAAGAACACCTCGATGCCGCGACGGAGGAGATGGCGGACCGCGCAATCCTCCTTACGGGGCTTACTGCGGAGGACGAACCATTCTTTCTGACTGGCGGTCACGGGAGGCATCGGCACAGTGGATGGCAGCAAGTTCAATGCCATAGGAGATCGGAGGGTCGCGAAACCTCTCAGCTTTTTCAGCTTCGTCTGGGGCTTAGTTTCCCCTCGCGACTCAAGGACCTAGGCGCCGCGTTCGTGATCGCATGGCGTTAGCACCGCCCCATTTCGCTACCGCCACCCTCACGCCGTACTTGCGTTTGTGCGGCATCGTGCAGGCGGGTCACCCGACCATGTCCGCAGGTGATGCGGAAGCGCGGCGTCGCTCGGCGCTTAGCGACGCACGGCCGCAGCGCGCAATGCCATGGCAACCGCTCTATTCGCCCGCGCGGGCGTCATGGGCTCACGGGGCGGCGCCGGTGGTAGCATCTCCGCCCGGCATCGGCGCGCTCGCGGGGTGTGGATCCGGGGGCAAGAGAATCGCCTGCCCTATGCTCAACCGATCGCGATCGACGAGCGCGGGGTTCGCCCGCTGAATGGCCTCCAGCAGCGGCAGCGTGACGTGGCCGTAGTTGCGCCGCGCGATGTGTGAGAGGTCGTCTCCCGCTTGCACGAAGATCCATCGCTCGTCGCCGCTGCCGCCCGTGGGCGCGGGTCCCGCGGCATCGACGACGCCGGCGGTGCCCTCGGAAGGTGGCACGCGTGGCGACGCCAGCGCTCGAGGCCGCGGCGGTTCGACCACCGCCGTTCGGTCCACCGTGGGGGCGGCAACCACGGAAGTGGGCATCACGGGCAGCGAGACTACGAGCGTACCCGGCACCGGAAACGGGGGTGCCACCAGCACGGGTGCGGCGCCGTGATCTTCGTCGGCGAGCTCGCCGGGCGGCGTGGCCTCCGCTGTGGGGCGCGGAGCGGGCGCCGCCGCTAGCAGCGCGCGTGTGGCCGATGGACTCGGCGCCGCCGGCACGCGCCCCAGAACGAGCGGTCCAACGGCACGTCGCGACACCATGAGGCCCACCAACGCGCCGACCGTCCCTGCGATCGCGACCGTCGCCACCCGCGTCCGCCAGACCGCTGCCATGGGCCGCTGGTACCGACCGTGGCGTAGATCCTTCATGGCCTCCCGCATGATCTTGCGATCGACAAGCCGTCTGCCGGCGGCATATGCGGTAACGAGTGCGCTGTCGCACGCCACGTTCACCAGACGCGGAACGCCGCGCGAGAACCCATAGAGCTGCCGGAGCGCCGACCCCGTGAAGAGCCCGCGCGCGTCGCCGCCGGCGGCCGCGACGCGCGCGGCGACGTACGCCGCGACCTCGCCGCGCGCCAACGGCCGCAGGCGCGCCGGCACCGCGACACGCTGACGGAGCTGGCGGAGCTCGGGGCGCGCCAGCATCGCGTCGAGTTCGGGCTGGCCGGCGAGAACGAACTGTAGAATTTTCTCCTTCGCCGTCTCGAGGTTCGAGAGCAGCCGCAGCTCCTCCAGAACGGGGATGGAGAGATCCTGCGCTTCGTCCATCAGCACGACGACGTTGCCACCGCGCGCAAGGGTATCCAGCAGCTCGGCGTTGAGCGCCTGGAGCAACCGTAGCTTCGGTGTGCCCGGCGCCGGCGCGCGACCGAGGTCGGTCAGGATGAAGACCAGGAGTTCGTCGAAGCCGATCGCGGGATTGAGGACCAGGACGCTGCGGACGTCCGATCCGAGCTCGCCGAGCAATTGGCGGAGCAGCGTCGTCTTCCCGGTCCCGGCGTCGCCGATCAGGGACACGAATCCCTTGCGTTCGTTGACGCCGTAGCGGAGGGCCGCGAGCGCCTCGCGGTAGCTCGCGTTCAGGTAGAGAAACTTCGGATCGGGCGTGAGATTGAAGGGCTTCTCACGAAAGCCGAAGAACGTCAGATACATCGATCCTCCGCCAGCGTGCGAGCCCGCGTCGCGGCAGAGGACGGCTCAGCCGACCAGCGCTTGATCCGGCTCGCTCCGACCCCGGCCTCGGAAGTCTTCACGCGCGAGACCGTGCAGCTTCATCTTGCGATGCAGCGTCGCCGCGTCGACCAGCGCATGCTTGGCGCTGAGATTGATGCTGCCACGGTTCTTCCTGAGGACGTGATTCAAATAGTCTTTCTCCGCTCGGCGCAAGTACTCCTTGAGGGGCACCTCGTAATCGTAGGTGCGCCGGAGCGACTCGAGGTCCTTGCGCTTGCCGGCGCCGGGAAGATCGACCTCGCGAATCACCGGACCCGTCGTACGCAGAATCGCCCGCTCGAGGACGTTGCCGAGCTCGCGCACGTTGCCGGGCCAGCTGAACCCCATGAGCTCGGAGAGCGCTTTGTTGGAGACTCGCGTGATGCCACGCTCGCGAGCCATCTCGCTGTTGCGCAGAAACTCGCAAACCAGGAGCGGAATATCCTCGATGCGGTCGCGGAGCGGGGGAATCTTCACCGGCACGACGTTGATCCGATAGAAGAAGTCCTCGCGCATGCGCCCGTCGGCGACGAGTTCGGTGAGCTCGACGTTGGTCGCCGCGATGACGCGCATGTTGACCTTCACCTTGCGATTGCCGCCCAGCCGTTCGACCTCGCGCTCCTCGAGCACGCGCAGCAGCTTGAGCTGCATGTTCAGCGTGATGCTCTCGATTTCGTCGAGGAAGAGCGTACCGCCGGTCGAGAGCTCGATCTTGCCGACGCGATCGTGCACCGCTCCCGTGAACGCGCCGCGTTCGTATCCGAAGAGCTCGCTCTCGAGGAGCGTATCGGGAAACGCCGCGCAGTTGATCGCGACGAACCGGCCCGACTTGCGCTTCCCCTGGTAGTGAATCGCACGCGCGACCAGCTCCTTGCCGGTACCGGACTCGCCCGTGATCAGCACCGTCGCATCGTTTTGCGCGAGGACCTCGATGGTCTCGAAGATATCGTGCATGACGCGGTTGCGGCTGACGATATTCGCGAACGAGTAGCGGTTGGAGAGCTGGTTCCGCAGATAGTTGATCTCGTCGAGCAGGCGACGCTTCTCGAGGACCTTCTCGGTGGCGAGGAGGATCTCCTCCTTCTGGAACGGCTTGGTGATGTAGTCGCTGGCACCCTGCTTGATCGCCTCGACGGCGCCTTTGATGCTGGCGTAGCCGGTGATCATGATCACGTCGAGGTCGGGCCAGTGCTCGCGGATCTCGCGCGTCAGACCGATGCCGTCCGTCCCTGGAATGCGAAGATCCACCACCGCCAAGGAAAAATCGTACTCGCCGAGCAGGCGCAGCGCTTCCGAGGCATTCCCCGCGCTGCTCACGAGATACTGTTGTGAGGTGTAGAGATCTTCGAGCTGACGGCAGATCAACGGGTCGTCATCGACAATCAAAATCCTCGTGTCCATGTCCTCTCCTAGACGTACAGCGGAAGGAAGATCAGCACCGTCTTCCTCCCATTCGCATCACAGCGCTCGACGATCTCGCCGCCGTGCATCTCGATCAGCTTGTGGGCGACCGCCCACTCGACGCCTGCCTCCGCCGTCCGGAAGAGCGGGGAGGGCGGCACTTTGGGCTCGACCTCGAGGCGCATTTCGAGTCCCGGGAAGTCGCGTCGGCTGCCTTTGCCGAGAGTGACCGTCAAGGCGCCGCCCGACTTCAGGTCTTCGTGCACCTGGTGGAGCGCAATACGGAATGCCTGCGAGATGCGGGAGGGATCGATCAGGATCGTCGAGGGTTCGCCGATCTCGTCGCGGAAGACGCGGACCTCGTTGCCATTCAGGTGCGCACTCAGATGCGTCATGAAGCCGTCGAGCAGCTCGCCGACCCCCGTCTTCGTGAAGTTCAGCCGGATCGGATAGAAGTACTCGAGCGCGACCTTGAGGAAGTCCTCGAGATTGCTGATCGTCCGCTCGAGCATGTGTCCGGCGGTCGAGTCGGCTTTCCGCGCACCCTCGCTGTCGCTCTTGATGTAATCCGACCAGTAATAGAGCTTGTGAAAGAAGTTACCGAGCTCGTGTGAGATCTCGGCGAGCACGCGCTCCTGCACCACGACCAGGCTGCCATGCTCGGATGACTCCTCGGTCGGGACGCTTTGACCGGAAGCCTGCTCGGCACGCATCGGGGGTCGTTCGCGGTGGGCGGTCATGATCGTCGTTGCGCCAGTCTGGACCGACTTCGCAGCTCTGCCCACGTCTTGCAGAACTCTGGGGCGAAACGAGGAAATTGTACTCGTGCCCTCCTGCGCCTTCAACCCACAATTTCGGGTGATTAACGACGCCGTCTTGCAGAATTCTCGGACTCGACCGGGCCAACACCGACGTCATAACCCTGCAGCACTGCACGTCCCCGCCGCTGCACGCTATCGCGCGCCGGCGCGCTACTGACCGCCCATGCCCCCGCGGGAATCGAAGACGAGTTTGAGATTCTGGACCTTCCGCAGCTCGTAGTCGATCGTGAGCAGGGCCTCGATAACGTTCTTGATCTCCCCCGTCATGCGATCGAGCTCCTGAAACGAGACACGCTCGAGCTCGCGGCGGACCTGCTCGTACAGGCTGAGGAGACTGCCAAGTCCGCCGGCCGCCGTGAATCGGCGGTCCATCTCGTCGTACGAGGCAAGGATGCGGTCGATGAGTTCGCGGATCTCCTGGGTCACGGCGGGGGTCTCCTTCGCGCTGCTGGCTGATGGTTCGAGTAGGATGATCCTCAAGAGAGCAATTCCGGTGCCACTCGACGGCCATACGTAGCCGAAAAAACCTGTCTTTTCAGTGAGTAGCGCTAGAACGCCGCCGACTCCGTCATGCAAATCTGCACGACCAGCACCGCCCATCGTGACGCTGCGGTGCAATCGGCCCGTCATCGTCGGCACCGAGGCGGCGCGCAGAGGCGGGCTTCAGGGTCGATCGCCCTTCGCGATCAGAGCGACGACGAGCGGCGGCGACTTTGCTCGGATTCCGGCTGCTGCGCGAGAATAACCTTCAGCTCGCGCAGTTGCTGCAGCTGGGCGTCCATACGAACGAGCTGGTCGAGGAGCTGCTTGATCTCGGCCCCGATCCACGCGAGCTCTTCGGCGCCGACGTCCGTCATTGCCGTCTCGATCTGTTTCGCGAGCTCGAGCACGTGCGGAATGCCTTCCACACCGCTACCGGCGATGCGTCGGCTGATCTCGCCGTAGTAGCGGATGATGTCCTCGGTATGGCGTCGCATCTGCTCGAGCATGCTCACCTCAGTACCATCGGATGGCTGGGGGGTGTCAAGAAACGGCGCGTTGCACCCGGTCCGTCGGCGCGGCGCGCGCATCGCCATGTGACGCGGTGATCCACGCGAGGAAGCTCCGCACGTTACGGTCGAGATCGAACGCCGCGGCGACGAGCTCGTACCCGCGGCGCGCACGCGCGCGATGCACCTCCGGGTGCGCGAGCACGTCGCGTAACGCCGCCGCGAGCGCGACCGGGTCGTCCGCCGGCACGAGGACGCCCGTCTCTCCGTCACGCACGACCTCGGGAATCCCGGAGAGGCGGGTCGAGACGACCGGCGTGCCGACCGCGAACGCCTCCAGAATGACGTTCGGAATGCCGTCCATCGACCCATCCTTGGCCACCATGCTCGGTAGCGCGAACACCGCCGCGCGCGCGATCCACTCCATCACCTCACGATGCGACCGCGCACCGACGAGCGTGATCCGCGCGCGGAGACCGGCGTGAGCGATCGCTTCCTCGAGCGCCGATCGCTCATCACCTTCGCCGATGATCACGCACCGGAAGCCGGTGCCGTCGCGCGCCAGCTGCGCACAGGCGGCGACGAGATGCCGAAAGCCCTTCTTCGGCGTCAGCCGCCCAACCGCGACGATCAGATCGTCCGCGCGCTCCACAGGCGTCACCGCGGGGACGCTGATGCCGTGATAGCAAAGCGCGATCTTCGCGTGCTGCGCACGCGGCACGAAGTCACAGAGCAACCTGCGATTGAACTCCGTGCAGGTGACGACCGCCGCAGCGTCCGCAATCTTCTCCGCGAGTCCGATCTGATTCGCGGGCACGAAGATGTCCCACGCGTGGCCGGTGAACGTGAACGGCACGCCAAGCAAGCTCGCGGCGATCCGCGCCGCGGTCGTCGGATGATTCGCGAAATGCGCGTGCACATGCGTCACCCCGCGCTGCTGCATCACGCGCGCGAAGTAGACGCTCATCGGAAACACGACGCAGGTCCGAAGGGGAAGCGTGCCGCAGCGGCGCTGCCGGAAGGCCAGCGCCAGCACGCGCGCGAGCGCGGCGAGGTAGCGCCGCGGCGCGCGCCCCAGGAAATACCCGTGCGCCGCCAGCAAGGCGAAGGACAAACGCCGCCCGCCGTAGATCGTCTCCTCGACGTAACGTGCCAGGGTCGGGTCGGGAAATCGACGCGGCGCAGGGCGCACCGAGAAGACCGTGAGCGGCACCCCGAGCGCGCGCAGCGTTTCGACTTCGCGCCGCACGAAGGATTGCGTGAGGTCCGGAAACCCGGCGGTGACGTACGCGAGGCGGACGCCGGGAACGGTACCGGCGACGCCGCTCACGCCGCCTCGGCGTTGCAGCCGTCGAGGAAGCCGCGGCACCAGATCTCGAAATTGACGAGCGTCCAGATCTGCATGAAGCAGTCGTCGCGCCCGGCGAGGTAGCGTGCCCACAGCCCGGCGACAGCCGCCGGGTCGAAGAAGCCTCGTTCGCGTGCGTGGCGTCCGAGCAACAGGTCTTCGGCCATCGGTCGCAACTCGGCGCGAAACCAGCGGTCGAGCGGTAGACGAAAACCGTGCTTCGGCCGGTCGATGATCTCCTGCGGGACGAGACCGGTGGCGAGGCGCTTCAAGATGTACTTGCCTCCGTGCCGCCACTTGAGCGTCGACGGCATCCCCGCCGCCAGCTCGACCACGCGATGATCGAGAAAGGGCACGCGCGCCTCGAGACTGACACTCATGCTCATCTTGTCGACCTTCATGAGGAGGTCTTCGGGCAACCAGGTGGCGAGGTCGGCGAGTAGATAGCGATTCAGCGGATCGAGGTCACGAGCACGTGCGAAGACGCGCGCGAAGTCGGGCTGGATGGCCACGCCGTTCAGTCGCCCGAGGACGTCGCCGGAAAGGAGGCGGTCGAGGTCGTCGGGTCGAAAGACCGATTTGACGAGCCGGAACCCTGCGAGCGGGTCGAGCGCGCCGGCGGCGAGCGCCTTGGCGACGCGTGGCGGCGCGGCGGCGCCGAGCGCCGACAACATCCGGCGCACTCCACCCGGCAAGCGCTGGTAGCGCCCGAGTATCGCCGGCAGGCGATAGTGATCGTAGCCGGCGAAGAGCTCGTCGGCGCCCTCGCCCGTCAGCACGACCTTCACGTGCTGGCGCGCGAACTCGGACACCAGGAAGGTCGGAATCGCCGCGAAGTCCGCGATCGGCTCGTCGAGTGAGTACACCGTGCGCGGCAGGAGCCGTTCGACGTCCATCGACTCGACGACCAACGTGTGATGATCGGCGCTGAAATGGCGTGCGACACGCGCCGCGTGTTCGCTCTCGTCGTAGCCGCCCGCCACCTTGAAGCCGACCGAGAACGTCTGCACCGGACGGGCGAGGGCTTCGGTCATGAGCCCGACGACGACGCTCGAATCGATGCCGCCGCTGAGGAAGGCGCCGAGCGGTACCTCGCTCAGCAGGCGTCGCCGGACCGAGTCGCGCAGGAGGTCGCCGAGCGCCTCGAGGTACTCGTCCTCCAAGCGCGGCGCGTCCACCGCGGCGGGGATCTCCCAATACGTGCGCTCGGCGATGCCGTCCGCCGTCACGGCAAGCATCGTGCCCGGCTTCAAGCGCGCGATCCCGCGAAAGATGGTCTCGCGTCGCGGATTGTACTGAAAGCTCAGGTAGTCGTAGAGCGCCTCGAGATCGACGGCGCGTTCGACGGAGGGATCGCGCAAGATCGCCTTGATCTCGGAGGCGAAGAGCAGCCGTCCGCCGGCCTGCACGTAGTAGAGCGGCTTCTCTCCCAGACGGTCACGGTAGAGCAACAGGCGCCGGCGGCGAACGTCCCAGAGGGCGATCGCGAACATCCCGTTCAGACGGTGGACGAAGTCCTCGCCTTCCTCTTCGTAGAGATGGACCAGCACCTCGGTGTCGGTGCTGGTGCGGAATCGGTGGCCGCGGTCGGTGAGCTCGCGGCGAAGATCCGGATAGTTGTAGATCTCGCCGTTGAAGACGGTCCACACGGTCTCGTCCTCGTTGGCGATCGGCTGGCGTCCGTCGGCGAGCCCGATGATGCTGAGGCGTCGATTCGCGAGGCCGACGGGACCGTTGACGTAGAAGCCGTCCTCATCGGGGCCGCGATGCGTGATTGCGGCGTTCATCGCCCGCAGCAGCGGGACGTCGATGGGCCGATATGGATCGAAGTTGAAGATCCCCGCGATGCCGCACATGGCGCGAGCGCGCCCTCAGGCGAGCCGCAGCGGTACACGACCGCGCACGCTCACCCATCCGTCGTCGCTGTCGAGCAGGTCGATGTCGGCGAGCCGCATCTCGCGGAACCAGCGGAACACTTCTTTCGGTCGATGCCGCGACTCGAGCTGCGTGGCGTAGGTGTCGAAGGTGTCGAGGACGGACCAATCGAGCGGATAGTCCTTGTAGATCAGAACCGGGAACAGATAGCGCACGTAGCGGACCACGGGAATCTTGTCGATCGCCCAGAAGAGCGGGACTGCGTACTGCGACCACCACAAGAGGAGTCGCCGTGGCAGACGTCGCGTGACCACGCGAAACGCCTGCCGGCGAAAGATGTTCAACGCCCAGCCCACTCCGGGCTTGACGGTGGCGGCGTAGACGCTGATCGCGATCGTGCCACCCGGCGCGACGAGCGGCACCAACGCCTTGAAGGCGCGCTCAGCCGACGGCGTGTGATGCAACACACCGATCGAGTAGACGACGTCGAACGATCCCGGCTTGAAGGGGAGCTTGAAGATGTCCGCCTGCCCAATGAGGACGTTGTCACGACGACCGAGATTCTCCGCGGCGGCGTCCACCGCGCTCGAGAGGTCGATCCCGACCGCGAGCGCGGCACCGTCGCGCGACACGATGTCGAGAAACCGGCCCATGCCGCAGCCAGCCTCGAGCACCACCTTGCCGCGGACGTCGCTCGGCTGCAGCGCGGTCTCCGAGCGAAATCGCCGCTCGGAATCGGCGAGCCGGCCGGAATCGAGCTGCACGCGCGAGAACGTCTTCCACTGCAGCCCGAACGACTCGGCGTACGCCTCGCGATTCACGAAGCGGAGCACACCGTCGTCGGCGTACAGCGAGCGACAGGCGACGCACTCGAGCCCACCGGAGGCGGATTCGACATCGCCTCCACAGCTCGGGCACACCAGGATGCTGGTTGTACGACGGCGATCGACCTTCGTCACCATGGCTTGCGTGGGCTTCCCGTTCTGCGAAAACGTGTCGGCTCGTCGAGGTGGAGGTGATGCGGCGAGCTCCGCGGATACGCGCATTCTGATATACGATGGAACACACACCGCGCCAAGTAGCGTTCTTTGCGCGCACCGCACACGCCACCGCCGGCGACAACGACGAATCGCCGTGGTAGCGTTTCCCGGCCGATGTTTCCACGTGGATCCTCCTACGTTGCGCTCGCTCGTGAGCCGACGGTCGGGACGCGCCGCGAGGTACCCGGGCGACATCGTGCGCCGCGGTCGCGACGCGCGATGCTCGGGGTGCGGAGCGCCCTGCTCGCGGCGACGCTCATGGTAGTCGGCGCCGCGGCCTGCACGCTCGCGGCACGCGGCGAGAACGGCTCGACGGCCGGCGCTCCGTCCGCTCGGCGGAAGGCGCCTGCACGCGCGCGGCGCTCGCCCGCGCCCCAGGCCACGCCGGCGTCGTCGCCGACGTCCGCCGCGCGGCGCGGCGCCCGCACCAAGTCCACGGCGCCGGCGGCGGGCGCGCAGGACGAACCCCTCGAGGGCTTCGGTAGCGGCACGACCGGCGGCGCCGGCGGCCGCGAGGTCTGGGTCACGGAGCCGACGGTCGAGAGCCTGCGCGCCGCGCTCCTCGACGTCAACGGGACCGGCAACGCCATTCTCCGTTTCGACGTCCACGAGCCGATCATGATCACGCGGCCGCTGCCGTATCTCACCGCACCGCACGTCACGGTCGACGGCCGCGGCGCCACGCTCGACGGCAGCGATCTCCGCAACGAGGTCGCGCTCCTCGACGTCCGTGCGCACGACGTGATCGTCCGCGATCTGCGCCTGCGGAACGGCTACGACAATCTTCGTGCCCAGAGCCCGGACGCCCACGACATCGTCTTCAGCCACATCTCGTCGACGGGCTCGCACGACGACGGCCTCTCGATCGGCTATGGCGCACACGACGTGACGGCGCAATATCTCTTCCTCGCGGGGAATACGCGCTCCGTCTTCTGCAAGGAGGGCGGCACCAACATCTCGCTGCACCACAGCTGGCTGCAAAAGGGATGGATCCGTAACCCGATCGTTTCGGGACCGGCGCGCGCCGACATACGGAACGTCATCGTCGAGGACTGGGGGGAATGGGGCGCGCGCTTCGAGGATGGCGCGACCGGCAACGTCGTCGAGTCCCTCTTCGTCCTCTCGGGCTACGCGCGACGCCGCGGCGGCAAGCCCGACAGCGCGCTGCGCGCGACCCACGGCGCATCCGTCTATGCCACCGGCAACGCCTATCGCGAGTACGCACATCCGCCGCAGTTCGGCAGCGCTAGACACCCGTTCCCGGCACCCGCGGTGACGACCGAGCCGGTCGAGCGCATGGAAGCGCAGGTGCGTGCGCGTGCCGGCTGCCTGCCCCGCGACGCCGCGGACACGCAATACATCGCGCTGCGAACGGGCTGGGACGTCGGCGTCGAGACGCCGTTACGCTTGCACCCCGACTGATCGGCGGCGCGCGCGCCGTTGCGGCGACGCGCGGCGCCATTTCGCACGCGGCGGCACGCCTCAACGCACCTGATCGAGCAATGCCTCCCACTGGCGCACGATCGTCGCGACGAGGAACGGCTCGAGGCTGGCGCGCGCGTTCGCCGCAAGCCGCAGACGCTCGTCGGAATCCTGCAACACCCGCAGCATCGCAGCACGCAACGACGGCACGTCCTCGGGCGGCACGAGCACGCCGTTCATCCCGTCGCGCACGATCTCACGCACGCCGTGGGGGCAATCGAAGGCCACTGCGGGACATCCGCAAGCGAGCGCCTCGAGCACGACGTTCGGCAAACCCTCGTAGCGCGAGGAGAGGACGAAGAGATCCGCGGCAGCGAAGTATGCGAACGGGTTCTCCTGAAACCCGGCGAAGCGGACCGCGGAGGCGATCCCGAGCTCCGCGGCACGTGCCTCGAGAGTCGCCCGATCGGGTCCGTCCCCGAGAATCGTGAGCGTCCCTCGGCCGAGGATGCGCACCACGCCCTGGAACGCCTCGAGCAACAGATCGAAGCCCTTCTGATGGTCGAGGCGCCCGGCCGCGACGACGTGCGGACGCCCACTGTCGTGCAGCGGCGGTGCGACACGCGCGGCGGTGTCGATGCGCGCGGTATCAACCGGGTTGTAGACGCGCACCACGCGTCCGGGCGCGACCGCGAGCCGTGCCTCCATCTCGCAGCGGACCGCGTCGGATTGCACGACGATGCGATCGGCACGTCGCACGAGGCGGAGATACACGCGGTAGAAGAGCGCCCGAAACCGGCTGTTCTCGAGGTAGCGCTCGCCGATGACCTCGCGCACGATGAGGCGCGCGCGCGGAAAAAACGGCCGCAGCCCCAGCAGCGCGAGATTCATGTAGCCCTGCGTCGAGACGACGATCGTCGGCCGTACGCGGCGGATGACGCGGACCATGTCGAGCATGGCGCGACGCAGACGGGGCGCTGCGAGGACGTGCACCGGCACGTCGCGCGGGAGGTGCGCGAAGTAGGGCCCCGTACCCTCGACGAGCACCAGGTGCGGCTCGAAGCGATCACGATCGAGGTGGTGGAGCAGCGTCACGATGACGCGCTCGGCGCCGCCGCCCCGCAGGCTCGGGAGCGCGAACAAAACGCGGGAACGGCTGGCTGGGCTCACGATCGCATGGACGAATCACGCCGCCGCGCGCGCGACGCTGTTGTTCGCCATAGCGACGCGCGCTCGACGACGCAAGCCGGCCGGGACGCGAAAACCCACGTTGACAACGCGGTCGGCCGCGGGAGACATTACTTGGGATCCCACGAATTCTCCCCCGTTTACCTATGCCCACGCGCTCCGAGCCAGAGGCCGCGATACCTTCGCCCGTCCTCGAAGGCAAATCGATCCCGCCGCCGACCGGCCTCCTCGCCGCGACCGTGCGCTGCGAGACCGCCGGCGCGGTGAGCGCCATCGTCGTCGGTGCGCTCGACAGCGCGACGCTGCGTCGGGTCCGCCAGGACGCCCTGACCATGCGGGCGCGGCATGGGAAGCGCATCACCGTCGAAGCCCGCTTCGTCGACACTCCGAAGGCCCGGGCGCTCCTCGCGAACCTCGACGATCTGGTCGCACACGACATCCACGTCGTGCTCGCCGCGATCGCGCCGCGTGGCGGCCCCGTCCATGTGCCGCCGCCCGTGCTGCCCTCCCCCGTCACCTCGGAGATCGAGTTGCCCGCGCCGACGGTAGCACCCCCGGCGTCGCCGCCGGTCGTCGAGACCGGGGCATCGGTGGAGGCGGCGCCGGTGGAACGGTCGCCCGATCCCTTCGACCTCGACCTCGCGCTCCGCCGCGCTTGGCTACGACCGCTGCGGTTCCTTTTCGATCACTACTGGCGCATCGAGGTCTCCGGCCTCGAGCACGTACCCGACGACGCGCCGGCGATCATCGCCGCCAACCATTCCGGCGCGGTACCGGCGGACGCGTTCATGCTGGCGGTCGCGCTCGAGCTGCGGCAGCCGTCGCGCTGCCTGCGCGTCCTCTACGATCGCTTCGTCGACGCCCTGCCGCTCGTCGGGCCGCTGTATCGACGCCTCGGCGGCGTTCCGGCGTCGCTTGCCAACGCCGAGCTCTTGCTCCGGCGTGGTGGGATCATCGCTCTCTTTCCGGAGGGCATTGCCGGCGTCGAAAAGCTCTGCACCGAGCGCTACCGCTTGCGCCCCTTCAAGACCGGCACGGCCCGGCTTTCCGTGCGGACCGGCGCGCCGATCGTCCCGGTCGCGATCGTCGGCGCCGAGGAGGCCTATCCGGTCGTCGCCCGGCTCTATCGCGTCGGTCAGCTCGTCGGTATCCCGTGGATCCCGCTGACACCGATCTTTCCGCTGTGTGGCATCGCCGGAGCGCTTCCGCTCCCGAGCAAATGGCACATCCAGTTCTGCCCGCCGATCGCCGCGCCGGTTGCCGACGGCCGCTCCGAAGAGGAGCTTGTCGCCGAAACGACGGCACATCTGCGCGAAGCGCTGGCAACCGGAATCGCGGACCTACTCGCCAGACGGCAGGGGATCTTCGTATAAGACGGGGAACGTCGCCCCCGGTCGAGGAGGAGAACGATGTCCAAGTTGAGGAGCCTCGTCGTCATCGTCACCGCCCTGAGTCTGCCGTCGTGCGCCGTTTACGTGCACGAGGGCTATCCCGCCCGTCACCCCTGCTGCGCGCGCGCGCGCGCGAGCGCCGCTGAGAGTCGGGTCGGTATGATCGGGATCTCGCTCGCCCGTGAGGGCGAGTCGCAGCGTGGTCCGCTCGTCGTCGCGAACGTCCTTCCTGGAAGCCCCGCCGCCGACGCCGCCATTCGTCCCGGCGACCGCATCCGCGCGATCGACGGAGAGGCGACCCGCGGCATGACGATCGCCGAGGCGGCGCGCCTCATCCGCGGGCCCGTCGACGCAGCCGTCGAGCTGCGTCTCGAATCGCCGCGCGGGGCGCGCCTCATGACGCTCGTGCGCGTACCGGCGTACCCGATCCGGGGCAGCCGCGGGTGTCCTCACGGGCGCCGACATGCGTACGAGGACGGTCGGGATAGCTACGAGACGCCGCCGGAAGCACCCGCCGTCGACCAGTCACTCGCACCCGAGCTCTGGCCACCGACGAAGCCCGGCCATCACATGCCCTAGAAGCGCGCGGAACGTCATCAACCACCGAAGAGCGTCCGGTGATAGAGCCGGAGCAGCACCGTCACGAACAAGCCGCCCGCGAGCGCGGCGACCGGTAGCTCGCGGGTGACCAGACGCTGACGCCCCGCGAGAATGGCGGCAAACGGCACGAGTGACGTCGTCGCGACGAGCGTCTCGTAGCCCGACACCTCCTGCAGCTTGCGTGCGTCCTGGTGCCGCGCACCGACCCACGCGAAAATCGGGAAGCCGCCGAAGAAGAGCACGTCACCGAGAGTCCCGTTCATCAGGAGGTGCGCGACGCCGAAGAGCGCGAACGCGGCCAGCATCGGATGGCGCATGATCCGCACCATCCCGTGCGCCACCGCCGGGCCGCGCGCCTGCATCGCGCTCGGGGCCGTCGACGACGGCAGCAGCGAGGCGACGAAGAGCACCAGCGCCGCCGCCATCAGGAGGTGATTCAACGGCCGGGCGAATCCCGGAGGACCGATCGTCATCCACAGCAGCGGTCCCGCGTGCTTGTGCGTGGCGAAGATCCATACCAGGGGTATGAACGTCAGCAGCGCCACCAGCGAATAGATCCCTTGGAACGACTGCGCGCCGACCCGTCGGATCAGCGCCGCGCGGGTCGATGTCGAAGAGAGCCAGACGTGCGTTCCGGCGAACGCCGCCCACAACCCGCCGATGAGCAGCGTCGTGCCCACGTCAGGCCTTGCAGAGCACGCCTGCCGTCACGAAGTAGGACGCGGTCTGGTTGACGATGCCGCCGAAGACATCGGCGGTACCGGCGTCCTCGATCGCCCGCACGCACAGCGCGCCCGCGGAGATCGCGGTACCGCCGTCCATCGTGCGGTACTCGTACCCCGGAGGAAAGTGAAAGCTGGTCTCGAGCAGCTCGCCGATCGTGAGTGTCTCGATCGGCCGCTCGACCATGCTCTGGGCGTAGAAGACGTGCGTGCGGTCGACGGTGACGTGCTGCCCGTTGTCGAACGTGACGCGCACGACCGGCACCCCGGTCGCCGTGCAGGCGATCTTCGTCATCAGGCGAAAGCCGATGCGCCGCTCCGGCAGGCGTGTCAGTACCGGCATCGACTTGCCGACGAGCGTCGCGATCGCCAGCGGTCCGTCGACGGTTTCGATGAGACTGTCACCGCTGAGGCAGCCGAGCGCGCAACACCGTCGGTTCGGCGTCATGTCGTGAGCACCACCTTCCCGACATTCTGCCGTCCTTGGATGTAGGCGTGGGCGGCCGCCGCCTCGACGAGCGGGAACGTGCGTCCGACCGTCGGCCGGATCTTGCCCGCGCGGTAGTAGTCGACGAGCGTCGCAAGCTGCGTGCGCAAGAGCGCCGTCTCCTCCCAGAGATGGCCGAGGTTGACGCCCATCACCGCGCGGTTGTCGTTCATGAGCGTCACCGGACTGAACCGCGGCATGCGCGCCAGCTGCCAGAGGGCGGTGAGCACGCGGCGCGACGTGCCCGGGGCGGCGGCGGAAAACCCGAACGCAACCAGCCGCCCGAGCGGCGCGAGGACGCGATAGCTCTGTCGCAGGTGCTCGCCGCCGATCGCATCGAGCACGACGTCGACGCCGCGTCCGCCGGTCAGGCGTCGCACCTCGGACTCGACGTCGCCCGTGCGATAGTCGATCACGTGCGCGACGCCCGCTTCGCGCAGCGCCGCGTGTTTGCTCGCCGACGCGGTACCGATCACCTCGGCACCATGGAGTAGACAGAGCTGGACGGCGGCGAGACCGACGCCGCCCGCCGCGCCGTGTATGAGGACACGCTCCCCGGCGCGCACCTGAGCGAGCATCTCGAGCATGAGGATCGCGGTGAGATAGTTGACCGGCAGCGCCGCTCCCTGCTCGAAGGTCATTCCCTCGGGGAGCGGCACGATCTGCGCAGCCGGCACGACGACCAGCTCCGCATAGCCGTTGAACCGCGTCGGCGTCAGTACCGCGGTTCCCGCCGCGACGTCCTCCACGCCGGCGCCCACCTCGTCGATCGTGCCCGCGACCTCGTAGCCGACGACACACGGGAGCTTCGGCGCGTCCGGGTAGAGGCCCATCCGCGCCATGCAGTCGGCGAAGTTGACGCCCGAGGCACGCACGCGCACGCGCACCTCGCCGGGACCCGCGTGCGGATCCGGAACCTCGCGCACCTCGAGCACTTCCGGCGGACCGATTCGCGGTATCCAGACCGATCGCATGCGCGCACCTCGCCGGGCCGGCATCGCGGCCCCTCGCCGCGACGGCGTCGGCCGGCGCGGCGCGAACCTCTTACACCGCGCCTACGGCTGTCGCCAGCGTGCGCGAATTGACAAACCCCGCGCGCGCCTGCGAGGAGGCGGCGTGCCTTCGCCGCGCCGCGCGTATCTGGTCTACCGTCTGCTCGCGGCCGCGACCGCCGCCTTGTGCTTTCTGATCGGCGCCGTGTTCATCGTGGCTTTCCTCGATCGTGCGCTCTTCCAGGTGTTCGCGCGTCCGCTCTTCGACACCGACTACTCGGGCTACTACATCCTCGCGTTCGCGGGATCGACGCTCGTCGCCTGGGGCGGATGCCTGGTCGCCGCCGTGCGGGATCCCGAGCGCGCCTCAGGAGTCGGCACCGCGACCGCCGCCGCCCTGATCCTCGCGAGCGTCCTGCGCCTGCTCGCCTGGTACTCCGGCGAGTACCGGCTCGCCGACGATCAGCTCCGGCTCGAGGCGGGCGCGCTCGCGATCGTCGCGCTCGGATTCGTCTGGTTGAAGCCCCCACGCGGGAATCGCGCGTGAGCGACGCCGCGCCGCCCGCGCGCACGATCGTCGCCGGCAAGATCGGCACGACGCTCCTCTGCTTCTACCTGCTCGCGATCGCGCTCCGCGTCGGCGCCTGCTACCACGCCGACGCGCGGCCTCACGACGAGCTGCCGGACGCCGGGCCGCGAGTCGGCGAGGCGTTTCCCGGCTTCACGCTCCCCGACATGAGCGGCCCGCACATCACCCTCCAGGATCTCGCCGGGCGTCCGGCGGTGCTGGCGTTCGTGCCGAGCCTCGATTGGTCGGCACCCAGCAAGGCGCGGGTGCTCGATCTCGCCGCGGCCGTCGCCGGGCGCCACGACGTGACGCTCGCCATCGTCCTGACGGCGGGCGCGGCGACACCGCGCAGCTTGACGTTCGCGCGCGAGCACCGCGTTCCCGCCTACGTTCTCGTCGACGGCGACGGGCTGACGGAGCGTCTCGGACTCGCTGTTGCCGGACCGGAGGCGGCGTCGGTCGCCCTGCCCGCCACCTTCGTCCTCGACGCCGGCGGCGGCGTGACCCTCCGCGACGTTCGCCGCGACCCGCGGACGTGGCTCGACCCGGACGCGATACTCGCCGCGGCCCGATTGTCGCCTCATCCCTGATCCGCTAACCACAGAGTCGTGAGGCTCTCGGCGCGCGTCCACGGCCGCTCGTACCGCTTCGGATCGGTGCGTGAGGTACTGGCGCGCGCCAACGAGCCGAAGTCGGGTGACGCGCTCGCCGGCATCGGGGCGCGCTCGAACCTCGAGCGCGCGGACGCGAAGCGCGTCCTCGCCGAGTTGACGCTCGAGGATCTGCGGGCGCACCCCGTTTTGCTGCTCGACGAGGACGAGGTGAGCCGCGTCATCGACGCCGAGGTCGAGGAGCGCGTGTACCGCGAGATTCACGGTTGGAGCGTCGGCGAGCTCCGCGATTGGCTGCTCGACGACGCCACGACCACCGACGCCATCCGCCGCGCGAGCCGCGGTCTCACGGCGGAGATGGCGGCGGCGGTCGGAAAGTTGTGCTCCAACCTCGACCTCGTCTACGGCGCCCACAAGATGCCGGTTTGTACGCAGGCGCGCACGACGATCGGCCTTCCCGGACGCCTGAGCTCGCGGCTGCAGCCGAACCACCCCGCCGACGACCCCGCCGGAATCACCGCCGCCGTCTACGAGGGCCTCGCCTACGGCGCCGGCGACGCGCTGATCGGGATCAACCCCTGCGTCGACACCGTCGAGAACGTCGTCGCGCTGCTCCGCCTCACGGCGGACATCATCGAGCGCTGGCGGATCCCGACGCAGAATTGCGTCCTCGCACACGTGACGACGCAGATGCGCGCGCTCGAGGCCGGCGCACCGATGGACATCCTCTTCCAGAGCCTCGCCGGCACCGAGGCCGGCAACACCAGCTTCGGCATCACGGTCACGATGCTCGACGAGGCGCGCGCGATGATCTACGAGCGCGGCGCGTTGCGCGCGCCGCAGCTCATGTACTTCGAGACCGGCCAGGGGTCGGAGCTCTCCGCGGGTGCGCATGGCGGCGCCGATCAGATGACGCTCGAGGCACGGTGCTACGGCCTGGCGCGGCGCTACGACCCCTTTCTCGTCAACACCGTCGTCGGCTTCATCGGCCCGGAATACCTCGCCGACGGCCGGCAGATCATCCGCGCCGGCCTCGAGGACCACTTCATGGGGAAGCTGCTCGGCGTGCCGCTCGGCGCCGACGCCTGCTACACCAATCACGCCGACGCCGACCAGAACGACTGCGACACGCTCGCCACCATGCTCGCGACCGCCGGCTGCAACTACTTCATGGGCGTCCCCGGCGGCGACGACGTGATGTTGAGCTATCAGTGCACGAGCTACCATGACGGCGCGACGTTGCGGGAGCTCCTCGGCGCACGCCCGGCGCCCGAGTTCGAGGAATGGCTGACGGCGCTCGGACTCATGCAAGACGGTCGCCTCACGGCGCGCGCCGGCGACCCCGGCGTGTTCGCCACGCCATGACGACGGCCCGCGCCGCACCGCCGTCGCTGGCGCGCCTTCTCGCCGCCACACCGGCCCGGCTTGCGATCGGCCGCGCCGGCCCGCGGCTGCGCACCACGGCGTGGCTCGATCTCGTCGCCGATCACGCGCGGGCACGCGACGCGGTGACCAGTGAGGTGCCGGCTGCGCTGGTGCGCAAGCTCGGCCTCACCGAGGTCGCGACGCGCGCGCGATCGCGCCTGGACTACGTCCGTGTTCCCGCGCTCGGGCGGCAGCTCGATCGGAGCGCGCTGCCACGCCTGCGCCGTTGCCGCCAGCGATCCGAGGTGCAGCTCGCCCTCACCGACGGGTTGTCGTCGGCGGCGGTCGTCGCCAACGGCGCCGCCCTGCTGCACGCGTTGACCCGCGAGCTGCGCCGTCGCGGGCGACGGCTCGGCACGCCGCTCTTCGTCCGCAACGGGCGCGTGCGCGTGCAGGACGAGATCGGCGCGGTGTTGAAGCCCGAGGTCTTCTGCTTCATCGTCGGCGAGCGCCCCGGGCTGGCGACCGCGGAGAGTCTCTCCGCCTACGTGCTCTACCGCCCGACGCGGCGCTCGGCCGAGCCCGATCGAACCGTCGTCTCGAACATCCACCGCGGCGGCCTCGCGCCCGTCGTCGCCGCGCGACAGCTCGCCGATCTGATCGACGAGGTCTTGCATCGACACGCGAGTGGAGCGGCGCTCGCCGCCGCGCGCGCCGCCGCCCTCCTTCCCACGAGGTGACCCTATGCGCACGCGACGTCTCCTTGCCGAGAATCTCGAATTCCCCGAGGGTCCCGTCCGTCTCGGACCCGAGCGCATCGCGTTCGTCGAGATCCGCGCCCAGCGCGTGTCGCTCTACGAGCACGGTGCCGCGCGCATACTCGCCGTAACCGGCGGCGGCGCCAACGGCGCGACCCTCGGACCCGACGGCGCCCTCTACGTCGCCAACAACGGCGGCATGTCGCTCGGTCCCGAAGGTCGCTGGATGGCGCCGCAGCCGATCCCCGGTCGCATTCAGCGCGTGACGCTCGCCGGCGAAGTGAGCGACGTTGCCGTGCGACTCCCCGGTGTGCCGCCGCATCGGCCGAACGATCTCTGCTTCGGTCCCGACGGTCTGCTGTACTATACTGACCCTCACGACTGGGAGAACCTCCCCGACGTCGGCGTCGGCCGCGTCGCGCGTACGACGCTCGGCGGATCCGTCGAGCTCGTCGCCGACTTACCCCTCTTTCCGAACGGCATCGCCTTCGGCCCCGACGACCGTCTGTACGTCGCGCAGACCATGACGCGGCAGATCCTCGTCATGGACGCGCGTCCCGGCGCCGCGCCGTCCACCCACTGCACCCTTCCCCGCGGCTACCCCGACGGCTTCTGCTTCGACGTCGCCGGCCGTCTGTACGTGGCCGGCAGCCTCGGGGACGTGCTCTGGGTCTTCGAGCCCGACGGTTCGATCCGCGAGGAGATCGCGTTCGAGAAGGGCACCGAGCCGACCAACTGCTGCCTCGGCGACGGGCTCCTCTACGTGACGTGCTCGGGAAGCGGACGACTCGAGGCGTTGGAGATGCCCGCCGAGCCGCTGCCCCTCTACCCCGCGAGGTCGGCGGGCGGGGTCACGCGCTGAGACGCTCGAGTCGCTCGTAGAGCGCCTCGACCTCTCGCTTCAAGCGCGCGTAGGACGAGAACAGACGCTGCGGCTCCGGGTGCGTTTGGTAGAAGTCGGGGTCGTTCATTACCTGCGTGAGCTCGGCGAGCTCGGTCTCCTTGGCGGCGATCGTCGACTCGAGATCCTCCGCCTCACGCCGGCGCTTCTCCTCGGCGCGCGCCCGCCGCCGCACCACGTCCCGGTCGACGCGCGCCCGCGCCGCATCTTCCGCACCGTTTCCACGCTCGTCGGCAGCACCCCGCGACGGCACGCGCATCCCGTTCTCGTGTGCGCCGTTCGACCCGGTCCGCGCACCCACGGAGCTCGTCGAGCCGGTCTCCATGGCCGCCTTCTTCGCGCGATAGTCCTCGTAGTTGCCGAGGTAGCGGAGCGCGCCGCCGTGGCCGACCTCGATCACCTGTGAGGGCAGCCGATCGAGGATGTAGCGGTCGTGGGCGACGAGGACGACCGTGCCCTCGTACTCGAGGAGCGCCTCGAGCAGCACCTCCTTGGCGGTCAAGTCGAGGTGGTTCGTGGGTTCGTCGAGCAGGAGGCAATTCGCCGGCTCGATCAGGAGCTTCGCCAGCGCGAGGCGGTTGCGCTCGCCGCCCGAGAGCACGCGCACCGGCTTCTCCACGGCGTCACCGCTGAAGAGGAACGCACCCAGCAGGTCGCGGACGCGCGGCATCAACTCGGTCGGCGTCACCGCCGTCAGTTCCTCCAGGACCGACTTCTCCGCGTCGAGCGCTGCGGATTGATCTTGCGCGAAGTACGCCAACCGTACGTTGTGACCACAGACGCGGCGTCCAGCGGTGAGCGGCTCGACGCCGACCAGCAGCTTCAAGAGCGTCGACTTGCCAGCGCCGTTCGGGCCGACGAGCGCCACCTTGCTGCCGCGCTCGATCAGTAGATCCACGCCCTCGTACACCGTCAGGTCGCCGTACCGTTTCGTCGCCTGCTCCAGGCCGACGACGATGCGTCCGCTGCGCGGCGGATCGGGAAGGCGGATCTTCACCCGTCGCTCGTGTCCGTCGGGCGGCGTGAGCCGCTCCATCTTCTCGAGCTGCTTGATGCGACTCTGGACGAGCGCCGCCTTCGACGCCTGATAGCGGAATCGCCGCACGAAGGCCTCGATGCGCGCGATCTCTTCCTGCTGGGCTCCGTACGCCTCCGCCTCCTGGGCGTGGCGCTCTTCCCGCTGCGCCAGGTAGGCGGTGTAGTTGCAGTCGTAGTCCGTGAGCCGGCCGCGCGATACTTCGGTGATGCGCTGCACGCAGACGTCCAGGAAGTAGCGGTCGTGCGCCACCAGGATGACGAGCGACTCGCTCGCAGCGAGGAACTCCTCGAGCCACGTCCGCGCCTCGAGATCGAGATGGTTCGTCGGCTCGTCGAGGAGGAGCACCCGCGGCCGGCAGAGCAACAACTTCGCGAGTGCCACCCGCATCTGCCAGCCGCCGCTGAAGGTGCCGAGGTCGCGCGTGAAGTCAGCCGTACGGAAGCCGAGCCCCACCAGCACCCGCTCCGTTTCCGCCTCGAGGTCGTACCGCACCTGCCCGTCGAAGCGCTCGCGCACATCGTGGTACGCCGCCATCAACAGGTCGTGCGCGGCTCCCTCGACCGGCGCCGCGCCGAGCGCCTCCTCGAGACGCCGGCACTCCGCCTCGAGCGCATGCAGATCCGCGAAGGCGCCCATCGCCTCGTCGAATACCGTCCGCCCCGAGGCGCCGATCACCTCCTGCGGCAGGTAGCCGACCGTCGTACCCTTGGGGAGGTTGATCTCGCCGCCATCCGGCTCGATCTGGCCCGCGATCAGCTTCAGCAACGTCGACTTCCCGGCCCCGTTCATGCCGGTCAGACCGATGCGCGTCCGATCCGGCGCGAACCAGTTCACCCCGTCCAGGATGCGCTGGCCGCGATACGCCTTGCTGAGGTTGGAGATCGTGAGCACGTCCCGGTTTTACCGGGTCACGCTCAGGGCTGCCAGTCGCTCAGTCCTCGGGGACGACCTTCACCAGAATCGTCTTCCCCGCGCGCACCCGCTCGGGATCGGGCCGGAAGAAGCCGAGCCACGCGATCCAGTATTTCCGCGAGTACTCGGGCGCCATGCGCGCCGCGAGCTCCGGGGCCTTCACCAGCGTCGCCTTGCCGACGAAATGCGGACCCGTGGCGCTCCCCACCCAGACAAACAACGGACTCCCATGACGAATCCGCCTCGCCTTGTAGCTCTTCGGCCCCGTCGAAAAGTAGACCGCTTCGCCGTCGTACATGAACCACACCGGCACGACCTTGCTCTGCAACCCGTCGGCGCGCTTCGTGGCGACGTAGATTTCCTTGGAGGTGCGGAGCGCGTCCGCTACGTCAGAGGGGAGCCCCGCGTTGCCCACCACCGCAGCCATGATGACCCCGCTAAGAAGGATCAACCCGAGAAGATCCATCCACCACCTCCGGATTCCGCATGCGGCTTCTAGCATGACTCACCACCACCGCCGGTAACTGCTCCGCCTGCACTAACCGTCAGATTCACGATGTTCCACGCAAGCTCCTCGTCTATGAGCGTTCGTCCTTGCGGCCCTCGGTCCCGGCTAGCATCGACCTCACGCGATCGTCAACAACGCCTCGACGATCAATTGCTGCACAACCGCATCCGAATCGCTTCGCGTCAGTCGCGTTCGGACTTGACCATCTGTCGCCGCCCGGCGCATATCACAGCCGCATGCTACGATTCCTGTCTGCATTCAGAGCTTATCTCGACTTCGTGCTGCGGCACCGTGGCATCGTCGTTGCCTTCTTCTTCGCGTTGACGGCGTTTTGGGGCTCTCAACTGCCTGTTCTGCGCGTGGAGTTCGACCCCGATGCCACGCTTCCACAAAACCACCCGTACGTTCAGGCGCTTCATATCCTCGAGACTCATTTCGGCGAGAAGAACCTGATCGTCATCGGACTTTTTCCGAAGGACCACAATGTCTTTTCTCCTGAGTTCCTCACCACACTCAACCGGGTCACGCGGCGCATTCGCGATCTTCCTGGGATCATGCCGTCCACTTACCTGAGTCTCGCGTCACGGATGGCAAAAGCCGTCGAAGGCAGTGGAGAGACGCTGATGGTCCGACCGCTGATTGAGGGATCTCTCGACGCAAAGGAGGTGCGCCGTCGCACCTTCGCAAACCCCTTCTACTCGGGAACGATCGTCGCGGCCGATGGATCCGCCGCCGCTATCATCGCGAACTTCCGAATGACTCCAGAATTGCCCGGATGGCGCGAAATCAAAGATCGCGTCGAATCAACCCTCGCACAAGAAAGCAACGGGACGTTCATCGTACGTCTCGGCGGACCAATCGCCGTCGCAGCGGCGGCGTCCGAGATGACGGAGCGCGCAGCGATCCTATTTCCGATCGCCGTCCTGGTAATCGGGATCATCCACTATGAAGCGTTCCGGACACTCCAAGGCCTCGTTCTGCCGCTCGTCACCGCGCTGTTTGCCGTGATCTGGAGCCTTGGAATCATGGGCCTCCTGCGCATTCCGCTAGATCCATTCAACACGACGACACCCATACTCATCCTGGCGGTTGCTGCCGGGCATGCCGTTCAGATCTTGAAGCGATATTACGAAGAGTACGATCGCTGCGGAGATTCCGTCGAGGCCGTTCGCACGGCATTGCTTCTCGTCGGGCCGGTCATGATCACCGCAGGGGTAATCGCCGCTTTGTCCTTCTTCTCACTGACCGTTTTCGCAACCGCCACCGTTCGCAACTTCGGATTGCTTTCCGGGATCGGCATCATCTCGGCGCTCGCGATAGAATTGACCATCATACCCGCGCTTCGCGCTCTGCTGCCGGCACCTCGCGCCACTGACATGGCGCGCGAGGCCGCCAGCGGTCACCTGCTCGAGGTATGGTTGAGCAAGGTCGGACGCGTCGTCTCACGTCGCCCCGGCGTCGTGACGTGTTGCGGCCTCGCGCTCGTGGGGGTCGCGCTCGCGCTTGCGACCCGCGTCCACGTCGACACGAGCTTTCGGCGCCAATTTCCGCAGGATCATCCAGTCCGCGTCGCAGACCGGGCCCTCAACGCTGCATTTGCCGGCACGAGCACGTTGATTCTTCTCGTCGAGGGAACAGCCGACGGTGCGCTCGAATCACCCGCCGTTCTTCAGGCGATCGCCGACCTCCAACGTTTCATCGAGACCGACCCCGACGTCGGCAAGACGACCTCGATCGTCGATCTCGTTCGCGAGATGCATCGCGCCGTCAACGGAGGCGATCCGGCTTTCGCCATCGTCCCCGCGAATAGCGATCTCATCAATCAATATCTTCTGTTGTATTCGATGTCCGGTCCCGAGGATCTCGATAGCCAACTCGACCCCGCACATCGCAGCGCCGCGGTTCGCGTATTTCTCCACTCTGATTCCACCAAGCACGGCCAGGATCTGATCGCGCGCATCCGACAGCAGGTCGAGCGGACGTTTCCTCCCGACATTGCCGTTCGCTACTCGGGAACGGTTGCGTCCGATGCCGCACTGACCGAGGTCATGGTTCGAGGGAAGATCCTCAACATTATCCAGATCGCGGCTATCATTATTGTAGTCTCAAGCCTCGTACTGCGCTCGCTGATGGCAGGGATGCTCGTGGTTGCTCCCCTAGCAATGGCGGTGATCTTCAACTTCGGGATGATGGGTCTGCTGGATGTCCCTTTGGACACAGTAACGGCGGCGATCGCCGCGCTTGCTGTTGGAATAGGAGCGGACTACGCGGTCTATTTTTTGTTTCGCTTCCGTGAAGAGCTTCAGACGAGTCGAACCGCGGAACTGGCGCTCATCAGCACGCTACGGACCTCGGGAAAGGCGATCATCTATGTTTCCTCCGCTATTGCTGGAGGATATCTCGTACTGTGCACTTCGAAGCTCGCGATCCATGTCGAGCTCGGCGGGATGGTGAGCCTCGCGATGCTGGTGTCCAGCCTCGCGACGATGACGCTCCTCCCTGCTCTTGCGCTTCTCGTCCGCCCGAACTTCTTGTTCGCCGTTCGGCGGGCAGCGAATCGTCGCTTGACGGCGAAGAGCGACGCGTCGCTCGACGACCTATTGCGAACCATCCCGGTCGAGCAGCCCGGCGAGGAGTCCTAGCGCTCCTGGACTGCCGCCGTCTCGGGCTCCGCTACTGGCAGCGCCACCGTAAAAGCAACCCCGCTCGGCTCACGATTTTCGAACGTCAGCGTGATGTCCTGCAGATCGGCGATGCGCGAGGCAACGAACAATCCCATTCCAAGGCCGTCCACCGCTGTCGTAAAGAACGGCTCGAAGATCTTCTCTCGGTGCTCAGGTGAAATCCCGGGCCCGTAGTCACGAATCGTCGTCACCACACGATGGGACTGTTCGTCCATCTCACTATTGATCTCGATCGCGGCGCCATCGTCTGAGAAGCGCACCGCATTCTGCAACAGAGTCACGAACAGACACGTCGCCGCTTCCCCATGTACACGCACGGGCGGTAATCCCATTGCCATGTTCTTTCGACACACAACGCGCTTCGCTTGCATCGCGCTCGCCACTCCGTCCTCGGCACGCGCCAGGATGTCGTCCAACTCCTGTACTTCACGCCCTTCGACGGGAACAGTCGTGGCACGCATGATGTCCTTTACGAGGTCACGAATGCGCTCGCTCTCTGACAGCGCCGTCGCAAGATACTTCTCCCGGAATTCCGGATCCTCATAGTGCGTCGGAAGCAGCTGCAAGAATGTCCGTATAGTCGCCAGGGGGTTGTTGATGTGATGCGCGAGCCCCGAGGCTAGGTAGTTTCTGTCGCGAAACGCCTCTAGCCCGCGTGGGACAAGGGTTTCCAGCGTCCTAGCAGGCGTCATTTGCGAGTCGCGCGGCGTCGATTGTTCAAGGAAGGGCGCTTTTCGTCGCGACTTTTGGCTGTGGATTTCGGTT
>JACQEO010000069.1 GCA_016200545.1 Deltaproteobacteria bacterium | reverse complement strand
CTCCAACGTCCGCTTGGCCTCGCTGCTGACCATCAGTGCCTCTGGCGAGTCCCACATCGTCATCCCCTCCGTGGCCCCGCGGAGGTCGATATCAGAGAGCACCATCGTTGTAAAGGTATTTACGAGACACTACACTAGCGAAGGCGTGCGCGTCGCAGCAGTGCCCTATTCGACGGTGGCACTGGGGGCCGCGCGCTCGGCGGGCGGCGTGCCGCCGAGGGCGACGAGCCGCGACATCGCGAGCGCGCGCCGGTCCGACTCGGGGTACTTCGCGAGGAAGCGCGTGTAGAGATCTTTCGCCGTTGCCGCATCGCCGGTGGTTTCGGCGGTGCGTGCTTGGCCGGCGAGCGCTTCCTCGGCGTACGGGCCGGGAAGCTCTGCAGCGGATGCGTAGGCGCGCGCAGCGTCGGCGGGCTTGTCGCTCTGCTCCTGGGCGTGGCCGAGGCGCACGAGCGCCGCTTGCCGGAGATAGTCCGTCGGTGGACCGGCGTCGAGAAACTTCTGATAGGCGAGAGCCGCCTCGCCTGCCTTCCCTGCCATGAGCAGGACATTGGCGTTCTCGAGTTGCGCCAGGATCGCGAAGCTCGTGCTGCTGTAGCTGTCGGCGACCTGTTGGAAGGCGGTCGCCGCCTCCAGATACTTCTTGTCGTCGAGGAGCGTGTGCGCCTGGGCGTAGGCCTGCGCGGCGCCCGTCTCGCGGCTGGTGCGCACGGCCCGAAAGATGAGGATCGCGGCGAGGAGGACGATGGTGCCGCCGACCGCCATGAAGAAGATCGTCCGGTTCTCCTCGAAATACGCGACGACGCGCCGACTGAGCGTCACGAACTCGTCGGGCTGGCGGAGCTCCTTGCGTCGAATCCTCTGCGTATGGGCCACGGCTCTCCGATCAGTGCGGCGCTCTGTCAGCGCGTGGGCGGCCCCGTTTCCACGAGGCCCGCGAACGGAAACGAGGTCGGGCGGCCGACCTCACATTTTGTACTTGAAGTCCTCGGGGGCCATCTTCTCGAGGATCTCGGCCCATTTGTCTCGCGAGATGTTCGAGAGGTTCTGTTCTTTCCCCTCTTCCATCTGTTGCAGCACGCTCGAGGCCTCGAGCACCTTCTTCGCGACCCAGATCGGACTCTTGGTGCGCAGAGCGAGTGATATGGCGTCGCTCGGGCGCGAATCGATGGTGACTTCGCGATCGCCGATCTGGAGGTAGATGAGCGCGAAGTACGTGTTGTCCTTGAGATCGGTCACCTCGATGCGATCGACGGTGGCGTCGAGGTCGGTGATGATCTTCTTCAGCAGATCGTGCGTCATCGGCCGGGCCATCTTGATGCCCTCGAGCTCGGTGGCCATCGCGGTGGCCTCGAGCAGGCCGATCCAGATCGGAAGATTGAGCTTGTTGTCGGGATCTTTGAGGATGACGATCGGCGTCTTCGTGACCGGATCGAGAGTGAGACCGCCCACGGTCATGCGAATGAAGTTCTCGCCGCTCATGCTCGTCCCGGTCGCCGGGCATTGTCGCCAAAAGGTTCTGAGAGGTCAATCCCTAAAGCCCTCGGAACGCCCTGCGCAGCGCTCACACCAGCACCAGACGATCGATGACCTTGTAGAGCTGGTTGAGATTGCGGCACTCCTCGACAATGTCGCAGTGTGGAAGATAGCGATCCATCTCGCTGTCGCCGAATCCCCACGTCATGCGGTTCTCGGGGTTCAGCCAGATGAGTTGCTTGGCGCGTTGCTTGATCTCCTTCAGCACCCACTCGTGCGGCAGATTGTAGTTGTTGCGCGCGTCGCCGAGGACGATGACGGTGGTGTGGCGCGTGATCGCCGCCAGATGGTCGCGATGGAAGAGTCGGAACGCTCGCCCGAAGTCGGAGTGCGCGTAGACGTTGATGACGTTGCCGCGGATCGCTTGGTCGATCGCCTGATGGATCTCGCTCTCCTCGAAGAGCTTGGTGATCTCGCCGATGTCGGCGACGAAGATGAACGAGCGCACCTTCGAGTACAGATCCTGTAGCGAGTACACGAACTGCAACATGAAGCGGGACACGTTGCGCACCGAATCGGAGACGTCGCACAGCACGACGACCTGCGGCTTGACCCGCTTGCGCTCGTCGAACTGGATCCGGAACGGGACGCCACCGTACTGGAGGTTGCGGCGCAAGGTCGCTTTGACGTCGAACTTGCCACGGCGGGCACGGCGACGCTTCACTGCGAGGACGTTCTTCAGCCGCTGCGCGAGCTTCGTCACCGCCTCCTTCATGCGGCGGATCTCGTCCTCGGAGAGGTAGTAGAAGCTCTTCTCGGCGAGCGCCTGCATGCGGAGGTTGTCCCGTTGCGTCACGTCCTGCTGCTCGAGATCACGGCGCACGTAGCGCCGGATCATCTCCTGGAGCTCTTGGAGGCGGCGATCGATGAACCGCCGCATCTCCTGCCGACGCGGATCAGGCTCCCCTGCCCCCACCGCTTCGCTGATCGCCTGCAGCTCGCGCGCGAGGTCGCCCATTCCGAGCGCCTGCTGCATGCCTTGGGTGAACTGTCCCTCCTGAAACGCGCGCTCGATGCGGTCGAGGTTGGCGCGTCCCGCGGCCTCGCGCAGCAGCTGCTCGAGGCGGCCGGAATTCTGCTCGAGAAGCGCGCGCGCCAACTCCGAGAGCTCGATCCCCTGCTCCCGAAGCAGCTGCGCCAGGTCGTCGAGGAGCGCTTGGAACTCGGCGCCCGTCATCTCCATCGCCTCCATCGAGGCGGCCTCGCTGCGCTTCATGATCTCGCCGACCCCCGAGAAATAGAGGTCGAAGAGCGCGTCGTACGCCGGGAGATCGACGGCGCGCTTCACCAGGGTCGCGCGCAAGCTGTCTTTCATCGTCGCCCGCGAGCGCAGACCGACGAGGTCGAGCGCGCGGAACGTGTCCATGCTCTCGGCGAACGAGACGCGGATCCCGTTCTGCCGCAGCAGCCCCGCGAACTCGATGATCTTCGTGTCCACCTAGTGCAGGACGTCCTTCGGGGGTTCGGTGGCCGCCGGGCGCGCCGTCTTGGTCTTCTGACGCGCGACGTACTCCTTCAGCTCCTGCTGCGCCTTGCGGATGTCGCCCTCGTACTTGAGGATCGTACTGAGGGTTTCGTTCACCAGCTCGCTGTCGAGGGTGTCGACGTTCAGCAGGGTCAGCGCCTTCGCCCAGTCGAGCGTCTCGCTGATGCTCGGCGCCTTCTTGAGATCGAGCTTGCGGATCGCTTGCACGGCACCGACGAGTTCGTCGGCGAGATGCGCCGCGACCTCGGGCACCTTGAGGCGGATGATCGCGCGCTCCTGCTCGCGATCGGGGAAATCGATGTAGAGGTGCAGACAGCGGCGCTTCAGCGCGTCCGACATCTCGCGCGCGTTGTTGCTGGTCAGCACCACCAGCGGAATGTGCCGCGCCTTCAGCGTGCCGAGCTCGGGCACGCTCACTTGGAAGTCGGACAGGACCTCGAGGAGGAAGGCCTCGAACTCGGTGTCGGACTTGTCGATCTCGTCGATGAGCAGCACGCAGGGCTCGGCCGAGGAGATCGCGCGCAGCAGCGGTCGCGGCAGGATGAAGCGCTCCGAGAAGAAGACGTCGTCCTGGCTGCTGATGCGCTCGACGGCTTCGTGCAGGCTCTTCGTCCCGGCGATCACCTCGCCGATCTTGTCCTTCAGGATCTGCGTATAGAGGAGCTGCTTCGCGTACTCCCACTCGTAGAGCGCCTTCGCCTCGTCGAGGCCCTCGTAGCATTGCAACCGAATGAGCTCGTGCCCGAGCGCACCCGCGAGTACTTTGGCGAGCTCGGTCTTGCCGACGCCCGCCGGTCCCTCGACGAGGATCGGCTTCCGCAAGTGCGTCGCCAGGTAGACGACGGTCGCGATCGTGCGGTTGCAGATGTACTGTTCACCCGCGAACCGCTCGATGACTTCTTCGATCGACGCAAAGCCCACGCGTTCTCCTGCGAAAAAATCGAGCTTCGACGCTACCATGCGAGTATCGACGACACAATTCGCCTATACTGCGCGCGATGTGCACGCTGGCGATCTACGTGCAGCGCTTCGCCGAGTTCCCGCTCGTCGTCGCCGCGAACCGCGATGAGTTCCTCGCGCGGCCGGCGACGGCGCCGCTCCTGTTGTCGATCGCGCCGCGCGTCGTCGGCGGACGCGATCTCTTCGCCGGTGGCACCTGGCTCGGCATCTCCGAGCACGGCGTCGCCGCCGGGCTGCTGAATCGCCGCACCGCGGAGCCGCCGGTCGACGGCAAGCGCTCGCGCGGGCTTCTTCTCCTCGAAACGCTCGCGGCCGCGTCCGCCGCCGACGCCGCACGGGCGCTCGCCGCGATCGACCCCGACACGTACAACGCCTTCACGCTCCTCGTCGCCGACGCGACGACGGCGGTCGCGGCGCAGAATCGTCCCGACGGCATGCACCTCACGCCGCTCGACCCCGGCGTCCACGTGCTCAGCAACCTCGACGTGAACGATCCGATGTGCCCGAAGGTGGCGCGCTCGCACGAGCGCTTCGCGCGCGCCGGCGACGCGTTTCAGCGTGACGGCGACGCCGGCGCCTTCCGCGCCGCTTTGCGCGCGATTCTCTCCGACCACACGATCGCGCTCGATCCGCGCCTCCCGGACGCTCTCGGTTCGCTCTGCGTCCACACCGAGACCTTCGGCACGCGCTGCTCGTCGCTCGCCTTCCTCGACAGGCGCGGCGCGTGGCGGCACTGGTTCGCCGACGGCGCACCCTGCCGCGCCGTCTACGAACCGGCGCTCATCCCCTGACGCCCACGCACCGCCTGACGCCCGCTCGAATCTACTCGGGGTCGAGCCAGACGTCGGTCACGCGCGCCGGCAGGAACGGATGAATCGCATACCCGTGCACACGCCGGTCGTGCATCACGTACGTGATCGGATGATAGAGAAAGATCAGCGGCGCGGCGGCGACGATCAGACGCTCCGCTTCGGCATCGAGACCGAAGCGCGCCGTCTCGTCGAGCACCGTCCGCGCCTCTTCGAGGAGCCGGTCGACGGCGGGATCGGCGTAGAAGGCATGGTTGTTGGCGCCGCCCGAATGAAAGAGGACGTCGAGGAAGTTGCTCGGGTCCGGGAAGTCCGCCGACCATCCGAGGTCGAGCACCGGCACGGTCTTCGGCTGTCGGATGGCGTCGAGAAACGACGCCCAGGCGACGCTCTTGATCGCGAGCTGGACGCCGACCTTGGCGAAATCCTGTTGCAGCTTCTGCGCGATCTTCAGATCCGTATCGGTGCCCTGCGTCCAGATCTCGGTCGCGAAGCCGGCCGCGAACCCGGCCTCGGCGAGGAGTGCACGGGCCTTCTCGCGATCGAAGGGATAACCCGCGAGCTCGACGCGGTACCCGGGCATGTTCGGCGGCACGATGCCGCGCGCCTCGACGCCGCGGCCGTTCAAGAGCGCGATCACGTCGGCCTTGTTGACGGCATAGTTGAGCGCCTGGCGGACCCGCGGGTCGTCGAGCGGCGGCATCTCGCAGTTGAGGCCGACGAACATGGTCTCGAGCGCGGTCGCGTGGATCGTCAGCGCCGCCTGCTCCGGATCGCGCATCACCGCCGGGAAGTCGGCGGGGGGAATCCCGGTCACATCGAGCTCGCCGCTCTCGAACATCAGCCACGAGAGCTCCGGATTGACGCCGAGCTGTTGCACGATGCCGTCGAGGTACGGGCGCTCGGGGTCGCGGTAGCGCGGGTTGCGGGCGAGCACGATGCGCTCGCCGCGGCGCCACTCACGCAGCACGAACGGCCCGCTGCCGAGCGGCTGCGTGGTGAAATCGTCACCGAGTCGGCGTGCGCGCTCCGCCGGCACGACGGCGGCGAAGAGCAACGCAAGCTTGTGCAGAAAGAGCGGATCGGAAGCGGCGAGCTCGATGTCGACCGCACGCGCGTCCGGAGCGCGCAGCCCGACGACGTGCGACGCCTCCCCGCGCACGAACTCCTCCGCGCCGACGATGCCGCGGAAGTACTCGGCACCCTGTGAACGCGTCCGGGGGTCGAGCACGCGCTCGAGACTGCCGACGACGTCGGTGGCGGTGAGCGGCGTGCCGTCGGAGAACACGAGATCGCGACGCAGCGTGAAGCGATAGCGCCGTGCATCGGGCGACACCTCCCAGCGCTCGGCGAGGCCGGGGACGAGCACCGCGCGCTCGTCGTAGGCGACGAGCGTCTCGAAGAGATGCTGCTCGAAGAACCACGAGCGCGTGTCGTATCCAAGGGCGGGATCGAGCGTCGGCACGTCCTCGGGAGCAGCGAGGCGGAGCACGCCGCCGCGACGCTCGCCGGGCGCGCGCGCCGGCCAGTCGAGACGATCGCGCTCGCACCCGACGGTGAGCGCGAGGACGAGCAGCGCGAGCACGCGCGCGCGCCGGGTGACCCGCGGCGCGGCGGGTGCCGTCGGCTTCACCGACGCCACGTTCACGCGCCCGGCGAGCGCCCGTCGCCGGCGAGCCCGTAGGCGATGAAATTGAACGTCAGCACGGCATAGAGCACGGCGGCGCCGGGAAAGAGCATCAGCCAGGGGGCGACGCGGTAGTAGCTTGTCGCCTCCTGGATCATGCGTCCCCAGGTCGGCGTCGGCGGCGGCACGCCGATCCCGAGGAAGCTCAAGCCGGCGTCGAGAAGGATCGTTCCCGAGGTACTGAGCGCGGCGATGACGACGATCGTCGGCATGACGTTCACGAGCACATGGCGCCGCAGGATGCGCCCGTGGCGGGCGCCGAGCGCACGGGCGCCGAGGACGAAGTCGCGCTCGCGTAGCGACAGCACCTCGCTGCGAATGACGCGCGCGACGCCGGTCCAGCTGACGAGGCCGATGACGACGAAGATTGTCCATACGCTCGGCCGCAGCACGGCGACGAGCGCGACCGCGAGCAGCAACCCCGGGAAGGCCAGCATGACGTCGGTCGCGCGCATCAGTAGAACATCGACGCCGCCGCCGAAGTAGCCGGCGGTGATGCCGACCGCGGTGCCGATCACCATCGTCACGACCATCGCCACCAGACCGACGAGAAGCGAAATGCGTGCGCCGTAGAGGAGCCGCGACAACACGTCGCGCCCGAGGTCGTCGGTGCCGAGGTAGAACGGCGCGCCCGGCGACATCGGCTCGGCGAGCTGCGGCGCGACCGGCGCCGCTGGATCGTAGGGCGCGACGCTCGGACCGACCACCGCGACGAGCGCGAGGAGCGCGCCCATCACCAGACCGACACGCAAGAGAGCGCCGGTGCGCACGTCAGCCGAGCCGAATGCGTGGGTCGACCACGCGGTAGAGAAGATCGACGGCGAGGTTGCTGGCGACGACGAGGACCGCGCTCAGGAGCACCGTTCCCATGATCACCGGTACGTCGAGGCTCAGCACGGCGTCGAACGCCAGCCGGCCGAGTCCCGGCCAGTGAAAGACCGTCTCGGTGAGCACGACGCCGTTCAGCAAGGCGGCGAAGTCGAGCCCGATCACGGTGAGGAGCGGCAGGCTGGCGTTGCGGAGCGCGTGCACCGCGAGGACACGCCCGCGACCGGCGCCGCGGGCGCGCGCGGCGCGGATGTAGTCGGCGTCGAGGACGCTGACGAGGTTGGTGTGCAGCAGGCGCGCGTAGTAGACGCCGGTACCGCTCCCGAGGACGAGTGCCGGCAGCACGAGGTGACGGATGTCGCCGGCGCCGCCGAGCGGCAACAGGCGCCAGCGGTACCCGACATAGTAGAGCGCGAGCATTCCGAGCCAGAAGACCGGCGCCGAGAGGAAGGCGAGCGAGAGGACGAGCGCGCCGCGATCGACCCACGTGCCGGCGAGCGGCGCCGTCACCAGCCCGCCGGCGAGACCGAGGACGACGGCGATGCCGAGACCGGCGGCGGCGAGGAGCGCCGTCGCCGGCAGACGCCGCGCCAGGATCTCGCCGACCGGCTGGCGCGTCGCGTACGAGCGCCCGAGGTCGCCGTGAGCGAGGCGCGCGAGATAGTGCCCGTACTGCACGTGCACCGGCAGGTCGAGGGCGAGCTCGCGGCGTATCGAGGCGATCGTCGCCGCGTCCGCGCGTGGCCCGGCGACGACGCGCGCCGGATCGCCCGGCACGAGGAAGACGATCGCGAACGTGATCGCGGTCGTGCCGACGAGGATCACGAGCGCCCACAGCAGGCGTCCGATCAGGTATCGCATCCGACCTCCGCCGCCTTGACCCGCCGGCCGAGCTCGCGTATCCGACCGCCCGGATAAAGCGCGTGCGCACTCTGCTCCTCGTCACCATGACTGTGATCGTGCTCGCGATCGTCGCCCCTGCGGGCTGCCGCCGTATGCAGGAGCGCGTGCTGCTCTCGCTGCTGCACGAGAGCGCGCGCCCCCTCGAAGTGACGGCGTCGGATCCGCCGAGCTTCCGTTTCGCGCCGACCGCCGTGCGCGTCGTCGCGCTCATCGACTACGACGACGCGCGCCGCGCCGACGGCCACGTCTCCTTCATGCCCCCCGACGCCTCCGATCGCTACGCGTGGGCGGCGAGCGTCTGCGACTCGTGGTCGGCGCAGTGCATGGAGGCGACGCCGCCGGCGACGCTCGATGCCGTCACCTACGGCACCCTCCCCGCCGGCCTGCGGCAGATCGAGCCGCGGGCCGGCGCCGCGCGCGCGCTCGAGCCGAACCACCTCTACGGTCTCGCGCTGCTCGGCGACAAGCTCTTTGCGCTGACCACGTTCTACCGGGATGCCGGCGGTGCGCTGCACTTGATGGAGGGCGCGCGCTTCGCGGAGGCGGTCGTGCACGGCCGCCGTGACGAGGTCGCCGCCTTCCTCGACGCGCGCGAACGACCGTCCTCGCCGGCACCGTGACGACACCGGCACGTCAGACAAGGCTCCGCCCACCGTCGACGACCAGCGTCGTGCCGGTCACGAAGTCGTTCTCGACGAGATAGACCACCGCGGCGACGACCGCCTCCGGTCCGCCGAAGCGCGCGAGCGGCGTGCGCGCGAGGATGCGCGCCTCGTCCTCGGCGGAGGCGCCGCTCGGCGGCAGGATCGGGCCGGGCGCGATGCAGTTCACCTGGACCGCCGGCGCCAGCGCCCGCGCCAAGCTCTCGGTGAGCGCGACGACGCCGGCCTTCGAGACGTAGTACGGCAGGTAGTCCCGATAGGGATGCGTCGCGCCGGCGTCGCCGATGCTCACGATCTTGCCGGCGCCGCGCGTGCGCATGGCGCGTCCGAGACGCAACGAGAGCAGGTACGGTGCCTTCAGGTTGATCGCGAGGTTGTCGTCGAGCTCGCGCTCGCCAAGCGTCTCGAGCGGCGTCGCGTAGAAGACCGAGGCGTTGTTGATGAGCACATCGACTGGGCCGAGCTCTGCCTCGACGCGTGCGGCGAGCGCCAGCACGGCGGCGGGGTCGGCGAGATCCGCGGCGAAGGCCTCGGCCGTCCCGCCCGCAGCACGGATCTCGTCGATGAGCGCTTGCGCGTCGGCGGCGGAGCGGCCGTAGTGGACGGCGACGCGCGCGCCGCGCGTCGCGAGACCGCGTGCGATCGCGCGACCGATACGCCGCGCCGCGCCGGTCACCAGCGCGGTGCGTCCGCTCAGCTCCATCGCCGTCGCCTCACCGGGGTTGGAGCTGCGGCAGCACCTCGTCCATCATACCGGGCGCCGCGGCGACGAGATGGTCGGGCGCGCGCTCACCGCCGAGGAGCGCCGCGAGATCGACGGCCGCGCCCGTCCGATAGCGCAGCTCGCCGCCGACGGCCGCCAGCAGCGCCGCGCCCGCCGCGATGTCCCAGATGCGGGCGTGACCGAGAAGCGCTGCCACCGCGGCACCGCGCGCGACCAGCGCCATGTGGTACGCGGTCGAGCCGAGCGCGCGCACCTTGCCGGTGAAGCGGATGCCGCGACCGCGATGCAGGTCGGAGTGGGTGACGATGAACAGATCGCCTTCGGTTGGGGGACGGCGGCCGCGCGGCAGGACGCGGCCGTTCCACCGCGCCTCCGCGTTCTCGGCGACGTACGTCTCGCCGGTCATCGGAAGATACGTGATGCCGCCGACCGCGTCGCCGTCGCAGACGAGGCCGATCGTGATGCACCAGGTCGGGAGACCGGCGACGAACGCCGACGTGCCGTCGATCGGATCGAGCGTCAGCGTACAGGCCGCGTCGGCGCTCCCCGCGGCGCCGAACTCCTCGCCGAGGATGCGCACGCCGGGCGCCAACGCCGGCAACCGCTCGACGAGATAGCTCTCGACGTCGCGGTCGGCCGCCGTGACGAGCGTACGATCCGCCTTCCGCTCGGCGATCACGCTCTGGAAGTGCCGGCGCGCCACCTCGCCCGCCTCGCGGACCACGGGCAGCAATGCGCTCACCGACGGAATCTCCACCCCGTCACCATATCGCACCGGCAATACGATTTCGCCCCCACTCGCTGCGCTCGCGATGGGCGTCGCGAGCCGGAGTGAATAGTGACGCCGATCCCGGTACGTGAATCGCCATTCGATTCGTCGAAGGTTGCTCTTCCTGCTGCTCTTGCCGATCGCGTCGCTGCTGTTCTTCGGCAGCTCGCTCATTTGGGAACGGCATCAGGATGCGGAGGAGTCGGTGCACGTGGGCCGGCTCGTGCAGGTGGCGGTGCGCGCGCGCTCGCGTGGGCCGACCTGTTGCGCCGCATTTTTCAGATCGATGTCCTCACGTGCGGCTGCGGCGGCCGGCTCCGCTTCATCGCCACGATCGAGGACCCGCCCGTCGTGCAGCGCATCCTCCGGCACCTCGGTCTCCCGACCGACACCCCCGTCCCCGATCCGGCCCGGCCGCCCCCTGGATCCGTTCTCGCCTTCGACTTCCCGGACTGACCCCTGCGGTCATCGCGTCCCGGCCCCGCGCACCGGGGCGCGCCGCCGCGGTGTGCCTTGACGCCTCCCATCGCGGCGCGGTACACCCGCGCCGCTCTGCAACTGGGGATCGCGTTTCGCTCAATCGCGCCGCGCTGCGCGACTCGGGGGGAGGACGCTAATCCGCCCCGTCGTTTTAGAGAGAGGACGCGAGCGCGTGCAGCGTCCGATAAATAATCTCCACCGAGCAATGGCGGACCCACATGCCTGGCTTCGAGCCCAGGGCATTCACGTGCCGGACAGTTTGAGAGTGGAGTTCGTGAACGAGGTGTCGACCTCAAGGCCCCTACCACCCAGGGGCCTCGGCTACCCCGGCCCTGACTGGGTTCCCTTCACCATCCACCAGTTCAACTGTCGCAAGTACTGGCTCCCGAACAAGGACGATAAAGGGCAATGCCGGTCACTTAAGGAACGGCCATGAGCAATCTCAGTAGGTTGGTCGCTTCAACGTGGGTCCGTTTCAGGTTCTGTCTCAAGGATCATCGACGGAAAGTCCAGGGAATCACAATTGATGAATGACGATCGAGAAGACCATCGGGGACCGCATGCGCAGACAAGTGTCCGGAAGATTCGGAAATCATGCGACATTTTGTTAAGTGAGCGGCATTGCGATAAAGGGCGCATCATCAACTACGACGAAGTCAGCATCTGTTTCGGCTTCAGGATTGTCCCGGAGCAGATACCGGGTGGGCCGCGAGGATAGACGAGGCGCCAGGCGAGTCCCGAGAAATGCCTTAGTAACTGCTGCAGAGGCCTGGTCGCCCCTACAAACGGCAAGGGCCTGTGGGGCGGCCGAGCGCAATCGCCTGCTGCGCCTCCTGGAGACCGCGAACATCAAGCTCGCGTCGGTCGCCAGCAACGTGTTCGGCGCGTCAGGACGGCAGATGCTCCGTGCCCTGCTGGCGGGGCAGGCGACGCCGGAGGAGATGG
>JACQEO010000008.1 GCA_016200545.1 Deltaproteobacteria bacterium | reverse complement strand
GGCACCGCGCGCGCCGCGCCGGCGGCGTCGCTGGCGAGACCGGCGCCGTCACCGCGATTCAACGCTTCGGGAGTGCGGTCAATCTCAACGTTCACTTCCATACGCTCGTGCTCGACGGCGTCTTCGCGCCCGATGGCGCCGGCGGCTCGCGCTTCGTCGCCGCCGCGCCGCCGACCGCACCCGAGCTCGCGCGGCTCGTCGCCGCGATCGCCCGGCGCGTCGCGCGCCTCCTCCGCCGTCACGGTCTCAGCCTCGACGACGATGCGGACGTGGCCGCCGATGCGCTCCACGAGGATGCGCCCGCGCTCGCCGCGCTCGCGGCCGCCTCGGTTGCGGGCCGGAGTCTCCTCGGCCGCACGCCCGGCGCGCGCGTGCTCCGCCTCGGTGGCGATCCCGATGCGCCCGGCCCGGCCAAGGATGCGCCGTGGCACGCCCGCGACGCGGGCTTCGATCTCCATGCCGGTCGCACCGTCCGCGCCGACGATCGCGCCGGGCTCGAGCGCTTGTGCCACTACCTTTTCCGCCCGCCGCTTGCCCAAGAGCGCCTCGAGCTGCTCCCCGACGGCCGCATCGGCCTGACGCTCGCGCACCCGTGGACGGACGGCACCCGCGCGCTCGTCTTCGACCCGGTCGAGTTCCTGGAAAAGCTCGCGGTCTTGATCCCGAAGCCGCGAATCAATTTGCTAGTCTACCATGGAATCCTGGCCCCGCGGGCCCGCCAGCGCCCTGCCGCCGTCGCACGCGCCGTCCCGCTCGCGCGGGCCGCCGCGGCCGCGAGCGCGTGTCCCGCCGACGCTCCGGCGCCGCCATCGCCCGCGTCCGACCGACACCCCCGTCCCCGATCCAGCCCGGCCGCCGCCTGGCGGGGACGCCGATCTTGCCTTCGACTTCCCGGGTTGATCCGCGGCCGTCACCACGCGTGTCCCCTGCGGGCGCTGGGCCGCGGTGCGTCTTGACGCCTCCCATTGGGGCCGCTATGCGACGCGGCACGCTCCGATCCTCCGATCAGGATCAGGCCGCGCGCGATCGGGTCGCCGGCGCGACGCGAATGGCGCTAATCCGCCCCGTTGTTACAAGAAAAGGACAAAGTAGGCGAGCGAGTGGCCGCGTCAGATAAGGCAGTTTCTGTCAACCAGCGGTTAATGCGTTCTATCTCCCGTTCTATCTCCCTTGGACGACCGCGCCGTCCTTCGCCCAGGTGAGCCCCGCGACCTCGGCGGGATCCTCGAGACGCTCGAGCAGATCGAGGATCAGTTGCTCGCCGTCGCCGCGGCAGACGAAGTCGACCTCCGGACATTGCCGTTTCACGAGCTCGGCGTTCAAGGTCGCGAAGACGCCGCCGAACTCAATGCGTTCTATCTCCCGTTCTATCTCCCTCCGCCAGCGCGGTCATCGCTGACCTTCGACGCCCTGGCTCGTGACGCCCTTCCGAGTCGTCGTCACCGAAACCGCCGATCGACACCTCGAGACCGTTCATGCGTGGTGGACGGTGCCCTTTGTTCCCACACAAAATCACCCTCGAAAACGCTCGATGAGTGATGGACGGCCGACAGGCACTCGTTCCGGACCGCCTCACGACGCCAGCAGCGGCGCCCGCAGCTTCTCGCGCTTCGCCGCCCGCCGCAGGTGTTCGTCGAAACAACCGAATGACACGTCACCACCGGCACGCCCGAGCTCGACCGCCGCAGCGAGATGCACCGCATCGTATCCGCGCAAACCGTGATGCTCGGCGAGGATGCCGGCTCGCCGCACGAGCGGCTCGGTCACGTCGACGACACTGTACGCGGCCCAGTCTCCGTCGAGGCGCTCCACGACCTGTCGAAGACCCTTGCCATCGAGTCCACCCTCCCGCCGCTTGCGCGCGAAGGCCGCACGGGCCTCCGCGTACGCCACCCGCACGGTCGCGACCGCTGCCGCCCGTTCGAGTTGGGTCACGACTGCCGAACGGCCTGGCTCGTCGACATACAGCTTCACGAGCGCGCTCGTATCGAGATAGAGGATCACCGACGATCTTCGATGACGATGTCCGAGACGAGGCGTCCTCGACGCTTCGGTCGCACGGGAGGGTGGGCGCCGGGTTTCCCCGCACCCCGTTGAACGGTGCCGCGGGCCGCGAGGCGATCGAGTACCTCGTCTTCCGCGCTTCGCTCGACTGGCATGAGCCGGGCGAGGGGCCGACGGCGCCGATCCCCGATCGTGATGATGTGCCCATGCGCGACGGCCCGGAGGTGAGCGCTGAGCTTCGCCCGGAGAGCGCGCACGCCGATGACCGTCTCGCTTTTTCTCATGTGTCCACGCTACCAGTCCGTTGGTGACTACGTCAATCGCGGGTCCGTCCTTTTCCCTACGATTGTCTCAGCGAAACGGCGGTTGCTATCCTCGCCGCGTGCCTTCGCCCATCATCGTCCGCGAGCCGGCGCGTGCGACCGGTGCCGACGTCGAGCTGCTCCGCATTCGTGACGGCGCGCGCGAAGACGCGCGCGACCTCGTCGCCGTCGAGGAGCCGCTCGAGATTCGCTTGAACGGCTGGCGGTGGACGGTGACGATGCGGACGCCGGGAGACGACGCGGACCTGGTCGTCGGTCTGCTCGCGAGCGAGGGCGTGATCATGCACGCCGGCGAGGTCGAGGCGCTCCTCTTCACGCGCCATCCCGAGGAGCCCGACCTGGCGAACGTTGCCGACGCGACGCTTGGGCGGCCGCTCGCCGAGCTGCAGGCGCGCCTCGGCCGTCACCAGGTCCTCACGACATCGAGCTGCGGCCTCTGCGGCAAGAGCACCGTCGAGGCTCTCCTGCAGCGGCGACAGGCGTTGCCTCCGGGGCCGGTCGTGGAGGCGGCGACGCTGGCCGCGCTTCCCGAGCGGCTGGCTACGGCGCAACCGGTGTTTCGCGCCACCGGCGGCCTGCACGCGGCGGCGCTCTTCGACACCGCCGGGACCCTCCTCGCGGCGCGCGAGGACGTCGGCCGGCACAACGCGACCGACAAGGTGCTCGGCTGGCGCTTGCGCGCGGGCGAGGCTGCGCGCGGCGCCGCGATCCTCCTCGTGAGTGGCCGGGCGAGCTTCGAGATCGTGCAGAAGGCGATGGTCGCGGGGATACCGATCGTCGTCGCCGTGTCGGCGCCGTCGAGTCTCGCCGTGACGCTCGCGCGCGAGGCACGGATGACGCTCGTCGGCTTCGTCCGCGGCGGCAGTCTGAACGTCTACGCCGGACCGGAGCGCGTCGCGGCGTCGCGCCCGGACGGCGACGACGCGGCGGCCGATCCACTGGAGTTCATCTCGCGGATCGTGCGCGACGCGCTCGATCGCACCGGCGCGAAGATCTCGCTGCGCGATTGGCAGGCGCTCGAGCGCGGGGAGCGCGAGCGTCTCATCATACTTGCCGGCGAGGTCGCGGCAGCAGGGAGCGCAGGCACGAACGAGGCGGGCTCGAGTTTCGCCGCCTACCTCCGCGAGCGGATCCTCGCCCGCACCGGGCACGCGCCACGACCGCTTGGAGATCCCAAGAAGAAAGACACGCCGTGAGCGCGTCCGCGGACCGCGCGTCGGGACGGCGGGCGAACGCAGCCGTAGGACGCCTCGCGCGCGCCCTGCCCTTCGGGCTCGGCGCCGCCAAGCCGCACCACTATCGCGACATGCTGCGCGTCGTCTGGGAGAATCGCGACCAGCTGCCATTTGCCTGGCGCATCCTGCGCGACGGCGTCTGCGACGGCTGCGCGCTCGGACCGCGCGGCCTGCGCGACGACGTGATCGACGGCGTCCACCTCTGCATGACGCGCCTCGAGCTGCTGCGCCTGAACACCATGCCGGCGCTCGACCCGGCGCTCCTCGCCGACGTGCCGCGGCTGCGGGCGATGTCGAGCGCGGCGCTGCGGCGCCTCGGGCGCGTGCCCCACCCGCTCCTCCTCGAACGCGGCGCGACGCGCTTCCGCCGCCTCACGTGGCCCGAGGCCGAGCGACACGCCGGCGCGCGCCTGCGCGCCGCGCCGCCCGAGCGGATCGCGTTCTTCACGACCTCGCGCGGCCTCACCAACGAGGTCTACTACGTCGCGCAGAAGCTGGCGCGCGCCCTCGGCACCAACAACGTCGACAACGACGCCCGCCTCTGCCACGCCGCCAGCACGACAGCGATGAAGCAGACGCTCGGCGTCGGCGCCGCGACCTGCTCGCTACGTGACTGGATCGGCACCGATCTCCTCGTCGTCTGGGGCAGCGACCTCGCCAACAATCAGCCGGTCAGCACCAAGTACCTGCACTACGCGAAGCGTGCCGGCACGCGCGTCGTGGTGGTGAACCCGTACCGCGAGCCCGGCCTCGAGCGCTACTGGGTTCCGTCGGTCACGCGCAGCGCGCTCTTCGGTACCGCGCTCATGGACGACTTCTTCCAGGTCGCGATCGGCGGCGACCGCGCCTTCGCGAACGGCGTCCTGAAAGAGCTGCTCGCGCGCGACGCCGTCGACCGACGCTTCATCGCCGCGCACACGCACGGCTTCGCCGAGCTCGCGACCGCGCTCGCTGCGCAATCGTGGGAGATGCTGGAGCGCGAGTCGGGCGTGGCGCGCCACGAGATGGCGCGCTTCGCGGAGCAGTATGCGCGCGCCCGGCACGCCGTCTTCGTCTGGAGCATGGGCGTCACGCAGCATCGCTTCGGCGTCGAGAACGTCGCCGCGATCATCAACCTGGCGCTCGCCCGCGGCATGCTCGGGCGCGAGAAGACGGGGTTGATGCCGATTCGCGGCCACAGCGGCGTGCAGGGCGCGGCGGAGTGCGGCAGCGTCCCGAACGTGCTTCCGGGCGGCGCCGCGCTCGCCGACGCCGCGGCGCGCGCGCGCGTCGAGGAGGCGTGGGGCTTCGCCGTACCGACGGCGGCCGGCATGATGACGAGCGCGATGCTCGACGCCGCCCACGGCGGCGCCCTCGACATCCTCTATCTCCTCGGGGGCAACTTTCTCGAGACCATGCCCGATCCGGAGTACTGCCGGGACGCGCTCGCGCGCGTACCGCTGCGCGTCCACCAGGACCTGGTACTCAACACCTCGACGCTCGTGGAGGGGGAGGAAGTGCTCGTGCTGCCGGCGGCGACCCGCTACGAGCAGCGCGGCGGCGGTACGTCGACGACGACCGAGCGGCGCATCCGCTTCTCGCCCGAGATCCCCGGACGGCGCATCGGCGAGGCGCGTGCCGAGTGGGAGATCCTGGCCGCGGTTGGCGCGCAGGCTCTCGACGGCGCGCGCCGCGCCGGGCTCGCGTTCGCGGACGCGCAGGCGATCCGCCGCGAGATGGATCGGGTGATGCCGCTGTACGCCGGCATCAAAGACCTCCGCCGCACCGGCGACTCGGTGCAGTACGGCGGCGCGCTCCTCTGTCGCGACGGTCACTGCCCCGACATGCCCGGCGGGCGCGCGCGCTTCACCGCCGTCGTGCCCGGATCGACGGTCCTCGCGCCGGGTGAGTTCGTCGTCAGCACCCGCCGCGGCAAGCAGTTCAACTCGATGACGTACAACGAACACGACGCGCTCACCGGGACGTCGGGCCGCGACGCCGTCTTCATCGCCAGCGAGGACGCGGCGCGGCTCGGGCTCGGCGAGGGCGCGCCGATTCGCCTCGAGTCGGCGCTCGGCGCCTTCGCGGGGCGCTGCCGCTTGGCGCCCGTCAAGCCCGGCTCCCTGCAAGTGTACTGGCCGGAGGGAAACGTCCTCATCGGTCGCCGCCTCGACCCGGCGAGCGGCGAGCCGGACTACAACGCCGTGGTGCGCGTCGTTCCCTGAAAGCCGCCCGACGGCACGTGGTCAGGCGGTCTGATTGCCGGGCGCCGCGCGCTCGAGATCTTCATGGCTCGAGTCTTCGTCGACACACAAGCGCAGGGCGGCCTTGGCGCGGCGCAACGCGGCGACCGTTCCCACGCGGTCGCCGCGTTGCAGTCGCGTGCGCGCGAGCCGGAGCTCGGCGCGGTACGACGCGCAGACGTCGCTGTTCGGTCGGAAGTCGGCAGCGCGTGTGGGCGCGGCGCCGAGCAGTAGGCAGGTGGCGACAATGACGATCGTCGCGCGTCTCATGTCGGGGATGCCAAGCAACTCGTATGCCAGGGAAGAGTGTGGTCTCGTGAAGGCTTTGGAGCGAAGTGACGAATGCGGTCGCTGCCCGAAGCGCGGGCAGTGCCCGCGTCGACGTCACGTCCCGCGCGTGTAGGCGTATCGAGCGCGCCGAGATCGGGTCCCCGACAGCTCTGGTCATCGCGCATACTCTCGCAGTAAAGAACGGCCTCAATCCTGCGGCGTCAAGGAGGACCGTGTGACCGCTTCCCGTCCGAGCTTCAATGCCCCGCTGACCGTGTGCGCGCAGATCGAGGCCCGCGCCACGCACCCGTTCACCGAGCACAAGGTCTTCCTTCGCCAGGACGATCGCGCCTGGACGTATCGCCGCTTTCGTGACGAGTCCGTCCGGGCGGCACACTTCCTTCGCCGCCGCCTGGGGCCGATCGACGAGGCCCGGCCCGGGCACGTGGCGATCCTGCTCGACAACCACCTCGAGCTGGTCGCACTCCTCGGCGGCTGCGCCTACGGCGGCCTGACGCTCTTCGGCGTGAACACGGGGCTACGCGGCGACTCGCTCGCCGGCGTGATCAATCACGCACGCGCCCGCCTGCTGGTCGTCGACGAACGCTTTCTCCCCGAGCTCGAGCGCGTCCGCGGCCGGCTGACGGTCGTGGCGCCCGAGAACGTCCTCGTCCTGCGCACGGGCGGCGGCCCCGTTCCCGCGGGCAGCGATTTCACCGCCGCCGTCGCCGCCGAGGTCGCGCCCGAGGGCGTCTCGCTCGACGCCCCGAGCGTCGAGGTCGAGGGCACGACGAACCTCATGGTCATCTACACCTCGGGGACGACCGGCCTGCCGAAGGGCATCAACAACAATCATCTGAAGCTCCTCGCGACCGGCCTCGGCGTCTCGACGCAGCTCGAGCTCGGCCCCGATGACGTCGGCTACACCTGCATGCCGCTCTTCCACTCCAACTCGGTCTTCGTCGGCCTCATGCCCGCCTTCTGGGTGGGCGGCGCGATCGGCGTGAACGAGCGCTTCAGCGCCAGCAAGTTCGTCCCTGACGTCCTGCGCTACGGCGTCACGTATTGGAACTACGTCGGCGAGCCCGTCCACTACGTCCTCGCCGCGATCGAGAAGCAGTACGGCGGCGACGAGGCGCGCATCCTCGCCGAGGTCGCGAACCATCCGGACAACCACCTCCGCTACGCCGTCGGCAACGGCGCGTCGCCGGCGGACATCGACCGCTTCATTCGCTGGCTCGGCCTCGAGGACATGTACGAGCTCTACGGCTCGACCGAGGCGGCGATCAGCACCTTTCGCCGCAAGAGCGATCCGCGCGGCAGCGTCGGCGAGGTCACCGATCCGGCGGTGCAGATTTTGAACGAGCGCGGCAAGGAATGCCCGCCCGCGGCGCTCGGCGCTGATGGCAAGATCACCAACTACGCCGAGGCGGTCGGCGAGATCTGCCGCGTCGCCGCCGACACCGGCCTTTTTCAGGGCTACTTCGACAACCCCGACGCCAACAGCTCCAAGTACCGCGACGGCGTCTACCACTCGGGCGATCTCGGCCACATGGTCGTGCTCGACGGCAAGCGGTGCCTCTACTTCGACGGTCGCACCGACGATTGGATTCGCAAGGACGGCGAGAACTTCTCGGCGGCGCAGATCGCGCGCCTGCTCTCCGAGCACCCCGACGTCGCGCTCGCCGCCGCCTACGGCGTGCCGTGCGCGGTCTCGGACGAGCTCGTCATGGCCGCCATCCAGCTCAAGGATGGCGCGCGCTTCGACCCGAAGGGCTTCTTCGACTACTGCGAGACGCAGGTGACCGGCGGCAGCATGGATCGCAAGTGGTTCCCGGACTTCGTGCGCTTGGTCGACGACTTCGAGTTTACCGGCACGCAGAAGATCCTGGTGCGCAACTTGAAGGCGTTGCACTTCTGCCGGCGCCGGCTGCCCGACGCCCCGATCTTCTGGCGGACGCGTGGCGACAGCGCGTATCGGCCGTTCACGGCGGCGGACTACCAGACGGTCCGGCGCGGGTTCGAGGCCGCCGAGCGCGTCGACATCCTCGATCGCTGACCAACCAAGGAGGATTCGCCGATGTCACGCTCCGCGTTTGCAGTGATCGCCGTGCTGTTGGCCGGCGCCGTTCCTGCGGCTCCGGCCGCCGCCGTCGACCTCACCGGCACCTGAACCGGGAAGATCGTCTGCAAGGTGTACGTTGGCACTAGCTTCACAGCGAAGGTGACGGACCAGACCGTCATCATCACGCAAGTCGGTACTGACCTGAACTTGGAGGAGACGCCCGGTGACTTCATCTACGATGGAAGCGTCATAGACGACTCCAAGAAGCCGACGACGAAAGGGCAAGCAAGCCTCACGCTTTGCACGACGACACCCGCCAATCACGCGCTCAACGGAATGGGCCGGATCACGAAGATCGCCGTGAAGAAGGACGGGGTGAAGGCGAGCTTCACCGCAGTCTCGTTCCAGTCGAACATGACGTCCGTCGAAACCTGCACTTGGAAATACAAGCGCACGGACACCGCCGATCCGCAGGTGCCGAACTGCCCTTGATCCAAACCTGCGCGCACCAATGCACGATCGAACGCGGGTGAACCTTCGCCCCTCCTCGCGCGTATCACCGTGCAGGAGGGTCAACGCATGGAAGACGTTCGCAGCTGTCCCTACTGCGCCGAAGAGATCCGGGCCGCGGCGACCCGCTGCCGCTATTGCCGGAGCCGCGTAACCGCGCTCGATCTCGAGCGCTGGTATCGGGACCATCCCGAGCGCCGCGTCGCCGGCGTCGCGTCGGCGGTTGCGCGGGCGCTCGCGCTGCCGGTCGGGGCGACGCGGCTCGGCTTCATCGTCCTCACCTTCGTCCATCTCCTCGGGCCGCTGCTGTACGGCGCGCTCTGGCTGCTGATCCCGTTCACGCCCGGCGGCGAGGCGCCGCTCACGCGCGCCCTCGCTCTCGCACGCGACCTCCTCGATCACCTGATCGGCCACCGTCCGGGCGGGACGGGCCGTGGCACCGAGCGCGACCGGCGTGAGGACGGCAACGCCGGCGCGACGCCGACCAACACGTTCCCCGTCGAACGTCTGTCCTCGTGATAGAGATGATCGCGGCGACTCATGGCGAGCGACGCGGAGCTGATCGCAGCGGTAGCGACGGGCGACGGGCACGCGCTCGACGGCCTGTACCGACGCTACGAGCGGCCGCTCTACCAATTCCTCTTCCGCCATGGTGGGGCGCGCGACGTGGAGGATCGCTTCCAGGAGACGTGGTTGCGGGTCGTGGCGGCCGCTCGGCGCTTCGACCCCGCGCGGCGCTTCTCGACCTGGCTCTTTCAGATCGCGCTCAATCTCTGTCGCGACGCGCGGCGACGCCCGCCGCCCGATCCGGTGGATCCGCTGACGATCGAGCGCCCGGCGCTCGGAGCCGGCTCGGCGCCGGCGACCGAGAACGCGCTCGACGCCGAGCGGCTGCTTGCCGCGCTGCCGGAGGCGCAGCGCAGCGTCCTCGTCCTACGCTACTACTGCGACTACACCGAGGCTGAGGTGGCGGAGATCCTCGACTGTCCGATCGGCACCGTGAAGAGCCGAACCCATCACGCGCTGGCGCGCTTGACCGAGCTCGTCCGGGCCGAGCCGGCGGCGGTGGTGGTGCCGCGGGGAGCCGCGGAGGCGGATCAAGCGCGGGCCAAGGTGCGGCCGGAGGGCCGGTCATGAGCCACAGCTGCGATCGGGCGCGCGTCGCGCTCGCACTCGGACGCGGCGACGACCCGGAGGTCGCCCGCCACCTCGCCCAGTGCGACCTGTGCCGCGCCGAGGCCGTCGCGCTCCGCCTGGTCGCGACGACGCTCGGCGGTGCCCGCGCGCCCGCGCCGTCCGCGACGCTCGCGACGCAGGTGCGTGCGGCGGCGGCGCCGCTCCTCGCACGAAACGCGCGCCGGGCGACCTGGCGTGCCGTCGCGCGCGCCGTCGCCGCCGCCATGCTCCCTCTCCCGCTCCTGGTGCTCATCGATGGCTATCTCGTCCGCGCCGCGTACGACGCGCTCCGCGCCGTCCTCCCTGCGGCGCTGAGCATGTACTTCGTCCTCAACTACACGACGCTGCTCGCCGTGCTGTTGACGCTCGCCTACGGAGCCATCCCGCTCCTCGCCGAGCGACAGGTACGGCTGCGACGCGAGGAAACGCATGGCTGACATGACCAAGCATTGCCCGTACTGCGCCGAGGAGATCCGCGCCGAGGCGTTGAAGTGCCGCTATTGCGGTAGTCTCGTCGAGACCGGCACCGCGCTGTCGCGCACCTGGTATCGCCGCCGCGAGGGCAAGATGGTCGCCGGCGTCTGTGCTGGCCTCGCCGACCAGTTCAGCATCTCGGTGACGATCATCCGCTTGGCGTTTCTGTTGAGCGCGCTGCTCGGCGGCGGCGTCGGCATCATCATCTACCTCGCGCTGTGGGTGGTGATGCCGTATCGCTACGACGAGCAGCCGCCGACGTCCCTCGCGACGCGCTGACGGCATGCCCGAGCTGCCGGACGTCGAGCTCTACCTCGAGTGCCTGGCGCCGCGCATCGTCGGCCGGGTCCTCGAGCACGTCCGGCTCGGCAGCCCCTTTCTGCTGCGCACCGTCGAGCCGCCGCTCGCCGCCGTCGCCGGCACACACGTCATCGCCGTGCGGCGGCTCGGCAAGCGCATCGTCATCGCGCTCGAGGGCGAGCGCTTTCTCGTCTTCCACCTGATGATCGCCGGCCGCTTCCGTTGGCGGCCGCGCGGCGCGCGCATCCCCGGCAAGGTCGGCCTCGCGGCCTTCGAGTTCTCCACCGGCACCTTGCTCCTCACCGAGGCGAGCTCTCGCAAGCGCGCCTCGCTGCACGTCGTCGCCGGCGAGGAGGGCCTGCGCGCCCTCGATCCGGGGGGTCTCGAGGTGTTGCAGTCGGACCTCGCCGCCTTTCGCGCCGTGCTCGTGTCGGAGAGCCACACGCTGAAGCGCGCCCTTACCGACCCGCATCTCTTCAGCGGCATCGGCAACGCCTACTCGGACGAGATCCTGCACCGCGCGCGCCTGTCACCGATCGCGCTCACCGGCCAGCTCGACGACGACGAGGTCGCCCACCTCTACGCGGCGACGCGGGCGACGCTCACCGAGTGGCTGCAGCGACTGCGCGCGCAGGTCGGCGACGGCTTTCCCGAGCACGTGACGGCGTTCCGCGAGGGCATGGCGGTGCACGGCCGCTATCGCCAGCCCTGCCCCGACTGCGGCGCGCCCGTGCAGCGCATCGCCTACGCCGACAACGAAACGAACTACTGCGCGCGCTGCCAGACCGGCGGCCGGTTACTCGCCGACCGCGGCCTCTCGCGCCTCCTCAAGCGTGACTGGCCGCGCACCCTCGAGGAGCTCGAGACGCTCCGCCGCCCGCGCGCGTGACCCCGGCCCGCCGTCGCTTCGGTCACCAGCGCCGGCCGTAGCGGTCGAGGCTCGATACCTCCTCGACCGGCACACGCGTCACCGGTCCGAGCTTCGCCGCCGGCCAGCCGACGGGGATGAGGCACATCGACTCGACGTTCGGCGGCAGACCGAGCACCTTCGCGATCTCCTCCTCGTACATCAGGTGCAGGGTCGTCAGACATGCGCCGAGCCCGAGCGCGCGGCACGCGAGCAGGATGTTCTGCACCGCCGGATAGATCGACGAGTAGGTCGACTTCCGCGCCACGGTCTGGAGCGGCCCGTCGCCGCGCAGCGGACCCTGCTCGTTCACGAGCAGCGGCATGAGGAGCACGGGCGCCTCGTGGAGGTGTTCGGCGAGATGCGTCGCCGATTTCCGCACCAGATCCATCGTCGTAACGCTCACGCCCGCGCGTGGCGGCGCCGACGCCGTCATCGCCGCATAGGCGTCGAACGCTCGTTTGTAGCGCTCCTGGATCATCTTCCGCGTCGCCGCGTCCTTGATCACGAGAAAATGCCAGCTCTGCCGGTTCGAGCCGCTGGGCGCGCGGATCGCCGCGTCGAGCACCCTCCGGATCAGCTCGTCGGGCACGGGATCGGGCTTGAGGTAGCGGATCGCCCGGCAGGTGTGCATGGCCTCGAACACGCCGATGTCGTCGTTCATGACCGTCTCCTTCGATCGGCTAGGAAATCAGAGCGTGCACGATGGACCACGTGACGGCGGAAATGAACGCCGAGACCGGGATCGTGAACACCCATGCCCACACGATACGGCCGGCGACGCCCCAGCGGATCGCTGACAGCTTGGTGACGGCGCCGACACCGACGATCGCCCCGGTGATGGTGTGCGTCGTCGACACCGGGATGCCGAGGCTGGTCGCCGCGAACAGCGTAATGGCGCCGCCGGTCTCGGCGCAGAAGCCGCCGATGGGCCGCAACTTCGTAATGCGGAGTCCCATCGTGCGCACGATGCGCCACCCGCCCGAGAGCGTGCCAAGCGCCATCGCGGCGTGGCAGGCGAGCACCACCCAGAGCGGCACGTAGAACGTCTGCCCGAGGTGCCCGGTCGCGAAGAGGAGCACGGCGATGATGCCCATCGTCTTCTGCGCGTCGTTGCCGCCGTGACCGAGGCTGTAGAGCGCCGCCGACAGCAACTGGCCCCGTCGGAACCACGAATCGACGCGCGCTGGCGTCGAGCGGCGAAAGATCCAGAACATCGCCATCATGAGGCCGAACGCGAGCACGAGACCGAGCACCGGCGAGAGCACGATGGACACCGCGATCTTGATGAGCCCCGGCGCGTCGAGAAAATGCGCGCCCGCCTTGGCGATGCTGGCGCCCGCCAGACCGCCGATGAGCGCATGCGACGAGCTCGACGGGATACCGTACCACCACGTGATCAGGTCCCAGGTGATCGCGCCGACCAACGCCGCCAGCACGACCGCGACGTCGACGATCGCCGGATCGACGATCCCTTTGCCGACCGTGTTCGCCACGTGCAGCCCGAAGAAGAGGAAGGCAACGAAGTTGAAGAATGCCGCCCACACGACCGCCCAGCGAGGAGAAAGGACGCGCGTCGAGACGACGGTCGCAATCGAGTTGGCGGCGTCGTGGAAGCCGTTGACGAAATCGAAGGCCAGCGCCACCACGATGATGACGCCGACGAGGAACATCGCTCAGGCGTGCTCGAGGACGACGCCCTCGATGATGTTGGCGACGTCCTCGCATCGGTCGGTAGCATTCTCGAGCGCCTCGTAGACTTCCTTCCACTTCATCACCATGAGCGGGTCCGAGCTCTCCTTGAACAACTTGGCGACGGCGTTGCGTAGGATTTCATCGCCTTCGTTCTCGAGGCGGTTGACCTCGATGCAGTGCTCGAGCACGGCCTGCGGGCGCTTGAGGTCGCGCAGCCCCGCGACCGCGCGCGCCACCGCCTCGGTTGCACGCACCAACACCGCGGCGAGATCCCGCACCTCGTCCGTCATCTCGCGTAACTCGTAGAGCGCGATGCGCTCGGACGCCGACTCGACGAAGTCCATGACGTCGTCCATGCGCGTAATCAGGCGATGGATGTCGTCGCGATCGAAGGGGGTGATGAAAGTGGTGTGCAGGCGCTCGACGCAGGCGTGCGTGATGACGTCGGTCTCGTGCTCGATCTCCTTGATGCGCGCCGCCAGGGCACGGACGTTCTGATCGCCGGTGACCAGCGTGACGAATTGCTTCGCACCCTCGACGGTGAGCGCGGCATGGCGCTCGAAGAGACTGAAGAAATCTTCCTCGCGCGGCAAGAAGCGTCGCAGCATCGGGCGCCGCTTCTATGCGTGGGGTACGCGAAAGGCAAGCAGGCTCGGTCGTGGGCGCGTATTGCCTCGCCGCCGACGGCTGCCACTCGTTGGAATGCGGCGCGAGCGCGCCGGCGGGCCGGCCCCCGGGCTCGCAGGCAGCGGGCGTTGACTCGTCGGCGCCGGGCAACTATGGCGATAAACAGTGTTAAGTGCTGCGCTTCGCCGTTCACCCAGAGGGCCGCGGAAGGACCGGCGCGCCGCCATCCTCGGCGCGGCACGCGCGTTGTGCTTCGCGCACGGCGCCAGCGGCATCTCGGCGCGGAAGATCGCAGCGCGCGTCGGCTGCAGCGCGACCACGATCTATCTCTACTATCGTAACCTCGACGACGTCCTGCATCACCTGCGCATGGAGGGCCATGCGCTGCTCGCCGCCGCGTTCGCCGGCGTCGATCCGACGCGGTCAGCGCTCGAGCGCGTCCGCGCGATGGGACGCGCCTACTACCGCTTCGGCCTAACGCAACGCGGCTACTTCGACCTCATGTTCTCGTTTCGGCCGGCCGCGGCATCGCGGCGCGACGTCGTGCAGCGCGAGATGTACACGCTCATGCTGCTGCGCGACGTAGTCACGCACGGCATCGACGCCGGCGAGATTCGTCGCGACCTCGACCCGATGGTGGCGACGAACGCGCTATGGGCGGAGGTCCACGGCGTCACCGTCCTCGCGGTCTCGGGCATGCTGATGCAGACGGCGGCGGACCACCACGAGGAGGTGTTGGAAGCCGTCCTCGAGGGCGCGGTGCGCTGGTTGCGTACCCCCGGAGATCACGATGGCTAGACCACTTAACGGTGTTCATTCCTTGGACGACTCGCCAGGCGCCGCGTCGCCTCCGCGGCGGCACTCGGCAACCGACTGGCCCTTCCCCTTTCCGCCGCCGGGAAAGCCGCAACCGGTCGCGGACGGCGGCATCCGACCGGGCACCGCGTATCGATGGCCGTTCCGCGAGCCGGAAGACCGCGCCGATCCGAGCCGAGGTGTGACGTCGCCGATCACGCTCGCCGCGTTCAAGCGCGAAGTCGGCGCCTGGGCGGACGACGTCGGCGTGATCTCGATCGACCACCCGGCGATCGCCCACGAGCGGGACGAGATCCGCTACGTCTACCCGCACGCGCGCTCGCTCGTCTGCTTGATCGGCGAGGAGAACAAGGCCGCCATGCAGTCGCGCTACCTGCCGAGCGCGAACACCGAGCTGTACCGCTGCGAGGAGCGCCTGTGGGAGATGGGGCGGCAGACGGTCAAGCTCATCAACCGCCTCGGCGGTGAGGGACTGACAACCACGATCGGCTGGCCGCAGGAAGTCGGGCAGCGCTGGGCCGACAAGATCTGGCCGCTCAGCCACAAGCTCGTGGCGCAGGGCGCCGGCTTCGGCATCATCGGCACCAGCCGCAACTTCCTCCACCCGCGCTTCGGCGCCTACTGCCTGATCGACACCGTGGTCACAAACCTCGAGTTTCCAGAGTACGACCGCGCGATCGACTGGAATCCGTGCCTGCAGTGCAACCTCTGCGTCGCCTCGTGCCCGACCGAAGCGATCCACGCCGACGGCAGCTTCGATTTCTTCGCGTGCTACAACCACACCTATCGCGACTCGATCCCGGGGTTTCTCGATCTCGTCTGGGACCTCGCCGAACGCAGCCCGCGCGCGTTCCGCAAGCGTTGGGCGGACAACGAGATCGCGGCGCTGTGGCAGGCGCTCTCGTTCAAGGTCGAGTACCGCTGCTTCAATTGCGTCGCCACCTGCCCCGCGGAGATCGAGCGCGCGTTTCACGACGACCGCCAGGTGCGCCGGCAGTACCTCGACGAGACGCTGAAGCCGTTGACGTACACGCGCGCGGTCGAGGACGCGCAATTCGTCATCGACACCCCGAGTGCGCGCGCCAAGCACGACATCCCGCCCGGCGAGTGGCGGACGCCGATCGACCGCACCGGCGCCAACGAGCGCGGCGTGCGCCTCGTCAGTCTGCGCCGGATCCGCACGCAGAACGTCGACGCGATGATGCGCTGGATGCCCCAGTACTTCCGCCCCACGGAGGCGCGTGGGCTCGCGTTTACGACGCAGTTCACGCTCGACGGACCCGGCGGCGGCGCATGGGTCATGCGCATCGCCGACCAGCGCTGCGAGGTGCGTCCGGGCACGATCGCCGGCGCCGACCTCGTCGTACGTATCCCGGCGCTCCTCCTGCTCGCGATCCACCGCGGCGACGCGAGCGCGCTCTGGGGGATGCTCACCGGCCGCATCCGCCTCGGCGGTCGTCGCCGCCTCTTCCTCCTCTTCCCGCGCCTCTTCCCGACCGAGGCCCCGAGCTCGCGCCTGCACGCTCTCGCTTACCGCCTGCATCGAGCCCTCCGTCGCCGCCGGCGCTGAGCGGTGACGCGGAGGAGCGCGGCCGGCACCGGCCCCCGCTCCGGTAGGCAGAACGGCCGCTTGCAACCCGGCCAGGGATCGTCTCTTGCGTCTATGAAACGAGTGTTTTAATCGACTGTTTGTGTTCCCTGTCCCGATGTCTCGCCCGCGCGCGACCTCGGATCGTCTGCTCACCGCCGCGACCGATCTTTTCGCGCGGCGCGGATTCCACGGCACCTCGATCCGCGAAATCGCCGAGCGGGCCGGCGCCAACGTCGCCGCCGGCCACTACCATTACGGATCGAAGAAGGGTCTGTATCTTCAGGTTTTGCGCCACCAGTTCGCCCGCGTGCGGGCGACGCTCGACCGCGATGGGCCGCTGGCGGCGTCTCGCGTGCTGCGGACGCTGCCGCGCCGCGAGCTGGTCGCGCTGCTCGTCCGCCGCATCGAGGCGATGGTCACGATCCTACTGGCGCCGCCCCTGCAACCGCATGGAGCGCTCATGCTACGCGAGATGTGCGACCCGACCGACGCGATGCCGATCATCGTGCGCGAGTTCATCCGGCCGCAGTCGAGCGAGATGGCGGCGATCGTCGCCTGTCTCGTCCCGGGCGCCGGGCGCACGGTGGTGGAACGCTCGGTGCGGAGCATCGTCGGCCAGGTGCTCTTCTACCGCTTCACGATGCCGGCGGTGCTGCTGATGCTCGGACGGCCAACCTATTCACGACACTTCACGCGTCAGATTGCCACCCACATCGTCGAGTTCTCGCTCGGCGGGCTCACCCGCGTCGGCCGCCCGGGTACCGTGACGCGGCGTCCGCGGCCGTACGTCGGGCGGACGCGCGAGCGATCGCGGCGCGCGCCGGCTCGCCGACGGAGGGCGCGTGCCCGTTGATCCGAGGACGTCGCACCGCCGCGGCGCGGCTGGGCGTGCGGCATGCCTCACCGCCGTCGGCCTGGTCGCGCTCGCGGGCTGCGGGACGGTCGCGATGCTGACGCGCCCCGAAGGGGACGGCGGTTGGCCGGCCGCCGAGCGCGACCAGCGTCTGGCGGAGCTCGCGCGCCGCGCCGGTGTCGATCTCGATCCGGCCCCGGGACCGTCGCACGTGACGCCAGCGGACGCCACCGGCGCAGGCGACGTCGAGGCGGGCCTCGCCAGCTCCACGCGTACCCCGCCGCCGCTCGTCCTCTCGTTGTCGGAGGCGTTGGCGCGCGTCGCCGACGGTAATCGCCGCCTCGCCGAGGCGCGCGCACAACTCGCGATCGCCCGCCAGCGTGTGTTCGAGGCGCGCGGCCGCCTACTCCCGGCAACGCGCGGCAGCGGCCGCTACACGTGGAACAACAGTGAGCAGCGGAACGCCATCGAGATTCCCGGCGCGCCGGTGCAGGCGATCACCATCCGCGACCGCAACCTCGGCGCCGTCTCCGGCGTCGTGACCGTACCGATCGATCTCTCCGGCGAGATCCGGCGCGCGCTCGCCGCCGCGCAGGCGGGCTACCGCGGCGAGGCAGCGCGCCTGTGGGCGACGACGCTCGAGCAAGACCTGGTGGTCATCGACGCCTACTACACCCTGCTCGAGGCGGAGCGGCTGCGCGACGTCACGCTGCAGACGCTCGCCCTCCACCGCCAGCAGCTCGGCTTCGCCGACGACCGCTTCCGCAACGGCCGGTTGACCAAGAACGAGGTCCTGGTCGTCCAGGTCGCCCTGCGGAACAGCGAGCAAGAGCTCCGCCGACGCGTGCTCGCGATCGACGAGGCCCGTTTCGCGTTGAACCAGGCGGTCGGACTGCCGATCGACACGCCGACCGAGGTCGTCGACGTGCGCGCGCGTCCGCGGCTCCCGAGCGAGGCCGAGGTGCTGCGCGTTGCATATCGCGGCAACCCCGTCCTGCTGGCGCTGATCGAGGAGCAGCAGCGTCTCGACGCCACCGCCGCGTCGCTCGCGCGCAGCCGGCTGCCGCGGTTTTCCGGCGGCGGCAGCGTCGACGACTCGAACTCGGCGATTGTCGACCCGACGCTCGTCGGCGGCGGCTTCGTCGGCTTCGAGTGGGATCTCGGCACCGACACGCGGCGCGAGGCGCAGATCGCCCAGGCACGCGCCGCCGCTGACGAGAATCGGGTGCGCACCGAACGCGAGCTGCGTGAGATCGAGCAGGCGGTGCGTTCCACGTATCGCGCCGCCGAGGAACGGCTCGCCGCGCTCGACACCAGCGAGATCGCGGTCCAACAAGCGGAGGAGAACCTCCGTATCCGCCAACAGCAGTTCGACGTCGGCCGCGCCACCAGCGATGACGTACTCGACGCCGAGGCGTTGCTCGCCGGCGAGCGCGCGACGCTCGCGACCGCGCGCTACCAAGCGCAGACCCGCCGCGCCGAGCTGCAACGACTCATGGGCCAGCCGCTCGAGGCGCTGCTGGCCGAGGGGAGGTGACGGGCACATGCGACGACGGCTGGTCGCGATCGGCATCGTAGGCGTCGTGGCACTGACGCTGCTGATGTGGTTCCTGCGCCACGACCGCGGGGCGGTGCACTACACCGGGTTCGTCGAGGGCGAGGAGCGTATCCTCCGCAGCGAGGTGAGCGGCCGCGTCGTCGAGGTGGCGTTCGCCGAGGGCGACAAGGTGCCGGCGCGCGCGCTCGTCGCGAGACTCGCCGACGACGACATCCGCAGCCGCCTCGCCGCCAAGCGACAGGAGGTCGCCGTGCAGGAGGCGCAGATCCGCCGGCAAGAGGAGCAGGTGACGCTCCTCGAGCACACTTGGAAAGAGAACGTCGATGCGCACCACGCCGAGCTGGCGCAATCACAGTCGGCGGCCGACCTTGCAAGCCGGACGATGGCCCGCGAGCAGAGCCTGGTGAAGACGGGTGCCAGCACGGCGCAGCTCCTCGACCAGGCGCGCAGCGCCCGCGATCAGGCACGCAGCGCCGTCGACCGCGCCCACGACATGCTCGATCGCACCCTCGCCGAGGAGGGCGAGATCACGGTCGCCCGCCACCAGTTCGAGGTGCTGCGCCAGCAGCGCGAGCTCGCTCTCGCGGAGATCGCCGAGCTCGAGGTGACGCACGCCAAGTACGAGATCCGCGCCCCCGACGTCCCGACCGTCGTGCAGACGCAGTTCATCTGGGCGGGCGAGCTGGCGCAGCCCGGCACGGCGATCCTCGCGGTCCTCGATCCCCGCGACAAGTACGTGCAGGTGTACGTGCCGGTTGCGGACATCGACCGCTTCCGCGTCGGACGGCGCGTCGACATCGAGCTCGACAGCGAGCCCGGGCATCGCGTGCCTGGTGAGGTGAGCTTCGTCGCCAACCAAGCAACGTTCACGCCCGAGAAGATCGAGACCCGCAGCGACCGTCTCGGCCAGGTATACCGCGCGAAGGTGCGCATCCTCGCCGACGTCGAGCGGTTTCAGCCGGGGACCGAAGGCAACGTCTACGTGGCGGACGCCGCGCGTCCGTCGGGGACGGAGTCCGGCGCCGCGCGCGCATCCGACGAGGAACGGCGTTGAGTGACGTGAGCTCGCGCGCGGCCGAGCAGAGCATCCGCCTGCGCCGTCTCGAGAAACACTTCGGGCCGCGGCGCGCGCTCGCGGGTGTCGACCTCGTGGTCAGTGGCCCGCAGATCGTCGGCATCGTCGGGCCCGACGGCGCCGGCAAGACCACCTTGCTGCGCACCATCGCCGGGCTGCTCGAGTTCACCGCCGAGGACGCGTACGTCCTCGGCGTCGATCTCGCGGGCGACGTGCGCGCGCTGAAGGCGCGCCTCGGCTACGTCCCGCAGTCGTTCAGCCTGCATCGTGATCTCTCCGTCATGGAGAACCTCCGCTTCACGGCGCGGCTACACCGCCTGTCCGAAGCCGAGCTCGAGCGCCGCGCCCGAGAGCTGCTCGAGCGCACGGGATTGGCACCCTTCGCCGACCGCGCCGCCGGCGCACTCTCGGGCGGCATGAAGCAGAAGCTCGCGATCGCCAACGCCCTCCTCCCCGGACCGGCCTTGCTCATCCTCGACGAGCCGACGGCCGGCGTCGACGTGATCGCGCGGACCGAGATCTGGTCGATCCTGCAGGCGCGCCGCGAGGACACCCTGATCCTACTCAGCACCAGCTACCTCGACGAGACTGCCGCGTGCGATCGCCTGGTGTACCTCGACGCCGGGCGCGTCGTCGCGAGCGGCACGCCCGCGGAGTTGCGCGCCGTCGCCGCGCTCGAGCTCTATCGTGCCTGGGGCCCCGACCCGCACGCGATCGCCCGCGCCGCCCGCGCCCTTCCGTACGTCGCCGAGGCGCACGCGACCGGTCACTACGCCCGCGTCGAGGTCCCCCTCGCCCGCACCCCCGGCGCGCCCCACGTCCTCCGCGAGCTCGCCGCGCTCAACGACGGCGGCGTGCGGCTGGTCGAGCAACGACCCGTCGACAGCGAGTCGATGCTCCTAGCCCTAGCCCGCAAGTCCGCAACCACGACATCAGCAACGGGCAGATGAGAACGGCGCAGTCGAGACGCGAACGACGCAGTCGAACAGGGAGCGCCCGGGATTCACTCCCGGGCGCGACGCCCATCGCGAGCGCAGCGAGCGGGGGCGTAATCAATTGATCATCCGCGCGACCGGACTCACCAAGCGCTTCGGCGACTTCACCGCCGTCGACGACTTGAGCTTCGCGGTCGAGCCGGGCTCGATCTTCGCGTTCCTCGGCGCCAACGGCTCGGGCAAGAGCACGACCATCCGCATGCTGATCGGCCTCCTGACCCCGACGGCGGGCGCGATCGAGGTCGCCGGCGTCGACGTGATCCGTTCGCCGCGGCGCGTGCGCGACCTGATCGGCTACATGGGCCAGCGCGTGAGCCTCTATGCGGGCCTCACCCTGCGGGAGAACCTCGAGTTCTACGCCGGTCTCTACGGCCTCACCGGAACCGCGCTCGAGCAGCGCTGGGGGGCGCTCCGCGAGCGTTTCGAACTCGAGCAGGCGGAGCACGAGAAGGCGAGCGACCTCCCGGCCGGAGTACGCCAACGCGCCGGCCTCGCGCTCAGCACCTTGCACCGCCCGCGCGTGCTCTTTCTCGACGAGCCTACGGCCGGCGTCGACGTGCAGAACCGGCTGCGCTTCTGGAACCTGATCCAAGAGGAGGCGGCGGCCGGCGTGACCGTGTTCGTGACCACGCATTTCCTCGAGGAGGTCGAGTACTGCGACTGGGTCTGCTTCATCGACGCCGGACGGCTGATCGCGAACGCGACGCCCGACACGATACGCCGCCGCTACTCGCACGGTTATCGGATCGCGCTCACCCTGCCGCCGCCGGCGCGCGCCGCCGCCGCCGACGCGTGGCGCGACGCGGGTGTCGCGGTGACGGCGATCGACGACGGGCTCGTCGTCCAGGCGCCGGCGCTGACCCCCGCGATCTTCGACCTGCTCGACGCGACCGCGGCGAAGGGCGCCGGCGGCGGCGTGCACGTCGAGCAGCCCGAGATGCAGGGCATCTTCCGCGAACTCATGTCGATGCCGCAGGCCGAGCCGCTCGACGCCGACGCCGTGAGGGCGGTCGAGACGCGAGCGGTCGACGCCGCGCCCGTGCACGCGGTCGCGACGACGCGCACGGGCACCACCGCCGCACGCCTCGCCTTCACGCTCGCCGCGCGCTGGCGTCGGCTCCGCACCCTCATGCACCGCGAGGCGCGCGCGACGCTTCGCGATCCGTTCACGGTGGCAATGTTGATCGCGGTGCCGATCGGCGCCCTCCTCATCTTCGGATACACGCTCGCGGTCGACGTGAAGGACTTGGCGCTCGGCGTACACGATGCCAGCGGCACGGCCGCGAGCCGGCGCCTCGTCGCCGAGCTTGCCGCCAACGGCACCTTCGCGCCGCGTCGCTTCGCGACTCGCGAGCGCCTCGAGAGCGCCCTGGTGGCGGGCGGCATCAGTGTCGCCGTCATCATCCCGCCCGACTTCGACCGCCAGCTTCGCGACGAGGCCGCGGGCGGGCGGGCCGCCGAGGTGCAGGTGCTCTACGACGGTGGCGAGACTGTCGTCGCCGGCAACGCCGAGGCGTTCCTGCAAGGCATCGCGGCCGCGACCGGCAGCGCGCTGGTGCGCAACGAACGCAGCGGCGCCGCCGCGGTGCCGCGCGCCGCGGGAACGCGCGGCATCCAGGTCGTCAGCCGCGTACTCTTCAATCCGACCTTGAACGGGGTGCCGTTCATGGTCGCCGGCACGTACGGCTTCGTCCTCACCTTCCTCACGACGCTCATCACCGCGGTGTCGATCGTCAACGAGAAGCTCTCCGGAACCTTCGAGCAGCTGCAGGTGACGCCCGCCACGTCGGGCGAGATCGTCCTCGGCAAGATCCTGCCGCTCGGCGCCGTCTTCGCTCTCGACGTCGTGTTGATGGTGCTGATCTCCGGCATGCTCCTCGGCGTGTGGCCGGCGGGCAGCCTCGTCTTCTTCGTCAGTGTCTCCTGCTTCTACGTCCTCATCTCGCTGGCGCTCGGCCTGATCTTTTCGGCGACCTCGGCGACCGCGGCCGAGGCGGTGCAGAAGACGGTTCTCTTCAGCATCCCGCTGAACTTCCTCGGCGGCTTCATCTTCCCGGTTCGCAACATGCCCGTGTTCTTCCGCGAACTCTCACGGCTCCTCCCCGCCACGCACTTCATCGCCATCAGCCGCGCCATCTACCTGCGCGCCGCCGGCCCGCTCGCCCTCCTTCCCGAGCTCGCGCTCCTCGGACTCTTCGGCGTCGTGCTGATGTCGATCGCCTTCCGCACGGTGGCGAAACGCGCATGAGCACGTCACGCCGAAGCCCATGGTCGAACATCTTCGCGGTCGCGTACAAGGAGGCCGTCGCCTTGCGCCACGACCACGTGTTTCTCGGGGTCGTCTTCGTGCAGCCGATCATGATGATGGTGCTGTTCGGGATGGCGGTCTCGAACAAGCCCCAGAACGTGCCGTGGGCGATTCTCGACCGCAGCGCCGGCACGGAGTCGCGACGCTTCGTCGAGGAGATCGAGGCGACCGGGTACTTCCTCGTGCCGCGGCCGATCGTGAGCTACGAGGAAGGGCGCGCGCTCCTGCGGAGCGGTGACGCGCTCGCGGTGGTCGTCATCCCCCACGACTTCGCGCGCGACCGCGAGCGCGGCGGCGCCAGCGTGCAGGTGCTCCTCGACGGCGCCGACCCGCTCTCCGCGGCGCGTGTCGGCGGGTACGTCGCCCAGGTCGGCGCGGCGTTTCACGACGACGACGCGCACACGGCCTCCCGCCCGTCCGGCCCCGTCCCACAGCGCGGCGCGATCGCACTGCGGCAGCGCTTCTGGTTCAATCCGACGCTCCGCGACCGCGACTTCTTCCTCTCCGCGCTCGCGGCGATGCTGCTCACCAACCTCACGCTCTCCGCGACCAGCCTGGCGCTCGTTGGTGAGCGCGAGAACGGTACCTACGAACAGATGCTCTCGCTGCCGACGACGCCGGTCGAGATCATCCTCGGCAAGCTCCTACCCTACGTCGCGCTCTGCTACCTCGAGGTCCTGATCGCCCTCATCCCCTCGGGCCTGATCTTCGGCTTCTGGCCCCGCGGCAGCTGGGTCACGCTCATGGTCGTCACCCTGCCCTTCGTGCTCGCGTCGCTCGCGGTCGGAACGTTCATCTCGTCGGTCGCGCGCAACTCGGCGCAATCGGTCTTCCTCGCCGTCTTCTTCATCATGCCGTCGTTCGTCCTCTCGGGAGTGACCCTGCCCTACCAGCTGATGCCGAACGGCGTCCGTCAGATCGGCGGCCTCCTGCCGCTGCGCTGGTACCAGATCGCGCTCCGCCGCGTCGCCGAGCGCGGCGCCGGCCTCGCCGACGTCTGGGTTCCGATGGCGGTGCTGAGCGCGATGTTCGTCGTGATGCTGACGGCGATAGCGTGGCGCATGAAGCCGCGCCTGGGATGAACTTCGATAGTGATCCCCTGGTGCGGAGCGGGAGGACGTCGTTCGAGCCGCGCCCCTGCCGGACACGCGCTCAGACTGCTGACGCGCGGACGCGCAGCCCCGCCGGCAGCGACTCGTCGAGCAATCGCCCTTGCTCGGCGCGATCGAGCGGCACCGACTCGTGCAGCAGGCGGACGGCGCGCACGCCTCCGGGGAGGTCCTGCAGACGTGCGGCGACGCGCGCGCGGAGATCGGCGGGGAGATCGCGTTCGCGGTCGTCGACGACGCGCGCCATCTGCACGAGCGCGAACGCGACCGCGTCCGGCTCCGGCCACTCGGCGCACGCGAGCACGCGCTCGATCCAGCCACCGACGACCGCTGCGGCGACGACGCAGTTGAGCGGCCCGGAGATCGGCTCGCGTGCGCCGATGCGCGACCATGCCCAGAGCTGCTGCGGCGCGACCTTGCCGCGGTCGAGGTCGGCGACGATCACGTCGCCGAGCTCGGCCTTCAGCGCCGCGTCGAGCCGCTCGCAGGCACCGATCGCCTGCCACATCTCGCGCATCTCCTGCGACGCCGGGCGGGCACCGGCGCGCGCCTTCACCTTCGCCTTGCGCGCCAGCCGCGGCACCAACCATGGGCCGATCTCACCGTGCAGGCGCAGCTGGTGCGCCCGGTCGAGGCCGCCGGCGATCCGCTTCCAGAGATTCCACCACTCGGCGCGATTCTGCGGCGCGCGCGGAAACTGCAAGCCGGTCGAAAGGAGCGGGAAAAGCTGGCGGACCCGCCACGCATCGAGCTCGTGGCCGAAGCCTGGCCGCAGGCAGAAGCCGCAGAGGTTCAGCCAGCGCGCCTCGTGCGCCGCAGTCGCGGCGCGCACCGCCGCGCCCGTCCAGAGCGCGTCCCAGAGCGCACGGATGACGCCGAGCGGCCAGGCATCCTTGCCGGCGCCGAGTGCGGTCTCGAGCGCGCGCGGCAGCGCCTGCGCCGCCTCCGCTCCGACCGGACTCGCCGCCGGCCGTGCGGCGTCCGTGACCGACGGAAACACGGCGTGCACTACGGCGACCGCGGCGGCGAGCTGCTCGGCGCCGATCGCGAGCTCGGCGCCTGACGGCTCCGCCGTCTCTTCGCCGAGGAGTGGCAAGTCGCGCAGCTGGAACTCGAGCCGCCAGCGATGCGCGCTCTCCTTCGCGACGCACCATAGCTCGAGCGTCCCGAGCGCCGTGCGCCGCGCCGCGACGTGCACCGGGATGCTGCGCGCGGCGAGCTTCTTCCCGTGGCGGAGCACGGTGCGGATCGGCGGCAGCGCCGCGAGCTCGGCGCGCGGCGCCGCGCCGATCGCGCCCGGCGTTTCGCCCTCGCGACTGCTCGAGGTGTAGAGCTGAAAGCTCACCGGCGCGTTCGCGAGCACCTCGAACTCGGGCTCGCGAAGCACGATCGCATCCTCCTCCTCCATGCCGCGCGGCACCAGGCAGAGCAGGCGTTCGTGCGCGGCGTCGTCGGCGACGGCACCGAGCCCGAGATAGCAGGCGCGCGCGCTGCCGGCCGACACCCGCACGCCCTCGCCACGGCGAATGAGCCCGTAGTAGGCGGCGCCGCGCGCCACCGCCTCGTCGAGGCCGACGGAAGCGAGCGTCGCCGGCGTGCTGCCACTCGCCCAGTCCGCGAGCACCGCCGTCATGCGCTCGCGCAGCGCCGCGGGCGTGAACACGCCCCCATTGTAGAGTACCGCGTCGCCGCCGCCGATCGTCGCCTGGTGGCGCTCCAAGAAGGCGGCGAGGTGACGCGGAATCTCCGACTCGGTCGCGAACGGCAGTCCCCACTCGCGCAGCCCGATGTCGCGTCCCGTGCGTGGCCGCGCCGCGGCGGCGACGAGCGGGAAAAAGCCCTCGAGGACGAGCTCTTCGACGTCGGCACGGGTGACGGTCTCGCTTACCGTGCCGGCGACGACGCCACGACCGCGTCCGGCGAGCTGCACCGTGACTGCGGCGACGTCGCCGCCGAGGAGGGTCTCCTTCGCGGCGCGACACTGCAGAACCAGGCTCTGCCAGCGCACGCTGTCGCGCGCGCCGGCGCGCTCGCCGAGACGCGCCTCCAGCCGCCGCGCGAGCGCGATGTCCATGTTGTCGCCGCCGAGGAGGAGATGATCGCCGACGGCGACGCGCTCGAGGGCGAGCGTCGCACCGCCGAGCCGTACCTCGATGAGCGTGAAGTCGGTGGTGCCGCCGCCGACATCGACGACGAGGATGCGACGTTCACCCCCGAGGACGTGTTCCCAGTCGCGCTCGTGCGCGGCTAGCCAGCCGTAAAACGCCGCCTGCGGCTCCTCGAGCAAGGTCAGCGTCGCGAGACCCGCCTCTGCCGCCGCCGCGACCGTCAGCTCGCGGGCGACCTCGTCAAACGACGCCGGCACCGTGAGGACGAGATCCTGTTCCGCGAGCGGGGTGTCCGGATGCGCGGCGTCCCACGCGCCGCGCAGGTGCGCGAGGAAGCGTGCCGACGCCGTCACCGGCGACACCCGCGACACGTCCTCGCGCGCGCCCCAGGGCAGGATCTTCGCCGTGCGATCGACACCGCCGTGCGTAAGCCACGACTTGGCCGAGGTGACGAGGCGGCTCGGTACGCGCGCCCCCTGCACACGGGCGAGCTCGCCGACCACCTCCCGACGATCCTCCGCCCACGGCAACGCCAACGCGCCGACCGGGATGTCGTGCGCACCTGCCAGGTAGAGCGCCGACGGCAAGGTCGGTCGCGCGTCGATGCGGCTTTCGGCGACGAGCTGCGGCACCGGCAGCGAGACGATGCTGCGACGACGGGCGTGAAAATCGATCGCCGCGATCGCGGAGTTGGTGGTGCCGAGATCGATGCCGACGGCGTAACGCGCGCCGGCGGGAGCCGCGCTCACCGTACGCTCGCCCGCATCGCACCACGCCTCCGTGCCACTCCACTCCGCGATGGGCTCGCGGCCGGGAGTGAATCCCCGCCGCTCAAAGCACCTCGACCTCGGCAGGCGCGAGAATCGACGCGTCGCCGGTCTGCTCGGGGAGCTGCACCCGGTCGGAGCGCCATCCTGGATGGCGGAGCACCCCACGGTACGGCGGCTCGCCGCGCACGTTGCCGATGACGCGCACCGCAGCGGGGTCGAAGCCGCGCTCGACGCTGACGGTCGCGCCCTCGACGCCGGCGAGAACCGGCCGCAGCTCGACGCGGTCGCGGAGCGCGCTGCGGCAGCCCTCGTGGATCGAGCGTACCGCGGCGCCGATCTGCTCGTCGGTATGCGGCGTCAGGTCCTCTTGGATGAAATCAACGAAGCGCCCCTCCTGCTGCAGCAAGGCGAGGAGCTGCAGCGCGGCGGCGCCGGCGGGAGCGGCGCGACGCGCCTCGGACACGGGCGCGGCCGGCGTCTCTGCCAGGGGCACCGTCGCAGCGGCGGCGGAGCGGAGCGCGACCGCGCCGAGCCACGCCGCGACGAACGGCGAGGCAAGCGCGGCGACGGTCGCAAGTGGCGCGGCGGCGAGAGCGTCGCCGATCCCGCGTCCGCTCGGCGCCAGCAGTGTCGTGAGCCCGAACGCCACCGCGCCGGCGCTCACGATCGCGATCAGCGCCACCACGACCCAGCGCATTGCCGAGCCGGTCTCCCCCTTCGCCGTCATGCACTCCTCCTCGGAGAAGCGGAGAGGGTGGGATTCGAACCCACGGTAGGTGTTACCCTACACACGCTTTCCAAGCGTGCTCCTTCAGCCGCTCGGACACCTCTCCTCGTGAACGCTTTGATCTACCGTACGCCGTCGCGGGAGGCCAGCCGCCCGTGCTCGCGACGAGATGAGTTGAGGCGATACGCTGCGGCTACATGTCCGCAGCGCACTTTCGGTAAGCGAGCGTATCGGTGACGGTGCCGGCGATTGGCGCGACCCAGAAGAGCCAGAGCTGCTGCAGCGCCCATCCGCCGACGAACAGGGCTTGGCCGGTGCTGCGTGCCGGGTTCAGCGAGGTGTTCGTCACCGGAATGCCGATCAAGTAGATGAGGGTGAGGCCGAGGCCGATCGCGATCGGCGCGGAGCCGGCGGTCGCGCGCCGGTCCGTCGCCCCGAGAATGATCACGAGGAACATCGCCGTCATCACGACCTCGCAAACGAGCGCCGCCGCGAACGAGTAGCCCCCCGACGAATGTGTCCCGTAGCCGCGTCGACATCCGTTCCGATCATGCGGTCATGGTCATAGGGTCATAGGCAACATAAAGAGTAGCCGTTTACGGGAGTCGTGCGAGCGCGACAGCGAGCGCAGCGAGCCGTCGCGGGGAGCACGCATTCGCGTAAACGCGCGTTGGACGAAGCCTTCGCGGCAGCCCGGCACAGCGGTTGCTGAATAGGGCTTTT
>JACQEO010000068.1 GCA_016200545.1 Deltaproteobacteria bacterium | reverse complement strand
GCGAACTGGAAGGCGCGATCCGAGACTATCTGCGTCTCAACAACCAACATCCCAAACCCTTCGTCTGGACCAAAACGGCCGACGAGATCCTCAATTCCTTGGCACGCTTTTGTCAACGAATCTCCGGAACAGGACACTAGGATCCGTCAGTCAATGCACGACATCGGTTTCGATCCTGTCGTCGCGGCGTGGTTCGCGGAGCGCTTCGCGGCGCCGACGCCGGCGCAGGAGGCGGGCTGGCGCGCGATCGCTGCCGGCCGTGACACGCTCATCGCGGCACCGACGGGCTCCGGGAAGACGCTCGCCGCGTTCCTCTGGGCGATCGATGAGCTCGTCCGCCTGGCGCGCTCGGGCTGGCTCGACGACCGCACGCGCGTCGTCTACGTCTCGCCACTGAAGGCGCTCGCCAACGACATCCAGAAGAATCTCGAGGAGCCGCTCGCCGAGATCCGCGCCGGCGCGCTCGCCGCGGGACACGCGTTGCCGCCGATCCGCGTCGCGGTACGCAGCGGCGACACGCCGCCGGCGGAGCGGCAGGCAATGACGAAGCGGCCGCCCCACATTCTCATCACCACGCCGGAGTCGTTTTACATTCTCCTCACCGCCGAGAAGAGCCGGCGCGCGCTCGCCGAGGCGCGCACGGTGATCGTCGACGAGATCCACGCCGTCGCCGGCGACAAACGCGGCGCGCACCTGGCACTCTCGCTCGAGCGCCTCGACGCGCTCGCGGGGCGCCGCGTGCAGCGCGTCGGCCTTTCCGCGACGCAGAAGCCGATCGAGGAGATCGCGCGCCTGCTCGTCGGCGCCGGGCGGCGCGCACCCGACGGCACACCGGCCTGCGCGATCGTCGACACCGGCCACCGCCGCGCCATGGAGCTGGCGATCGAGACCAGCGGCCTCGAACTCGGTCCGATGGCGACGCACGAGCTCTGGGCCGACGTCTACGATCGCATCGTCGGCCACGTCGGCACGCACCGCACGACGATCGTCTTCGTCAACACGCGCCGGCTCGTCGAGCGCGTCGCGCACGCGCTCAGCGAGCGGCTCGGCGACGAGCGCGTCGTCGCGCATCACGGCAGCCTGGCGAAGCGCATCCGCATCGACGCCGAGCAGCGGCTCAAGTCGGGCGCGGTACCGGTCGTCGTCGCCACCGCCTCACTCGAGCTCGGGATCGACGTCGGCCACGTCGACCTCGTCTGCCACATCGGCGCGCCGCGCGCGCTGGCGACGTTGCTGCAACGGGTGGGGCGCTCCGGTCACTGGCTCGGCAGCGTCCCGAAGGGCATCTTCTTTCCGCTGACGCGCGACGAGCTCATGCAGACCGCCGCCGCCGTCCGCGCCATCCGTCAGGGCGAGCTCGACACCCTCCGCCTGCCCGCGAAGCCGCTCGACGTCCTGGCGCAGCAGATGGTGGCGATCGCCGCCGCCGAGGACGTCGCGGAGGAAGCGCTGTGGACGCTCGTACGCTGCGCGTACCCGTATCGTGATCTCACCCGCGCCGAGTTCGACGCCGTGCTCACGATGCTCGCCGAGGGCGTGGCGACGCGACGCGGACGGCGCTCCGCCCACCTGCACCACGACCGCGTGCACGGCCGCATCCGCGGCCGGCGCGGCGCGCGTCTGGCGGCGATCACCAGCGGCGGCGCCATCCCCGACACCGCCGACTACGACGTCGTCGAGGAGCCGACCGGCGCGCTCGTCGGCAAGGTGAACGAGGATTTCGCCGTCGAGAGCATGGCGGGCGACATCTTCCTCCTCGGCAACCATTCCTGGCGGATCCGCCGCGTCGAGGCTGGCCGCGTGCGCGTTGCGGACGCCGGGCAAACGCCGCCGACGATCCCGTTCTGGCTCGGCGAATCGCCCGCACGCACGCGCGAGTTGTCGCATGCGGTGTCGGATCTCCGCGCCGAGGTAGCCGCGCGCGTGCGTGACCTCGCGATCAAGGCGGCGCCGCTCGACGTCGGCGGCGGCGGCGCGGTCGCGAGCGACGACGTGGCGGTCGCGGGCGACGATGGCGCCGCAGCCTTGGCGCCGGTCGTCGATTGGCTCATCGCCGAGAGCGGCGTCGACCGCGGCGGCGCCGAGCAGATCGTCGAGTACGTGCGCGCGACCCTCGCGGTCCTCGGTACGGTGCCGACCTGCGAGACGGTCGTCGCCGAGCGCTTCTTCGACGAGAGCGGCGGTATGCAGCTCGTCCTGCACGCGCCCTTCGGCGGCGCCATCAATCGCGCCTGGGGCCTGGCGCTGCGCAAGCGCTTCTGCGTGAGCTTCGATTTCGAGTTGCAAGCGGCGGCGACCGACGACGGCATCGTCGTCTCGCTCGGCGAGCAGCACAGCTTCCCGCTCGCCAGCGTCTTCGCGATGGTTCAACCACGAACGCTTGCGCACGACCTCGTGCAGGCGGCGCTGGCGGCGCCGATGTTCGGCACCCGCTGGCGTTGGAACGCGACGCGCGCGCTCGCGCTCCTACGCCATACCGGCGGCAAGCGCGTGCCGATGCCGATCCAACGCATGCGTGCCGAGGATCTCCTGGCGGCGGTCTTCCCGGCGCAGGTCGCGTGCGGCGACAACCACGCCGGGCCGATCGAGCCGCCGCCGCACCCGCTGGTCGACGAGACGCTCGCCAACTGCCTACACGAGGCGATGGACCTCGACGGCCTGCGCGCGGTGCTCGAGCGCATCGAGCGCGGCGCGATCCACACCGTCGCCGTCGAGACCCCGGCGCCGTCACCGATGTCGCACGAGATCTTGAACGCCAATCCGTACGCCTTCCTCGACGACGCCCCGCTCGAGGAGCGGCGCGCGCGCGCGGTGGCGTTGCGTCGCACCGATCCCGATCTCGCCACCGGCATCGGCGCGCTCGACGCGGCGGCGATCGACGAGGTGCGCCGCCAGGCGTGGCCCGACGTGCGCGACGCCGACGAGCTCCACGACGCGCTCTTGAGCTTCATCCTGCTGCCGGCGGAGGAGCTCGCGGAATGGGCCGCGCTCGCGGACACGCTGCGGGCGAGCGGTCGTGCCGCCGACGTGGGCTGGGAGGCGAACGGACGCGCCCGCGCCGCGGTCGTCGCGACCGAGCGGCTCGCCCTCGCAACGCTCGTCTTCCCGAACCTACGCGTCACCCTCACGGCCGACGGGGCGCGGCACGCGACCGCGCTCGCCGGCGTCGAGCTCGACGCCGAGGCGGCGCGGACCGCGACGGTTCGCGGCTGGCTCGAGTGCATCGGCCCGACGACCGCAGCGGCCCTTGCCGACCGTCTCGGCCTGGCGCCGTCCGCGGTCGCCACCGTGCTCGCCCGGCTCGAGGTCGAAGGGATTGTCCTCCAAGGCCGGTTCACGCCCGGCGCCGCCGACGTCGAGTGGTGCGAGCGCCGGCTCCTCGCCCGCATCCACCGCCTCACGATCGGGCGGCTTCGCCGTGAGATCGAGCCGGTGCAGGCGGCCGACTTCCTGCGCTACCTCTTTCGCTGGCAGCACGTGATGCCCGGAACGCGTCTGCACGGCCGCGACGGCCTCGCGGCGGTGATCGCGCAGCTCCACGGCCTCGAGCTGCCGGCGCCGGCGTGGGAGCACAGCGTCCTGCCGGCGCGCGTCGAATCCTACGAGGCGGCCCTGCTCGACGAGCTCTGCCTCGGCGGCGTCGTGGCGTGGGGACGGTTCTCGCCGCCCGCGGACGTCACGACGCGCGACGATGCGAGCACGCGGCCGGATGCGGACGCCGTGGAACGCGCCGGCGGCCCGCGCCGCCGGCGCGCCGCACCGACGCGCGTCGCCCCGTTGGCGCTCGCGCTCCGCGACGACCTCGGGCCGCTCCTCGCCGCGCACGGCAGTCGCGCCGACGTGCCACTCTCGCACCCCGCCCGCGTCATCGCCGACGTCCTCGCGCGCGAGGGCGCGTCGTTTCTCGGCGACATCGCCCGCGCGGCCGGTCTTCTACCGAGCACGGCCGAGGACGCGCTCTGGGAGCTCGTCGCACGCGGGCTCGTCACCGGCGACGGCTTCGCCGGCCTGCGGGCGCTGCTCGCGCCGCCGGCGACGCCGCGCCCCGAGCGCCGCTTGCGGGCGCTGCGCGGCGGGCGGGCGCCCCGCCGCGCGCTGCCGATCGGCCGCTGGGCGCTGCTGCGCGGCCGGCCGACACCGTCGACACCCGAGATGCTGGCGGAGCACGCGGCGCGCCGGCTCCTGCACCGCTACGGCGTCGTCGTCCGCGAGCTCCTCGCGCGCGAGACACTAGCACCGCCGTGGCGGACGCTCCTCGGCGTCTTGCGCCGCCTCGAGGCGCGCGGTGAGGTGCGGGGCGGCCGTTTCATCGCCGGCCTCGTGGGTGAGCAGTTTGCGCTCCCCGAAGCGGTCGAGGCGCTGCGTAGCACCCGTCGCGAGGACGATCGCGGGCAGATCGTCGTACTCGCCGCCACCGATCCGTTGAATCTCGTCGGCATCTTGACGCCGGGATCACGCGTGTCGCCGCTCTCCGGTCAGGTGATCGCGTTCGAGCGCGGCGTGCCGATCGAGGTCGGCGACCTCGGCGTCGTACGCAGCAGGCTCCGCGGCCGCGCCCGCGCCGCCGACTGAGCGCCGTCGAACACGGCGCCGCTTCGCGACGCCGGCGGCTCTCCTCAGACGTGATTGCGGAGCATCAGCTCCTGCGGATGCGGGTTGAGATAGGTCTGCCCCCGCACGTCGGCAACATCGTGGCAGACGACGTGATGCCGCACCAGCGTGAGCGGAACGATCAGCGGCACGAGTCCGCGACGATAGTCCTCGATGACCTCGGCGAGCTCGCGGCACTCGCCGGGGGTGAGATGCTTGCGGCAGAAACCGGCGACGTGCTGGAGTACGTTGGCGTGCTTCTTCACCGTCGCCGGGACGGCGAGCGCCGCCATCAGCCGTTCGCCGTAGCGACGCGCGAGCAGCGCGGCGTGGATTCCTCGACTGTCGCCGAGCAGCCGGCCGAGCGCGGCGTAGTCGCGTGGGCTGTGCGCCAGGACGAGGAACTTGTGCGCGCTGTGGAAGGCGACGAGCGCGCCGCGCGTCGGGGCGGCGTCGAGCAGCGCTCGCCAGCGCCGATAGCAGAAGAGGCGCTCGATGAAGTTCTCGCGCAGCAGCGGGTCGTCGAGGCGGCCCTCCTCTTCGACGGGGATGGACGGATACGCGGCCATGAATACCGCCGCGAAGATCCCGCGGCCGCGCCGGCTCGGCATGCCGCCGGTCTCGTACACGCGCACACGCTCCATGCCGCAGCTCGGCGAGTCCTTCTTGAGGACGTACCCGGAGAGGTCGAGCGCCGCGAGCGCGCGCACCCGCGTCGCAGCGTAGCGCCGCATCGCATCGGTGTGGTCGGTGCCGCTCCGCGTCCCGACCATGCGTGGCGCCGCCGGGTCGCCGACCAAACGCACCGCCTCGCGCGGCACCCCCATGCCGACCTCGAGCTCGGGGCAGACCGGCACCCATTCGACGAAGCGCCCGAGCAGATCGGTGAGAAAGCGGTCGCGCTTGTGGCCACCGTCGAATCGCACCTCGGCGCCGAGCAGGCAGCTGCTCACACCGAGCCGGAGCGGGCGGTCGTCGCCTGCCGTTCCGCCCGATGCGATCGCTGACACCATGCCCGCCACTCTAGCGAGCAGGCGACGGGCGAACCATCGTGGGGCAATTGCATTCACGCGGTCCTATCGCCATCATGCGCGGACATCACAAATCGGGGAGGAGGAATCCATGCATCGAATGATCATCATCGCCATGCTCGCGCTTCCCATCGCGGCATGCTCGCGAGGCAACGAGGTCGCCGTCGCCACCTTGCAGCCGAAGAGCGGCGCGCAGGTAACGGGCACGGTGACGTTCACTCAGAAGGGCGACCGGGTCGAGGTCGTCGCCAACGTGAAGAACCTTACTCCGGGCAAGCACGGCATCCACGTACACGAGAAGGGCGATTGCAGCGCGTCCGACGCGTCGTCCGCGGGCGGGCACTTCGCGCCGGGCGGCGGGCAACACGCCGGCCCGACCGATCCGAAGCGTCACGCCGGCGATCTCGGCAATCTCGAGGCGGGCGCCGACGGCTCGGCGACGCTGACCACCACCACCGACATGCTGCACGTCGGCTCCGGCGATCACGACGTCATCGGCAGGGCGATCATCATCCACGGCGATCCCGACGACCTCGCGACGCAGCCCTCAGGCAACTCCGGGGGCCGCATCGCCTGCGGCGTCATCGAGAAGAAGGTCGACTGATCGGCCGCCGCGCGGCCGGCGCGGGCGCGGCACTCGCGCTCGGCCGGCCGCCGGCGCAACCCGCGACGCTCGTCAGCGACGCGGCGCGGCTGGCGGCGCGTCCGCACGCAGATAGGCGCGCACCTGCTTGCGGGCAAACGTCACCGCCGCGACGCGATCAAACGGCGTACCGTCGGCGAGCCGCTCGGCGTAGGTGAAGAGCGGCACGAAAAGCTGACCGCGATCGGGCGCGACGCGTAACGTGAACCGCCTGTGGCTCGCGATGATGTCGTTCCACGCGGTACGCACCGCGTTCCAGAAGGGCTCAGTGCGGTCTCGATACTGCCGGGCGGCGGAGTCGTCGAAATCCTTGAGGCGCTCGTAGCGATTGAGTCCGATCTCTTGCGCCAGCACCGGCAGCGTGACGATCGGCCGACCGCGCTCGTCGAGCGCGACCTTCAGATTCTCCTCCTCCTGCACCCAGCCCGTCGGCGTGATGCTGACGCGGTTGGTGCCGATCAGGACGTCGTAGTCGCCGCGCACCGAGAATTCGCGGCGCGGAAGCGGTCGCCAGGTGGTCGAGCTCCGCCACGTCGACACGTTGCCGAAGTGCTCCCAGCGACCGAACGCCTCGTAGCGCGGCGAGTCGTCGACCTGGAAGACCGCCTGCGTCCACGTGCCCTTCGCCTGCGCCGCCGACCGCCGCTCCTTCGCCCAGGTGTCGTGGCCGCGATAGGTGAGCAGGTCACGATCCTGGTAACGCCAGTCCTGCCGCCAGTGCTTGGTGACGAACGGCCCCTGCACGCTCCCGTCCTCCACACGCACGAACATCACGAGGATGTGCTGCAAGCTGATGAAACGCGGCTGGTCGCGCCGCACGTAGACGTACTCGCTGCCCCACGACTGGTAGGGACGGTCGGGCACGAACCCGGGGCGGAACCCCACCACCTCGAGGAAGTCGAAGCTCACGCGATAGGTGCCGGCCATGGCGAGGATGGCGCGGCGGTCGTGCTCGAGCGGCCGCAGCGTCGGATCCTGCAGCCGCCGCCAGGCGTCGCCGGGCTCGGTGTCGAGGGTCACCGCCGGACCCTGCGTCGTTCCGCCGCGCGGCGCCACGAGCTCGCCGGGCGCATAGCGCCACGCGAACGTGAACTGGCGCATTGTCCGGTCGGGCGCGGGAGCGGACGACACACGCGGGCGCGCGCAGCCGGTTGCCGCCGCGAGCGCGAGCAGCACGGCCGCCAGCACCGACGCCGCCCGCCGGCGATGCGGCGTCACGACCAGGCTCACGAGCGCTCCGACTTCGCGTCTCGCCCCGTGAGGTAGTCGCCGAGGATACCCCGTGTGTGCTCCGCCTCGTGACAGTAGGCGCAGAGGTTCTCCCAATTGCTGCCGTCGGGCGGATTGTGCTCGTGGTTACCGTCCTTGTGGTGGACCGTGAGGAGATGGAGCGTGTCGGCCTCGAACTCACGGGCGCAGCGCGCGCAGATCCAGCCGTGCAGCGCCAGCGAGCGCTCGCGATAGCCCTGCGCGCGCGCCGCCTGCTTCGTCTTCGCCTCGCGCACGAGGTCCGCGAGCGGCGGGCGCGCCGAGGTCGGCGTCGAGGCGCGGCGCCGCGACGGCCGGAAGCTGCGCGTCATCGGACGACCCCACCCACCACCGCTCCTACAGCCGGAGAATCTCCGGCAGCTCCTCGGGCGTGAAGCGGACGCCGATGTAGAACGCGCCGAAGAGCCCGTAGAGCGCGCTCGCGGCGTCGAAGCGCATTTCGTAGACGACGTCGCGGATCGCCCTCAGATCGCCGGCGAAGAGCGTCACGCCCCATTCCCAGTCGTCGAGGCCGGTGGCGCTGGTGATGAGCTGGGTGACGCGGCTCGCATAGCGGCGTCCCGAGTCGCCGTGGCCTTGCATGAGCTTCTTGCGCTCGTCGAAGGAGAGCGCGTACCAATTGCGTCCCGCCTCGCGCGCCTTCGCCATCGGGTAGAAACAAACGATCGGGAAGTTGTCCGGCAGGCGCGGATACATCCGCGCCTCGGCGTACGCGGCGATGCGTTTGCGGAAGGTCTCCATCTTCGCCGTGAAGTCGGGCGAGGTCGGATCGATTTTCTGCTCCTCGACGAGCGTCCGCGCCCAATCGGCTTCGCTGCTGACGTACTCACTCGCCTCCGAGATCGAAAGGAACGTGTAGACCGGCTCGAGACAGGCGCCGAGCGCCGTTGCCGCGAGCTCTTGTGCGAGTTGCTGGTGGCGGCGGAGATCGGGATGAACGGCCATCAATCCGACGTCACCCTTGCCGACGAGCGCCAGCGGGACGAGCTGCAGCCCTTCTTCTACGAGCGCACCGGCGAGCCAGGCGCGCAGCTCCGCGACCGCGGCGGCGCGTTCCGGCGCCGCGAGGGCGCGCCAGCGTGTGCGGTGGATCCGATAGAACCGGTGTGAAACGGTCCAGCCGCTGGACGGAACGAGCGCGTCAGCCATGGACGGATTCTAGGGGCCCGCGGCGGAAGCGTCAATTCACGCACCTCAGCGCATCACGGCGCCCGCGACCGCGAGCAACAGCAACGCGAGCACCGTCGAGTTGAGCATGCTCGAGAGCGCGTGCAGTCGCAGGTAGCGCTCGTCGTCGCGGCTCGGGAGCGCACGCAGCCGCGGCAACAACACGTACTGCGAGACCAGACTGCACACCAGACCGCCCGCGACCGGAAGCGCGAGCCGGAGCGCCTCGGCGATCGGCAGGCCGGCGCTGCGCGCCGCCGAGACGGACGCGAGGGCGATGAACCCGCACACGATGCATGCCAGGTAGTAGCGCGGGAAGAGGTGGCGCAAGAGACGCGCCGCATTCCCAGGCTCGCTCATCCGATGGATCGCGGGCAGCACGACGAACGAGAACGACACCACCGTCCCCAACCAGACGGCGACGGCCATGACGAAGACGAAGCGCAGCACCGCCGACGTTCTTCGCACGCGGATCGCGCGCCTCGCAAACGGCCGTGTGAGCGGACGGTTGTCGCGACTCCGACTCGGCTGGTAGGAGCTTCGCCAGCGAGGGCATCACTGCATGGACGAGCGCCAGCGCTTTTTCCCCCATCACGAGGTGCACGTCGGCAAGGATCTCGGCGGACGTACCGTCGTCGTCGCCGAACGCGACGTCGAGCGCTACGAGGCCGGCACCGGCGGGCCGGCGGCGCGGCTCGCGTTCGGAGAGACGCGCGTCGCCCCGGCCCTGCTCTATCACTCCGAGGTGTACCGCAGCCTCGCGTGGTACCTGCCGAACGTCTTCGGCAACCTGCACGCGCGCCAGGAGTGGGAGCTGTTCGCGCCCCTCGTCGTCGGCACGACCGTCCGCACGCACTCGTCGGTCGTCGAGCGCTACGCGAAGCGCAACCGCGAGTACGTCGTGAACGAGGTCCTCGTCACCGACGCCGACGGCCGCTGGTTGCAGCGCAGTCGCACACACCAGAGCTTTCTCGCCGCGGAGGTCCGCGGCGAGATCGTCGTCGATCGCGAGCGCGAGAAGCGCGCCGATCGCCAGTTCGCGATCGGCGAGGGCGGCGAGGAGGTCGCGCCGCTCGCACGCACGATCACTCATGCCATGTGCGAGGCGTTCTCCGGACCGGAGAAGAACTACCACACCGATCAGGCGATGGCGCGCGCGCTCGGCTTTCCCGACATCGTCGTCCAGGGGATGCTCTCGATCTGCTTCGTCGCCGAGCTCATGGCGCACGCTTTCGGCCTCGGATGGCACCTCGCCGGCAAGCTCGACGTCCGCCTGGTGAACGTCGTCTGGCCGAACGATACCCTCACCACCCGCGGCAAGGTGCGCGACGAAGTCGTCGAGGGCAGCCGGCGGCGCACGCTGCTCGACGTGTGGTGCGAGAAAGCGGACGGCACCAAGACGGTCGTCGGCACGGCGAGCGCGCTGCGCTGACCGCATCACCGCGGGTCACGATTTTCAGCCTTCCGCGACCGTGACCCGTGGATCACGATGAGCGTCGTGCAAGCGATGCCGCAATTCGTGCCGACGACTCGTGGCGCGGTCGCCGCGGCGATGCGCGCGCTACTCCTCCTGATCGTCGTCACGACGACGGCGCAGGTGCGCGCCGCCGCCGGCGGCGTGACCAGCGCCGTGCCGGCGACCAGCGACGCGGCCCTGGTGCCGCCGATGGTGGCCTTCTCCCTCCGAGACGCCGGCGGCCGGTCGCTCGCGACACCGGACGACGCGCTCGGCGACCTCCCCGCTCTCGCGGTGCTCGACACCGGCGCCGGTACGCACCTCCTCTCGCACGACACCGCCCTGCGCTTCGGCGCGCGTGCCGACGCCGGCGCGCGCTGGGTGGAGACCGGTCTCAGCGGCGAGCACACGCTCGCGGTCTCGACGCCATACACTGTCGCGCTCGATGCCGGCACACCTCTCCTCCTGCCGGCGCAACGCCTGCTGCTGAACGACGTGCCGGCGACCGCGGCGGCGGTGCTCTCGAACCCCGGCGCGATCGTCGATGTGGTGGGCATGCCGGCGCTCGAGCACGCGATCGTGGAGCTGCGACTCGACGCCGCGCTCGGTCTGCCGGCGGTGTTGCTCCTCCCCGCCGGAGGCACCGTCCACGCGGATCGCTGGGTGCCGCTCGCGCTCGTCGACTTCAATCACCGGCGCCATCCCGACAACCGCGGCGCACCACCCACCATGGCGGCGAACCCGGTGCTGCGTGGGGTGCGCGTCGTGTGCGGCACGCGCGACGTTCGCGGCGATTGGCTCCTCGACACCGGGTCGGCGGTGACGCTGCTTTCGACGGCGGGCGCGCGCGCGCTCGCTCTCGCGGAGCCGGCGCCGCTATCGGCGCCCGTCGGCGGCATCTCCGGTTCGGAGGCGCTGCGCGGCTGGCGGGTCGATCGCATCGAGCTGCCGACGACCACGGATGGCGTCCTCACCGTCACCGACGCCGCGATCTTCGTTCACGACGTCACGACGGTCACCGACGACGGCACGCGCACCACCCTCGACGGCATCCTCGGCGCGAATCTGCTGGCGGCGTTCGCGCGCGTCGTGATCGACGTACCGCACGCCCGCCTCGGATTCGACCTGCCGCCCGCGGACGACGACCTCAGAAGACCGCGTAGCCCCCGTCGATGACGATGGTGTCACCGGTGTGGTAGGCGCTCGCGACCGAGCTCGCGCACCGTCACGACCGCTTCGCCGCGTCCGTGACGCGTATGGCGGCACCGTCGCTCACCCGCGAGGCGTCGCCGGCGACCAGCGACTCGCCACCGGCGAGTCCGTCCATGATCTGCACTTGCTCGCCGAGCTCGGCGCCGACGGTGACGGCCTGGCGACGTACGTGGGCGTCCGCCACGATCCAGACGTAGGCGCCGCGCTCGTCCTGGCGGAGCGCGGCACGCGGCAGGAGGACGACGGCGCCCCCCGCCGCCGGCGTGCGGGCCTCGGCGAGGAAGTTGATGCGCACGCTCATGTCCGGAAGCAGCTTGTCGTCCGGCCGTGGGATCTGCACCTCCACCTTGAGCGTGCCCTTCTGACGGTTAATCTGTGGGTAGAGCTTCACGACGCGCGCGCCGTAGGTGCGATCCGGATAGGCGTCGGGAACGACCTCGGCGCCTTGCCCCATCTGGATGCGACGCAGGTCGGACTCGTTGATGTCGACCTCGGCGCGGAGATCCTCGAGGTTGGCCATGCGAATGAGGTCGCCCGCGCCCTCGAAGCCGCCGGGCACGGCGATTTCGCCGACCTCCTTCAGCTTCGCGAGAATGACCCCGTCGCGCGGGGCACGCAGCACCGTGTAATCGAGCTGCACGTTCGCCTGCGTGAGCTGCGCCTGCAGCTGCGCGATGGTGGCACGGTCGACGGCGACGCGGTTCACCGCCTGGTCGAGGTCCGCCTCGGAGATGATGTGTCGCGCGTGCAGCGCGCGCGCCCGCCCCAGATCGCTCTCGTGCAACGTCAGATTCGCCTCGGTGGTGCGCAGCGCCGCTTCCGCCTGCGCAACCGCGGCGCGGTAGTCGCGGTCGTCGAGCGCGACCAGCGGGTCGCCGCTGTGCACCGACTGTCCCTCCTCGACGAAGTAGTGCTCGATGCGGCCCGGCACGCGCACGCCGATCGAGATGTACTTCTCGCCGGTCACGACGTAGCCGGAGCCGGAAAGCACGGTGCCGCGCACCGGCGTCCCGGCGGCGACGGCCGTCGCCGCCACGACTTGCACCTCGGGGATCCGTCCGCTGCGCGCGCGGGCGCCGATCCAGACCGCCACCACTGCGCCGATCGCGAGTGCGCTCCACAGCAGCGGCCGGCGTCGCGACGGCGTCGCCGTCTCGGCGTCGTCGCGCTCGATGCGCAGCGACGCCAGCTCGCTCCGCAGGCGCTCCTCGCGCTCGGTCGGACGGGGTGTGCTCATGCCTTCCGCAGCGCCTCGACCGGACGCAGGCTCGCCGCATGCCACGCCGGCAGCAGGCCGCCGGCGAGCCCGATCACGCTCGCGAAGAGGAGCGCGACTCCGAGGTCGCTCGCGCTCACACGTAAGGTGACGACGTTGACGGTGAAGGTCTGCGCGCCGAAGGCGATGCCGCCGAGGACGAAGCGCAGGACGACCGCCACCAGCACGGTGCCGACCGCACCGGCGCCGAAGCCGACCAACGACAGCACGAACGACTCGACGACGAAGGTGCGCAGGATGGTGCCGCGCGAGAAGCCGAGCGCGCGCAAGGTCCCGATCTCGACCGTTCGACTCTGCACCGCGGCGAACATCGTGTTGGCGGCGCCGAAGCCCGCGGCGATACCGATCGGGATCGCCAGGATCACGAGCAGCACGTACAGCGTTCCCGCGCTCTTCGCTTGCTCCGTGTAGTACTCGACCTCCGGCGTCGCTTGCAGCGCGTAGCGCGGGTCGCTCTCGATGCGCTCGACGAGCGCGCCGCGATCGGCACCGGGCGCGAGCTTCAAACGGACGCCCGAGTACGGAAAGGGTCGGGTCGCGTCGCGCGCGAGGTCGCGGGCGTCGCCCCAGATCTCGCTCTCGAAGGACGACCCTCCCGACTCGAGGATGCCGACGACGCGCCAGTTGCGACGGCCGATGAAAAGCTGCGCGCCGATCTCGGCGCCGGCGTAGCGCCCGGCGACGCCGCGGCCGACGACGATCTCGCCTTCGCTCGGACGGAACATCCGCCCTTCGGCGATCCGCACCTCGTCGTGCACCGCGAGCGCCACCGGCTCGACGCCGCGCACCAGCACGTTCTCGCGTCCACCGGCACGCGTTCGCGCGAACGGCTGCAGCACCATCTCCGGCGATGCCAGCGGCGTGCCGTCGGGAAGGCGCGCGACGCCGTCGAGAAAACGAATCGCCTGGAACGCCTCGAGCGAGAGCATGCTCGAGCCGTCGCTGTCCGAGCCCTTGCGCAGCACGATCAAGTTGTCCGGCGAGCCGCTCGCGACCAACGTGTGCTTCATGCTGGTGATGAGCGCGAGAAACACCGAGGTGGCGATCACCGCGAGCGCAATGACGCCGATCGTGAGCGCCGTGCGTCCGAGACGCGCGCGTACGTTGCGGATCGCATAGGAGAGCGGCAGGCCCATCAGAAGATCTCCCGCAAGGTGGTCGCCACGGGCTTGCGCGCGGCGCCGTAGGCGGGCGCGATGCCGGCGACGAGCCCGACGACGACGGCGAGGCCGACGCCCTGGGCGACGATCCCCGGGCTCACGAGGAAGCCCGAGAGCGGCCCGAGCTCGGTATTCCAACCGCCGGTCGTCGTCTTCACCGCCGCCGTGAACGCGTAGGTGAGGAGCGCGCCGCTGCCGCCGGCGAGGGTGGCGAGGATCGTCGACTCGGCGACCAGCGTCGTGAAGATGAGCCGGCGGCCGAAGCCGATGGCGCGCAGGATCGCGATCTCGCGCGCGCGCTCGCGCACCGCCATACTCGCGGTGTTGGCGGCGATGCAGAGCACGCAGAGCGCGACCAGGCCCGTCACCAGGAGAATGATCGTCACGAACCCCTGGAGCGAGCCGAAGAAGCTCGTGAAGAACGACTTCTCGGTCTCGGCCGAGGTCTCCGCGGCACTGTTGCGGAACATCGCGTCGAAGCGCGCCATCACGCCGTCGACGAGCGCCGGATCGGCCACCCGTACCCACACGATCCCGACGATGTCGAGCGACACGCCGCGCGCCCGCATCGCCTGCGCCAGGTACTCGCGTTGGAACCAGAAGAGCGGCGCGCGCGCGTTCGGGATCTCACCGACGATGCGAAAGGTGAGCGCCACCGGCCACACCGTGCTCCGTAACGTCACCTCCTGCCCCACCCGCCAGCCGTACTTCTCCATGGTCTGGCGGCCGACGATGGCGCCGTCGCGATGGCTGCGAAAGCGTTCGAGAGCGATCTGGTCGATCCTGTAATCGGGCCAGACGGCGGCGACGTGCTCGGGCTCGATCGCGAAGCTCGGAAAGGTGACGTGGCCCTCCTCCTCGAACGCACCGCCGAACCAGGTGACGCCGTCGGCACCGACGACCCCCGGTACCGCGCGTATCTTGTTCACGTAGGCGAACGGCATCTGGTAGACGAGGCCGCCCTTGTGGTGCACGGAGATGCGGACGTTGCTCGCGATCTGCGAGAGGAAGACGTCGATCCCCGCCGGCATGGTGAGAAAGAAGCACACCAGCAGCACCGCGAGGCCGATCGCACCGCCGGTGAGCGCGGTGCGGAGCTTGTTGCGCGCGAGGTTGCGCAGGATGAGGGGCAGGAATTTCACGTGACACCGCCGTGCGCCGGCGCTCGCGCCAGCGCGTCGTTGCCCTCGGTCCCGAGCAAGACGCCTTTGTCGAGATGGAACACGACGTCGACCCAGCGCCTGGCGCGCGGGTCGTGGGTCACCATGACGACCGTCTTCGCGAGCTCGCGGCTGAGATCGCGGAGGATAGCGAGGACCTCGTCGGCGCTGCGCGCGTCGAGGTCGCCGGTCGGCTCGTCAGCGATGATGAGGTCCGGGTCGGCGACGATCGCGCGCGCGATCGCGACCCGTTGTTGCTCGCCGCCGGAGAGCTCGCTCGGGACGTGGCGCGCGCGCGGCGCGAGATCGACGACGCGCAGCGCCGTCGCCGCGCGGCGCGTGCGCTCGCCGCGTCCGAACGCCGTCAACAAAAGCGGCAGCTCGACGTTCTCCTGCGCCGACAGCACCGGGATGAGATTGTAGGACTGGAAGATCAACCCCACGTGACGGGACCGCCAATGCGCGAGCTCGTCCTCCGAGAGGTCGTTCAAGCGCCGGCCGGCGACCCACACCTCGCCGGCGCTCGGCCGGTCGATGCCCGAGAGGAGATTGAGCAGCGTCGACTTGCCGGACCCCGACGGCCCCATGAGGGCGGCGAAGACGCCGCCCTCGATCGCGAGCGACACGTGCTCGAGCGCGTGCACGACGTCGACGCCGCGCCGGTACCAGCGCGAAACGTCTCGCAGCGTGATCAGCGGCTCGGCCACGGGTCGGCGGCGCGTCTGCTCGCGGCACGGCGACATCGTGCCGCGAGGCGCGTCAACACGCCTCGAAGAGACCCGCCATCCCCATGCCGCCGCCGATGCACATCGTCACCAGACCGAGGCGCTTCTTCTGGCGCCGCAGCTCGCGCAGCAGCTGGCCGGTCATGCGCGAGCCCGTCATCCCGTAAGGGTGACCGATCGAGATCGAGCCGCCGAGCGGGTTCAGCTTCTCGTCGGGGATGCCGAGCTGGCGCTGGCAATAGAGGAGCTGCGACGCGAACGCCTCGTTGAGCTCGACGATGTCGATGTCCTTCATCGTGAGACCGTGGCGCTTCAAGAGCTTCGGAACCGCGAAGACCGGGCCGATGCCCATCTCTTCGGGCCGGCATCCCGCGACCGCGAAACCGCGGAAGATCCCGAGCGGCTCGATGCCGAGCTCTTTCGCGCGCTCGCGCGACATGAGGACGGTCGCGGAGGCACCGTCGGAGAGCTGTGAGGCGTTCCCCGCCGTCACCGTGCCGTCCTCCTTGAAGGAGGGCTTCAGCTTCGCGAGGCCTTCGAGCGTGGTGTCGGGGCGATTGCACTCGTCCTGCGCGATCTCGACGTCCTCGAACGCGAGATTCCCATCCGCGCCCTTCACCGCCTTCTTCGCCCGCATCGGGATGATGTCGTTCTTGAACTTGCCTTCGCGCTGCGCCGCCGCCGTGCGCTGTTGGCTGAGCAGCGCGTAGCGATCCTGATCCTCACGCGAAATCTTGTAGCGCTCGGCCACGACCTCCGCCGTCTGGCCCATACCCATGTAGATGCCCGGCCACAGCTCCTGCACCTTGCCGTTCACCAGGTTGTTCATGTTCTGCTGGCCCTGGACCATCGAGATCGACTCGGTGCCGGCGCCGATCGCGGCGCTGGCGCCCTCGTGCATGATCTGATGCGCCGCCATCGCGATCGCTTGCAGGCCCGACGAGCAGAAGCGGTTGACCGTCGTCGCCGCGATCGTCTCCGGCAAGCCCGCGCCGAGCGCCGCCACGCGCGCGACGTTCATGCCCGAGGGGCCTTCCGGCAACCCGCAGCCGCAGATGATGTCCTCGATCTCCGCGACCGGGAGCCGCGGCACTTGCGCGAGCGCGCCCTTGATGGCGACCGACGCCAGGTCGTCGGGACGGGTGGCGTTCAGGGCTCCGCGGAACGACTTGCCGAGCGGGGTTCGAGCGCTGGCGACGATCACGGCTTCACGCATGAGTGCTCTCCTTCGAGTGATGCGGTTGCGGACGACGAACGGGGCGCTGAGGACGGCCGCTACCCTACGCAAACCGCGGGAGTTTTGGAAGGGCGCGGCGACATGCACGCCGGCTCGACCCTGAGCCCACACGTTGACGCGGCAGGTGCCAGACCCTAGAACCTGGCCGGAAGCACATCGTCGTCATCTCTGGAGGTCTCGAATGCCGGCTTCGGCTCGCCAAATGGTGCGACGCGACTGCCGCGTATCGCGCTCACCGCGACCGTCATCGTGCTCGGGCTCGCCGCTCGCGGCGGTGCCGTCGTCCCGCCCGGCGCCTCGGATCCCGGCCAAGCGGGGCACGCGGTGAAGTGCCAAAAGATGCTCGACAAGGGCGTCGCGAAGTATCTCGCAGCCTGGACGAAGATCTACAGCAAGTGCGTCGGCGCGATCGCCGCGTGCGTGCAGACGAAGGCGAGCGACCCGGCGTGTCTCTCCAAAGCGGTCACGAACTGCAACGAGAAGATTCCCGCGCTCAACGACGAAAACGAGGGCGACCTCGGCCTTACGCTGCTCGAGGACCCAGCAGTGAACTTCTGCGGCTCGCTCACGCTCACAAACCAGCTCGACGCCGCCGGCGGCATCCTGTACAACCTGCGCGCCGACGAGTGTAAGAACCGCTTCGGCATCCCGTCGATCGCGAGCGGCATCGGCTCGATCGCGTTCTGCCTCTTCAAAGAAACCGATTGCGCCGCGGAGAAGCTCTTCCTCGCGCAGATGCCGCGCGCGCACCACCTGCTCGACGACGCCGGTATCGTCGTCGGCCACGCCGTCGGTCCGAACAGCTGCCTCAGCAACGTCGGTGGCTCCGGCGCGCTCGCCGACGCGAAAGCGGGGAAGACGCTGCTCAGCTGTCAGAACGGCGTCGCCAAGGCGGGCAAGGGGTTCGCGTCCAAGGCACGGGGCGCGCTCGCCAAGTGCGCCGGGGCCGTGTTCGCCTGCGCGCAGACGAAGCCGACGCAAAAGTGCGTCGACACCGCCGGCAAGACCTGCGCGAAGCAGCTCGCCGCCGTCGACGCCGCGGAGCTCAAGCTCGAAGACACGGTCGCGAAGAAATGCGAGAAGACACCCCTCAGCGATCTGCTTGACGCGAACGGCGGCGACGTCTCCGGGCTCGCGGCGCTCTGCGACAGTGTCGGCGTCGCATCGGTCGACTCTGTGGCCACATACGCCAGCTGCCTCGGCAAGCACGAGCGCTGCCAAGTCGAGGACTCGATCCGCTTCACGTCCCCGCGCATCAACGAGCTTCTCGCCGCCGCGGGCCTGAGCGCGACGCTCCCGAGCGCATTCTGCCCCGCACCGTGAGCTCGCTTCCGACGCTCGCGCCGTGAATCTCCGCGGGGCGCAATGTAGCGCCCACCGTCGACCGGCGGGGAGCGCGCGACGGGGGCGCGCCGGGCCGTAGACTTCTCTTCCGGCCCGGCGCGCCCCCGTCGCGCGTTCCCCGCCCGCCTCACGACGGACGCAACAGTTCAGTACGCCCCGAGATCCACCCAGACCGTCTTGATCTGCGTATACAGCTCGAGCGCCGCCTTCCCCATCTCGCGCCCGAACCCGCTCTGCTTGTACCCACCGAACGGCGCCGCCGCGTCGAACATGTTGTAGCAGTTGATCCAGACCGTCCCGGCCTTGAGATTCTCGGCGAGACGGTGCGCCTTGTTGATGTCGCGTGTCCAAACGGCGGCGGCAAGGCCGTACGTGGTGTCGTTACCGGCGGCGAGGACCTCGTCGGGATCTTTGAACGGGATCGCACAGACCACCGGGCCGAAGATCTCCTCGCGGATGATCTTCATCTCCGGCTTCACGTCGGTGAAGACCGTCGGCGCGACGAAGTAGCCTTTGTCGAACTGCTTCGGGCGACCGCCGCCGGTCGCGACCTTGGCGCCCTCCTTGCGACCGGCGCTCAAGAAGCTGTTGACGCGCTGAAACTGCTCCGAGGAGACGAGTGGGCCCATCTCGGAGGTGAGATCCATGCCGGGCCCGATCTTGATCTTCTCGGAGTGTTCGATCAGACGCGGCATGAGCTTGTCGTAGACCTTCTGCTCGACGAACAGGCGCGAGCCGGCGCAGCAGCATTGCCCGTGGTTGAAGAAGATGGCGTTGGCGGCGCCGGCGGCGGCCTGGTCGAGGTCGGCGTCAGCGAAGACGATGTTCGGCGACTTGCCGCCGAGCTCGAGCGACACGCGCTTCAGGTTGCTCGCACCGGCGGCTTGCATGATCAGATGACCGACCTCGGTCGAGCCGGTGAACGCGACTTTGTCGACGTCGGGGTGCGACGCGATCGCGGCGCCGGCGGTCTCGCCATAGCCGGTCACGATGTTGACGACGCCCGGCGGGAAGCCGGCCTCCTCGAGCAGCTCGCCGAGGCGCAGCGCCGAGAGCGGTGTTTGCTCCGCGGGCTTCAGGACGACGGTGTTGCCGCAGGCGAGCGCGACGCCGAGCTTCCACGCCGCCATCAGCAGCGGAAAGTTCCAGGGGATGATCTGGCCGACGACGCCGACGGGCTCGCGGCGCGTGTAGGTGAAGACGCGCTGCCCGGGGGTGGAGACCGGAATCGTCGCGCCCTCGACCTTCGTCGCCCACCCCGCGTAGTAGCGGAAGTGATCGACGACCAGCGGGATGTCGGCGACGCGCGCGACCGCGAGCGGCTTGCCGTTGTCGAGGGTCTCGAGCTGCGCGAACTCTTCCGTGCGGGCCTCGATGAGATCAGCGAGCTTCCAGATCGCGCGCCCGCGCTCGGACGGAGTCATGCGCGGCCAGGCGCCGCTCTCGAGGGCTTTGCGCGCGGCGCGGACGGCGCGATCGACGTCCTCCTTGTCGCCGGCGGGAACCTCGGCGAGCGGTTCCTCGGTCGCGGGATCGTACGTCGTGAGCGTCTTTCCCGACGCCGCCTCCACCCACTTGCCGTCGATCAGCATCCGCCGCGACCGTCCACCGATGAATTGCCGTACCTCGGAGTGCACCCCGGGGTACGAGGACTGCATGCTGGGCTGTGCCATGGCGCCTCTCCTTTCACGGACCGCGCGCGCTGCCGCGCCCGCGGTCGAAACGCGGTGAGGCAGGCATTCTAGTCGAGGGCGGCCGGCCCTGGCCATAGGAATCTTCGGCGTCGCGTAAGGCCTCAGTCTCCGTAGGGGGGTGGTTTCGTTTGGGTCTTACGTATAATTATAGTATACAGACCGCCATGGACACCAAAGACGAGATCGCTCGATTCGTCGATCAGGTACGCAAGCGGTGGCCCGTGGCGCGAGGC
>JACQEO010000067.1 GCA_016200545.1 Deltaproteobacteria bacterium | reverse complement strand
CGTCGACACCCCACGCGCCGCACCTGAGACCCCTTACAATCCCCATAGGGCGACCGTCCGTGGGTCAGCGGCTTCGTCCTCCATCATTTATCCACCATCAAGAAGCCGATGGCGGATCAAATGCTCTTTAAACTCGGACACCCCTCCGAGTTTCCGGGAGGATTCGGACAGGGTGCGAGCGGGTCAGAAGGGGAACGAGCGCGGCGAGTGCCGCGCGCACGTCGTCTAGCGGAGCGTTTTTTTGGAACAGTTTCGCTGTCCCATCGCGGGCACACCTTGACGTGACGGAACGCGCCGTGGCACGGAACGCAGCGCGGGGAGTGATTTCACCCACAGGACGCGTTTCGTCACCAGACCCAAACGGCAGGGAGGCCCCATGAATAAACGTCGACGGCTTGCGACTTTCGCAGTGTTCACCTCACTGCTCCTGCCGGCAGCGGGTTGTCCGCCGCCGGCCAGTCGGTCTGATTCCCCCGCGCCCGCGACGGGTGCGTCGGCGGCCGCCAACGAGGCGGCAGACCGCGGCATGTATCGGCCGGTCGCGTACCGCAATGCCGACAGGCCGGGTCCCGCGATCGTCGTCATCGAAGGGAACATCAAGAGCAACAATGCGACCTTCACGCAGAAGGTGACGTCGAACAATATCGCCGACTACGGCGAGCTCGAGCTCTCGAAGGCCAATTTCAAGGTGCTGGAGCGAAGCGACCTCGGCGCCCTCAAGCGCGAGTTCCAGATCGCCTACACCGCCGGCGATCCGGACGCGGCGCGGAAGCTGCTCGCCAAGGGGAAATTCAAGGCGACCCGATGGGTGATGCGATTCGACATCCTCAAAGCGGAGCCGGTCGCGGCGTCACACCAGGGGTTCTCCGGGCAGACGGCCGGGGCCATCGCGGGCGCGTTCATCGGCGGGCGCGCCGGGTACGCGACGGACGTCGGCGTCGGATCGGTGCAGACGAGCGACTCCGCGGGTGTCTGGATCGTCGGCATGCGGTACACGCTGATCGACGCGCGCACCACCGAGCAGGCGGCGACCGGCTACTTCGAGCAGAAGATGGAGGTCGGCTCTCGCAGCCGGGCCGTCCTCGGGGCGTCGCGCACGGACGAAGGCGGGTTGACGCTCGACTCGCTGACACAGCGTCTCGTGCAGGAATCGGTGGCGGAGATCGACGCCAAGTACAAGTAGTCGGTCGGACGCGGCGGACGTGATGACCGAGCACCGTGGGACACTGCCGCCGGGCTACGAGCTCGAAGAGTATCGCGTCGAGAGCGTCCTCGGCCGCGGCGGGTTCGGCGTCACGTATCTCGCCCACGACTCGCGCCTCGACCAGCAGGTCGCGATCAAAGAGTATCTGCCCTGCCAGTTCGCGGTGCGTGAGGTCGACAGCACCGTGGTGCCGCGCTCGACGGCCGATGAAGCGGAGTTCCACCGCTTCCTCGATCGCTTCCTCCGCGAGGCACGTACCCTCGCGAAGCTCCGGCACCCGAACATCGTGCGCGTGCTCCGCTATTTCGAAGGGCTCGGCACGGCGTACATGGTCATGGAGTACGAGCGCGGCAAGAGCCTCGGCCAAATTCTGCGCGAGCTGACCGCGCCCGCCGACTCGGCGTGGATCTGCGGCTGGCTGCTGCCGCTCCTCGACGGCCTCGCAGCCGTCCATGCGGCCAACTTTCTCCACCGTGACGTCAAGCCGGACAACATCTTCGTCCGCACGGATGGCACGCCGCTCCTGCTGGACTTCGGCGCGGCGCGATCCGTCGCCGGCGAGAGCAGCGGCCTCACGACGGTGTACACGGCCGGCTACGCGCCGATCGAGCAGTACTCGCCCGACGGCAAGCAAGGTCCATGGACGGACATCTACGGCATGGCCGCCGTCCTCTATCGCATCATCACCGGCAAGCCGCCGATCGAAGCGCCGCTCCGTTCGCAAAACGACGCGCTCGTCCCGGCGGTACGCGCCGGCACGGGCCGCTACGACGCGCGCTTACTGGCGCCGATCGATTGGGCCCTGCGCGTCGATGAGCGCGCCCGCCCGCAGTCGGTCGCGGAGTGGCGGCGTGGCCGCGACGGTGCGCCCGGGCTCGACGCCGTTCTCTGTCCGGAGGCGCCGACGGTCGTCGCTCCCGAGCTGCACGACCGGTCCGAGCCACGGCGCGCGGGCGGGCGTCGTTGGCAGACGCGCGCCGGCGCCGCGGTCGCGATGGTGGTTGTCGTGATCGCGGCGGCGCTCCTGGTCCGCCTGCGGTCGCCGACCGTGCCGCGCGTCGACGACCATGCGTCGTCGGCGGTCGGAGCACCGGGCGGCGATGCCGGAGGGTTCGTCGACGTCGCCGATTCCGCGATCAGCGCGCTCGGGATGGTCGATGGAACGGACGCCCGCTACGCGGCCAACCCGGAGCTCCTGATGGTCGACCTCCGCAGCGACGCTCGCCAGCAGGTGATCGAAAAGGCGGTCGGCATCTTCGTCCAGCGCGGCGCGCTCCTCGAGCACTACGAGTCGCTCGCCAAGGAGATCTTCGGTCGCGGCGAGCTCCTCGAGCGGCTCGTCGACGATGCGCAGCCGCGCCGCAGCGACGACGGTCTCGTCTACCTCCCGGCGGCCGCCGAGGTGCGCTTTCAGGATCTCCGCAAGATCGTGTTCCGCCTGTCGCGCGACGAGCGCCTCGCGCTCATCAGTGCGCAAGGCGATCCGTTGATCAGCGTCACGGTGTCGGTGCGCGACGCCGAGCGCGGCAGCCCCATCGAGCGTTCTCCGCTCGCGGAGAACGTCATCAAGCAGCGCATCCGTGACTTCGGGTTTCGGGTAGCGAGCCCGCGCGACGCCGGATCCGGCGACCGAGACGGCGGCCCGCGCCCCGACTTCGCGATCGAGAGCGAGGCGAAGCTCAAGACGCTGCGCCATACCCTTCCCGCGTCGGGCCTCACCATCGAGAAATACGTGCTCACGTCGTGGACGGTGAAGTGTACGGATCGCGCCAGCGACGAGGATATCTACTTCGACAACCGCATCCCGGACTCCGGGTCCTGGGCGGATGAGGATCGCGCGCTGCAGGAGATCGGCACGCTCATCGCCGATGCGTTCTCGCGCGACTTCTTCGCCGAGCACCTCCCGCACGCGAGCCGCAACAGCCGGCTCGCGATCCACGGCGTTCCCTCGACGGAGGCGGCGGGCTTGCTGCGGCGCGAGCTGCTCGGGCTGCGCTCCGTCGTCCACGTGGCGACGGCGCCCGCCGGCGATGGCGCGCGCTTCGACGTGCGGTGGTACGACCAGGGACCCGGCGGCGAGCAGAGCTTCGACGGGACCGTGCTCGCGCCGTTGCGGCGGAAGCTGGGGCGCGACTGCTTGGTCGCGGAGAGCGACGCGAGCGCCGACGTCGCCGTCCGCCTCTCGACGGAATGCGCGCACGACCTGCTCACGAAGCTCGCGACGCTTCCCGCGGCAGCCTTGAGCGAGGCCTCCGCGGAACGACTCGGCGCGCTCGCGCGCAGCTTGGAGACGATGCGCAAGCTCGCGCTCCTCAATCCCGACGGCGTCAACGCGCTCGCGGCGCGCGGCTTGCCGTTGGCGCGCGACGCCCTCGTGCCCGCGGCGGCGTCGCGCAAGATCGAGCTATGAGCGGACCGTCGCGTGCGTCCCGCCGCCGTCGCCTGCGCGCGGATTGGCTGTCGGTCGTGGTGCTCGCCGCCGCGCTCGCGGCACCGTTCGCGAGCACGCCCGATGCGGCGCGCGTCATGTGGGTCATCGGTGCGCGGATGGCGCCGGCGTCCGCGGCGGCGTTCTCGTTCACCGAGGAAGAGCAGCGCGATCGCGACAGCGAGAAGCGTCGCCGCAGCCAGGGTAGTGGCGGGGGGCTGGACGCCGCGTGTCGCGCCGAGCTCGGTAGGCACCGGACCGTCGTCGTCATCGCCGAGCGGACGGGCGGCGGGCTGCGCACCGAGCAATCGGCATACGGCTCGCACTTCCAGGTCTTGAGTCGCGGGCTCCGCAACCTCGGCGTCAGTACGTACACGCAGGAAGAGATTCGCGCGCAGATAGCCCAGGCGGAGGTCGACGCCTACTTCCGCAACGACCCCGACGCCGCGCTCGCCGCCTCGCGCAAGCTGGGGGCCGATCTCGTGCTGCGCGGCACGATCAGCAGCCGCAGTGTGTTCAACGAGTTCATGGGCCTCCCCGAAGTCGCCGTGACGATCGCGCTCGAGCTCGCCGACGGGTCCGGCCACGTGGTCGCGGAGAGCGGTGCGAGTGCCGACAGCTATTCGGGGTACGACACGCTCGGCATGGCGCTGCGTTTGCTGAACGAGCAAGCGTCGGGCGTGCTCGTGAAACTGTTCCGCGACTATTGCCGGCACCACGCGTCCGACGCTCCGTGACCGGCGTCGGCGATTCGACGGTCGCGCTCACGCACGCCCGTGCTTGCGCGTCGACGTGCCGAACGTCGGCACGGGGATCTGCGACAGCGGCGCGTTCGAGTTCCAGTTGCCCTGACGGCTCGAGTCGCCGCGCCGGGCGGACTACCGCAGCATGCCGCCGATCGTCGACCAGAGCTGCTGGAAGTCCGCGTCGTCGAACGCCGCGCCCGAGCGGAAGACCGTGGTGCCGCGGAAGCGGCGCGAGCGGAAGTGGCCGATGACGTCGAGATGGTCGGCCTCGGCGATCAGGTGCGCGGTGCCGGCGAGAGTCTGCGAGCCGGAAGGGACGACGCCGTCGTTGGCGCCGGACTCGCCGCCGGCGGGCGCGGCGTCGGCGCCGTGCAGCCAGGGACCGTGCGGGAACGCGGCAGGCGTGAAGGCGGGATCGGCCGTCGCCTCGTACAGCGTCGCGTAGATCGCGCCGAAGATGTCGCCGACGATACCGCCGGTGATGGTCGCCAGCGACGGCGGCGGCGCGACGGTAACGACGTGGCGGAGTCCGGCGTAGTCGCCGCCCTCGATGCGCGTGTTCAGCGTACCCATCGCCTCGGGCTGGAGGTCGTTCACGAGGGCGTGATCCTGGACGATGTGATCGAGGAAGCGCGCGATCTCGCCGGCGGTGGTCGAGTCGAAGTCGAGGAGTAGCTCGAGGATCGTCGGGGTTGGGGTCGGTCGGTGGCGCACGACCTCGGCGAGGAGCAGAGTGCGCAGGATCCGCGGCGGCACCGGCGCAATCTCCTGCGCTTTGGCGACGATGCTGAGGAGCGAGAGGCCGGGAAGCGAGAGCTCGAACCCGCCCGCCAGGCGGGTGGCGAGCGGCGTTCCGTGGAGCGGCGCCGCGACGGTCACGACGGCGCCGATGTACTGCATGAGGTCACTGTACGAGCCGGAGCGGAGATCGCCCGTCCAGCGATGGCGATTGGTGAGCAGCCGCGCGCAGAGCCCGCCCGTCGAATGGCCGACTAGGTGCAGGCGCTCGATCGGCAGGTGCTGCGGGCCGATGCCGTGTGCGAACACCGCGGCGACGGTCTCATACAGCCGCTCGACGCGCGTGACGAGCGAGCCTGTCGGCGGCGGATCGGTCGCGTGGATGCGGCCGCGCAGGTCCGGTCGCTCGGCCTCGAGGGCGGCGATGACGTGGTCGAAGTAGCGGATCGGCGCCGGTCCACCGGCGCCGAAGGTGCCGAATCCGAAGAACCCCGGAATGAGCAGCACCCCGTCTCCCATCGCACACCCTCCGAGAATCCGGATAGAGTGTCTGACGTCGACGAGACAAGAGGAACATCACCGAGCGCCACAATTCTGTATCACAATGAAGCAATGTTCTCCAGAACGTGAAAGAGCTGCTCGTACTCGTCGCGTCGTCGCAATGCGCCGCTGCCCGTCACGCCCTCATCCCGTTTACACCCTGCTCATCTTGGCCCTTGGAGTCCCGACGGGGCCGTTCGGTTGACGGCGGGGTCGCCCCTACGTGGACGTCCAGTCATCGGATATGCGAGAACGTCTGGCGAGGGGGGTCGCAATGGGACGTCAGAAGACGCTGGGGATGTCGGCATGGGTGGCGCTCGCAACTGCGCTCACGCTTCTCGTCGGCGGGTGCGGCAGCAGCGGCAGCAGCAGCAACAGCAACACGAATCGTACGCTTGCCGACGTCACGTTCGGCGGCGGGACGTTCGTGACCGTCGGCAAGGAGGGGAGGATCTTCAGCTCGACCGACGGCAAGCAGTTCACGGCGCGTACCTCGAACGTCGAGATCGCGTTGAACGGCGTCGTCTTCGGGACGAGCGCGTTCGTGGTCGTCGGCGACACCGGCACGATCCTCACGTCGACGGACGGCGTCACGTGGCAGGCGGAGACGACGCCGACGGACGTCTCGCTCCAAGGCGTCGCCTTCGCGAACGGCACCTTCGTCGCCGTCGGCTACCAGGGCACCATCATCACCTCCACCGACGGTCACACTTGGGTGCCGCGCGTCAGCGGATCGACGACGCCGCTGCACGCCGTCGACTTCGGGGACGGCCGCTTCGTCGCCGTCGGCGACGATGGACAAGTGCTGGTATCGTCCGACGACGCCGTCACGTGGTCGACGGCCATCTCGAACACGTCCGACACGCTCTACGGCGTCACCTTCGGCAACGGCCTGCATGTCTTCGTGGGCGGCAACGGCGTCGTCGGCCGTGCGACCGAACCGCAACTCTGGGCGACGGCGCGCCAGCCGCTGACGACGCTCGGCGACATCACCTTCGCGCAAAACGAGTTCGTTCTCGTCGGCGTCGGCGGCGCGATCTTCACCTCGCCCGACGCCGTCACCTTCACGTCGCGGAATTCGAACACGGAAGTCGATCTGCGCGCCATTGCCTTCGGGAACGGCACGTTCATCACGGTCGGTGTCGACGGCATCGTACGCAGCTCGCCCGACGCCGTCACCTGGGCGCAGCCCTGAGCAGCGTGGGTCGTCACTGACCCGACGGGCGCCGCCGCGTGCGGCGCCTGTCCACGGTATCAGGACGCAGGATGCGCCGCGCTCATCTCCTCGCGCTCGCCGTCGTGGCGGGCGCGACCGTCTCGCTGCTCGCCGGCGGCGATCCTGCGCCCGCCGAGCGTGAGTTTCGCGGTGCCTACCCGGCGCGTGCGACGCCGAGCGGCGTCGTCCGTACGTTCGACATCACCGCCGCGCCCACGGAGGTGACGTTCAGCGACGGGCGGCGGCTGCGGGTGTGGGCGTACGAGGGGCGCGTGCCCGGACCGATTCTACGGGTGCGGCTCGGCGACACCGTGCGCGTGCGCTTCACCAACCGGCTGCCGCAGCCGACGACGATTCACTGGCACGGCGTGCGTGTGCCGAACGCGATGGACGGCGTACCGGGCGGGACGCAGCCGCCGATCCAGCCCGGCGAGAGCTTCGTCTACGAGTTCACGCCCCAAGGACGCCGGTACGTTCTGGTTCCATCCGCACCTGCGCTCGAGCGAGCAGATCGAGCGCGGGCTCTTCGGCGTCCTCGTCGTCGAGGATGCGGTCCGCGCCCGTACTCGCGCGACGTGGTGTGGGTGCTCGACGATTGGCTGCTGACGTCGGCGGGCGAGATCGTGCCGCAGTTCAACACCCGCCACGACCTCATGCGGCCTTCGATCACGAGGCGGCGATGGCGCACCACGCGGAGCGCCTGCCGCTCGCGACCTGGAGCAAGATCCGCTTCACCAACGAGTCGTACCGCTTGCACCCGATGCACATCCACGGGCTCTTCTTCAAGGTGCTGGCGCGAAACGGCGTCGCGGTCGACGAGCCCTACTTCCGCGACACCGTCTTGCTGCACGCGCAAGAGACGGTCGACGTCGGGACGGTGCCGCTCGACCCCGGGCTCTGGATGGCGCACTGCCACATCCTCGAGCACGCCGAGTCCGGGATGATGACGCTCGTCGAGGTGCGTTGACGCGTCGGGCGTATGCCGCCGAAATTCACAGCCTCACGCCGCGCGCTCTGCGCTGTCGTCGGCGGCCGCGGTCGCGTGTTCCGCCGCGTTGCCGGCGTCGTGCGCGGCGCGGTCGGCGGCGGCGCTCCAGCGCAACAACGCCGACCACGCGCGGCCTTCGCGGAGCGCGAACGCGAACGCGACGACCAGCAACACGACCGCGATCCCGAGGTAGGCGAGACCCCATGTCATCCAGAACGAAAGCGCCGCCGTCGCCTCGACGACGGTCGGCGACGCGAGGGCCGGCGACGCGAGTGTGGCGGCGATGAGCACCGTCGTGAAGGCGATTCGAGTCGATGCGCTGCTTGTCATCAGTCCCTCCCTGCATCGGCGCACCGGCTCCGGGGAGCGTCGCGCTCAGCGCACCGATGACGCAATGCGCGTGCCGCCGCCGACTGCGCATCGAGGTCCAAGGGCGGGAAATTCGGAAGACGCGCCGTCAGAGAATTGACAGCGCGTTCGAGACTGTTCGCGCCGACGACCGCGTCAGCACAGCTCGTGGATGATCGGCGACGGCGTGCCGACGCTCGTGAGCCAGAGCTGGTGGACGGCGCGGGTGGCGCCGACGTGCAGCAGACGGCGCGCCGCCGCACGGTCGGGGAAATGTGTGCTGCTCACCTCGACGAGGATGACGTAATCGAACTCGAGGCCCTTCACCTGCGCGATCTCGGTCACCTCGACGCCGGGCGCGAACGTGAAGTCCTGATGCTCGACGAGTCGGAGGCGCGATACCTCACCGGTCTCGAGGCCGCGGTAGTAGAGGGCGCTCAGGTCGCGTGACGGTGCGAGCACCGCGACCGATGCCAGCGGCTCGGCGGCGGCGAGGTCGATGAGGGCGTCGGTCAGGAAGGCGAGACAGGCGCCGTGATCGGTGAAACGGAAGAGCTCGACCGGCGGTCCGGAGCGTACGGTGAGCGGCGGCCGGTCGTCTTCGCGCAGGTCACCGAGCAACGCGAGCGCGAACTCCGCGATCTGCCGCGCGCAACGATAGCTGACCTCGAGCGTCTCGACCTCCATGCCGGTGAGACCGAGGTCGTGGAAAAATCCGCTCCACGACGTGAAGCCGCCGTCGGGTAAGACGTGCTGTTGGGTGTCGCCCGCGAGCGTGATGCTCTGACGTGCGTCGAGGCACCCGAGCAGCACTTGTACCTCGACGGCGGAAAAGTCCTGCACCTCGTCGATCGCGACGTGACGGTAGCGGAGCGGGGAGCCGCTGCGGCTGGGAATGGGACCGACGCGCAGCTGCCACGCGCGCAGGAGGAGCGCGTCGTCCTCGGCGTCGAGCTCGGGCTGGGCATGCTGGTCGCCGTCGATCCAGGCAACGATGCGCTCGTGCTGATCGCGGTTCGATGCGGCGGCGCGCTCGAGTTCCTCGACCGTGAAGACGCCGGGCGCCACCTCGGCGAAGACCTCCGCGAGCAACGCGGCGTCGCGCAGCACGCTCGCCCAATCGTCGAGCGCTTGCGCCGCCGTCGCCGGCGCCGGCACGCGTGCGATCTGGCGGCTGAGCGCGACCAGGAGCGCGGGGTGGAGCTTCAGCCGGTGGACGACCGCCGGTGTCGCCTCGCGCACGATTCGCGGCAGGGTGGGGTAGAGGCGCCGCGTCTGCTCGGCCGCCCACTCGTGAAACGTCCGTGCCCGGACGCGCTCCACGCCGAGTGATGGCAGGACGTGGCTCACGTAGTCGCGCAGCGCCGGTGAGAAGACGACGACGAGGGTGCGCTCCGAGTCGATCGTCGGGTCTTCGTAGGCGAGATACGCGATGCGGTGGAGCGCGACCGTCGTCTTTCCTGATCCCGCCGTGCCACGGATCACGACGAAGCCCGAGGAGGGTCGGGTGATGAGTGCGAATTGCTCGGGATCGATGAGCCCGGCGATGTCCGGCAGGTGCTTGTCGGCGCGTTGGCGCGCGCCGTGCGGATGCGTACCGAGGCGGCGCGTCGTCCCCTCGTCGGTGGCGTGGGCGCGGAGCGCGGCGCCCTCGCCGCCGGCGAGACGGGGCGGCTCGCGCTCGATCCGCCGCCAGCCGTCGCGCGCGACGACATCGGCGACGAAGACGCCCTCCGGCGCCTCGATGCGCTGCAGCTGCTGGTCGCGGATCGCCACCGTGCGGCGTGCAGTCACCTCGCCGCTGCGCTCGCGTCCGGCGATCTCCTCCTCGTACGCGTCGCCCTGGCGATAGCGGTAAAAGATCCGGGAAATCGGTGCGTGCCGCCAATCGACGATCTGCACGCCGGCCTTCAGCCAGGTGGCTTTGCCGAGCAGGACATCGGAGTCGGTCCCGTGCTCGCGCAGGCGGAGGTGCGCGAAGTACGGCGTGTCGCGACTCACCTGCGGCGCCTGGCGCGACGTGCGCAGCTGCTCGAGAAGCGCCGACTGGCGGTTCCATTGCTCGAGAAGCGCGGCCTGATCCTCGGCCTTCTCGCCCGCGCGGAGCGCGTCCCGCAGATGCGCGAGCTCCTCGACGAGCGCCGCCTCCGAGGGCGGACGGCTCACGGGCGACTGCTCGAGCGCGCGCGTGACCGTGTCGAGAAGGGAAAGCTCTTCGGCGACGATCGACATGGGACGAAGGCGAAGGGGCATCGTTGCAGGTCTCGACGGCGAAGGCGAGCGTACGTGTGGACCCGCCGCTCGTGCCGCCGTATGCTTGCAGGCGTCATGCGACTCGAGCACATCCGCTGGACGGGGTCGAAGCCGCCGAAGCAGGACGAGGCGCGCCGGCGCCTCGAGGACGAGAGCTTCGAGGTGGTTTGCTGGAGCGACGCTCCCGGCCGCGCCTACGCGCCGCACGCGCACGAGCGTGACGAGAGCCTGTGGATGATCGCCGGGGCGATGACCTTCGTCATCGACGGCCAGTCGTATCGGCTCGAGGCGGGCGATCGCCTCGCGCTGCCACGTGGTGTCGTGCACGCGGCGCAGGCGCACGACGCCGGTGCTCGCTACTTGATCGGCGAGCGCTGATCGCGGGGGCGCTCCAGCTCCGAGGCGCGCCCGTGGAGCGCGCCGCCGATCAAGACCGGCGCGGGCGCGCCGTTCCCGCCCAACCATTCTCGTGCAAAGCGCGCCCTCGCATATCAAGAGCCCTGACGACGTCCGCAGCGGCGGTGCGCCGCTCAGTGTGACAGGGGCGCGCGTGCGATCCGAGTGCGGAGTTGCATCACGATGCGGACGAGGAGCAGGGCGCTGACCATGAGCGCGTAGAGCGCGGGCTCGCGTAGGTCTTTCTTCACCCGCCAGATGAAATGCAGGGTTCCTGTGGCGCCGGCCGCGTACGCCAAGCGATGCAGACGCTTCCAGCGCGCGAAGCCGAGGCGGCGGACGGCGGCGTTGGTCGAGGTGAGCGCCAGCGGGACGAGCATAGCGAAGGTCGCGGCGCCGGCGAAGATGAACTTGCGCTTGAGGACGTCGGCGACGATCGCCTCTAGATCCAGGCCTTGGTCGAGGGCGACGTAGGTGGTGACGTGCAAGGTCGCGTAGACGGCGGCGAGGACGCCGAGCGTGCGGCGCAGGCGGATCGGCCACGTCCAGCCGAGAAGCGTCTTCGCGGGCGTGCACGCCAGCGACGCGACCAGAAAGACGAGCGCGACCAGGCCGAGCTCGTTCAGCGCCTGTGCGATCGGGTTGGCGCCGAGCTCGCCCTGGGTGGCGCGGAACGCGATCGACGCGAGCGGCGCCAGCGCCCCGCCGAGGACGCCGGGCATGAGCCACGGCAGAGGTGCGGTGCGGCTCGGCCGAGCCGGGCGCGGCTGTACGGCGGCCTCGGCGCGCATCAGAAGTTCGCGCGCAGGTCCATGCTGGTGTAAAGGCTCGCGACCTGCTCGGCGTAGCCGTTGAAAGGCAACGTCGCGCGGCGGTGCAGCTCGCCGATCCGTCGCTCGCTCGCCTGGGTCCAACGCGGATGGTCGACGGCGGGATTGACGTTGGCGAAGAAGCCGTACTCGTCGGACGCGGCGGCGCTCCATGTCGTCCGTGGTTGGTTCTCGACGAGGCGGATCGCGACGATCGACTTGATCCCCTTGAAGCCGTACTTCCACGGCACGACGAGGCGGAGCGGCGCGCCGTTCTGTCCCGGGAGCGCCTTACCGTAGAGCCCGACGGCGATGAGCGCGAGCGGGTGCATCGCCTCGTCGATGCGCAACCCCTCGACGTACGGCCAGTCGAGGACGCGGCGGCGCTGCCCGGGGAACTGCTCGGGGTCGAGGAGCGTCGTGAACTGTACGTACTTGGCGCGCGACGTCGGCTCGATCCGTGCCAGCAGCGCCGCGAGCGGGAAGCCGACCCACGGGATCACCATCGACCACGCTTCCACGCAGCGCATGCGGTAGACCCGCTGCTCGAGCGGGAACCAGCGCAGCAGCTGGTCGACGTCGAGGACGAGCGGTTTCCGGACCTCGCCCGCGATCTCCACCGTCCACGGGCGCGACCGCATCGTGTGCGCGTTGGCGGCGGGATCTTCCTTGTCGGTGCCGAGCTCGTAGAAGTTGTTGTAGCCCGTCACGTCACGCTCCGGTGTCGCCGCCTCGCCGTCGGCGTACTCGACCCGGCGCGTGATCGCGAGCGTCGCCAGCTCAGACGCGCCGGCGCGCGTGCGGTCGGTCGCGCGCCGGCCGCGTGTCAGCCAGCGCAGGCCGCCACCGACGCCGACGGCGGTGGCCGCGAAGAGGGCGGCATTGCGGATGAACTCGCGGCGGCGGAGATAGAGCGGCTCCGACGTGATCTCCGACGACGGCGGCTCGGATCCTGGATTTCCCACGGCTCCCCTTCGATGCCGGGCGGGTGCGCCCGGTTATCCTCGATCAGGTCTCTCCTTCGGCGCGATCGTTCCATGCGCGGCGGGCACCGACAAGACGCAGAGACCTTTCGGATGGTGACGGCATCGAACCGGGACGACCGAGGCATAGTGGCCGATCGGTACCCTCGGCGATACGATGCGACGATGGTGAGGCAAATGGTGCGACGCGTGCGATTGATAGCGTTGCTCACGGCGATTGTCGGCCTCGCGGGCGGGCGGGCTACCCATGCCGCCGGGGGGAACGACGGAGTGGCGACGGCCACCTTCGCCGGTGGTTGCTTCTGGTGCATGCAGCCGCCCTTCGAGGGTCTGCCCGGCGTGCGCACGACGACCGTCGGGTACACCGGCGGCCACGTGGTGAACCCGACCTACGAGCAGGTGTCGGCCGGTGGCACCGGCCACGTCGAGGCAGTGCAGATCACCTATGATCCGGCGCGCGTCAGCTACGCTGCGCTCCTCGACGTGTTCTGGCACAACGTCGATCCCCTGACCGCCGGTGGGCAGTTCTGCGACCGCGGCTCGCAGTACCGCAGCATCATCTTCGTGCACGACGAGGAGCAGCGCCGCGCCGCCGAGAGCTCGAAGCTTCGGCTCGAGGAGTCGAAGCGCTTCGACCGCCCCATTGTCACCGAGATCGTGCCCGCAAGCGCGTTCTACCGCGCCGAGGAGTATCACCAGCGCTACCACGAGAAGAATCCGGTTCGGTACCAGTTCTATCGTTGGAACTGCGGTCGCGATCAGCGCCTGCGCGAGGTCTGGGGCGACACAAAGCCGCCGCATGCGGATACGGGGCCGGCGCGCGTCGGTTGGGAGCCGAGCGGCTTTCACAAGCCCAGCCCGACGGAGCTGCGCGCCACGCTCGACGCCGAGCAGTACGCGGTGACGCAGGAGGAAGGCACCGAGGCGCCGTTCCACAACGCCTATTGGAACAACGAGCACGCCGGCATCTACGTCGACGTCGTTTCCGGCGAGCCGCTCTTCAGCTCGCGCGACAAGTTCGACTCCGGCACCGGCTGGCCGAGCTTCACCCGGCCGCTCGCGCCGGAGAACGTGCGCGAGCACGTCGACCACCGCCTCTTCGTCGCGCGCACGGAGGTGCGCTCCACCCACGCCGACTCGCATCTCGGCCACGTCTTCGACGACGGCCCACCGCCGACCGGCCGGCGCTACTGCATGAACTCCGCGGCGCTCCGCTTCGTGCCCATCGAGCGCTTGGCGGCCGAGGGCTACGCGCAGTACCTGCCGCTCTTCGCCGCGCGTTCAGAAGAAGCGCCCTAGGCCGAGGAGCGGCGCCGCTCAGCCGCGCCGGAGGAGGAGACCGGGACGCGCGCTTGTGCAGCGCCCCGCCGCGACGACGGCGACGCCGTTCAACAGCACGTCGCGGATGCCGCATGGACGGGCCGTCGGCGCGTCGAAATCGGCGGGTCCGGCGATCGTCGCCGGATCGAAGACGACGAGGTCGGCGGCGCAGCCCTCGCGCACCAGTCCCCGCTGCGTGAGACCGGCGCGCGCGGCGGGCAGGCCGGTCGCCTTGTGGATGGCGGTCGCGAGCGGCACCAGGCCGAGGTCGCGGCTGTAGCGTCCGAGGAAGCGCGGGAAGGTTCCGAAGCTCGCTGGATTGTGGTGGCCGCTGCTGGTGAGGATGGTGTCGGTCTCGATTGCGTTCAGCGGATGCGCCAGCGTGTCGCGGAGCGCGTGCTCATCCTCGGCGCTGCCGCTGTACTGGAAGAGCATCACCCGCGCCTTGGCCGCGCTCGCGCGCGTGACGTCGAAGTAAGCGTCGATCGGGTCGCGGCCGAGGAGGCGGCCGATCTCGTCGAAGCGCCATCCCTCGAGACCCTCGAACGTCGGATCCACCGCGTGCAGCAGCTGGATGTCGGAGACGTCGATACCGATCAGCCGTCGCAGCACGCGTAGCTCGGCGCGCAGTCGCGCGCGCACGAACGCGGAGGAGAGGTTCTGCGGCAGGTCGTGCTGCGCCCACGGCGGATACACCACCCGGATCGTCGTGTTGCCGGCGGTATAGGGAAAGGTGTCGAAGGCGACGTCGAGACCGTCGTCGCGCGCGCGCTCGACGGCCGCGATCGCGTCGCGCTGCGTGCGCCACGTGGCGCGGCCGACGAAGATCAGGTGCGAGATCTGCACGCGCGCGCCGGCACCGCGACCGACGGCGAGAATCTCGTCGATGGCGCGGAGATTGTGCGCCCGCCAGCCAAGCGGGTTCAGCGAGAAGAAAGGCGAGATCCAGCTGTAGGCGCGGACGTGGGACGTGAAGAGCCCGCCGTACTCGGCGACGACGCGCCCGAGCGCCGCCAGCTCGTCCGGCGTCGCGAACATGCCGGGCGCGTAGCCGAGGCCCGTCGAGAGTCCGATGCAGCCCGCCTCCATCGCCTCGCGCACCCATGAGGCCATGGCGCTGACGTCGTCTGCGCCGGCGGGTACGAAGCGATCGCCCATGACGGCGAGGCGGATCGAGCCGTGGCCGGCGAGGTGCGCGACGTTGAGTGCCAGCGGCGCGCTCGCGAGGCGGTCGAGGAACTCGCGATGCGTCCGCCACTCGAAGGCGAGCGGGCGGTCGCGGACGAGCTCGCTGCCTTCATCGAGCAGCCGCGCTCCGAGCGGCTCCACCGGCGCCGGCGAGAAGCCGCAGTTGCCGGTGATGATCGTCGTCACGCCCTGCTCGAGCAGCGGCGCCAGGATCTCGCCGTGGTCCGCCTGCGGCAGGATCCAATCGGAATGCGAATGGAGATCGATGAAACCGGGCGCAACCGCGAGACCGGTCGCGTCGAGGACGGTCGCACCCTCGAGCGCCGCCGCGTCGCCGTCGCACGCGATCGCGACGATGCGCCCGCCGTCGATGCCGATCGTGGCGCGGAACGCGGGTGCGCCGCTGCCGTCGAAGACGTCGCCCCCGCGGATCACCGTCTCGCAGCGCATCGTCGCTGCCTATCGACGCCGGTCGGCGGCGTCAACGTCAGTGGTCGGACGACGGATCGAGGCGGTAGATCGCGCCCTCGAGTGAGAGCACGTAGAGCTCGCCGTCGGCGTCCTCGCCGAAGGACGAGATGTTCGAGAGGCGCGACTCGGGGTCGAGCGCCGGCCGCCACTCCCACGAGTCGCGCACGGCGCCGGAGACGTCGCAGCGCAGGCTGCGCACGATCGCGGTGCAGTAGTCGGCGTAGAAGTACGCGCCGGCGAGCGTCGGCAGTGCGCGACCGCGATAGACGAAGCCGCCGGTAATCGAGCAGCCGTCGTCGTGGCCGTACTCGAAGATCGGCAGGACGAGGCCGTCCTGCGTGCAGTTGCGCGCGCCGTAGCAGTGGCGGCCCTCCATGACGTTCCAGCCGAAGTTCGGCGGCGTCTCGTCGCGCGCGATCACTGCCGCCAGCGTCGCCGCGGGGAGCACGTCGATCTCTTCGTAGAGATCTTGCCCGACGTCGGCAATCCAGAGGTCGCCGGTCGCGCGATCGAAGCTGTAACGCCACGGGTTGCGCAGGCCCTTGGCGACGATCACCGGCCGCGGTCGCGCGCCGCTCGCGCGGCCCTCGTCGACGTCGAGGCGCAGCATCTTCGCGAGCAGGGCGCGATCGTTCTGCCCGTTCCCGTGCGGATCGCCCGCCGAGCCGCCGTCGCCGAGACCGACGTAGAGCTTGCCGTCCGGGCCGAACACGAGATCGCCGCCGTTGTGGTTCAGGTGCGGCTGATCGACGAAGAGCAGCTCGCGCTCGGAGGCGGGGTCGACGTGATCGGGGTCGTCGGCGCGGGCCTGGAACTCGAGGACGCGGGTGTCCCCCTTCACGTCGGTGAGGTTCACGTAGAGCCGGCGCGTGCGCGCGAAATCCGGATGGAAGGCGAGGCCGAGGAGCCCCTGTTCCGTCCACGTCGAGACGCGGCCGCCGAGGTCGAGGAACGGCGCCGTCGCCGGTTGCAGCCGCCCGTCGACGAGCGTCCGCACACGACCCACCTTCTCGACGACGAAGAGCCGCTGCCGCGAATCGCCGGGCGCGAACGTGAGGGCGACCGGCTTCTCGAGGCCGTCGACGATGCGCGTGAGCGTCACGCCGCGCGCGACCTCCGCGGGGACGCGCGGCGGCGGCCGCGGCGCGGGCTCGGCGGTGCGGCACGCTGTCGTCGCGAGCGTCGCCAGCGCGAGAATAGCAGTCGACCAGTGTTGCATGGCGGCCGTATTAGCAGCGCCGCGACCTCGGCGCGATTGCGGGCGCGCGTACTCGTGAGGGTAACGCCAGCGGACGATCCGCGGGCCGCCAACTTCTTGTACCCGCGGACCGAGGACGCCTATATTCCGGCGCTCATGGCCGCTCTCGCATGAACGAAGCCGACACGTGCCGCAGATACGTCGTACCAGGGCTACAACTCGCCGGCTGGGAGGACGAGCCGCACTCCGTCGCCGAACAGCGTACGATTACCGACGGACGCATCGTCCCCGTGGGGAAGGGTTTCGTCCGCAAGCCGCCGAAACGTGTCGACTACCTTCTGCGCTATACGCGTGATTTCCCACTCGCCGTCGTCGAGGCGAAGGCCGACTACAAGACGGCGGCCGACGGCATTCGGCAGACGCTGTGTGCCAGATCCGACACGCCGTCCGCGGAACCCGAGGTTGCAGCACTCGCCAGGGCGCTCCCGCTGCCCTGGTCCCACTATCTCCTCCTGATCGGTAGGACCCGATCACCCGAGGCGCTCGCCTTCTACCACGCCGAGACGCTGCGCGGCGGCTGGTCGGTGCGCCAGCTCGACCGCCAGATCGCCTCGCAGTTCTACGAACGCACGGCACTCTCGAAGAACAAGGCCGCCATGCTCGCCAGGGGCGCAGAGCCGAAGCCCGGCGATGCCCTCAGTGCCGACGAGGAGGTACGCGACCCGCTCGTCCTCGAGTTCCTCGGCCTCAAGGACGAATACTCCGAGAATGACCTGGAGGAGGCGCTCGTCCGCCACCTGGAGTCCTTCCTGCTCGAGCTCGGCGGCGAGTTCACCTTCATCGGCCGCCAGCGTCGCCTGCGCATCGGCGACGAGTGGTATCGCATCGACCTCCTCTTCTTTTACCGCGCGCTCCGCTGCCTCGTGGTGATCGACCTCAAGGTCGGCAAGTTCACCCACGCCGATGCCGGGCAGATGCACCTCTACCTCAACTACGCCCGGAAGCACTGGATGCAGGCCGGCGAGAACCCGCCGGTCGGGCTGATCCTCTGCTCGGAGAAGAACGACGCCGTCGCGCGCTACGCCCTTGAAGGGCTGCCGAGCAAGGTGCTGGCCCGTGAGTACCGCCTCGTCTTGCCCGACGAAAAGCGCCTCGCGACGGAGATCGAGAGGACGCGCCAGCGCCTGGAGGCGCGTTGCCCGGGTAAGAGCCAGGGGACGAGAGGCGAATGAAGAAAGACTGGCTCAGGGTGAGGCTCGGGGCGGCGCTGTGCCATCGCAAAGAGTTTGTGACGATCGACGACCTGACGACCTATAGGCGTCCTCGGGTTCAACTGCATGCGCAGGGCATTGTTCTGCGCGATGAAGTGCCTGGCGCACTCATCAAGACCAAGCAACAGCAGGTGTGCCGCACCGGGGAGTTCCTCGTCGCAGAGATCGACGCCAAGGTCGGAGGCTTTGGCATCGTCCCCGAGGCGCTCGACGGATCGATCGTCAGCAGCCACTACTTCCTATTCGATCTCGACCAGTCGAGACTGAACCGCACCTTTCTCGACTACTTCATCCGTACGCCGACCTTCCGCGAGCAGGTCGCAGCGCAGGGATCGACCAACTACGCAGCCATCCGACCGGCGCACGTTCTCGGCTACGAGATCCCGCTGCCGCCGTTGCCAGAGCAGCGGCAGGTGGTGGCGCGGATTGAGGAACTGGCCACCCGAATCCACGAGGCCCGCAGTTTCCGCCAGCGAGCCGCCGAGGAGGCCGAGGCGCTCTCAGCTTCGTCTCTGGTGTCACTGCTCCCGCATGACACTGCGACAATCGCATTGGGCGACCTAGTCGCCCCAAACCGCAGAATCTCGTACGGTGTGCTTGTCCCAGGCCCGGACGTTGAGGATGGTGTCCCGTTCGTGCGCATCCAGGATCTCGCGCTGAAGAACGCGGCGGCAGTGCCAAGCAAGCACATCGCGAAGGAAGTGGATGCGCAGTATGAGCGAACTCGGCTTGGCGGCGGAGAGATTTTGATCGGCGTGGTTGGTAGCATCGGGAAAATGGGCATTGCGCCGAAGTCGTGGGCGGGAGCGAACATTGCTCGCGCAGTGTGTCGAATCATTCCCGGCCCGCAGGTGGATCGCGACTACCTCGCTCTGGTCCTTTCCGCACAGCCAAGCCAAGACTACTTCCGTGAGACGACGCGCACGCTGGCCCAGCCGACGCTCAATGTCGCTCAGCTTTCACAGACTCCGATTCCCGTTCCACCGCTCTCCGAGCAAAGTCGCATCGTGGCGGAGCTAGACGCACTGCAAACGGAGGTGGACGCGCTGACGCGCTTGCAAGCCGACAGCGCCGCTGAACTCGACGCATTGGTTCCCGCCGTTCTCGACCGTGCCTTCAACGGGGAACTCTGACGACGCCCGCGCAGCGCCAATCCGTCACGCGGCGGCCGATCGGATCTTCTCAGGTGGGCGAAGGCAGGGAGAGATTGCAATCGAGGAACGCCAGCAGCTCTTCGTCTGGCTGTGATCTGACGGTGAATGGTGGCGAGATGGCCACCGTTACCTATGCTGCCAGAACGGGCGCTGTGGTAGACGACACGCGGTAGCGATGGCCAAGAGCGTCGAAGCGATAGTCGCACCCGAACTGCTCGTCTGGGCACGGGAGCGTGCGGGTTTGGAGATCCGCGCCGCCGCGAAGAAGGGCCAGATCGAGCCTGAACGATTGGAAAGCTGGGAGCGCGGCGAAGGACGGCCCACGATCGCGCAGCTTCGCCGGCTCGGCAGGATCTACAAGCGCCCGCTCGCGGTCTTCTATCTGCCGCGCCCACCAAAGGGATTCGATCCTCTTCACGATTTCCGTCGTCTCCCGGGCGTGCGCGTGCGCGGGCAGAGCCCCGAGCTGGTCTACGAGATCCGGCGCGCGCAAGAGCGCCGCGATCTAGCGATCGAGCTGTACGGCACCACGGAGGGAGATCTGCCGCCCTTCGGGATCGAAGGCAGTACACAGGACGAGCCCGAAGAGCTGGCCGCTGCGATCCGCGAATTCCTCGGGATCAACTACGATGAACAGGTGACGTGGGGCTCGGTGGAGCGGGCTTTTAAACGCTGGCGCGTGGCGTTGGAAAGTCGCCTCGTTCTTGTGTTCCAAGCTCCCCGCATAAAACCGACTGAAATGCGGGGATTCTCCATCAGCGCGACGCCGATGCCTGTCGTGGTGTTGAACAGCAAAGACTCCATCGGCGCACGCATCTTCACCATGCTCCACGAACTCTGTCACGTCGTGATTCGCAACGGGGGAGTTTGCGACCTCGGTAACGATCGCATCGAGGTCTTCTGCAATCACGTAGCCGGCGCCGCCCTCGTTCCCGCCGAGCATCTGCTTCGGGAGCCGCTCGTTGGCCAGGCCCGAAAAAAGGATGGTTGGACGGACGCCGATCTTCGAGCGCTCGCGACTCGATATGGCGTAAGCCGAGAGGTCGTTCTCCGGCGTCTGCTCATCCTTGGCCGCACGACCGAAGCGTTCTATCGAAGTAGACGCGACAAGTGGCAGGCCGAGTTCGACGCACTCGACAAACGGTCGACGGGAGGGCCTGCGCAACACATCCTCGCGGTCAGTAGAGCAGGGCCGTTGTTCGTACGGCTCGTGCTGGCGAACTACCGCCAAGAGAACATCACCGCGAGCGACGTCGCTGACTTCCTAGCGGTCAAGCTCAAACACTTGCCGAAGATCGAGAGCGAGGTGTTGGGTCCGACGGGTGGGGTGGCGGCCTGAAGTACAGCGTCGACACGAGCGCGATCCTTCGGCTCTCGGTCCGTTCGTACCCGCGGCTGAACTTTCCATCCCTCTGGGCCAAGATCGAAGGGCTCATTGCCGACGGACATTTCGCTGCGACGGAACTGGTGCTCACGGAGCTCGAGAAGAAGGATGACGACGCGTATCAGTGGGCGCGACGCTGGAAGCAGATGTTTGTCTCCATCGATGAAGCGATCCAGCTTAGCGTGCGAACGATCCTTGCCGATCACGAGCGGCTCGTCGATCAGCGGAAGGGCCGCTCAGGAGCCGATCCCTTCGTCATCGCGCTCGCCGAGATGAACGGTTGCGCCGTCGTCACCGACGAGGACTTAGGGAGCGAAGCGAAGCCCCACATCCCGTACGTGTGCAGGGCCCGGAACATCAAGGTGTTGAGCGTCTTGGAGTTGATCCAGGAAGAGCGTTGGGTCATCTAGGCCGCCGTGGCGGCCTACCAACCCTCGTCCGGGTCGGGAACGTCGCCGCGGAGCAACTCGACGTCCGCTTGGTCGCGGAGACGCTTGCTCTTCCGCCGCTCAGGGTCCGCGGCGGCGCGCTCCTTCATCGCGATGAGATCCCCTCGCGCGACGAGCGGGACCGAGGCGGTGCCGAGATCGATGGGTTCGGCACGCTCGATCATCGCATCGAACGCGGGGTCGACGGCGAGCTGCACCGGCTCTCCGCTCCCGTGCCTGAAGTTGATGCTGTGCGCGAACTGTCCGACGAGGCGGAACCCATGTGCCGTGAACGCTTCGAGGATCGCAGCGCGATCGGCGCGCGAGTCGACCGCGAGGTCGACATCCGCCGTGGCACGCGGGGCACCGGAGTGGATGCCGACCGCGACGCCGCCGATGAGCGCGTACGGTGTTCGCGTCGCGTCCAACGCGTGCGCGGCATCTCGGAGCGCGCCGAGCTTGTCTCCGGTGTGCTGCATCGCGACCTCCTCACCACGTGCCTGGGCGATGATCAGCCGATCGCGCGCCGTGACGGCGGCGATGTGATCGAGATGCTCGGCTGCCGTCGGCGACATGCTGCGAGAAATACCCCATACGTCGGGGCCGTGAAAGCCGGTCATTCGGCGGATGGGTTGCGTGCAGACTGCCCGTAAAGATATACGATACACATGAAACGCACAAATCTTGTGCTTCGCGAAGATCTGCTGGAGGAGGCAACCCGCCTGAGCGGTGAGAAGACCTACTCGCGAGCCGTGGAACGAGCGTTGGAGGAGTACGTGCGGCGGGCGAAAGCGCGACAGATCTTGCAGCTCCACGGCTCGGGTCTGTGGCAGGGCGATCTGGCCGTCATGCGAGAGGACCACTCGGCCCGCCGGCGCCGCCCGTGATCCTGGTCGACACCTCCGTCTGGATCGCGACCTTTCGGCGGCGAGACCCGCTTGCGCTCTCTGACGTGTGCGACTTCGATGACGTCGCCACGTGCCTGCCCGTCATCCAGGAGGTCCTCCAAGGCTTTACCGACGAGCGCGCGTATCGGATCGCACGCGACGCGATGTACGCGCTCCCGATCGTGGAGTCACCACTGGGCTCAGCGGTGTTCGCCACCGCCGTCGACCTCTACCGCGCGGCACGCAAGGCGGGACGCGTCGTGCGCTCGTCCGTCGATTGCCTGATTGCTGCGTGCGCGCTCGGTCACAACCTGGAGGTCCTGCATCGGGATCGAGACTTTGTGAGCCTCGCTGCCGTTTCCGGGTTGCGCGAACGCTCCGTGTAGCCGGGTTTCGCGAAATCGGACGTCACCCCGCGAGCAGGCTGCGCGCGATCTGCGACACCTGGATCTCGTCCGTCCCGGCGTAGATCTGCAGCACCTTGGCGTCGCGGGCGAGCTGCTCGACCTGGAACTCCGCCATGTAGCCGTTGCCGCCGAAGAGCTGCACCGCTTCGAGGGCGACCTCCATCGCTGCCTGCGCCGCGTAGAGCTTGCAGGCCGACGCCTCGGCGAGCTCCATGGACTTGCCCGCGGCCGCCATCTCGATCAGCCGGAAGACGAGGTTCTGAAGGTTCATGCGCGCCACTTCCATCTTCGCCAGCTTCAGTTGAATGAGCTGAAACTCGCCGATCGGACGGCCGAACTGCACGCGGGTGCGCGCGTAGTCGATCGACCGCTCGCGGCATTGCTCGACGATGCCGAGCGCCATGGCGGCGACGCCGGTGCGCTCCATGGTGAACGTCGCCTTCGCGCCCGAGCGCGCCGGCCCGTCCTCGGTCTCGCCGAGGAGGTGATCGCGGCCGACGCGCACGTCGTCGAGGAAGAGCTCGCCGGTCGGCGACGAGTGCAGGCCCATCTTGCGCATCGGCTTCGATTGCGTGAGCCCGGGGGTGCCGCGCTCGAGGACGAACGTGAGGACCTTGCGCTCCTTCGGGTCGTTCCCCTCGTCGAGCTTGCAGATGAAGACGATGGTGTCGGCGTAGGGGCCGTTGGTGATGAAGGTCTTTTGGCCGTTCAGGACGTAGCCGTCACCGTCGCGGCGCGCGGTCGCCTTCATGCCGCCGAAAGCGTCCGAGCCCGAGCCCGGCTCGGTGATCGCCCAGGCGCCGATCTTCTCGAGCGTGAACAGATCCAACGCCCAGCGCTCTTTCTGCGCGATCGTTCCTTTGGAGAGGATCGCGTTGGCGGTGAGGCCGACGCTCACCCCCATGGCCGTCACCATGCCGGGGCAGTAGCGGCAGAGCTCGATGATCGGGATGAGCTGCATACCGGCGCCGCCGTCGGTCGCACCGTCGGCCTCGTGCGCCGGCTCCACCGGGACGTCTTCACCGCGGGCGCGCGCCGCCTCCACGGCCTTCTCGCGGGCGATGCGCTTCGCGAAGCGCAGCCGCGCCATCTCGTCGAGGCCGAAGGTGCGCATCATCTTCCGCAGTACGTCGTAGGGCGGGGTATCGCCGTGCTCGAGCTCCTCGAGGCGCGGCTTGATCTCCGCTTCGACGAAGCGCCGCATCGCATCGCGAATCATCAGGTGCTGCTCACTCCATTCGATCATGGCCGTCCTCCAGGAAGCGTTCGGGAAGGCGGATTGTCGCCTGCAGCGACGCCCGACGCCAGCGCCCGGCGACTGTACTCCCCGCTGCGCAGGCGCTATTGCCGGCGGCAGGATGCCGACGGACGACTCGTTTCGCTTCGACCCCTTCGATCGGGATACCCGGCGCGATCCGTACGCGCTCTTCGCGCGCGCCCGTCGCGAGCATCCGGTGTTCGCGCACACCGGCTTCCCGGTGGTCTCGGTCTTCCGCTACGCCGACGTGCAACGCATCCTCAAGGATCCGGCGACGTGGTCGAGCGACTTCGACGTCCCCGGCGTCGATCCCGGAGAGGTGCCGGACCCGAGCATGCTCGGACAGGATCCGCCGGCGCACACCCGTCTGCGCGGCCTAGTGAATCAGGCGTTCACGCCGCGCATCGTCCAGCGGCTCGAACCGCGCATGCGCGAGATCGCCGACGAGCTCGTCGCGGCCGCGCTCGCGCGCGGTGAGGTCGATCTCGTCGAGGCGCTCTCCTATCCGCTGCCGGTCATCGTCATCGCCGAGATCATCGGGGTTCCGCCCGAGGACCGGGAGCGTTTCAAGGCGTGGTCGGACGTCGCCGTCGAGGGCCTCGGCAACGGGCTCTTCGTCCCGCCGACGCCGGAGCGTCTGGCGCGCCTCGGCGGCGTGCGCGCGGAGATGGACGCGTACTTCTCGGCGCTCGCCGCCGAGCGCCGCCGCCATCCGCGCGAGGATCTCCTCACCGGGTTGGTACAGGCCGAGCTCGAGGGCTCGCGCCTGAGCCACGCCGAGATGCTGCGCATGCTGATTCTCCTGCTCGTCGCCGGCAACGAGACGACGACCAACCTCATCGGCAACCTGGTGCTGACGCTCCTCGAGCATCCCGCGGAGCTGGCGCGGCTGCGCGCCGAGCGCACGTTGCTGCCGTCCGCCGTGGAGGAGGTGCTGCGCTACTCCTCGCCGGTGCAGATGGATCCGCGGCGGGCGACGCGCGACCTCGAGCTGCACGGCCAGCGCATCGCGGCGGATCAGCTGGTCGTCTGCTGGCTCGGCGCGGCGAACCGCGACGCGGAGGCCTTCCCCGAGCCCGAGCGCTTCGACATCGGCCGCGGCGACAATCACCACCTCGCGTTCGGGTTCGGGCCGCACTACTGCCTCGGCGCCAACCTCGCGCGCATCGAGGCGCAAGTCGCGCTCGCGGCGCTGCTCGATCGTGCCCGCGCCTTCGAGCGCGTCGACGACGCGCCGCTGCCGCTCCATCCGAGCATCGTCTTCCGCGGCGTCACCCGGCTGCCGCTACGTCTCCATCCACGATGAGGAGGGATTCATGTCTCGAACCGCATCGACGGCGGCGGCCGCGTTCGCGCTCATGGCCGTGCTTGCGGCGATCTCGGCGGGCGCGACGGAGCTTCCGGCCGCGATCCGCGAGCAGCTGACGTCGAGCACCTACGTCTACATCGCCACGCAGCGGAAAGACGGCAGCTTCAGCAAACCGGCGGAGATCTGGTTCATGTACCACGACAGTGCCGTCTGGGTGGGGACGCCGCCGACGACCTGGCGCGTGAAGCGCATCAAGCATCGACGGCCGAACGCGAAGATCGCGGTCGGCAAGCCCGACGGGCCGTCGTTCGACGCCGTGGGCTCGATCGTGAAGGACGCGAAGGTCGCCGATCTTCTGTTCGAGACCTATGCCAAGAAGTACCCCGATCGCTGGCCGGGCTACACAGAGCGGTTCAAGAACGGCATGAAGGACGGCTCGCGCGTCCTGGTGAAATACGTGCCGAAGTGACGGACGGCGAGGCGCCGGACACGCTCGCCGATACGCTCGCGACCAGCGCGGCCGAGCAGCGCGCTCCGCGAGCGTCCGACCACGCTGCCGCGCATCTTCCTGCGCTCGCCGTGACCAGCTTGTCGCTCGGCCGGGTGCGTGCTAGCCGGCGCCCGTGGCGCTGACGATCGAAAGTCCCGCTGACGTCGACGAGTATACGGAGTTCCTCGTCTTCTTCGACGAGGTGTACGCGGAGCGCGCGGTGCGCTGGCCGGCGTTCGTATCGTTCCAACTGCCGCTCCTGACGGGCGAGAGCCCGTTCGCGACGCAGCGGCGCTTGCGGCCGTTCGTGGCGCGCCGCGACGGTCGCATCGTCGCGCGCGTCCTCGCGGTGGTCGACGCGACGTTTCAGGCGCACTGGCGCCAGCCTCTCGGGCACCTCAACATGTTCGAGGCGCTTCCGGATGCGACCGCGGCGACGCGGGCGCTCTTCGGCGCGGCGTGTGCATGGCTCGCCGAGGAGGGCGCGCGCGCGGCGCGCGCCGGCTTCGGCATGCTCGAGTCGCCGTTCGCGACCTATGCGTACGACGTGCTGCCGCCGTCGTGGCTGCGGCAGAATCCTGCTTACTATCACGCGTTGCTCGCGGCCTCGGGATTCACACCCGAGCGCCGCTTCGTCGACTACAAGATCGAGGTGCGTCCCGAGCTCACGGAGCGATGGACCGCGGCCGTCGCCGCCGGGCGGCGGCAGGGTTTCGAGCTTCGGCCGCTGTGCGAGGTGCCGCCCGCGCGCCGCATCGCCGATTTCACGACGGTGTGGAACGAGGCCTTCCAGCGGCACTGGGGCCAGACACCATTCAGTGAGGCCGAGGTGGCGGCGCTCATCGAGGTGCTCGCGCCCGCCGGCATGCTCGACGTCTCGCTGCTCGCGTACGAGGACGGCGTGCCCGTCGGCGTGCTGTGGGTGGTGCCGACGACCGCGGCGCTCGCCAGCGTCGCGCCCGGCCGCGCGGTGGCGGCATCGGAGCGCCTGAACAACCTCGGGATCGGCGTTCGGGCCGGCGCGCGCGGTCGCGGCCTCAATCTGGCGCTCGCGGCCCACGCGTTTCTCGAGTTCGTCGCTCAGGGCGCGACGCACGTGAGCTACACGCTCGTCCTCGACGACAACTGGCCGTCACGCCGCACCGCCGAGAAGCTCGGCGCCGCCGTCTGCGCGCACTACGCGGCGTACGCCCGCGCGCTCGCGTGAATCCTTCGCACCCGGGATGGCCAGCGGCGTTGCGCGCGCGTATAAACGTCGCCGACCCCCCGCAGGAGCACGACAATGGATGAGCGGCAACAGGCCCACGACATGCCGGATCCCGGCGAGATCTTCGCCGCCTTCACGGCGTTTCATCGGACGGGTGCGTTGAAAGCGGCGATCGACCTCGACCTCTTCTCGGCGATCGGCGCCGGCGCGCACACCACCGGCGAGTTGGCGCAACGCTGCGGCGTCGCGCCGCGCGGCGTCCGCATCCTCGTCGACGTCCTCGCGGCGTGGGGTTTTCTCACCAAGGGCGGTGTCGGAGACGGCGCAACCTACGGCTTGACACCGTCGACCGCGACCTTCCTCGATCGCGCCTCGCCGGCATTCCTGGGAAGCGCGATCGATTTCATGGCGGCACCGATGATGTGGCAGGCATTCAAGGACGTGACCGGCGCGGTGCGGAAGGGTGGGACGGTGGTGCCCGAGGAGGGCGCTATCGCCGCCGAGCACGCGATGTGGGTCGAGTTCGCACGCGCGATGGCGGCCCCCGCCACCTTCGCGGCGCGACTCGTCGCCATGCTGCTCGACGCGCCGGCGGCGCGGCGCTGGAAGGTGCTCGACGTCGCCGCGGGGCACGGGATGTTCGGCATCACGCTCGCGCAGGAAAACCCGCAGGCGGAAATCGTCGCCCTCGATTGGCCGCAGGTCCTCGCGGTCGCCGAGGAGAACGCGCGGGCAGCGGGTGTGCAGGACCGCTTCCACACGATCGAGGGCAACGCCTTCGAGGCGGACCTCGGTTCCGGGTACGACCTCGTGCTGTTGTCGAACTTTCTCCACCACTTCGACGTCGCGGCGTGCGAAGCGCTCCTGCGACGCGTGCACGCGGCGCTCGTCCCCGGGGGCCGTGTCGTCACGGTCGAATTCGTGCCCGACGAAAGCCGGACGACGCCCGCGGTCGCCGCTTCCTTCGCGCTCGTGATGCTCGTCGCCACGCCGGGCGGCGACGCGTACACCTTTGCCGAGCTCGAGCGTATGTTCCGGAGCGCCGGCTTCGCCCGCAGCGAGCTCCGCGAGATGCCGCCTTCGTTTCAACGGACGATCGTGTCGTACAAGGCATCCTGACCCCGGTTTCGCCGAACGCTACCAACGGGCGCCGCCGGTGTTACGAGCGCCCCGAAGGAGGATTCGCATGTCGCATCAACGAAAACGTATCGCCGCCGTCATCGGCCTGGCCCTCGCGCTCGTATTCGTCGTCGGACCGCGCCTCGCGCGCGCCTACGACAGCGGCTATGACACGCGCGGCGAGCGTTACGAAGAGCGCCGCGCGCGCAGCTACAACGACGAGTACATCTTCTCGACGACGCGCATGGTGAACGACTGGGACGTGAACCCAGCGGTCAAGATGCCGCTCTTCCCGCCGGCGATCGTCATCGATCTCGTGTTCCTGCCGGTGGAGGTCATCGCCGGACTCTTCTGAGCCGCGCACGTTGCGCTGGCGGGGCGATTCGTGGTCGAATCCGCCGCCATGGCGACGCCGCAACCGCTGACGATGCCGCTCGAGGAGGCGATGCGCACGCAACGTGCGATTCGCCGCCTCAAGCCCGATCCGGTCGACGACGCGCTCGTGCTGCATCTCGTCGAGCTCGCGCTCAAAGCGCCAACGGGCTCGAACGCGCAGAACTGGGAGTTCGTCGTCGTCAAAGATCGCGCCGTGAAGGCGGCGCTCGGGCGGCTGAACCGCAGCGCCGGGACGCTGTATCTGCGGTTGCAGCGCCGGCTCGCCACCCGCGCCGGTGACACAAGGAAGCTTCGTCTGCTCGACGCCGTCCAGTGGCAGGCGGACCATTTCGCGGAGACCCCGGTGGTCGTCGTCGCGTGTCTGAACGGGATCGTGCTGCCGTGGCCGTCGATTGCCGCCGCGAGCGCGTACGGGTCGATTTTCCCTTCGGTGCAAAATCTGCTCCTCGCGGCGCGCGCCGCCGGTCTCGGCGCGGCGCTCATCACACTGCCGTTGTGGAGCCGATTCTTCGCGCGCCGGGCGCTCGGGTTGCCGTGGAACGTCACACCGTGCGCGGTGATCCCGCTCGGCTGGCCGAGCGGCCGCTACGGTCCGACGACGCGCCGCCCGGTCGGGGAGGTGGTCTCTCTCGATCGCTACGGCAATCGGCCGTTTCGGCAGCCCGCCTGAGCGACGTGCGCGCTGCGGAGCCCGAGCCGGCCGCAGCCGTGCCGACACGTGCCCGTCACACGGTCGTCGGCTTCACCCTCGCGCTCGTCGCGGTCGCGTATCTCGATCGGGTGTGCATCGCGACCGCGGCGCCCGCGATGCGCGCGGAGCTCGGGATGAGCGATGCGGCGATGGGGCTCGTCTTCAGCGCGTTCACGTTCGCGTACGCGCTCTTCGAGGTTCCGAGCGGCTGGATGGCGGATCGTTTCGGCGCCCGCATCACGCTGACCCGCATCGTCGTCTGGTGGTCGATGATGACGGCGGCGACCGGCTTCGCGGTCGGCTTCGCCTCGCTGCTCGTCGTCCGGCTGCTCTTCGGGCTCGGTGAGGCGGGGGCGTTGCCCTCGATGGCGCGCGTCTACGCGCGCTGGCTGCCGCGCGCCGAGCGCGGGCGCATGTTCGGGCTCGCGATCATGACCGGGGCGTTCGCCGGCGCGGTGACGCAGCCGCTCGTCGTCGCGCTCCTCGGCGTCACCAGTTGGCGGCACACGTTCGTGCTCTTCGGCGTCGTCGGTCTTGGTTGGGCGGTCGCATGGTGGCGCTGGTTCCGTGACGATCCGCAGCAGCACCAGGCCGCGAACGACGCCGAGCGGCGCCTCATCAGCGCCGGCGGCGCCGAGGTGCGGCCCCGCGACGCGCTGCCGTGGCGGCGCCTGTTGCGCAGCCGTACGCTCCTCGCGCTGTGCGCGATGTACGCCGGCGCGATCTACGGCTGGTACTTCTATCTCACCTGGCTGCCGACCTACCTCCTGCGCGCGCGTGGCTTCGACCTCACCCAGGTGGGCTGGCTCGCGGCGCTCCCGCTGATCGCGATCGGCGTCGGCGTCCTCACCGGCGGGTGGGCGAGCGACGCCCTGGCGCATCGCTTCGGGGCACGCATCGCGCGACGCACTCCCGGCCTCGTCGGCCTGCCGCTCGCCGCGCTGGCGATCGCCGGCGCGCTGCTCACCGCCGTGCCGCTCCACGCCGCGTTCCTCCTCGCGGCCGCCGCCGGCCTCGCGGCGCTCGGCGTCGCGCCCGCGTGGGCGGTGTGCCTCGAGATCGGCGGCGTCCACGCCGGCGTCGTGAGCGGTGCCATGAACACCTTCGGAAACTTGGGCGGCGCGCTCAGCCCGGTCGTCGTCGGCTTCGCCCTCGAGCGCTGGCACTCCTGGGAGGCGCCGCTCTGGAGCGTTGCCGCCTGCTACGCCGCCGCCGCCGTCGCCTGGCTCGCGATCGACCCGACAAGCACGATCGACTCGAACCGCGAGCGCATACGAGCGGACCCGATATGAAGGACATCCGGTCGCGATCGAATAGGAGCAGTAAACTACGGCGGTGTACCCTCCTTCGCATCGACTTCCTGACCTATCGCCGACTGTTCGCGCCCCGGTCGGGCAGCGACTACGCGACACGAGTCTGTGGGAAGCAACTCGACGCGGCGCTCGAAGGTTGATGGTTGAAGGATGCGAGAACCAGGATGATGAGCTTGAGGACATGGGGGATTTGGGGCAGGCTGCCGATGCTGAGGGGGATGAGTGAAGGACCATGATCGAGCTATTGTAGGCGACGGCACTCCGCCTGAGCCGCGCTGCGTGCAGGAGGTCACGCTGCGCAATTTCCTTTCGTTCGGCCCCAAGACACCGCCGCTACCGCTACGGTCGCTCAACGTCCTCATTGGGGCAAACAGTTCGGGCAAGTCGAACTTGATCGAAGCCTTCTCCATCATGCGTTCCACGCCGCGAGAACCGTCCGTGCCCGGCGACCTCCGCGATACACTAGTGCGAGGTGGCGGCGTTGGCGAATGGGTGTGGAAGGGCGCCCGTGGCGAGCCCGCTAAGATTGACGTCGTCGTCAGCTACCGTTCGGGCAAGCAGCCTCTCCGACATGTACTGGCTTTTCGTGAAAACGGCCAAGGCTTCCGGCTCGACGACGAGCGTGTGGAGAACGAGCGGAGGCTTCCCGACAAGGACAAGCCGTATCTCTACTACGATCTGCAAGGCGGCCACCCTGCAGTCAACGTCGGCGGGAACAAGCGTCACCTGGCACGCGAGTCAGTGGATGCGAATGTTTCCATACTCGCCCAGCGCCGTGATCCAGAAACATATCCTGAGATCACCTACTTGGCAGACCTATACGGAGGGGTTCGAATCTATCAGGAATGGGCCTTCGGTCGCAGGACAGTCTTTCGCGGACCGCAGAAGGCCGACACGCGAAACGATCGTTTGGAGGAAGACTTTTCCAACCTCGGGCTTTTCCTCAATCGACTCAGGCGAAGTGCGGCTGTAAAGAAACAGCTCTTGAAGCGGTTGCGCGACCTGTACGACGATCTGAGTGACTTCGATGTCAGCGTCGAAGCGGGCACTGTGCAGGTGTTCTTTACCGAGGGGGACTTCACAATACCTGCTACACGCTTATCCGATGGGACGCTTCGCTACCTCTGTCTGCTGGCGATTCTCTGCGATCCAAAGCCACCGCCACTCATTTGCATCGAGGAGCCGGAGTTGGGTCTGCACCCGGACATCCTACCGAAAATTGCGGATCTCCTGATCGAGGCTTCTTCGCGCACGCAGCTTATCGTGACAACGCACTCGGACATCGTCGTCGACGCGTTGAGCGAACGCCCGGAGTCCGTAGTGGTGTGCGAGCGGGTTGAAGGGCAGACCGTGATGAAACGCCTGGAGCCAACGGCGTTGAACGAGTGGCTCGACAAGTATCGCTTGGGCCAGCTCTGGACCAAAGGCGAGCTTGGGGGAACGCGTTGGTGAGTGCGAAGCTGTTCGTCGAGGGCGGGGGCGACAGCAAGGAGCTACATACCCGCTGCCGTGAAGCTTTTCGAAAGCTACTTGAGAAGGCGGGGTTCGTAGGTCATATGCCCCGCATCGTGGCCTGTGGCGCACGGATCGCCGCGTACGGCGACTTTTGCACGGCCCTACGCGTGGCCCCAACTGAGAACTCTGTGCTTCTTGTCGATAGCGAATCGCCAGTGGACGGCACACCGTGGTCTCACGTCGAAACCGGGGACGCTTGGCCGCGACCCGGCGGAGCTACGGACGACCAGCTCCAGTTCATGGTGGTCTGCATGGAATCTTGGGTGCTTGCGGATCGCAATGCGTTGAAGCGGGTCTTCGGCATGGGTTTGCGAGTCAGCTCCCTGTTGCCGGAAGAAAACCTGGAATCGCGTACGAAGGACGATGTCCAACGGTCTCTCGCAAGCGCCACGCGCGATTGCGGCCGTGATCGATGTTACCGGAAAGGTCGTCGCTCGTTCCTGGTCGTCAGCGAGCTCGATCCTGCGATACTGAAGAAGCGCCTGCCGCACTTTCAGCGGTTGATCCTCATCCTCAACCAGTACCTGGCGCCCGCAGCGTAACACCAGCTGTCCGATTTTCGCTCAAGTACCAGATCGATCGTAGGAAGAAGCCGAAGGGTTAACTGGACTCCGTGAGACTTCGGGATTCGATGCCCACCAGGAGCCCAGCGAACGGGTGCGAAGTCGATCATGGCATCCGTCGCGCCTCCGTCAGCACCGGTGGCAGGAGAAAGCCGGGAACGCGGAAGATGCGGCGCTGCGCGGTGACCGCGAAGCCCGACACTTCGAGAGTGCGGCGCAGCGCGCTGGGAGTCGGCCAGTGAAGTGGCGTTCCGAAGAGGCGCGAACCGAGGCGGGCGACGTCGCCGACGACGGCGAATGATGGGTTGACGAAGCCGAGGAGGAGGGTGCCGTCGCGGACGAGGACGCGCGCCAGCTCGGCGAGCGCGGCGTGCTGATCGGGAAACCAGTGGAACGCCTCCGTCGAGACGACGGCTGCGAAAGATCCGTCGCGAAACGGTAGGCGGAGCGCGTCGCCGCGGACCAGCGCCGGCGTCGAGGGCATGCGGTGCAGACGCGCCGCCGCATGCGCCAGCATCCCCGCCGAGAAGTCACAGCCGACGAGGAGGCGCGTCGGCAGCTCGTCGGCCATCCGCCGCAGCAGCTGGCCGGTGCCGCAGCCGAGATCGAGGATCGTCTGCGGCGCACGGACGCGCAGCGTGCGCAGGACGGCGTCGTGGACGGGGCGGTACGTTGCCCATTGGAGAATCGGATGATCGTAGACGCGCGACCAGATGTCGAAGAAACCGCGCGGTGGGCCGGGTTCGGGCACGTGATGGCGCCGCCTACTTGGCGGCGATCAGCGTGAGACGGGGTAACGCGAAGCGGAAGGTATCGCCGCGACGCTCGATGCGCAGCGCGGCGACCAGCGCGGGCGACGCGTCGGCGAATCGTCGGCGCAGCTCGCGGACGGCGGCGGGCGGGGTGCCGATGCGCGTCGTCCAGGCGTCGAAGTCCATGCCGTCGCCCTCGTCGTAGTAGCCGAGGTCGCACTCGACGACGCGCAGCTGCGCCGCCTCCACCATGTGACGCCACTCCGACGGCCGCCAGTTACGGACGTGGGAGGCATCGCGCAGCGTCTCGATCTCGTTGATGGCGCGATCGATCACGTTGTCCTCCGGGACCATCGTGTCGGCGACCAGCAGGCGCCCGTCGGGGCGTAGCACGCGCGCCATCTCGCTGAGGGCGCGCGGCAGCGCTGCGAAGTGATGGGTGGTGAGGCGGCAGGAGACGAGGTCGAAGGCGGCGTCGGCGAAGGGCAGGGACTCGGCCGCTCCCTGCTGCACGCTCAGGTTGATGACGTCGCGCGCGCGCGCGTTGCGTTGCACCTCGGCGAGCATCGGCCGCGTGAGATCGAGCGCGACGACGCGTGCGACTGCGGGCGCGAACGCGAGCGCCGTGTGCCCGGCGCCGGTGCCGATGTCGAGGACGATGTCGGTTGGCCGCGGCGCCAGGCGCGCGACCAAGCGAGCCAGCGCCTCATGGTCGGCATGTCCCGGGCTCGTCGTGTAACGCGCGGCGTTCGGGCCGAAGCTCGCTTGCACGCGGGCGTAGGTGGTATCGGCGTCGCGTTCGCTGTCCATCGCGTCACCGAGTGTAGGGAGCGCGCAACCGTGGCGCAACCGCGTGCGACGCGCGTGACGCGTTATCGACGGCCGCGCGCCGCTGGACCCCCGTCGCGTGCTCGCGTAAGGGAACGCGAGTGCGCCTCCGCCAAGCACTCGCATGGATCGCGCTCGCTGGCGTCGGCGCGTACGCGCTGGCACGGCTTGCGCTCGTGCGCGGCGAGAGCGTCAACGCCGTCTGGTTCGTCATCGCGGCGGTCGCCGTGTACGCGATTGCGTATCGCTTCTACGGCGCCTTCCTCGCGGCACGGCTCTTCGCGCTCGACGTCGGGCGGCAGACGCCGGCGGAGCGCATCAACGACGGGCGCGACTTCGTGCCGACGAACCGCTGGGTCGTCTTCGGCCACCACTTCGCGGCGATCGCCGGGCCGGGGCCGCTCATCGGCCCGACCTTGGCGGCGCAATTCGGCTACCTGCCGGGGACGCTGTGGATCCTCGCCGGCGTCGTCCTCGGCGGCGCGGTGCAGGACTTCTGCATCCTCTGCGGCAGCTTGCGGCGTGACGCCCGCTCGCTCGGGCAGATGGCGAAGGACGAGATCGGTCCGCTCGGCGGCTTCGCGGCGCTGGTGGGCGTCTTCTCCATCATGGTGATTCTGATCGCCGTGCTCGCGTTGGTGGTCGTGAACGCGCTCCGCCAGAGCCCCTGGGGCACGTTCACCGTCGCCGCGACGATTCCGATCGCGATGGGGATGGGCTGGTACATGAAAGTCGTCCGCCCGCACGACGTCACCGGCGCGACGCTCCTCGGTCTCGCGCTCCTCGCCCTGGCGCTGGTCGGTGGGCGCTGGGTGGATCAGCATCCGCTGCTCGCCGCCTGGTTCACCCTCACCGGCCCGGCGCTCGCGTGGGCGATCATCGTCTACGGCTTCGCGGCTTCGGTGCTGCCGGTGTGGCTGTTGCTGGCGCCGCGCGACTACCTCTCGACGTTCGTGAAGCTCGGCACGATCGGCGCCCTCGCGGTCGGCATCGTCGTCATGCGCCCCGAGATCCACCTACCGGCGATCACCCGCTTCGTCGACGGCAGCGGGCCGATCTTCGCCGGCAAGGTGTTTCCCTTCTGCTTCATCACCATCGCCTGTGGCGCGATCTCCGGCTTTCATTCGCTGATTTCGTCGGGGACGACACCGAAGCTCCTCCGCGAGGAGACCGACGCGCCGATGATCGGCTACGGCTGCATGCTCCTCGAGTCCTTCGTCGCGATCATGGCGATGATCGCGGCGGCGGCGCTGCAGCCGGGCGTGTACTTCGCGATCAACAGCCCGGCGGGTGTCGTCGGCGCCGACCCCGTCGTGGCGACGGCGACGATCTCACAGTGGGGCTTTGCGGTGAGCGCCCCCGAGATGGCGCACCTCGCCGACGAGATCGGCGAGCGTTCACTCTTTGCGCGCACCGGCGGCGCCCCGAGTCTCGCCGTCGGCATGGCGAGCATCTTCGCACGTACGCTCGGTGGCACGGCGCTGGCGCTCTGGTACCACTTCGCGATCATGTTCGAGGCGCTCTTCATCCTGACGACACTCGACGCCGGCACCCGCGTCGGGCGCTTCATGTTGCAGGATCTCCTCGGTCACGTGTGGGAGCCGCTCGGGCGGACGAGCTGGTATCCGAGCGTCGTCGCGACCAGCCTGCTCGTCGTCGGCGCCTGGGGCTACTTCCTCTATCAAGGCGTCGTCGACCCGTTGGGCGGCATCAACATCCTGTGGCCGCTGTTCGGGATCGCGAATCAGCTCCTCGCGGCGATCGCGCTCGCGGTAGCGACGACGATCGTGATCGGCAGCGGGCGGGTGCGTTACGCCTGGACGACGCTGCTGCCGCTCGCGTGGCTTCTCGCCGTGACGATGACCGCGGGCTACCAGAAGATCTTCGCGACCGACCCCGCGATCGGCTTCCTCGCCCAGGCCGATCGGCTCGCCGCCGGCCTCGCCGCGGGCGGTGTCGTGGCGGCGAAGCTCGGCGAGACGCGGGCGCAGATCTTCAACCTCCGCCTCGACGCGTGCGTGACGGGCCTCTTCATGGCACTCGTCGGACTGATCGTCCTCGAGGCGGGACGCGCCTGGTATCGCGAGCTCGGCGGCCCGGCACACGCGCCCGAGCTCCCGATCCGCCAAGCATCGCCGGACGCGTTCTGAGAGGGCATGCGATGCGCTGGGCCTCCGCGCTTTCCCTCGAGTCGAATCTGGAGCGGGCGATCGCCGAGGCGGGCGAGCGCCTGCGCGTTGGACTCGACGGTGCCACACCCGACCTCCTCGTCGGGTTCGTCTCCGCACAGCACGAGGAGTCGTACGAGCGGCTGCCCGAGCTGGCGCGCGTGTCGCGGGCGAGAGTGGTGGTTGCGTGCTCGGCCGGCGGTGTGATCGCGGCCGGCCGCGAGATCGAGCAGCACCCAGGGCTCGCGCTCGTCGGTGCCGTCCTGCCCGACGTTCGCCTGGCGACGTTTCACCTCGAGACCGACCGCCTACCGGCGCCCGAGGGCCGTGACGGGTGGGCGGAGCTGGTGCACGCGGGCGCGAGCGAGGAGCCGCACGTCCTCCTCCTCGCCGATCCGTTCACTGCCGAAGTCGAGCCGCTCACAGCCGGCCTCGACCGTCACTTCCCGAACGGTCGCAAGGTCGGCGGCGTCGCGAGCGGCGGCGCCGAGATCGGACGCAACGTCCTTCTCGAGGGCGCGGCCCTGCACCGCAGCGGCGTCGTCGGTGTCGCAATGAGCGGCGACATCGCCGTCGAGACTATCGTCGCCCAAGGATGCCGTCCGATCGGCGACCCCATGTTCGTTACCAGCGCGCAGGGGTCTCTCCTCCGGGGCCTCGACGGCGAGCCTGCGGCGCGCGTCCTGCGGCGACTCTACGAGCGCTTGGAAGGTCGCGACCAGGAGCTCTTCCGGCACTCGCTCTTCGTCGGTCTCGTCATGCGCGAGTCGCGGGAGACGTATCACCAGGGTGACTTCCTGATCCGCAACATCGTCGGGCTCGACGGCGCGAGCGGCTCCCTCATGCTCGGCTCCTCGCTCCACGAGGGCACGATCGTCCAATTCCACCTGCGTGACGCGACGACGTCCGCCGAGGACCTCGAAGCCCTCCTCGCCCGTCAGGCCGGTGCCGCCGGGACGTCCGCACCCGCGGGCGCGCTCCTGTTTTCCTGTCTCGGGCGTGGCGCGCAGCTCTACGGAGAGCCCGATCACGACAGCGAGGCGTTCCGGCGCCACTTCGGCGACGTGCCGCTCGGGGGTTTCTTCTGCAGCGGCGAGATCGGTCCCGTGCACGGGACGACCTTCGTCCACGGCTACACCAGCTGCTTCGCGCTGTTCGCGCCGAACGCGCGCTGAGCGATCAGACCTCGCCCGCGACGCTGCGCGCGTCGGCAGGTGCGTTCGCATGAAGGATGTCTCCGCATCTGCGGCAGCGTCTGCGCGCCGCAGAAAGGAAGGCCGTCGCCTTGCGAAGAGGTCGCGCGTCATACTGAGCGGGAGGTATGGGCTCCCGCAGACAGGCACCGTTTCGTCCGCACCTGTTGCTCGTGCTGCTGACGCTGGTTGCCGCCATCGTGCGCTTCGGCGACCTCACGGCGCAATCGTTCTGGCTCGACGAGTATCTGTGGACGCGAAACGCCGCCGGGTCGGTGCGCGACATCTTGCGTCTCGGCGACGGATATCCGCCGCTCTTCGGTTTGCTGGTGCACGCCCAGCTGCAAGCCGGCCTCGCCTCCGACTGGTGGCTGCGCGCGCCATCGGCACTTGCCGGCACGTTGGCCGTGCCGCTGACGTACGCCATCGGGCGGCGTGTCGCGGGCTACGCGCCGGCACTTGCGGCGGCGGCGCTCCTCGCCGTCAACCCGATGGCGATCTGGTACTCACAGGAATGCGGCGCGTACGCGCTCGTCGTGCTGATGGCGCTCGCGAGCACGCTCTGCTTCCTGCGTCTGCTCGCCGGAGGCGGCGTGCGCGATGCGTACGGCTACACCGGCGCGCTCTTCCTCGGTTTCGGGTTGCACTACTACTTCGTGTTCGTCGTCGTCGCGCAGGCCTTGGTCGCCACGTGGGACGCCGTCCGGCGCCCGCAGCGTCGCGTCTTCTGGGCGTGCATGGCGTGCGCCGCCGCCGCGACGTTGGCGGTCTGGGGGCAGGCCTTCCTTTGCGACCTCGGCTCGCAATCTGCCGAGGACAGCGGCCGGCAGATGTCGCTCTTGGCGCTGCCCTACACCATGCTGACGTTCGTCGGCGGCTTCTCCCTCGGGCCGCCGCTCCGGAGCCTGCACCGGACCTTGTACGGCGACGCGCCGCTCTGGACGGTCGTCGCGCCGTACTCGGTGGTGACCGTGCTCGCGCTCGGCGTCACCACGGTGCTCGCGGCCCTCGCGTCGACGCGACGCTGGACCGTGTCGCGTGCGCTCACGGCGCTTCTCGTCGTCGTGCCGGTCCTCGGCGCGTGGCTGGCGTCGATGCTTCTGGTCGGCTACCGCCCGCGCTATGCGGTCGCGGCGCTGCCGCTCGCGGCGATCTGGTGTGCGAGCGCGCTGCGCACGCGGTTTCGTCCGCTCGCGGGAGCGCTGCTGATCGTGCTCGCGAGCCTTGAGCTCGCGGCGCTGCGCCAGATCGACGATCGCGACTACGCACGTGAGGACACGCGCGCCGCCGCGGCCTACGTCACCGGACACGATCCACACGCCACCGTCGTGCTCGTCGGCGCTGCCACGGGTAGCTTCAATCGCTACGCCGGCGCGACCGCGTACCTCGTGACGATCCTGCCGCACGATCTCGACGACGAGGCGAGCTTCCACGCCCGCATGGGCGGCGCACTCGCCCGCGGCGGCGACGTGTGGCTCCTGTCGTCGCGTCCGTGGACGATTGATCCCAACGATCGCGTTCGCGCCGTCCTCGACGAGGCGCTCGCACCCCGCGAGGAGATGCACTTCGCCGGGGTCATCGTGCGTCGCTACGTCCTTGCGTCCACGCGCACGGCCGCCGTCGCCGTCGGCGCCCCCACCCACGTCCTGCCCTGAGCCGTGCCGGCACGCGCCCTGGGCTCTTGGCGGCGCACGAGGTAGGAATCGGGGCGACCGTCCGCGACGGACGCGACGAGGAGGACTCCCCATGGTGCAAATCGGAACCTTCGCCCCGCAAGGATGGCGGCTCGAGCTCCGCGAGGTCGTGGGCGCGGCAGCGCAGTGGGCACGGACGAAGAGCGTCGCGCTCGAGCTCGAGCACCTGGGCTACGACTCGCTCTGGCTCTATGACCACTTCCACACCGTGCCGCGGACGGAGATCCAGCCGACGTTCGAATGCTGGACGACGATGGCGGCGCTCGCCGAGGCGACCTCGCGCATCCGCCTCGGGCAGCTCGTCACCTGCGCCCTCTACCGCAACCCATCGTACCTCGCGAAGATCAGCGCCTGCGTCGATGTCATCAGCGGCGGGCGCGTCGACGTCGGCCTCGGCGCCGGGTGGAAGGAGGACGAGTTCGCCGCCTACAGCTACGACTTCGGGACCATCCGCAGCCGGCTCGATCGCATGGCCGACACCGCCCGCATCTTGAAGGCGATGTGGACCGAGGAGCGCGCGACCGTCAGCGGCAAGTATCACTCGGTCGCCGGCGCCGTGAACGAGCCCAAACCGATCCAAACGCCGCACCCGCCGCTCTGGATCGGCGCCCAAGGCGAGCGCGTCGCGTTGCGTATGGTCGCCGAGTTCGCCGACGGCTGGAACCACAACCGTAGCCTCGCCGTGTTCGACCAGAAGCTCGAGATCCTCCACCGCCACTGCCGCGACGTCGGCCGCGACCCGCAGACCATGCGCATCTCCGTCGAGCGCTTCTGCGCCATCTTCGACGACGACCGCGAGCGCCAGGCCTTCATTCAGCGGCACTGGCCGGGCGCGAAGCCGGAGCGCATCAACGCCTTCCTCGACGAGGGGTGCGTCGGCAGCACCGAGAAGGTCATCGACGAGCTACGCTCCTTCGTCGATCGCGGCGCCGAGCTGATCATCCTCTGGTTCCAGGATCTCGCCGACGTCGGCAGCGGGACCTCCCAGGCGGAGCGGTTCATCGAGAGAGTCGCGCCGGCGCTGCGCGCTCGCTGAGCCGTGCCCGCCGGCGATCGATGAGCCCGCGGATCTCGATCTCGCCCGAGATCGTGCCGTGCGATCCGTGGTCTCTCTCACGGGACGAGTTGTCGACAGTCACTCAGACCTAAGGCTACGCTCTCTCGTTCACTCGGAGAGAAGTGTGCTATCGCTTCGCTGCACATCCCTCGTGTGTTCGGATTCGACGCGACCCGGCAAACGTGATCGAAGAGTTCCTCGGCAACTACGCCGTCGGAGTGGCTTGCTGCCTTGACAAGAGCCCTATAGCTCCCGTATTCCCACCCGCCGCGAGCTTACCAAGTTCAGCAAGGGAGTAGAGGAATCGTGGAGTCAGCCCCCTCAATTCCACCTTCTCGTACAGCCCCACCATGAGACGCTCATGATCTGTTGGGAAGTCTCGCACAAGGCGATCCTGATGCTTAGCGGGCGCCGCAATGAATAACGCGAGGGAGTATGACTCTGCCGTGCTGCGATCTCCTAGAGCCACAACAGACGGCTCCATACGTACCAATGCATCCACATCGCGTGCGGACGCAGCTTTGAACATCCGTGCTGTGAGTTCCTGTGAAGACATGTGATCCGACCGTCTAGGCGTAGCAAGTTAACAAGACGCAATACCCGCCAACCCGATGATCCACAGCACTCCTATTCTCATCGGCCTTCCTAGTCCTGAATCGATATGCTGGTCACTATGATCATGATCGAGCGCGGAGGAGTAGATCCTCGAACCGCGGGCGCAGGTCGGTCTGATCGAGCGCGCGTTCGAGTGTGGCGAGCGTGGCACGAACGAGGTCGGCGTTCAGCTTCGGCCGGGCAGCGAGAATCGCGACGGCATCGTCGTCGTCCTTCCCTCGTCCAGCGAGAATCTTCATCACGATGATGTCCTCCGGGCTTGCGACGGGGATCCGGACGCCTTCGACAACCCGTCGTCGCCGTCGCGTGAAGAACAGATCCTCGAGCCCGGGCCCGGCCAGCACGATGTCGATCGGCATGCCGGACGGACGATGCAGCAACGGAACGACCCGGGTCGCCGCTACGAAGCCGCCGACGTCGCGAACGCGAAGCCGGAAGCCGGCCTTGTCCAGCGCGCGAACCAGCACGACGAGCTCTCGATCGCCGAGATCCACCGTGACGTCGATGTCGGCGGTGAGTCGCGCCGCGCCGTACAGCAATGCCGCCTGGGCACCGAAGAGATACCACCGAACGTCGAGCCTCTCGAGCACCGCGGCGAGCGCCGCGATCGCCCTAGCGAGCGGAGAACGCATGCACCGCGCGATCGATTCGGCGCTTCAGCTCCAGGTGATGCGCGAGATCCTCATCGCGGTCTCGCTGCGTCGGCCAGTCTGGTCGAACCCGGCGCGCGTGCGTCCAGAGCACTCGCCCCGCCTCGAGTCCCGACTTGCCGCGAGACGCCCGGTACCGCTTGGCGTGATGCTCTCGCTTGAGCGCAGCGACGCGATCATGATCCCGCGCGACGAAAGCCCGAATGGCGTCTCGATCCATGCTTCGAGTGTACCCCGAAATCGCCCCGCGGCACGAGCCGTTCGGGCGCGTTCACGGCGGCGGGGATGCGAGGTCACGAGCCGGCGGCCGCCTGCACGGCATCTCCTTCCGCGAGCTTCTGTCGTAGCGCGACCAGCGAGCGCGTCTGGAACGCCTCTTCGGTCAGGCCGATGTCGAGCACGCCGCCTTCGAGCCACGCGTCCCGGCCGGTCATAACGCTCGCCGCGACCCGGTTCTTGACGGTGTCGTCGTTGCTCCACAGGTCGTGGAACAGTCGGCGGACCTTGCGGCGCGAGCTGCGGCAGAAGAGGTCGGCGAGCTCGATCGCCTGCGCGCTCTCGGGGTGGCGTTGGTCGATCATCGCGCGCGTCCGGCAGATCGTGGCCGACATGGCGAAGAGCTCCATCACGATGTCCACGGCGCGGAAGAGGAACCCTTGCTTGCGCTCCATCTTGGCCTGATAGACGGCCATGCCGTGGAAGCTCTCGCGGGCGAGCTTGCGACAGCTCCGCTCGACGAAGCGCAGGTGGCCCGCGAGCAATCCCCAGTCACCGTACTGGAAGGACGCGCTCAGTCCTTTCAGCCAGAGCGGCGGGTACCACTTACCATAGAAGGCGAGGATCCCGCGCGAGGCGGCGAGCTTCTCCCTGGTGCCGTTTTTCGGATCGATCATCGCGCCCGCGACCTCGAGGTGCTTGTCGACGGCCTCACGTGCCATGAAGAGGTGCATGATCTCGCTCGACCCCTCGAAGATCAGGTTGATGCGACAGTCGCGCATCATGCGCTCGACGGGAATCGGATGCTCGCCGCGTCCCTTGAGTGAGCCCTCGGTCTCGTAGCCGCGCCCGCCGCGAATCTGCAACGTCTTGTCCACGATCTCCCAGGCGCGGACGGTGTTCCACTCCTTGGCTGCCGCGGCCTCGAGGCGGATGTCGTAGCCGCCGCGATCGGCCATCCGGCTCGCGAGCATCCACACCGAGTCCATCGCGAAGGTCGTCGCCGCCATGTCGGCGAGTAGGTGTGCGATCGCCTCGTGCTTCCAAATCGGCACGCCCCACTGATAGCGCGCGTTCGACCAGCCGCGGCAGATCTTGAGGCACTGCTTCGCAATCCCGGCACAGACCGCGGGCAGGGTGAGGCGACCCGTATTGAGCGTGGTGAGAGCGATCCGCAGGCCCTTGCCCTCGTCGCCGATCAGGTTCTCGCGCGGCACGCGCACGTCCCGAAAGCTGATGACGCCGTTGGCGAGCGCCTTCAGCCCCATGAAATGGCAGCGGTACTCGACCTTCACGCCCGGCCAGTCGGTCTCGACGACGAAGGCGCTGATCTTCTTGGTCTTGGGATCGCGCGCCATCACTACGAGCAGCTCGGCGAGCGTGCCGTCGGTGCACCAGAGCTTCTCGCCGTTCAGGACGAACATGTCGCCGTCGCGCTCCGCGGTGGTGGAGAGGCTCGCGGGATCGGAGCCCACGTGCGGCTCGGTGAGCGCGAACGCCGAGATCGCGCCCGCAGCGCACCGCGGCAGGTACTTCTTTTTCTGCTCCGGCGTTCCGAAGAGCTTCAGCGGCTGCGGGACGCCGATCGATTGATGCGCGGAGAGGAGCGCACTCACGTTGTTGTCGGAGCTCCCGATCATCTGCATCACCCGGCAGTACTCCGACACCGTGAAGCCGAGCCCACCGTACTCCTTCGGAATCTTCATGCCGAAGGCGCCGAGCTTGCGCAGACCCTCGATCACCTGCTCGGGATACTCGCCGGTCTGGTCGATGGCGACGCTGTCGACCTTCTCGCGCAGGAACGTCTCCATGTCACGATAGAAGCGCGTGAACTCCGGCCGCTCGCCGTCCTCCATCGGGAAGGGATGGATCAGCGGGAGGAGGAAGTTTCCCAGGAAGAGTTCGCGGAGAAAGGTCCGCCCGGCCCATACCGTCTCGCGCGCCTGCTCGGCGATCTGGCGGGATTCCTGCTCGCTCGTGAGCTGCGTCTTGGGTTCACTCATGCGCGTATCCTCCTCGGCCTGGTCGGCCGACCCCCGTTCTTGCCTCGGCGATGGGGAGCTTGGCAAGCCGACGCCTCCGTGCCGTGCCTCATGATCCCGCGGTCTCGACCACCGCGAGCGCGCCCTCAGCGTAGCGCGCCCGCAGCACCTTCTTGTCGAACTTGCCGACGCTCGTCTTCGGCACTTCGGCGATGAAGCTCCAGCGCTCCGGCAGCCACCAGCGTGCGACGCGCTCGGCGAGAAACGCTCGCAGCGCGTCGGGCGTCACCTCGGCGCCGGCCTTGACGACGACGCAGGCGAGCGGCCGCTCCTGCCAGCGTTCGTCGGGGATGCCGACGACGGCAGCCTCGACGACGGCGGGATGCGCCATGATCTCGTTCTCGAGCTCGACCGAGGAGATCCACTCGCCGCCCGACTTGATGACGTCCTTGGCGCGATCGGTGATCTGTACGAAGCCGTGCGCGTCGATGGTGCCGACGTCGCCGGTGCGCAGCCAGCCATCGTCGAATTTCTCCGGCGCCGCATCGCGATAGTAGGCGGCGGTGATCCATGGGCCGCGCACCTCGATCTCGCCCGCGGTCGCGCCGTCCCACGCGATCGGCTGACCGGCGCCGTCGACGATCCGCAGCTCGACGCCGGCGATCGCGCGCCCGGTCTTGGCGCGCCAGCGCATCTCGTCGTCGGCGGGGCTGGCCTTCGGCGCGAACGCGATCGTCGCGAAGGGGCTCGTCTCCGTCATCCCCCACGCCTGCACGATGCGGACGCCGTGACGCTCCTGGAAGCGCTCCATCAGCGCGCGTGGCACCGCCGAGCCGCCGCACACGACGAGACGAAGCGAGGAGAAGTCGACCGGCGACGTCTCCGCGTAGCGCAGCAAGTCGCTCCAGATCGTCGGCACGGCGCCGGAGATGGTCGCGCGCTCCTCGCTGATCAGGCGCGCGAGCGGCGCCGCCTGCAGGTGACGTCCGGGGAGAATGAGGTCGGCGCCGACCATCCAGCCGGCGTACGGCAGGCCCCAGGCGTTGGCGTGGAACATCGGGACGATCAAGAGGATGCGATCGCGCTCGGCGAGCGCGTACGCCGCGCCCGAGCAGATCGCGAGCGAGTGCAGATACGTCGAGCGATGGCTGTAGACGACGCCCTTCGGGTTGCCGGTGGTGCCGCTCGTATAGCACATGGCCGCCGCGGCGCGCTCGTCGAGCGTCGGCCACGCGTACTCGGGACGCTCCGCCGCGAGCAGCTCCTCGTAGCGCAGCACGTTCGGCCCGAGCGCCGCCGCGTCGCCGTCGCCGATCACGACGACGTGCTCGACGGTGCGCAACTTCTCGCGCACGGCGGCGAGGATCGGCACCGTCGACTCGTCGACGAGGATGACGCGGTCCTCAGCGTGATTGGCGACGTAGGCGAGCTGCTCGGGGAAGAGGCGGATGTTGAGCGTGTGGAGGACCGCGCCCATGCAGGGGACGGCGAAGTACGCCTCGAGGTGCTCCTGCGTGTTCCACCCGAACGTGCCGACGCGATCGCCGGCGCGGATGCCGAGGCGGTGGAGCGCGGCAGCGAGACGCGTGGCGCGTTCGGCGACGGCGCCGAAGCGGGCGCGGCGCACACGCGCGCGCTCGCCCTCCGAGGTCACGATCTCGCTCTCGGCGTGCACGGCGCGCCCATGGCGGAAGATGTCGGTGATGGTGAGTGGGTGGTCCTGCATGGTGCTGAGCAGCATCGTCGTCTCCTCGATTCGCGAACGGATCGGACGTTCCTAACGAACCGACACGGCGGGCGTCAATGCGGTGGAAGGAACCGCGGGCCGGCCGCTTGCGCGCCGCGTCCGGTCGCGTCAAAGTCGCGCCCATGACCACGTTCGACCCGCGGCACAAGAGCCGCACGCTCTACGAGGGCCGCGACCGCGCCCCGGCGCGCTCGTACATGAAGGCGATCGGCTTCGGCGACGCCGACCTCGTGCGGCCGATCGTCGGCATCGCCAACACCTGGACGGAGACGATGCCGTGCAACTTCGGTCTCCGCGGGCTCGCCGAGCACGTGAAGCGCGGCGTGCGCGATGCCGGCGGGACGCCGATGGAGTTCAACACCATCGCGATCAGCGACGGCATCACCATGGGAACCGAGGGCATGAAGACCTCGCTCGTCAGCCGTGAGGTCATCGCCGACTCGATCGAGCTCATGGGCCGCGGGCACATGTTCGACGCCGTCGTCGTGTTGGTCGGCTGCGACAAGACGATCCCCGCGGGGGCGATGGCGCTCCTCCGCCTCGACGTGCCGGGGCTCGTCCTCTACGGCGGCTCCATTCAGCCCGGGCGCTTCCAAGGGCACGACGTCACCATCCAGGATCTCTTCGAGGCCGTCGGCGCCAACGCCGCCGGGAAGATGACGGACGCGGATCTCAAGGACCTCGAGGACCACGTTTGCCCGGGCGCCGGCGCCTGCGGCGGCCAGTTCACCGCCAACACGATGGCGATGGCGCTCGAGTTTCTCGGCCTCTCGCCGCTGGGCACCGCGAGCGTCGCCGCCACCGACCCGGCGAAGGAGCGCGTCGGTGCCGAGTGCGGCGCGCTCGTCCTCGACCTCCTGCGGCGCGGGGTGACGCCGCGCACGATCACCACTCGCGCCGCCTTCGAGAACGCGATCGCCGGCGTCGCCGCGAGCGGCGGTTCGACGAACGCCGTGCTGCACTTGCTCGCGCTCGCGCGTGAGATCGGCGTGCCGCTGACGATCGACGACTTCGACCGCGTAAGTCGGCGGACGCCGCTGGTGGCAGATCTGAAACCGGGTGGACAGTACACCGCCGTCGATCTCGGACGAGCCGGCGGTACCGGGGTCGTGGCGCAACGGTTGCTGGCTGCCGGTCTCGTCGACGGCGCGGCGCTCACCGTGAGCGGGCGCACGTTCGCCGAGGAAGTGGCGCGGGTGCGGGAAACGCCGGGTCAGATGGTCGTGCACGCGATAGACAAGCCGCTCAAGGCCTCTGGCGGTCTCGTCATCCTCAAGGGCAACCTCGCGCCCGAAGGCTGCGTGGTGAAAGTTGCCGGCCACGAGCGCCTGTCGCATCGCGGGCCGGCACGCGTCTTCGAGCGCGAGGAAGATGCGATGGCCGCCGCGACGCGGGGCACGATCCGCGCCGGCGACGTCCTCGTGATCCGCTACGAGGGCCCGCGCGGCGGTCCCGGCATGCGCGAGATGCTCGGCGTCACCGCCGCGCTCGCCGGCTCCGGCCTCGGCGAGCAGGTCGCGCTCCTCACCGACGGCCGCTTCAGCGGCGCGACCCGCGGCCTCATGGCCGGCCACGTCGCCCCCGAAGCGGCGGTCGGCGGCCCGATCGCCGCGATCGAGGAGGGTGACATCATCACCTTCGACATCAACGCGCGCCGGCTCGACGTTGAGGTGTCCGACACGGTCCTCAAAGCGCGCCTCGCGACGTGGCGCCCCCCGGCGCCGCGGTACACGAGCGGCGTGATGGCGAAGTACGTCGCGCTCGTCTCGTCGGCCGCCGAGGGCGCCATCACCCGCCCGCGCTGAACGGCGGCGGCGCCGTAGGCGCTGCTGACTCCGAAGACGAAGAGCGGCAGCGTGCGCGGGGGCGCGGAGACGGCGTCGGCGCGCGCAGCGGACCTGGCGGGACGCCACATCGTGTGGATCCTTCCGTACCGCGCACCGCACTCGAAGCACGTACGGCCCAACGCGCGCGCCGACGCCGTCCCCGCGCCCCCGCGCACGCTGCCGCCGCGTCGCCGTCCCGTACGGAGGCGTGGTGTTCGCCCGCGTCCTTGCAGCCGTCACCGCTAGTGCTGTGCAGTACCGTCATCGCTGGCGAAAGCTGTGACGTATCTCCACGACGCCGCGTCGCGGGCGCCGACGACGCCGCCGCAGGCGGCGAGAACGGCTCACGCCGGCGGAACAGGAGGAGCGGCGGGACGGTCGCACGGCGCGGACCGCGTGGGCGGGCGCGGTGCGTGCCGGCGGACATTGGGCCGTGCGTGCTTCGAGTGCGGTGCGACATCCGGAAGGATCCACACGATGTGGCGTCCCGCCAGGTCCGCTGGCCGCCGGCACGCACCGCGCCCGCCCACGCCGCCCTACGGCACGGCGAGCGCCAGCTGCACCTCGAGCGGACTCCACCCGGCGAGAACCGCCGCGCCGTGGACCGCCGCGCGGCCGCACGCCTCCGCGAGCGGCAGCCCGCACGCGAGAAACCACGTGAGCGCGCCGACGAAGCTGTCGCCCGCGCCGTAGCTCCCCACGCGCCGCGCCGGCGGCGGCGCGGCGGGAAAGCGTGTGACGCCGCTCGTCGTCTCGATGCGCCCGCCGCCGCCGCCCTCGGTCATGACGATCGCGCCCGGCTCGACCGAATAGTCGACGAGCGCGCTCGCCTCGAGAGGGTCGTGCGCGCTGCCGACGACGACGTCGGCGCGCACGCCAGCGCGCGCCAGCACCGCGCGCCGGCGTGCGGTGACGATGAGGATGCGGGCGGCGCGCGCGGCACGCAGGACGTCGGGATCCTGGCCCGCGAAGTAGACGGCGTCGCAGCTCGCGAGGACGTCCCACGGCAGTGGGTCGTCGAGGCGCGTGTGCAGGGGCACGCCGACGACGAGGATCGTACGCTCGCCGTCGGGTGTGACGAGCACGAGATCGCGGGTGTGGGGCTGATCACGACGCGCGGCATGGATGACGGCGCGTGTCGCCGCGAGACTGTTGGCGACGGCCGCGCCCGCGTCGTCGTTACCGATCGCGGTGAAGAGGTGAATCTCGACCGGACTGCGAAGCAGTTGGAAGAACGTGATGCCGCCGCCACCGCCCGGGAACCACATCGGCGCCTCGAGGTGCACGATGTCCCCGGGCTGCGGCAGCACGGCCACGGTCCCGAGGGTGACGTGCTCGACGTGGCCGATGACGGCGAGGCGGCGCGGCGCCGCTACCGCGCGCATCGGGCTAGCTTCGGCGCCGGTGCTCGGCGGGCCCGTCGTGGCGCGCGAGGTTGCGCGCCGTGTTGACGAGCCCGACGTGAGAGAAGGCCTGCGGAAAGTTGCCGATCAGGCGCTGTGACCCGACGTCGTACTGCTCGGAGAGGAGACCGACGTCGTTCCGGAGCGCGAGCAGACGCTCGAAGATGCGGAGGGCGTCGTCGCGTCGTCCGAGCAGGGCGAGGATGTCGGCCATCCAGAACGTGCATGGCAGGAACACGCCTTCGCCGGGTGGCAGGCCGTCGACCGACTCGCGGGTCGCGTAGCGCGCGACGAAGCCGTCCCGCATGAGGTGGCGCTCGATCGCGTCAACCGTGCCTCGGACCCGCGGATCCTGGGCCGGGAGAAAGCCGACGAGCGGCATCATGAGGAGGCTCGCGTCGAGGAGTTTGGAGCCATAGAACTGCACGAAGGCGTTCAGCTCCGAATCGAACCCCCCCTGGCAGACCTGCTCGTGGATGGTCGTGCGCAGCGCTCGCCAACGGTCGGTCGGACCTGCGAGCTTGAAGCGCTCGACCGATTTCACCGCACGGTCGACCGCGACCCAGGCCATCATCTTGGAATGCGTGAACTCGCGCCGCGGGCCGCGCACTTCCCATATCCCCTCGTCCGGCTGATCCCATGCCGACTCGAGGAAGTCGAGGAGCGCCCGCTCGAGCTGCCAGCCCGGCTCGTTGCCCTCGAGGCCGGCGCGCCGGCATTGGTACATGGTGTCGAGGATCTCACCATAGACGTCCCACTGCAGCTGCCGCGAGGCGGCGTTGCCGATGCGGACGGGCGCAGCGCCCTCATAGCCGGGGAGCCACGGCAACTCGAGTTCGGTGAGGCGCCGCTCGCCGCCGATACCGTACATGATTTGCAGCTCGGAGGGCTTGCCGGCGACGGCGCGCAGCAACCACTGCCGCCAGGCGCGTGCCTCGTCGTGGTAGCCGGAGACGAGGAACGCGTAGAGCGTGAACGTGGCGTCGCGCAACCAGCAGAAGCGGTAGTCCCAATTGCGAACGCCGCCCAGACTCTCCGGCAGCGACGTCGTGGCGGCAGCGACGATGCCGCCGGTCGGTGCGTAGGTGAGGGCTTTCAGCGTGATGAGTGAGCGGACGACCGCCTCGCGCCACGGGCCGTCGGCTTCGCAATGTGCCGTCCACTCGCGCCACGAGTGCTCGGCGAAGCGCAGCGCCTCCTCGGGGTCGATCGCCGCCGGAGGCGGATGATGCGAGGGATTCCAAGTGAGGACGAACGGCACACGTTCGCCCTCCGCGACCGTGAATTCGGCGACGGTCGTGAGGTTCTCACCGCGTAGCGGTACGGCGGTGCGCAGCACCAGCGAGTCGGGGCCGGCGATCGCGCGCAGGCCGCCGTCGATACGTCGAACCCACGGCACGGTCGATCCGTAGTCGAAGCGGATCGCGAGCTGCATGCGCATCGTCACCCGCCCGCGCCGGCCGATGACGATTCGCACGATCTCGGGCTCCTGCGTGCGCGGCGGCATACAGTCGACGATGGCCACGGTGCCCTCGGGGGTGTCGTACTCCGACTCGAGCACCAGCGTATCCTGGCGATAGTGGCGCCGGGCGCAGGCGCCGCCGTGCGCCGGCGCCAGCAACCAGCGGCCGTGCTCCGTCGTCCCGAGCAGGGCGGCGAAGCAGGCGCCGGAATCGAAGCGTGGCAGACAGAGCCAGTCGATCGAGCCGTCGCGGCCGACGAGCGCCGCCGTCTGACAGTCGCCGATGAGCGCGTAGTCTTCGATGCGTGACGGCATGCGGTGAGCGCCTCAGGTCGATGGTCGGCTTCAGGTCACAAGGCCGGCGCGCGCGCGCGCCGGTACGGTTGTGGAGCGGGTTCGTTCGCAGCATGGCGTACCAGTTGGCTGCATCGTTCCACCCGGGCGCGCCGCGGCGGTGCCGGACGGTGTGCTCACCGACGGCGGCGGGCGCGCAGGGCGGCGAGCGGCGCGGTCCAGGTCGGGACGCGTGCGCGCGTCGCGATCGCGTGTGGTGCGGTGACGAAGCCGAGGACGCCGATGGCGGTGAGCACCACGCCCACGCTCTGCGGTAGCGTCGGCCGTTCCCCGAGGAGCACGAAAGTCGCGACCAGCGACAAGAGCGGAATCGACGGGACGACGATCGCCGTGGTGCGCGCGAGGTCGAGGCGGGCGATCGCCCCGTACCACATGATCGTGCCGACGTAGCTCAGCACGACACCCTGGACGACGAGCGCGGGCAGGAGTGCAGGAAGCGAGCCGCCGGGGGCGAGGCCGATGGTCGCGCCGCCGAGCGCCCAGGCGAGACCGAGAACCACGGCGCCGTACGCGTACCGCGCACCGGTGAGAACGGCCGGCGGCACGCCGCGGAGCGCGCGCACGACGATCAGGTGCGAGAGCTGCCAGCACAGCGGCGTTGCCAGCAGCAGCCAAACGCCCGCGGGTGCGAACGCGCCACCGAAGCCGAGCGCGAGCGCGATTCCCACGAGAAGCAGCGCGATCGCACCGAGACGTCGGGCGGTCGGCCGCTCGCCGAGTACGACCCAGGCGGCGGCGAGGGCGTACGCCGGCTCGATCTGCAGGCAGAGCACGGTCTCAATGGCAGTGGCGCGGCGGGCGCCCTGAAAGAAGAACCAGAACGCCGCGCCGGTGCCGAGCGCGCCGACGGCGAGAAGGCGGGGTCCGATGCGCGGGTGCACGAGAAGCGCGAGCTCGCAGCGCGCGGCCAGCACGACGAGCGCGGTCGCGCCGGCGAAGAACGTCGTCGCCGCGGCGACGAACAGGGCGTCGGCGCGGTCGGTCGTGAGCTTGGCGACGGCCGGGACGAACGCACCGTTCGCGGCGCAGAGGGCGGCGAAGGCGAGCCCGGCACGCTCCTCGGCACGGGTCACTCGGGGTGCGCCGGGTGAGCCTCCGCCGGCTCAGCGATCGTCGTACTCGTAGTCGTAGTCGCGCTCGTGTTTGCAGCCCTCGCGCGCCAGACGCCAGACCACCTCGCGGCGCTTCTCGGGATTCTCGTGATTCTCCGCGAAGCGCCGGTACTCCTCGTAGCGGCACGGGTCGCGTCGCACGATCTCCCATGCTTCGTGGTCGTCCACCTGCGCTCGGCGCGGTGGCCGTACGGATCGTAGTATCGATGCCGCGGTTCACACCCGGTGACGCTGATGGCGGCGAGGAGCACGAGGGCGGCGAACGTGGGGGTCGTCATGTCACGGATCCTCCTTCCGATGCTGCAGCGCCCATGATCCCGGATGCGTGTCCGTGGTCAACGGCGCGTCGGCGTCGCGCTCGCGTCTCCCCGCCCGCCCGGCGATCCAGGAGATCTGCCGGGCGAGGCCGAGGAGAACACGTGTCTCGTAGACGTCGAGCGCGGCGCGGCCGAGCAGGCGTCGAAAGGCGCGCATCATGTGCGTACCGTTGTCGCGATGCAAGAAGCCGATCGCGTGTAGCGCGCGCTCGAGCGCGGCGTACATCTGCTCGCCGAGCGCCGCGGGCGCGAGCGCGCCGCGCGCATCGGGAAGCGGGTCGGCTGCGGCCGCGAGGCGCAGCTCGTAGCCGCAGATGAGGACCGCCTGCGCGAGGTTCAGCGATGCGTACGCTCCCGCCGTCGGAATCGTGATCACGTGCTGACAGCGCATCAGCTCGTCGTTCGAAAGGCCGTGATCCTCGGGGCCGAAGACGAGCGCGACGTCGTTGGCGGCACTCGCCGCGAGGATCGTCGGCGCCAGCGCGCGCGGCGACAGGCCCCCGGTCTCACCGGCGACGCGGCCGCTGGTCGCGACCACCAGCCCGCAGTCGCTGATCCCCTCGGCGAGCGTCGCGACGCGCCGGTGTCGCGCCAGGACGTCGTGCGCGTGGACGGCCATGGGGGCGGCGGCGTCGAGGTCGAGCGGCGTCGGAGCGACGAGGACGAGGTCGACGAGCCCGGTGTTTTTCATCGCGCGCGCGCTGGCGCCGACGTTGCCCGGGTGTTGCGGTCGGACGAGAACGATGCGAACGCGCGCGAGGCTCACGTCAGATCTTGTAGACGAGGCTCGCCGATGTCGCCAACGCATCGCGCGCGGTCCGCACCTCGACGCGGCAGAACACCAGGGATCGGCCGCGCCGCTCGACCCACCCCTCGGCGATCGCGTCCTCGCCGGCGACCACGTTCAGGTAGTTGATCTGCATCGAGATCGTGAGCAGCGGCCGGCGCTCGTCCCAGGCGCTGCCGATCGCCGGCACGACGACGGTGTCGATGAGCGTCGCGATCGCGCCGCCGTGGACGACACCCGCGGGCTGGTTGAGCTGCGGCCGGAAGGGGAGGCGCATGCGCGCGTAGTCGAGACGGACCTCCTCGATGACGATGCCGACGAGGGCGGGAAAGAGCGCCTCGCCCTTCCCGAAGTCGCGCCACAGTGCCGCGCGCTCCGGCGGTAACGGCGAGAATCGCTCGGCGAGGACGGTGCTCACGGCTCGGCGTGCAGAGTCGCGCCTGCGCGCCCCCGAGTCAACGTGAGGAACGGGCGCTGCGGTGCGCCCACCGCGCCGCCCACCCCCGAAGTGGCGCGAGCGCGTGCAACAGCGCGCCGCCTTCGCGACTCAGCCGATACCCCGCGTCGCGCTCGAGCTCGACGATGCCGGCATCACGCAGTTCGACGAGGCGCTGGTTGAGGACGCTCGGCGACATCGCGTCGCAGCGTGCGCGCAGCGCGCGAAACGTCAGCGCCTCGCTGCGGAGCTCCCAGAGGACACGCAGCGCCCAGCGCCGTCCGAGGAGATCGAGCAATGCCATGATCGGGCGACCGCTGCGCGAGCCGCGCGCTTGTGTGCCGGGCGCTAGTGTTGTCGAGGTGCGGGCCATCGGCCACGTCCGGTGCGACGGTCAGAGACCGAAGAGCGCGTTGACCGCGAGGCCGAGGACGAAGAGGCCGCCGGCAAGGCGGTTGTGGTGGAAGGCGAGGGCGACGAACCAAAGCGGCCAGATGCGGTAACCCGGCGGCGGTAGGTCGGGCTTCGGCCGCGAGTATGCCTGCAGCACCTCGACGAGGCGGGGAAGCGCCGCGACGACGAGGAGGACGCCCCAACCGACGAGGCCGCTCAGCGCCAGCGCGAAGACGGTCACGTAGAACCCGATCATCAACGCTTGATTCAGGCGTAGCGACAGGGTTCGGCCGAGGAGTACCGGGAGCGTGTGGATCCCGCGCGCCCCGTCCTGTTCGAACTTGTCGATGTGCTTGCCGATCAGCACCGTCGTCACGGCGATCGCGTACGGAACCGACGCCACCCACGTCCACCACGGCACCGTCCCGGCCGTGACGTAATAGGTGCCGCAGATCATCAGGGGTCCCCACACCAGGAACACGCCGGGCTCGCCGAGACCGTGGTGCTTCAGCTTGAGCGGCGGCGCAACGTAGAAGACGCTCACGAAGAGGCCGGCGAGCGCGAACGCCGCGATCGGCCAGCCACGCGCCCGCAAGAGAACGATGCCGATCGCCAGATCGACGAGGTTGCAGGCGACGATCGTCGCGCGCAGCCCGTTCTTGCTGATGAGGCCCGAGAGCAGCGGGTGTGGGGCATAGAGCGCGCGCGCGTGGTCTTCGGTGTCGACGCCGCCTGTGGTGTCGAAGTAATCGTTGATCATGTTGTTGCTGGCGTGGGCGATGACCAAGCCGAGGAGAGCGAGCGCGAAGTAGTCCCAGCGCGGGTGCGTCGCGGTTGCCGCCGCGAGGAGGCCGCCGATCAGGCCCGACGTGAGCGTCATCGAGAAGACGCACGCGCGGGTGATGAGCAGCCAGCGCGAGACGGCGTCCATGCGCCGGCGTACGGGGATATTGCCGGTGGCGATGATCTTCCGCCAGGTGTCGAAGAGGCTCGACGCGTCCGCCGCGGCCGCGAGCGGCGACGCGTCCGTGATGGTGCGCGCACGGTCGGCCGTGTGCTCGGTTTGGGGAGGCGTCGACATTGGGTCAACCCTCACGCCCGGCTGGACGCGTGATCGTGACCGGGATGCCGTTCAAGACGGCGTTGCCGGAGAGGGGGTCGAAGGCGGTTTCGTCGGCGAGGAGGTTGCTGTTGACGCCGGCGTGGGTGCGCGCGACGCGCATCGCGGCGCCGGGCTGATCGTGGCCCCAGCCGTGTGGCAGACTCACGACGCCGGGCATGATCGCCTCGGTGAGCTCGACCGGCGCGTCGACGGTGCCGACCCGTGAGGCGACGCGCGCGGTCTCGCCGTCGGCAAGACCGAGGCGCAGGGCATCGGTGGGGTGGAGCTGCAAGGTACAGGTCGGCCTTCCCTTCACCAGCACGTCGAGATTGTGCATCCAGGAGTTATTCGAGCGCAGGTGCCGGCGGCCGACGAGGACCATGTGACCGTTGGCGCGCACCAGCGCGGTCCGCAGGCGAGCGACGTCGGCGACGACGGACGGCGGCGCGAGCTCGATCTTGCCCGACGGCGTCCGCAACACCTCGGGGACGCGCGGCGTGAGCGCGCCGAGGTCGACGCCGTGCGGATGGTCCTCAAGGAGGGCGACGCTGAGACCGGACGGGTTGGCGCCGAAGTGATCGCCGTAGGGTCCGCTCCGCAGGAGGAGATCGAGAATACGCTCCGGGCCGCGGCGCGACGCGAGCGCCGCGAGGATCGTCTCCGGGTCGCGGCCGGCGAGCGGGGAGCCGCTCGCCGCGACCTCGCGATGCACCAGCTGCCCGATGACGAAGTCGTCGAGCGCGTCGACGTCCGCCTGCGCGCCCTGACCGCCCGCGATCGCGGTGAGACGGAGGAGAATGCGCCACTCTTCGAGCTCACCGTCGTCGAGCGGGAAGAGCGGCGGCGAGTAGTGGGCGACGTTGCGAATGGCGAGATTGTAGAGCGCGAGGTCGTAGTGACCGTTGGTGAGCGTCGACGGCGCGGGGAGGACGACGTGCGCATGCCGCGTCGTCTCGTTCAGGTAGATGTCGACGCTCACCATGAACTCGAGCGCGGCTAGGGCGTCGGCGAGGCGGGCGCCGTTCGGGGTGCTGAGGGCGGGATTGCCGGCGACGGTGACGAGGGCGCGAATCTGACCGTCGCCCGGCGTCTCGATCTCCTCGGCGAGGCAGACGACGGGAAGCTCGCCGTATACTTCCGGCAACCCGCGGACGCGGCTCCGCCAGCGTCCGAACTGCACGCCCCTGCCGCGCCCGCCGGGGCCGTGCGCGGTGCGCGAGCCCGCGGCCGCCTTGGTGAACATCGCGCCACCCTCACGATCGAGGTTGCCGGTGAGCACGTTCAGGACGTCGATGAGCCAGCTCGCGAGCGTGCCGAACTCCTGCGTGCAGGTGCCGATGCGGCCGTAGACGGCGGCGCGCGGCGCCGCCGCGAGCTCGTACGCCAGGCGGCGAATGGTGGCGGCGGAGACGCCGCACACGTCGGCGACGCGCTCGGGTGCGAAGTCCCGCGCCGAGGTGCGGACGTCGTCGACGCCCGCGAGGTGCGGCGTGAGCCGTCCGGGCGCCGTGAGGCCGTCCTCGAAGAGCGTGTGCACCATCGCGAACAGCAGGTGGGCGTCTGTGCCGGGACGGATGAACACGTGCTCGTCGGCTTCGTCCGCGGTTCGGCTGCGCCGCGGATCGACGACGACGAGCCGTCCGCCGCGTTCGCGCAGCCGGCGTAGCCGTCCCTTCATGTCGGGGGCGGTGAGCAGGCTGCCGTTCGACGCCAGTGGATTCGCGCCCAGCATCAGGAGGTAGTCGGTGCGGTCGATGTCGGGTACCGGGATGCTGAGGATCGTCCCGAACATCAGGCCCGCCGACACCTGCTTCGGCATCTGGTCGACGGTGCTCGCGGAGAAGACGTTGCGTGTGCCGAGGGCGCGGAGCAGCACCGGGACGTAGAGCATGCCGGAGAGGTTGTGCGCGTTCGGATTCCCCAGGTAGGCGCCGACCGCTTGGCGGCCGTGCGCCGCCGTCACCGCGGTGAGGCCGCGCTCGACCTCGGCGAACGCCTCGTCCCAGCCGACGGGATCGAGCTTGCCGCCGCGCCGCACGAGCGGCGTCCGTAGGCGATCGGGATCGGCATCGAGATCCTTCAGTGCATAGGCCTTGGGGCAGAGAAACCCATGGCTGAAGACGTCGTCCGCGTCGCCGCGGACGCCCGTGACCTCGCGCCCGCGCGTGCTGATCGCGAGGCCGCAGGTGGCTTCGCAAAGGGGACAGGTACGAAAATGCGTCATCGTCGTTGCTCCGCTCGGCGCGGCATGCGACCGGGCCACGACGAACCCGTAGTGACGGCGCGGGTCGATGCCGGTATCAAGGAGGACATGCTCGAAGGCCGATTAAGATGGAGGGTGGCGCGAGTCGCGCGCAAAGGCAAGGGTCGCCGCCGCGGTGGCTGGGTCGGCGTGCTGCTGGCGTTGGCGTTGTGCGGCGTGGACCCGTTGCCCGTCGCCGCCGCGTCGGCGGGCGGGGTCGCTCCCATACCGGCGCCGGCGGGCCCACCCTTGAAGCTCGAGGTGCCGCCGAAGCTCCGCTTGCTGGTGGTCGCGCCGCATCCCGACGACGAGTCGCTCGGCGCCGGCGGGCTGATGCAGCAGGTGCTCGAGAAGGGCGGCCGCGTGCACGTCCTCTTCATGACCAGCGGCGACGGCTACCCGGAGGCGGTGGCGCTCGCGACCGGCCACCGCCAGCCGACCGCGGCCGACTATCGCGGCTTCGGGGAGCTGCGCCGCGCCGAGGCTCTCGTCGCGCTCGAGCACTTCCACATCCTGCCGCTCTCGGTGACCTTCCTCGGCTTTCCCGACGGCGGTCTCCAGGAAATCTGGCGGCGCGGGCCGCGCGTTCCGGCGTACGAGTCGCCGTTCACGCACGATGACCGGCCGCCGTACCCGGAGGCGTTCAATCCCAACGCGCGCTACACCAGCCGCGAGCTCATCGGTCAGATCGCGCATCTCGTCGCGCTCGCCGATCCCGATTGGATCGCGCTGCCGACACCACTCGACACCCACCCTGATCATTGCGCCACTTTCACCTTCATCCTCGCCGCCCTGAAGTCGCTCGCTGCCGAGCCCGGCGGCGAGTCGAAGATCCCCGATCGCCTCCTCACCTACCTCGTCCACGACAGCCGCTGGCCGCCGCTACCGTCGATCCCGGGACCGCTGCCGCCCCCGCCGCAGAGCTTTCCGCCGGCGCGCTGGTATTCGCTGCCCTTGGAGGCGGCCCAGATAGACGCCAAGCTGGGAGCGCTCGAGAGCCATCGCACGCAGGCGGCGGTCATGGATCTGCTCTTTCGCGCGCTGGCGCGGTCGAACGAAGTGTTCGGCGTGATCGAGCGTCCCGAGTTCGGACGTCTGAAGCCCGGTGAGCCGGCGTGCGGTCCGGAGATCGTGTCGCACTCCGCGCCCGGAACGGTGCCCATCACCGTCCCGAGTGCCCCACTACCCGCGCCCGAGGCGACGCCGGTGGCGGCGGCGCGAGGGACGCGCGTCCCGGTACGGTGAGCGCCGCCGCCGTCGTTGCCGCTCCGGGCGGCGCCGCGAGACGTCTCCGCTTCCTCGACGTCGCGCGCGCGCTCGCCGTGCTGGCGATGCTCGTCGCCAATCTCGTCAACGTGCTGCTCGCCGAGCGTCCGCACTGGCTCGGCCACAATCTCGGCAACGAGCTCATGCCGCTCGACCTGCCGGCCCCGATGTTCCAGTTCCTGATCGGCGTCTCGCTCGTCCTCTACCTCGCGCGGTGGGGGCGGGAGACCGGCACGCGCCACGCACGCATGCGCGCCGCACGCCGCTTCGTACTCCTCGTCCTGCTCGGGGCGCTCCTCGACGGCATCGCCGCGCAGCGCCTGGAGTTCCGCTGGGGCGTGCTCCAAACCCTCGGCCTCGGCGGTTTGGTGACGGTGGCGCTCGCCGACCTCCCGGACGCGTTCATCGTCGCCGTTGCGGCGCTGATCACGGCGACGCACTACGGGCCGGGGAACAACGAGGTGCATCGCTCCCTGGTCGACAGCCTGCCGTTCGTACCGATCACGCTCTTCGGGTACGTCGTCGGCCGCCCGCTCGCGACGCACGACATCGCGGCGTACGAGCGACGCGCCGTGACCGTCGCGCTCGCCAGTCTGGCGTCGGCGCTCGCGCTCTATGCCGTGGGCGTCCCCTTCAACAAGCTCACGGGCTCGGGGAGCTTCGTCCTGCTCGCAACCGCCGCCTCGGCGACGCTCGTAGGGGCGCTCTCGCGCATGGAGGCGCGCGGCTCGCGGTTCTCCGACGTCCTCGCGCGGCTCGGCGCCAGCGCACTGACCGCGTGGGTGCTGCAGTACGTCCTCGTCTACTATCCGATCTATCTCGTGATCGGCCACCCGCTGGGACTTTCCGAGGCGAGCGGCCTGCTTGCGGTGGGGATCTGCGTTGCGGCGCTGAGCGCCGTGACGCTGATGCTCGCGCGGCGCGGTATCCGCGTGCCGATCTGACGCGTCGACCCGATGCGGGCGCGGCGCCGGTCGGGCACCGCGCTCAGCAGGCGCCGACCGTCCGCAACCACTCGAGCGCGAACGGCCACGGCCCATACCCCGACGCGACGTTGAGATGGCCAGCGCCGGGAATGATGCGACACGCGCTGCCCAGTGCGTGCGCGACTGCGGCGACGTCCTCGGCGCTGGCGTAGTCGTCGTCGTCGCTGCCGACGACCAGCGTGCGGGCGACGAAGGGCGCCCAGCATTCGCGCCGCCGTGGCGGCGGCAGGAAGCTCTCGACCGGCTCGAAAGGCAGGAGAGGTGAGGGCGGCGCGACCAGGAGTGCGGCGCGCACCGACGGAGCGGTCGTGCCCGCGAGCCAATGATCGGCCGCCCAACAGCCGAGCGAGTGGCAGACGAGGGTTACCGGCGTCGACGCCGCGGCGACGACCGCGGCGAGCGCCGCGACCCACTGGTCTTTCTGCGGTGCCGTCGGTGCCGGCAGCTCGGGAAACGCCACCGCTGCCCCGCGGCTGCGCAGCTCGTCGTGGAGCCAGCGCTGCCAATGCCCGGGACCGGAGCCGTCGTAGCCGTGGACGATGACGATCATGTATCCACCGGCGCTACGGGCGTACCAAGCGAAACCAGTAGAAGCCGTGCGGCGCCAACGTCAGGAGATACGGCGCCTCGCCGATCCGGGGAAACGCCGTCTCTCCGTAGAGCTCGATCGGCACCCGCCCGGCGAAGCGGCGCAGGTTCAGCTCGGCCGCCTGCGCGAAGCGCGAGAGATTGTTGACGCAGAGGATCGCCTGCTCAGCGTCTTCACGGACGTAGGCGAGAATCTTCTCGTTCTCGGGCAGCACGAACTCGACCGCACCGCGCCCGAAGACCGGGTATCCCTGGCGCACGCGGATCAGCCGCTTCACCCAACGAAGCAGCGACGTCTGCGTACGGAGCTGCGTCTCCACGTTGACCGATTGGTAGTGGTAGACGGGGTTGGCATTCACCGGCAGGTAGAGGCGCTCGGGATCGCAGCGCGAGAACCCGGCGTTGCGATCCCCCGTCCACTGCATCGGCGTGCGCACGCCGTTGCGGTCGCCGAGGTAGATGTTGTCGCCCATGCCGATCTCGTCGCCGTAGTAGAGCACCGGACTTCCGGGCAGCGACAGCAGCAGGCTGTGCAGCAGCTCCACTTGGCGGCGGCCGTTCTCCATGAGCGGGGCGAGACGGCGGCGGATTCCGACGTTGAGCCGCATGCGCGCGTCCTTCGCGTACTCGAGGTACATGTAGTCGCGGTCCTCGTCGCTCACCATCTCGAGCGTCAGCTCGTCGTGGTTGCGGAGGAAGTTGCCCCACTGGCAGCTCGCCGGCAGCTCGGGCATCTGGCGCACGATGTCGATGATCGGCCGGCGCTCCTCGCGCCGCAGCGCCATGAAGATCCGCGGCATGAGCGGAAAGTTGAACGCCATGTGACACTCGTCGCCGTCGCCGAAGTATGGGCGGACGTCGATCGGCCACTGGTTCGCTTCCGCGAAGAGGATACGCCCGCGGTAATGCGCGTCGATCTCGCGGCGCAGTTCTTTCAGGTAGGCATGGGTCTCGGGCAGGTTCTCACAGGTGGTGCCTTCGCGCTCGAAGAGGTACGGCACGGCGTCGATGCGGAAGCCGTCGAGCCCGCGGTCGAGCCAGTAGCGCATGACGTCGAGCATCGCCACCCGCACGGCGGGATTGTCGAAGTTGAGGTCGGGCTGGTGATGGTAGAAGCGGTGCCAGTAGTACTGGCGCGCCACGGGATCCCACGTCCAATTCGAGACCTCGCTGTCGACGAAAATGACGCGCGCCTGGCGGTAGCGTTGATCGGTGTCGCTCCACACGTAGTAGTCGCGATAGGGTGACTCCGGCGAGCGCCGCGCCTCCTGAAACCACGCATGCTGATCGGAGGTGTGGTTCACTACGAGATCGGCGATGACGCGTAGGTCGCGTGCGTGCGCGGCCTCGAGGAAGCGTTGGAAGTCGTCGAGCGTGCCGTAGTCGGGGTGGATGCCCCGGTAGTCGGCGATGTCGTAGCCGTCGTCGCGAAGTGGTGACGGGTACATCGGCAACAGCCAAATGCAGCTCACCCCGAGGTCGCGAACGTAGTCGAGGCGCTCGGTGAGGCCGGGGAAGTCCCCGATACCGTCACCGTTGCTGTCCATGAACGCGCGGACGTGCAGTTCGTAGAAGATCGCGTCCTTGTACCAGTCCTCGGTGCTCATCCTCGTCTCCGTCCCTTCAAGGCGTAGAGAACGGGACGCGCGTCGTCAACGGGCGATCGGTGTGCGCGGCGCGAGCACGGCGAGCGACCGCGGGCCGAGCTCGTAGCGCCCGCACTCGACGGTGCGCGGCGGATCGTCGGGACGCGCGCTGTCGAGCAGCGGCGCCCATGTGCCGGGCGCACCCTCGTCGGGGAGAATGAAGGCCGCCGGATCCGACCCCGCGTTGAGGAGGATCAGCACGCTGACCTCGGTGCGCAGCCACATGCCGAGCGTGCGTCGCGCGCGCTCGGACCAATCCTCGTCACGCATCGGCTGGCCGGTCGCGGCGTACCAGACGAGGTCGCTCCCCGGCGTCGCGGCGGCGAGCGCCCCCGCGAGGTAGTCGGGGCGCCGCAGGCCGGGATGGCGACGCACGATGCCGGTCAGCCGCCGCGTGAACGCGAGCACGGCGGCGCGCTCGTCGTCGAGGTTCCAGTCGAGCCACGTGACCTCGTTGTCCTGGCAGTAGGCGTTGTTGTTGCCCCACTGCGTGGCCCCGAGCTCGTCGCCGGCGCGCAGCATCGGCACACCTTGCGAGAGCAGCAGCGTCGCGAGGCAGTTGCGCTGCTGGCGCGCGCGCAGGGCGCGGATCGCGGCGTCGTCGGTCGGTCCTTCGACGCCGCAGTTCCAGCTCACGTTGTCGTCGGCGCTGTCACAGTTGTCCTCGTCGTTGGCCTGGTTGTGCTTGTGGTCGTAGCTCACGAGGTCGCGCAGGCTGAAGCCGTCGTGCGCGGTGACAAAGTTGACGCTCGCCGTCGGGCGGCGACCGTCGCGCGCGTAGAGATGGGGCGAGCCGACGAGCGCCGCCGCGACGGCGCCGCGCTCCCCGGCGTCGCCACGCCACCAGCGCCGGACGGTGTCGCGGTAGCGGTCGTTCCACTCGCGCCAAGGCGGCGGGAACTGTCCGAGGCGGTAGCCGTCGCCGGTCGCGTCCCAGGGCTCGGCGATGAGCTTGACGCCGGCGAGCGCGGGGTCGGCGCGCACGGCCGTGAAGAACGCCGCGCCGGCGTCGAACGTCTCCTCGGGATCGCGCCCGAGCACCGGGGCGAGATCGAAGCGGAAACCGTCGACGTGCATCGTCTCGACCCAATAGCGGAGACTGTCGAGCACGAGCCGTCGTACCTGCGGATGGCGGACGTCGAGGGTGTTGCCGCAGCCGGTGTAGTTCACGTATTCGCGCCGGTTGTCCGCGGGCAGCCGGTAGTAGATCCGGTTGTCGATGCCGCGGAACGCGAGCGTCGGGCCGAGTCGGTCGCCTTCGGCGGTGTGGTTGTAGACGACGTCGAGGATCACCTCGAGCCCGACGCGATGAAGCGCGCGCACCATCGCCTGGAACTCGCGCACCTGCTCGCCGCGCCCGCCGCCGCTCGCAAAACGCGCGTCGGGCGCGAAGAAACCGATCGTGTTGTAGCCCCAGTAGTTGGTGAGGCCGTGGACGGCGAGGTGGCGCTCCGCGATCGCGTGGTGGACGGGCAAGAGCTCGACCGCGGTGACGCCGAGGGCGATCAGGTGCTCGAGGACGGCCGGCGTCGTCAGCCCCGTATACGTGCCGCGAAGGCTCTCGGGCACACTGGGATGGCGCGCGGTGAGTCCCTTCACGTGTACCTCGTAGACGAGCGTGCGCTCCCACGGGATGCGCGGCGGGCGATCGTCGCCCCAGTCGAACGTCGGGTCGACGACGATCGAGCGCGGCGCTTCCGCCGCGTCGTCGCGCGGGTCGCACGCCAGATCCTCCTCGAGGCGGCCGGACGTGTAGCCGAGGAGGCGATCGCTCCAGCCGGCGAGCGGCGTGATCGCTCGCGCGTAGGGGTCGAGCAGCAGCTTCGCGGGATTGAAGCGATGTCCCTCGTGCGGGGCGTACGGTCCGTGGACGCGATAGCCGTAGAGCGTGCCCGCTCCGATCCCGGCGACGTGTCCGCGCCAGATCGCGTCGTCGCTGCGCGCGAGCGGCAGTCGTGTCGCTTCGCGAGCCGGGTCGGCGGTGTCGAAGAGGCAGAGCTCGACGGCGCTGGCGTGCTCCGAGAAGAGCGCAAAGGCGACGCCGGCTTCGTCGCACGTGGCGCCGAATGGGCGGGGCGATCCGGGCGAGACGTCCACCGCGTCGTCGTATAGCCGACCGTCCCGCGAGGACTCCAACGGATCCGATTGTCGCGACCGCCTCAGGGTGAACGCCGGTCGCGAACCGTATCCCGAAGGACCCGCCGCACCTGGAGACCGCCGACGGCCGCGTAGGCGACGAGCGAGAGGATCGTCACCCACGTGCCCACGGCGAGCGCCGTCGGGCGGTACTCGAGACGCAAGTGATGGTGACCGGCGGTCAGGGGAATCGCGCGCAGGAGGGAGTTCGCGGGCATGACCCGGTACGTTCGTCCGTCACTGCCGCCCAACGGCGTTGCCTGCCAGCTCGCGCTGTAGTTGTCCGTGATCACGAGGATCGAAGGTTGTGGGACGTCGGCCGATATTTCGATCACCTCGGTCGACACGTCGCGCACGGAGACCTGCCCGCGTTCGTCCGATTCGGCGGGCACGAGACCTGGGTCGCTTTCCAAAAGGACCGCTCGCTCCGGATCGAACGTCGGATCCCGCAGGGCGTCGAGGACGTTCTCGGGGGTCGGCAGGACTCTCCAGTGGGGGACGAGCAGCGCCCGCGGCAGTTCCTTCAGGTGGGTCGGCTGGAGCGTCACCTGCTCCCGATCGATGCGAAGCACGTAGCGCAGGCGGAGCATTCCGAGGAGCGGAGACAGGGTCCGGAGGCCGGAGGTCACCAGGATGGCGTCCAGCGGCCATCCCTGGGTCAATGCGATGAAGCGAGCATAGCGCCCGAGCACCGTGGGATCCGCACCCCAGAGATCGAGCGCACCGGCCCCCATCGCGACGTACGAATAGGGGTCTTGGCTCGCGATCCGCGACTCGCCCGCTCCGCTCTCCGCCAGCAAGCGCCGCAGGACGGCGCCGCGGTTCACCAAGGGAGCGGGGTCGAAGGTCGGTCGAGTGTAGCGGGCATACACCATCACCTCCACGACCCCGATGATCCCGATGGCGTATACGAAGCGGGGCGACTTTCGCGCCGCGATCAGCAATAGACCGAGCAGCAGCAACGTCCCGCCGCCGATCCACAACGATCGCCCGGCATTCACGCACGCCCGCATCGACGCGGGCCCGCGGGTGAGCACGAAGTCACGATACGCGTCGTCGAGAAACCGCATCCGCGTCAGCGCCGGTGTCCATAGGTCGCCTCCGCCCGCGTTGCAGTCCCGGACCAGCAGCGCGCCCGCGGCGATCACCATGCCGCCTGCGACGAGGGCGGTCGCCGCGAGCCACCGAGGAGCGCGCTGCGTCTTCAGCAAGTGATCGAATCCAACGGCGACGAGCATGACGATGAACAGGGCCGCGAGGACCGTGAACTTCGTCGTGCCGCGGAAATTCTGGAATCCCGGCACGTGATCGTACAGGATCTTGAACAAGGGCGTGTAGTCCCCGACGGCCAGGATCATGACGATCAGGGCCATCGTGAGACTGAACCGCTTGACGGCTTTCTCACCGTGCACGAGCCCGCATACCGATAAAAGAAATGGGGCCGTGCCGATGAACAGAGACATCTCGGTCAACGTCCATCGTCCCCAGTAGGGAGTATTGACCATGTCACCGAAGAAACCAGGGAGAATGAGCGTCAGCAGGTTCTCGGGTGGAAACGCGAACGAGGATGCGACGCCGTAACTGATGCCGGTACGGTGGCTTTCCGACGCCGCTTGGAGGCCGGTGAAGAGTTGAACGGCGGACAGGCTTGCCCCTCCCGCATAGATCGATGCGAGCGCCGCTGCTTCGCGCAGGCGCCCGCCGGATTTGAGCCAGCCGGCCAGCGCATAGATGCCTGCAATGATCGCGGTGTAGAAGATGTACTGGACGTGGCCGGCCAGTATCTGCATGGCGACAGCCGCCATGCCGAGCAGAATCCACGTCAAGGAGAACGTTTGCAGCACGCCATCGATGGCGAGAAAGATCAGCGGCGCCCACGTCAGAGTGGTAAGGCAGTGCAGGTGTCCGCGGTAGATTTGCAGGAAGTGCGCCCCGCAAAACATGAAGATCAGTCCAGCCAGGATACAGGCGGCGGGATGGAGGCGGCGATGCAACGTCCAGAAGTACACCCACACACCGGCAAGGAAGAGGTGCAGGGCGATGCCTACGTTGATCGCGAACGCCGTCGGCAGGACCATGTGCAGCCAGTTTGGGGGATACAACAGCGCCGGCCCAAAGCCGCCGAAGTAGGCGGCGCCGGCGTAGTTGTGTGGGTTCCACAGGACGAGGTGCCCCTTCTTCAGCTCACCGAAGCCGAACGGGAACCAATAGAAGAAGGGACGCGTCATGTCCTCGTTGGGCATCGAAAGGACACGACTGTTCCCGGCGAGAAGAACGTCGCCGAACATGGCGAGCGTCGCGGCGAGGAAGACTACGCATGCGATGGCGTGGGGTGACCGCCCAGCAGTCTCATGCGTCAATGCCCACCACCTCCCGAACTCTCGGGCGCGCTCTCGTCACGGTCGGCTTGTCATATCCGCACGGTCGCTGTCAAAAGCGTACGCGCGCAATCCGCCGCGATGCACGGGAAGAACGCCATGTATCGTGAGCTCTCCGTCATCGCGATGGCGCCGGCGTACAACGAGGAGGCCAAGGTCGGCGAGGTCGTGAGGCGAACGCCGCGCAATATCGTCGACGAGGTGCTGGTCGTCGACGACGGGTCGACCGATCGCACGGTGGAGGTGGCGCGGGGGCTCGGCGCATCCGTGCTCAGCATGGGTCGCGTGGCGGGCGTCGGCGCCGCGTTGCGGGCAGGCTACCGGTACGCCGTCGACAAGGGCTACGATGTCGCCGTCGTGATGGCCGCCAACAACAAGGACGCGCCGGAGGAGATCCCGGTCCTCCTCGATCCGATCGCGACGGGCAGCGCCGATCTCGTGCAGGGTTCGCGGTTCTTGAAGCGTGGCGCCGACTTCGGGCCGATGCCGGCCTACCGAAAGCTCGCGACGCGCGTCCATCCCATCTTGTTCTCCCTGGTTGCCCGGCGCTGGGTCACCGAGTCGACCAACGGCTTTCGCGCCGTTCATCGCCGCGTGCTCGTCGATCCGCGCCTCGACCTGATGCAGACGTGGCTCGATCAGTACGAGCTCGAGCCGTACCTCTACCTGCAAGCGATTCGGATGGGGTACCGCACCGTGGAGGTTGCGGTGACGAAGGTTTACCCTCCCCGGCGCCTCGGGCAGACCAAGATGAAGCCGATCACCGGCTGGTGGTCCATCCTTCGACCGCTCGTGTACCTGGGTCTCGGAATCAAGAAATGAGGCACGCATGATCGGGGTCGCGGTCGTCGGAGCGGGGCATTGGGGTCCGAACCTCATCCGTAACTTCCACGACGATCCGCGCAGCGAGGTGCTCTGGGTCATCGACCGCGACGCCGCTCGACTCGAGGAGGTGCGGACGCGCTTCCCGACCGTACGGGTGTCGAAGGAGCCGGCCGAGGCGTTTCGTGACGGTCGCGTCGACGCCGTGGTGGTCTCGACCCCGACCGTTACGCACTACGAGATCGTCAAGGCCGCGCTCGCGTCCGGAAAGCACGTGCTGGTGGAGAAGCCGATCGCGACCGATGCTCGCCATGCCCAGGAACTCTGTGAACGTGCTCTCGCCGCACAGCGCGTACTCATGGTCGGGCACGTGTTTCTCTATAACGTCGCCGTTCAGCAGGTGAAGCGCTACATCGACACCGGGGAGTTGGGCCGCGTCTATTATGCGTCCATGGTCCGAACCAATCTCGGCCCCATTCGCGTCGACGTGAACGCCGCCTGGGACCTCGCATCGCACGACATCGCAATCGTCAATTACTGGCTCGGGACCGAGCCCGTAAGCGCGACGGCGTACGGCGGCGCGTGGCTCAACCCCGGCATCGAGGACGCGGTCTTTGCGACGCTTCGCTACCCCGACGGCGTGCTCGCGCATCTCCACGCCTCGTGGCTCCACCCGCGCAAGACACGCGACGTGACCGTCGTCGGAGATCGACGCATGCTCACGTTCGACGACTTGAGCCTCACCGAGCCGCTGCGCATTTTCGACAAGCAGGTGACCGACGTGCGAACCACGCCGGCGTTCATCGACACCTTCGCCTCATTCCGGGCGAGTGTGCGCGACGGTGACATCATCATTCCGAAGATCCCGCCCGGCGAGCCGCTGAAGGCGGAATGTGATCACTTCCTCGAGTGCATCGGATCGGGCGCACAGCCGCGCACGGGCGGCCAAGAGGGCCTGGCGGTCGTGCGTGCCCTCGAAGCGATCCAGCGATCGCTTCGTCAGGGCGGCCGCGAGGAGAAGATCGCGTGATGATTCCCCTCGTCGATCTTGCGGCGCAGCATCGCGAGATCGCCGGTGAGGTCGACGAGGGCTTCGCGCGCGTCACGGCGCGCGCGGCGTTCATCCTGGGCGACGAGGTTGGGGATTTCGAGGGTGAGTTCGCGGAATTCGTCGGCGTCAAGCACTGCCTCGGGGTCGCGAACGGCACCGATGCGCTGGAGCTCATCCTGCGCGCCACGGGCATCGGCGCCGGCGATGAGGTCATCGTCCCGGCGAACACGTTCGTCGCGACGGCGCTCGCCGTCGCGCGCGCGGGTGCGACGCCCGTCTTCGTCGATTGCGATCCCCTCCATCACCTGATCGACGTTGCCGCGCTCCCGCGCGGAGCGCGCACGAAGGCGATCCTTGCGGTGCATCTGTACGGTCAGATGGCGCCGATGGAGGCCCTCGCCGCTGCGGCCCCGGGCGTGATGCTCCTCGAAGACGCGGCGCAATCGCACGGTGCCACGAGGTTCGGGCGCGCGGCAGGGACCGTCGGGCTCGCGACAGGCACGAGCTTCTACCCGGGCAAGAATCTCGGGGCATACGGAGACGGAGGAGCGGTGTTGACGGAGTCCGACGAGGTGGCGGAGAAGGTGCGCGCGCTCCGGAATTACGGGAGCACGACGAAATATCACCACCCCGTGCTCGGTATGAACTCGCGCCTCGACGCTCTCCAGGCGGTCGTCCTCAGGGCGAAGCTCAAGCGGCTCGCGGTGTGGAACGAGGCGCGTCGCGCCGCGGCGAGGCGCTACGACGACCTCCTCGCCGGACTCGCGGGAGTCGGACTTCCGCGAACGGCGCCAGGGAACGAGCACGTGTGGCATCTCTATACCGTCCGTGTCCCGCGCCGGGATCAGGTGATGAGCCGGTTACTCGCGGCGGGCATCGGCGCCGGCGTCCACTATCCGATTCCGCTGCACCTGCAGGGCGCGTTCGCCCACCTGCGACATGCGCACGGTGACTTCCCCGTGAGCGAGCGCGCGGCCGCCGAGATCCTCTCCCTGCCGTTGTTTCCTCACATTACTCCGGAGCAACAGGCTCGGGTCGCGGGCGAGCTCCGCAAGGCTGTCGCAGGAGTCGCGTAGTGGCGCTCGACCCGACCGTCTTCATCCACGACAAGGCGCTCTGCGAGAGCGAGGACATCGGCCCGCGCACCCGCGTCTGGGCATTCGCTCACGTCATGAAGGGGGCGCGAATCGGCGCCGACTGCAACGTCGGCGATCACGCGTTCATCGAAGCCGGGGCCGTCATCGGCGACCGCGTGACGGTGAAGAACGGCGTCCTGGTCTGGGCCAAGGTGACGGTCGAGGATGAAGTGTTCCTCGGCCCGAACATGGTCTTCACGAACGACCTGACCCCGCGCTCCGCGTTCAAGACGACGGTGGATGCGTGGGTGCCCACTCTCGTCCGCCGGGGTGCCTCGATCGGTGCCAATGCGACCATCATCTGCGGCATCACGATCGGGGCCGAGGCGTTCGTCGGGGCCGGCAGCGTGGTGGTGCGTGACGTGCCAGCTCACGCGCTCGTCGTCGGCAACCCGGCGCGGTGCATCGGTTGGATGTGCGCGTGTGGCGAACGGCTCTCGGCGGACCTCGTCTGCGGGTGCAGTCGCCGCTACCGGCTGGTGAGCGAGGAGGCAGGCTTGGTGCCCACTTCATGACCGGAGAGATCGCCGCCGCACACCCCGACGGCGCATCCGTCCGCAACACGCGCCCGAACGCGGTGGTCAGAGGCTATCTCGTCGCCACCATCCCCTTGGTCCTGCTCTTCCTCCCCCTACTGTTTCATCGATCAGCGGACCCTACCATCTTTGGGTTCAATACCTTCTACTTCAAGTTTCTCACGATCTCCGCTCTTACCGCCGTCGGACTGCCGCTGATCATAGGGGTGGCGTGCCATCGATCACGCAGCGTTTCTCCCGCATATGCATTCGTGCTCGGCCTCGTTGCGGTCGTCGTGGGGTGCTTGACCGTCGAGATGGTCTTGACCTATCGCCTCAGACTCGAGGACGCTTTTTCGCAGTACAGCGCTTGGGGGCACAAGCGGTCGCTCTTGTTTGCGTTCGAAGCGACTCCAAACCACAAGTGGGTGAATGCGGGCGCGACGTACACCACCGACCGTTTCGGTTTTCGGACTCATTTGCGTGGCGGTACCTGGGAGGAGAGTGGTGGAACACGAATCTTCACGCTCGGGGAGTCCGCGGTCTTCGGCTACGGCTTGAACGACGACGAAACGTGGCCCCACCGACTAGAGGGGAGATTGCGCGCGAGACTCGACGACCCCTCACTCAACGTCGTCAATGCGGGGAATAACGGCCATACGTCCTTGCAGACGCTTTTTCGCTTCTACACCAAAGTGCTGCCGCTGAAGCCAAGTCACGTGATCCTGTACGTCGGCCCCAACGACCTCTACGGTATGGAACCCGATCACCTTCTGATCTCCGAAGAGATCCTCTTCAGCGGGTCCGTTGCGCAATTCTGGGCTGCTGAGACTCGAGGCCAGAATCTCTACGCGAGAAGCCTTCTCTTCTACCTCCTGCAGCAGCGCGTCCCGGCATTGGGCCGGATCATGCGACCGGCGGCCAATACCGCGCCGATCGCTTCTCAATCGGACCGTCCCAGGGGACACGAGACCCCGAGTCAGGAGCTGCAAAGGCTCATGGAGACCATCGGAGGGACCTATATCGAGAACATTCAAACCATTTGCCTCATCAGTCAGGCGAAGGGCATCAAGCCGGTCATCGTGACATTCATGCAGAATATGGGGGGACGGCCGCGGCTCCTGCTTCAGAACAACAACGTATTGCTGCGAAAGCTCGCCAGTGAAAAAGGAATCACCTTGATCGATGCGGCGACGGCATTCGAGTCGGCGACCGACAAGCGGGACTATTTCTTCAAAGACCAGTACCATCCCAACCAGAAGGGCGCTGAGTTCATCGCGTCCACCGTTGCGGAAGGATGGCAATAGGAAGGAGAGAACATCATGGGGACGGACATCCACGCCGCGCGTCGGGGTCTCCTCAAGTTCATCGCGAAACAGGGAGGCTCCATTCCCATGCGGGAACTCCACACCCACAGCCTCGTATTCTATCAGGCGGGGCACCAGGCGTTCTCGCAGATCATGGAAGGGCTGGTGGCGGACGCGCTCGTCGCCTTCGACGAAGGGGTCTTCCTGCTCACCGACAAGGGACGTGCAGCGCTCGATAGAGAAGAAGGAGAAGAGAGATGAGAGCGTTCCGACTGATGTTGATGCTCGCCGCCATGAGCGCGGTCGGCCTGCTGCCGGCCCCCGCCGGAGCGGGCACCGCGAAGGACAAATTCGACAAGCTCATCGCCAAGTCCGCCGCGCCCGAACCGATCAACCCTTCGAATCCCAAGTTCCGCGCTGCGTGCGCCTGCACAGGTGCGCTTCCGGCGGTCCCGGGGTTCTTGATCCGGGCGTCGTTCGACGACGATCTTTACTGTGCGCTGCCGGGATTGAACACCGACGGCGGGCTCGGCGCATATACCTACTGCACACAGTTCGCGGTGCTCGGTCGCTGACGTTCGCTCGTCCGGGCGGCCTCCGGCGGTGAACTCGCGGGGACCGGCTCGGTGACCTCACGATGTCCGCCCGTGAGCGGCGTGCCCAGATGGCGCCGGCGTGGCCCGGGCGCCATGCGCGGATTTCCTGACGAGCGCTTCCCGCCGTCGAATGTCATGCGAAGCGACGTGGATCGGTGTGCCGCGCCCGGGCCACGAGGTGCCAGCCACGGCGCGGTTGTGCCCACCTCACTTCCGCAGCACGGCGAAAGTCACGGAATCCGGTGACTTCGCAGCTCGTCCGCGATTGGCGCCGACCTTGCTTTCCGTCTGGCTGAGCGCGTGCCCAGGGCGCGCCGAAACCGCCCAACTCACGGAGGCACGGCACATGCGCATACGAATGATTCTCGCGATCGCGGCTCTGGCACTTGTCTGGACAGGAACAGAGCCGGCTCATGCAGGCTGCGGTTGCAGCCGCCTCCACTTCCCGCCGCCCTGAGGCCGAACGTTGCCTACGCCGGCGCGCCGGTCACGATCTTCGACTCCAGGTTCATCTCGGGCCAGCAGTACACGATCACGTTCACCTCGGCGCTCGCGGGTGCGAGCCAGAGTGTCACCGGAACCTGGCCGTCCTGCGCGACTTCGCCGACGGCCTTTCAAGCCACAGCTGCGCGTCTCCTTGCCGGCGATGCCGCTCGGCCCGGTGAGCGTTGCCGTGAAGAGCGCCGGTATGCTGACTCCGTTCATCAATATTGCCGACGACCAATTCACGGTCGCCCCGAGCCCTCTGGTCGTACCCGCGACGTACGGCACGCAGAGCGTTCCGAACTACAAGGCGGCGGTCGGCCGCGACGGCACCGCCTACCTCGCGCTCGACGTCACGAACGTCACGCTGCCGATGGTCTTCGATTCCCAGGCGATCGGCTACGGCTTGCGCTTCAGCGCGGGCGACGTCCTCTTTCACAACATCGCTCGTGATCGACAACCGCAAAGGGGCCGCTGACGCTATACGTCACCGGCGCGTTCTCGATGACTGGTACCTCGGGGATCGTCGTCCTCAATCCGAATCCCGAGTACTTCGCGGTCTATGTGACCGGCACGTCGCCGGTGACGCTCGCCGGAAGCAGCTTGAACTTGTTCTACGGCGTCGTCTACGCCCCGACCTCGAGCGTCTCGATCACCGGCGGCACGAATTTCTTCGGTGCGTTCGTCGGCAGCTCCATGCTCGCCGGTGGCAGCGCCAAGCTTCACTTCTACACGGCGCTGCGCGGGAATTGACCCGACGGCCCGACCCGGTGGCGGCGAGGCGAAACCCTCGCCGCGCCGGAGCGCGCAACTCGCGCCTACCGACATCTGAGGCGATGGCGAACCCATAGGCTCCGCCCTTCTTCGCCTTGATCTGCATCGCGGTAATGCCGCTGGTGCCCTTCGGAGCCTTGAAGCGAAATGCTCTCGGCTTCCTCTGTGTGAAGACGGCGCCTGGCAGCGTCTGGCTGAACACCTCCCCGGTGAGGTCGACCGGCGCCATGGTCGTCTTCTCGCCGGGCGGGAAGCGCACGACTCCAGATGGTACCGGGTGCACCTACTCGTCAAATGCGATCCGCAGTGGGATAAGAGGGCAAAGTAAGGAGGACGCGATGATCAAGCTCTATGGTGTACCGATGTCGCGGGCGATGCGCGCGATGTGGATGCTCGAGGAGCTCGGACTCCCCTACGAGCGCGTGAAGGTCGACTTCGCGGACGGCGGCACGCGCAAGCCCGACTATTTGAAGATCAATCCGAACGGCCACATTCCCGCCCTTCAGGACGGCGACGTCACCCTGTTCGAATCGATGGCCATCAACCTGTATCTCGCCCGCAAGTACGACCAGGGCTTGTGGCCGAAGACGGTGGCGGACGAGGGACGCGCGTTTCAGTGGAGCGTGTGGGCGATGACCGAGCTCGAGGAGCCGGTGATCACCGCGCTCCTACACCGCGTGTTCCTCCCCGCCGCGCAGCGGGATGCGAAGAAGGCCGACGACGCGGCCGAGCGTTTCAAGACCCCGCTCGCCGTCCTGAACGGCGCGCTCGCCGGCCGCACCTATCTCACCGGCTCCGTATTTACCGTCGCCGACCTGAACGTCGCCTCGGTGGTCAGCATCGCGCCCATGTGCGGCATCGACCTCGCGCCGGCTCCGAACGTGCAGGCCTGGTTCCAACGCTGCAGCGCGCGTCCGGCGCTCGCACGCGCGCAAGCCCACCCCTGACCCCGAGGCCGAGTCGGAAACCTAGCAGAGGCGATCGCCGACGTACGTCAGGAGCGGCTGCTTGCCAGACTTCGTTCCGAGCCGTGCATGCGCCTTCCCGACACGAACGCCGTAATGCCTCAGTCTTCGTCATAGGGGGCGTCCGGCCAGCACGACCGGCGAGGATGGCGAGGAGGCCGGCGATCACGGAGGCGAGTGATTGTGGAAGAGGAGGCGGTAGGGGTCAGCGGAGGGGTCGCGAGCGAGG
>JACQEO010000065.1 GCA_016200545.1 Deltaproteobacteria bacterium | reverse complement strand
GTGGATTCCGCGCGCCACGAGCTCTTTGCCAGTGCCAGTCTCGCCCTCGATGAGGACCGTCGCCGGCGTCGGCGCGACGGTTGCGATCTGCGCCACGACCTCGCGTATGCGAGGGCCGTCACCGATGATCGCCGGTGGGGGCTCGCGGCCTTCTTGAGGTAGACGTTCTCGTCCGCCAAGCGTTCCATCAGGCGCTTGTTCTCGCGCGTCAGGTGGAAGACGTCGAATGCTTGGCGGAGGAGGATCCGCAGCTCTTCATCGGCCCGGGGCGCGGAGCGGTGGGGAACGATCGCGCAAGGTAGGCCAGAGAGGTCCCCGACAACTTTCGACACCACCTGCGGATTTTGCTTGACGCGGGCGGCAAACCTGGATCACTGTGCGGGATGGGTCGGAAGTCGATCCAGTGCCGCTCACCCAAGCCTGAGGATGGCGTGATCAGAAGAGCCGCAGTCGTCTGCTGCGCAGTGCTCGCCTCCCTGCTGCTCCTTGCCCTCTGCGCCGACGCAAAGAGCAAGTGCGGCTCCACCAAGGACAAGTGCGTCGCCAAGAGTGCCGTCAGCCTGCTCACGTGCCACGCCGCCGCGGAGAAGAAGGGCAAGGCGCTCGATCCGGAGTGCATCCAGAAGGCGGAGGACAAGCTCGGCGACTGCTTCACCAAGGCCGAGGACAAGGGCGGCTGCTGCACCACCGGTGACGCGGCGGCGCTCGGCGCCAAGGTCGGCGCCTTCGTCGACGACGTCGTGCAGCAGGTCGACCCGGGCTTCCCCGCCGTCGTGCGGAACAAGTGCTCGGCGGGCAAGAAGAAGTGCGTCGCCAAGAAAGCCAAGGGGCTGCTCACGTGCCACGCGGAGGCGGCCAAGGAGGGGCTCCCCACCGATCCTATCTGCCTCCAGAAGGCATAAGGACAAGTTCGACGGCGGCGCCCACCCGACCAAGGGTTGTTTCGCGAAGCTCGAGGCGAAAAACGACGGGCCGTGCCTCACCTTCGGCGACAGCACGGCGCTCGAGGCCACCGTCGACGCCGTCGTCGGCGACGTACTGGGCGAGCTCGACCCCGGTGCGTGCTGCGGTGACGGCCAGAAGAGCGGCGCCGAGCCCTGCGATCCGAGCGACCCGGTGCCGGCGAACCAGGTGTGCCCGAACTCGGGTAACGGCCTCGAGGCCTGCACCGGCTGCGTCTGTGTCTGTCCGAGCCGCTTCGACTTCATCGCCGACGCCGATCATCCGGCGACGCTTCTCGATCAGGGCTGGACCGGGTTGCTGCACGACGCCAAGCTCATCTCCGACGCCAAGCTCACCGTCAGCGTCACGGGCTGCACCAGCCCACAGAAGCCGTGCGGTACCTGTACCTTCACCGGGCCCGTCGACAACGTCGATGCCGACACCGGCGACATCAACAACCGCCGGTGCACGAACGACACCTCGATTAGGTGCACGACCGACGCGTCGTGCACGGTCGGCGGCGGTACCTGCAAGTTCTACGTCGGCAGCTACCTGCCGCTCTCCGCGGGCGGCATCAGCACCTGCGTCGGCAACGAGGTGGCGCCGCCCGTCACCGGCACCTCGAACATCACGACCGGCGCGACGGCGAGCCTGTTGAACCTGATCGCACACGTCTACCTGGGACCGACGTTAGCCAACCCTTGCCCGCGGTGCGTCGGCGATGCGTCGGCGAACGACGGCGTGGCGGGCGGGACCTGCGACGCCGGCACGCGGGCGGGGATGGCGTGCGACGTGAACGGCACCTCGCCGATTCCGTCGTTCGGCAGCACCAGCCTGGACTGCCCGCCGCCCGGGCTGATGAGCGCCGGCAACCTCGCGCTCGCGATCGCGAGCTCGACCGGCGTCGAGACGCGCACGCTCTCGGCCGCGAGCCCGAGCTGCCGCGCCGCCAGCTTCACCGGCCTCAAGTGCTTCTGCGATACCTGCAACAACGCTGCGGCGACGCCGTGTAGCTCGAACGCCGACTGCGTGACGGCGGGCGCGTCGGTGTGCGGCGGCACGCGCTGTCTCGGCGGCGGCAACGCCGGGGTGCCGTGCAGCGTCGCCTCGGAGTGTCCCGGCGACGTCTGCGGCGTGCCCGGCACCGCGACGCAGCCGAACGCCTGCGACGACGGGACCTGCACGTCGGCGGGCGGTGACGAAGGAGAGTGCGCCGCGGGCCCGGTGGACATGCACTGCGCGATCGAGACGTTCCGCGCGTGCACCACGAACGGCGACTGCCCAGCGCCCGGCGACACCTGCGTGACGACGCTGCGCGAGTGTTTCACCGACAACGGCACGATCGGCAACAGCATCACGGCGACCGGCGTCGCCGACCCACCGGTGTTCGAGGCCTCGAATCCGACGCTCGCGTCGCTGGTGTGCGTCGGTCCGACGACGTCGGCCGCCGTGAACGGCGTCACGGGGCTTCCGGGTCCGGGGCGACTCACGCTGAGCGGGCTCGGGCGCGGCCTTCCGTGAGCAAATGATCCAGGAGGTGGTTTCCATGAACCGCAGGCACAAAGAGCTCCAGCGCCGCCGTTCTACTCGGTGACGCGCCGCCATCGCGCTCCTGATCGCGTTCAACGGCCGTGAGACCCAGGCGGGCTGCAATCTCATCCCGCCGTGCCGGGGATCTTTCGCGCCGCGCTCGGCGGCACCGATCGACCCTCCGCCGGTCCCGGCGAGGTCATAGAGCTGATGGTGCTGTACTTGGGCGATCAGCACCATCGCGCCCAGCACGAACGCCAGCAGCACGTGCCGCTGCGCCGCGGGGAGTAGCGCCGCGAGGTTCACCGCAACGGGCAAACCGCCAGGAAACGCCTATCGCTCGTTCGCGCCCCTGACTTGCACTTGACCGTGCCCGGCGGCGCCACGTAGGCGCACGCCGGCGCCCGCGGACCGGGGAAGACGGCCCGCCGCACTGGTCGATGCTCGCGTACGGCGGTCCGAGGATGAACGTCCCGGTCACCGGCAGGCTCGCCGGCAACGGGAACCGGCACGCTGCCGCCATCGGCCGCCAGGGCGGGCGCGGCGGCCGCACGGTTCGCACCGGCCGACCCGGGCGCGGCGGCCTCTACATCCGCCGGCGCGGTCACTGGCGCCGGTCCCCGCTTGGTACTTCCGAACGTCGGCCTCGGTGATCGTCACCGCGCGGCCGCCGAGATCCTTCCCGACGTGGACCTCGTGGTGAGGAAAGACCGGCTCCGCACTCGAGGCCATATGCGTGTCTCCTGAGCGTGTCATTGTCCGCTGGGCGGCGTACCAAGGGCGTGGCCGCTGCGTCGATCGGACGCTGACGCGCGTCCTTTATCAGCGAACCGCGCGCACTGTCATGGGTGAGCAACTCGCGCGCGCGCCCGCGCGTTCCGGCAGGCTCGCGTCCGGCATCCAGTCTACGACGTCGGCCCGCGTTGACACTCGATCCAGGCGCGGCGTAGCTCGTCACGTGCGCACAGGGCTGGTCGTGCTCCTGATTCTCTGCTCGGCGGCGTTGCACGCGATTGCGCTGCCGCCGTGGAGCGTCTCGTTCGCGGCGTGGATCGCGCTGGTGCCGTTTCTCTGCGTCCTTCGCGACCTCACGCCGGGCCGCGGCTTCCTCGCCGGGCTGCTCTGGGGCACGGCGGCGATCTGGGGCGTCGGCTACTGGGTGCCGATCGCGTTCGCGACCTACTACGAGCAGCCGTTCTGGTTCGGTGTGCTCTTCGCCATCGGCGCCTCGATGGTGTTCGCGGGATCATACTCGGCGGGATTCGGCGCCTCGGCAGCGTGGCTGTCGCGGCGGACGAGCGGAGCGCCACGCGCGTTTCTGATTGCCTCGCTCTGGGTCGTCTGGGAGTTCGCGCGCGCGCGCTTGCTCACCGGGGATCCCTGGTTGCTCGTCGGGTACGCGCTAGTCCTGCAGCGGCGTCTCGTCCAGGTCGCGGACCTGGGCGGCGTATATCTCTTGTCGTTCCTCGTCGTGCTGGTGAACGCGACGGTCGCCGAGCTGCTGCCGCTGGGGCGCATGTCCCTGCGTGCGGTGGTGCGTACAGTCGCGCCGGCGGCGGCGGTGCTGGTTGCCGCGACACTCTACGGCGCGGAGCGCCTCGCACGCCCACTGCCATCCGAGCCTGAGCTGCCGCTCGTGATCGTTCAGGGCAACAACGATCTCGGTACGCAATGGCAGCCGGCGTTCTACGGCCGCGGCCTCGAGCAATACCTCAGCATGTCGCTCGACGCGGCGGCCGCCACGCACCCCGGCCTGATCATCTGGCCCGAGAGCGCGATCAACTTCTTTCTCGCCGACGAGTCGCCGTACCAGTCAGCGATCGCGCGCATGCTGGACGCGACGGGCGCGGATCTCTTGTTCGGCGGACCGCACCAGGACGGCGCCGACACCGGCATCCCGCGGTACTTCAACTCCGCGTTCTACATGACCGCCGACGGCGTGCTGCGCGGGCGCTACGACAAGACCCACCTGCTGCCGTTTGCCGAGTACTTCCCGCTTCGCACGATCGAGCTCCTACGTCGCCGCTTCGAGCGCGTGCGTTCGTTCACGCCCGGCAACGAGCCGCTACCGCTCGAGACGCGGATCGGCAGCGTCGCGACCGTGATCTGCTTCGAGGGAATCTTTCCAGAGGTGGTACGGGAGCAGATGGCGCGCGGCGCTCGGCTCTTGGTGAATCTCTCGAACGACGCCTGGCTCGGCGCGGGCGCCGGTCCGGAGCAGCACCTCGCGATGGTCGCGCTCCGTGCGGTCGAGAACCGTACCTGGGTGGTGCGCGCGACCACGACCGGCATCTCGGCGCTGATCGATCCGCTCGGCCGCGTCACGGCTCGGACGGCGACGTTCGTGCCCGCGCTCCTCGAAGGGCGGGTCGTGCCGGTCGCGATCGACACCTTCTACAAGCGCTACGGCGACGTGTTCGCCTACGCCTGCCTCGCCGCGGTCGCGCTCGCGTTCGTCGTACTGTGGCGAGTGCCGAGCACGGCGGTGTCGGCGAGCGCGACGTACTCGCCCGCCGCGGCGTCTCCGAAGTCGACGTAGGACGGTGCGCGCGGCGACTCCTGCACGCCCCGGCGCGTCGTAGGTCCCGGTCCGTTCAACTGCGGTTCCGCCGCGATGAACATCGCGCGGAGGAACGCCGCCCAAAGCCGCAAGCGGGTCGCGAGCTCGTGGACCTTTCCGGGCGGATCGAGAGCGGCAGCAACCTGTTCCGCCGCGGCGGACGGCTCGGGAGCCACCGCATCGTCTCTGTGCGGCTCCGACCGATCGTGCATAGCGCCGGCCTGTGTATCGGCTTCCGACGGATCGCCAACGACAGCAGCCCCTGTGCAGGGCTCGAAGGCGTGGCGACTGAATTCCACTGCCGTGTGTTCGCCGCGCGTCGCGACCCACAGATGCTGGAGCTCGGCGAGCACGCGCGCGTAGCCGCGCAGCATCGCCCACGTCTCGCCGCCACGGCGTCGGAGGTGGCGCGCGCGACCTTCCACCCTACAACCCGGGCGCCGGTCGGTCCGTGGCTTCAGCCGGAAGAAGCCCGTCATCATCGGGTGGAAGCGCTCCACCTCGGTCGCGGTGCGGTACCAGAGGTAGAGCTGCAGCAACGTCACGTGCTGCGCGCGCGGCGCACGCGCGAGCCGGCGCTCGAGGTTCGCCGACGCGTAGAAGTCGCGCCACGCTTCCTCGTAGAGCGCGAGCCAGGTGGCACGCGACATCTGCGGATGGTCGATCACCGGATGGAAGGTGTCATAGCGGTTCCAATCCGCATCCATCGCCACGCCCGCCGTCGTCAGGCGCAGATGGTCCGCGGAGCCGGGTAACGGCGACAGCATGAAGAACGAGGCCAAGTCGGGCCCCACGTCGTCGCGCAGCCTTCGTAAATCGTCCCGCACCGATGCCGGCGTGTCGTGTGGGAAGCCGATGATGTAGCCGACGTGGGTGAGAATGCCGGCGCCGTGCCACGCTTCGATCAAGTCGGCGTAGTTGGCGACGCGGTTCTGGTGCTTGCCGCCGTCGGCGAGGCTCGCGGGATTCAAGCTCTCCATGCCGAGGAAGACTTGGAAGCAGCCGGCACGCGCGGCGAGCGCGATGAAGTCGGGGATGCGGTGCGACAACAGGTCGACCTGCATGAGGAACCGGAGTGGGATGCCGCGACGCTCGCGCAGACCGATCAGCGCTTCGAAGATCGCGCGCCAGTTGGGATTGCGGGCGAAATTGTCGTCGGTGAAGAAGTAGTGACAGGTTCCCGTCAGCCGGTAGTTCGTGAGGATGGCGTCGGCGACCGTCGCCGCGTCACGACAGCGCATCGCGCGGCCTTGAACGTTGATGATGGTGCAGAACGAGCACGCGAACGGACAGCCACGGCCGGCATCCAGCGTTCCGAAGTGCCGGTACACGAACCGCCGCATCAGGTGCGGCTCGAGCCGCGGCACCGGTGCGACGGAGAGATCGGGCTTGTCGCCGGTGAAGTCGTAGAGCGGGGCGAGCGTGCCGGCGGCGGCGTCGCGGAGGACGCCGCCCCAGGTCGCGTCGATCTCGCCGTTCACGAGCGTGACGCCGGCCTCGATCAGCGCGCGTAGGTCCCGCGGCGTCTCCGGCAGCATCGCGAGCGTTCCCGACACATGAAAGCCACCGATCAACACGGTGACCCCTCGCGCTCGGAAGCGCCGCGCCAGCTCGGCGGCCCGCGGGAACTGGCTGGTCTGCACGCCGACCAGACAGAGCACCGTGCGCGTCCGCCGGCGCCGCGCCGCCCAGAGGATGCGCCGCGCCGGCAGCGCCTGCACCGACTCGTCGCAGAGGTGGACGCGCAGCTCGACCTTGCCGAGCACGCACCGGCGGCGGACATCTTCGGTCAGCGTGTGCAGGCAGGCGAGCGTGTTGCTCGGTAACACGCCCCGCGCGTGGCGCAGAAGATACCCGTCGTCGTCGTACTTCGTCGGCCGGACGAGGAAGACCTCGAGGCGGTAGAACTCGGGATCATGCACGGTCATCGCGCAGCGCTCGTCGCCATCGCGCCGTCTCCCCGTCGCACGTGCGCTTTCCCGGCGACGCTACGCGACCAGCAAGAGATCGCGGCTCAGCTGCCGGTCCGAGTGGATCTTCCAGATCCGCTGATCGAGATACTGATGGTGGAACACGAAGCCGATCCAGACCGCCGCGGCGAGGTCGGCGATCTTGAACGATCCGCCGAGGCCGAGGTCCGACCAGCGCGACGGGCCGAACGAGAAGGGGACCGCCTGTCCCTCGAGGTACCAGCGCAGGTAGAAGAATATGGCGCTGTAAAGCACGCCGAGCGCGGCGAAGCGCAGCACGCTGCTGCTGGCGACGCTCGCCCAGCCGTACTGCCGTCGCTCGCGGTCCGGTCGGTAGCGGTTGACGTTGTAGAACCACACGATTGCCACATACTGGAAATTGTGCGGCAAGGTCACGACCGCGTTGAAGAGCAAGATATCGTAACGCCCCGCGACGGTCGGCCGCAGCAAGAGCAAGAGGTGCAACGGCACGTACGCCAACAGCAGAAGCGACTTGGGCCAGTTGATCGTGCCGCGATGACGATAGATCAGCGCTTCCTTGACGACGTAGAGCCCGATCGTGAGCGCGACCACGAGCGGCGTCGCGGCGACCACTGCGCTCTCGACCGTCGAGAGCCGGAAGCTCAGGCCGGCGGCCTCACGGAGCTCTGGATAGCGCAGCAGCCACGACACCACCGGCCCGAACATCAGGACATGAAAGATCCAGAAGTCGAGCGCATTGTCGCTGCCGGCGCGCTCGCCGTTCTTCTTCTGGTAGAGCGCCATGAAGCCGTAGTGCTGCCGCACGACGTGGTAGTACGCCCACAGGACTCCAAAGAACCAAAAGCCGAGGAACGGCACCCGGCTCGCCGTCCTGACGCTCAGCCAGATCGCGAGCGGCCCGACGAGGACGAGCGCGAGCGACCCGATCAGCAAGGAGCCGCGCTGCTGCCATTCCTGCTTGTCGAGGTAGGTGCGTGAGAGCGTCGCGTAGAAGTGCGGACCGTTGAAGAAAAGATTCCAGAACCACCAGATCAGCAGGGACGACACGCCGAGGCCGACGCTGACGTAGAGGCAGAGGTACCCGCTCAGGACCGGCAGCATCAACCACAGGAGGTCGGCCCGCGCGCCGATGATCCAGCGCGACGCCGGACGCGCGTCGGGTTCGGCCGCGATCGAGACGGCGGGCTGCGCCATGCGCGCGGATTATGTGAACGTCGGGCCGCTCGTGTCGAGAGTTCGTTACGCGTCGCCGATCGGGCAGTTGTGCACGAAAGGCGGTATCCGGAGGGGCCGGGTGCGGCTACGATTCGGGGCGTTGCAGCCGGCACGGGACATAGCGTGCGCGTCAGCGCAGCTCATTTTGCGTCGTTTCGGCGCGTTTCGATAGCGCGCCGAGGTCGAGGCTACCGATTTTGCTTGACCGCGGCGACCATGTGCAGGAGGTTTGGACAGTAGTGCCGTCCTTCCGAGCGAGGTTTGCTATGCCGGTCGTACGACGAGTCGCGCTCGCAGCGATCGCTCTTGCAGCGGTCACGTCCACGCAAACGGCCCATGCCGACCCCATAAGGAAACGATTTAGGAGGTGGCTTGCATGAACTCCACCCAATTTGCCCGTCACGCACCGACACGCGCTGGCACACCGCAACCCGCATCGCTGCGTCCAAGCTGTCGAGCGCGACTCCGGCGCGCGCTCGGCATCGCCGCGCTCGCCGCCGTCGCGACCACGGTGTTCTTCACGCTGGACCGCCGCGACGCTGGCGCGGGGTGCAATCTGATCCCGCCGATGCCGGGTATTTTCCGCAGCGCGCTCGGCGGCACCGATCGGCCCTTCGCCGGTCCGGGCGAGGTGATGGAGCTGATGGTGCGACCGGCCGTGTGCGACGGGGCGTCGCCGGCCTTCGTTGCGAAGACCGCGGCCGACTACGTCGTGACGGTGGTGTTCACGCCGCCGGGCGGCGCGGCGGATCGCAACAACGTCGTGGTGCTCGCGCCGAGTTGCGCAACGATCGCGCCGGCGATGCAGAGCTGCGCCGAGCGTCCCGACGTCGGGACGGCGACGTGCGTCGAGGCGAACGGCCGCGGCCGGCCGACCGGCGTCGAGCTCGTCGATCGCGAGGGCGAGCCGCGCTTGCGCGTGCGCTTCCCGGATACCGACCCGCTCGTGGGCGGACCCGACGACGAGCGCACGCTCACCGGGCCGGCCACGATCGCCGTGACGACCGCGGGCGCGCCGCTCCCGTGCGGGCTCGCCAGCGCGCGCTGCGCGGAGAGCGCGGCGCTCCCGGGATTGGTCGCGTGCGTCGACGAGTTCTTCACCGCTGACGGCAGCTGCCACACGGCGCCGGCGAACGTCGATCAGACGTTCGCCCATTTCACGGCGCTGCCGCCGCTCAACGACTATCGCGCGATCGTCGCCGCGTCGGGCGACGCTGCGGCTCGCGACACCGCCCTCGCGGCGGAGGTCCGCTTCACGGTCGACGGCGCCGGGAACATCTTGATCCCAATCGATTGGCGCGGCACGCTCGTGAGCGACCCGGGACTGCCGGCGCAGCGCCAGCTACGTGGCAGCAACACGGTGCGCGCGCTCCTCACGCTTGCGGGATCGATCACGCTACCGAGCCGGGACTTCGTGAGTGCCTACACGCCAGGCGGTGCCGTGCTGCCGCCGATGTTCGAGCCCCAGTCGGCGCGCAACGAGGTGACGCTGTTCGGCTCGACCGACGTGCCGCTCACCGTGCTACGTCTCGCCCGGCGGAGCGCGGCGTTCAAAGAATGCGCCGACGGCACCCACCGCGGCCTGCCGTGCCTGGTAAGCGCCGACTGCGCGGGCGGCACCTGCCGCGCGGCGAGCTGCGTCGGCGGCACCAAGAGCGGAAAGACCTGCGCGAGCGATGCCGACTGTCCGAGTGGCGAGTGCGGCCACGGGCTCTTCGAGTTCCGCGATCAGCTGGTCGCGGGCGTCGGGCCGGTGATCATCGCGCGCCATCAGAACGTCGCGCTCGAACGATCGGAGCCTGACGTCACGCAGATGTGCGTCTGGCAGTAGCACGCGCGGGCCGCGCTTCGTCGACGTCAAGACGCGAGCGGCGCCCCCTCGACGGCGGTCAGGCGGTGCGCGGGGAGGCTCGCTCCAGAGACGGGGGTGACCACACCGGCGGGCTCGCTGCCGACGATCGTCGCGGCGGCGCGGAGCGTGCTCTCGCCAACGAGGATCTCACCCGCGCCGGCACCGGCGCAGAGCGCGCGTGCACTCAGCATCACCTGGCCGATCACGTGGTAGTCGAGCCGCGCGCCGACCGCGATGAAGCCGACGGTCGCGACGCCGGCGTCGATGCCGATCCGTACGTCGAGCGCCGGACCGGCGTGCACCGATTGCGCACAGAGCGCCCGCGCGCGGGCCCGCAGGCGCGTGGCCATGCGGATGCCACGCTGCACGTGATCGGGTGACGGCTCCGGATCGCCGCACAGCGCGACCACGGTACCGCCGCGCACGCGCGCGAGCGTGCCGCCTTGCTTGGCGGTCTCCTCGTCGGCGATCGCGTGGAACTTGCCGAGGAGCTGCGCAAGCTCTTCCGGCGCGAGCTCCTCGGCGAGCGTGCTGAAGCCGTCGAGCTCGCAGGCGACGACGGTGACGGCGCGCCGCCGGCCGCCTTCGCCCGGCAGACGGCCGGCGAGGACGTTGCTCGCGATCGCGCGAGGGAGGAAGCGTGCGAAACGCTCGAGCTCGAGCTTGGCGTCGCGCAGCCGATCGGCGTCGCGCGCGCGTACGACGCAAAGGCCGATCTCGACCGTCAGCGTCCGCAGCAGCTCGATCGCTTCGCTGCCAAACGGTTGACGCGGCTTGCCGACGACGAGGAGCCCGACCAACTCGCCGCCGGTCTCGATCGGCAGCAGCACTTCGGCGCCGAGGCGATCGAACGTCTCGAGACATTGCGGCCGCACGTTCGCGTACCGCGGATGGCTCGCCAGCGTCTGCCGGGTGAGCTCCACGTGCAGCGCCGCCAACATTTGTACGAGTGGGTGGTCGGCCTGTAGCTGCTCCTGGGTCGGCCGCTCGCCTTGCGCCGAGACCAGGACGAAGTCGCTGCGCTGGGGGGGAACCAAGAACAGCGCGACGCGCTCGAGCTCGAGGTCCGCCGTCATCGCCTCGAGGGCCCGGCGCACCAGGCTCGCGAGATCGGTCGAGCTCGCCATCTGACCGAGGAGCGCGCGTATGGCCAAGCGTGAGCCGGGGCCGCGCGACGAGACCAGCGCATCGAGCCGGCGCTGCACCATACCGAGGAGCGGGATGCCGACGAGCAGCGCGATCAGGAAGCTCGCCGAGAAGGCAAACGCCGAGTGCGCGAAGGCGTGCGCGCCCCAGGCCTCGCCGACGATGAAGACGAGCGCGCCATACGCGGCACCGAAGCTGGCAACGACCAGCGTGTAGGCGAGCCGGCGCGACAGGTTCCGCACGCGCGCGCGCTTGGCGCCTTCGACTGCGGACCCAGGGTAGGGCGCGGCGACGCTGCCGGGTGTGGTCACGGCGGCGCCGCCGCCTCGATCCGCACCACCGCGAGCGGCGCCGGCAGTCCCGCGATCGGGTACTCACCGGCGTCGTTCACCTGGATCTCGGCGCCGACGTCCGCCACGGTCATTCGGGGCGCGAGAATGTCGCCGGCGGTCGCGAGGTCACAGAGGCGCTCGGCGATGTCGACGGTAGTCCCGAGCGCGGCATAGGTGCCGCGGCTGCCGGCGCCGACGAACCCGACGTTCGCGAATCCGCTGGCGACGCCGATGCCGAAGACCAAGTCGTAGCCCTGCTGCCGCCACGCCGCCCGCCGCGCCTCGATCGCCTGTCGGACGGCGAGCGCGGCCCGCACCGCGCACGCCACATGATCCGCGGTCGCGACCGGATCGCCGAAGATCGCGACGACGCGCGCGCCGTCGTAGCGCTCGGTCGTCCCGCCGTGCTGGTGGATCGCGGCGTCACCGATCGCGTGGTACTCGCGCAGCAGGCCGACGGTGACGTCGGGCGCGACCCGGTCGGCGAACGCGTTGAACCCGCGGAGCCGCAGGTACAGCGTGGTGACGCGGGCGCGATGCGTCCCGGGCGGTGCGGGATCGTTGGCGAGGACGTTGCGCACCGAGGTGGCCGGCAGATGCCGCTCGAGCACTTGGCGATGGAGCGCCATGCGCTCGGTGCGCGCGGCGTCGAGGCTCCGCGCGACGGCGAGGCCGACGCCCGCGGCGAGCGAGCGCAGCACCTCCAAGTCCTCCGACGTCAGCGTGTCGCCGCCGTGCGTGCGTCCGAGCGCCAAGATGCCGATCATGCCGGTCTCGCTGAAGAGGGGGATCAGCAGCTCGGCCTGCAACGCCGCGAACACCGGCACGCTCGGATCCTTGATCGCGGCGAGCTCGGGATCCTCCTGAAGGTCGTCGGCGAAGACCTCGCACCGCGTGCTGGCGAGGAGGCGCACCAGCGGCGTGTCGGGGCCGATCGTGTAGCCGGACGGCACGGTTCCGACGGCGACCGCCTCGCGGAATTCTTTTCCCGCCTCGTCGCGCAGCAGCACCGCGCCGGACGCGATTCCCATCCCCGAGACGAGCGCGCGCATCACCTCGTCGAGGACGGCGCGCAGATCGACCATGGCGGTGATGGCGCGCGAGATGTCGCGCACGGTCTCGTGAAAGCGGTGTTTGTGCGGAAACAGCCGCCGCTCGATGGTGCTGTTCAGACGATCACGCAGCGGAAAGGCCGTCGCGAGCGACACCGCCATGAACGCCCCGGTGAACTCCGGCGAGTGTGGCACCTCCGAGCCGGCGAGGAAGGCGTTCAAGAGGCTGACGACCGCGACGTAGAGCGCCGTGAAGGCGGCGAGCAGCGAGCCGAAGACGACGCTTCTCCGGACGATGAGCTGCACGTCGAAGAGCCGGTGCTTGACGATCGCGTAGGCGACGGCGAGGAAGAAAACAATCGGGGTGAGCGCGGTCAGGTTGAGCGGGAAGCCGCCGCCGAAGACGTTATTGAGGAAGCCGAGGATCGGCAGCAGGAAGGCCGCGAGGACGCCGATCATCACGACTTGCACGCGCCCGCGGACGACCGCACGCCGGTGCTGCACGTACGCGAGCAGGGTCCCGCCGATCAGGATGAGGAGGCCGACCGCCGTGAACACCCAGGCGGCGTAGAGCGGCCTGAGGTCGACCGGCTGCGCCCAGAACCCGCGCAGCAGCAGGACGGTGAGGAGCGCACCGAACACGTAGGGGAGGGCGATCAGCGCCCGCGCCGGTCCGACGATCCGGCGCTCGACCGGGAAGACCAGCGCCAGGTGAATGAAGGCCGCCGGCGTCACGCATTGCAGGAACCAGTGCAGCGCGGTGAAGCGGTGGCTGCGATAGAGGCTGTCACCGGCGAGGGGAAAGAGGCCCATCAGGATCGACATCAAGAGAAACACACGCGCCGGGCGGTTCTGCGGGCTCAAGAGGCCGACGGCCGCCCCCATCAACAAGATCACGACCCCGTTCAGCCCCAAGAGCCCGACCGTCAGCGCATAGTCGCCGGGACCGAACATCATCGTGGGAATCGCGAGGTCGAAGCTGCGGCCGCCGTGCTCGAGCGTGTACGTGACGGGTGTCCCGGGTGGCACCTGCTCGGCATGCGCATACACGTCGTTTGCCGCCGCGAGCGCCCGGCCGTCGATCGCGCGGACGGTGCTGTGGCCGGGAAGGCCGGCGCGCATGCCGGTCCAGTGGTAGGCGCCGACCGTCGGCACGACGGCGTTCTCCATCACGAAGAAGCCGGGAAAGGGGCGGCCGATCCACGCCAGGTCGTCGACGACACAGATAACCGCGATCGCCGCCGCCGGCGCGAGCAGCGCGAGCGCCAACCACCGTGCCGCGAGCCACTGCCGCGCCGTGGTGACCCGGCGGCTCAGGCGGTCGCCGACCGTCCGCCGCCGCGAGATGGATTGGGCGCCGGTGCCGAGATCGGCCGGCGCGCTCTCGGCGCTCGACATCATCGTCGTCGCATCGGCCGGCGAGAACCACGACGACGTCGCGGGCCCGCCGTCGTCGCGGGGTTGGCGCATAACGTCGCTCTGCGGCGACGATCGCGGCGCGAGGTCTTCCGGCGCGGTCCCGACCTCGTCTCCCGGGTCGGCGGCCGCGCCCCCCTCGAGCGGGACAGCGCGGCCCGCTTCCGGCTCGAGCGCCTGCAGACAGGCGCGTAAGTCGGCGAGCAGCGCGTCGGCCGTCGGGTACCGGGCATCCGGATCGAGGCGAATCGCGCGCTCGACGATGCGCGCGAAGGCCGGCTCGGCCGACGCGAGCGCGGTCAAGTCGGCGTCCCCGCCGTAGAGCGCGCGTCCCACCACCTCCTGATCGGTGAGGCCGGCGTAGAGGTGCTCCCCGGTGTAGAGGTTGTAGAGGACAAGACCGAGCGAGTAGATGTCGCACCGGCCGTCGAGGTTCGGATCGCGCCGCATCTGCTCCGGCGCGGAGTACTTCACCGTACCGACGAAGAGCCCCGTACGGGTGAGCTTGCTGTCGGCATCGCCGAGGATGGTCGCGATCCCGAAGTCCGTCACCACTGTGCGCCCGGTCCCCGCCTCCATGATGATGTTGCTCGGCTTGATGTCACGGTGGACGACCGCGGGCGTCTGCGCGTGCGCGAACGCGAGCGCGCGGGCGATCTGCGCGCCGATGCGCAGGACCTCGCGCAGCGGCAGCGGCCGTTGCGTGAGATCGAGACTCTCCTGGAGGTGCTGCCGGAGGTTCTTTCCCTCCAGGTACTCCATGATGAGGTAGTAGGCGTCGCCGTCGCGGGTGAAGTCGAAGACGCGGACGATGTTGCGGTGGCTGAGCCGCGCCATCACCCGTGCCTCGCGCCGGAAGCGCTCGACCAGCTGCGGGTCTTTGCAGAGCTCCCGGGGCATCATCTTGAGCGCGTAGACGGTATCGAGCTCGACGTGACGGACCCGGTAGACGACCCCCATGCCGCCCTGGCCGAGCTCGCCGGTGACCTCGTATTTTTCGGAGATGATCATCGCGCTACGCCCAATCTGCCAAGGAAGAAGCGGATACTACAACCGCATGAATTCGAGGAACGCCGCAGCGGCCGCTCACCATCGCGCTGGCGGAACGCGAGTTGTCATACCGCCGCGAGACGTGGAAGAGTGCGGCGGTGCTGCGCTTCCTTTTCGTCGTCCGCATCGTCTGCTGGTTCATCGCGTTGGGATCGGTATCGCATGCCGCCGTCGCTGGTGCCGTCTGCCGGGTGGACCGTCTCGCACCGGTTCTATCGCATCGATCGTGCGCGCTGGCGGTGCCTGTCGCCCGATCAGCGCACGGCGGCCGTCGGCGAGGCGCGCACCTGGCTTGGCGGCGCCCTCGTCGAGGAAGGCCTCCAGCTGATGCCGCTGGCGCTGATCGGCAAGCGCGACTTCGGCGTGATGGCGGTGGCATACTCAAGACTTCTATGGCTATGCGGACGGCTTCGGCCTGCTCATCCTGACGTTTTGTGTATTCATTCCAGTCACGCTGGTCCCGCGACCGTCATGTGCGCAATGTGGTTCTCACCCTATACCTCGGGCCTGCGCTTTTCATAAGCACAGCTTCGATTACGACGGAGTTGGAAGTGCGCGTCGTTGGTCTTGGGGGCCTCACCGCCATCGGTCTAGTGTCCCGGCATGTGGCAAGCACACTCTGGAAGCAGGAGTTCTCGGCCCGCCAGCAACTCGAGCAAGCGCTCGAAGAGTTACGACGGACGCACCTACAGCTCGTTCAGTCAGAGAAGGCGGCGGCGTTCGGCCAGCTTGTTGCGGGCCTTGCGCACGAGTTGAACAATCCGCTGGCGATCATTGCGTCAACCGTCCAGCCTATCGAACGAGCCGCCCAGGCGTTGATCGAGAACGCACGAAGTGAAGATCGCGATGTCGGAAAGGCGCGTCAGACCATAAGTGTCAGTACTGAGCTGCTGCGTCGTGGAGTCGAGCGAGCAGCCGCGGTCACAAAGAGCGTACGGCAGTACGTAGTTGCGTCGCGCGGACAGATCGCTGCCGCGGACCTCGGGCGGTTGCTCGAGACGAGTGTAGCCGCAGTGGCGATGAAAGCGGTCGAGAAAATGGTAACTGTGCATCGCGCGTTAGGAGAAAGCGCCTGAGTCATGTGTGATGCTCGGCTCAGTCAGGTATTTGTGAATGTACTCGATAACGCTTGCGATGCAGTTGCTCGGGGTGGAAATGTGTGGCTACGGACCGAAGTCATACACGACCGGGACGGGGGGCAGACGCCGGGGAGAGAGGCGGCGTCGGTTGTCGTGACGATCACGGACGATGGTCCAGGCATTCCCGCTGAGCACCTCATAAGATTATGCGACCCGTTTTTTACTACCAAGCCACCCGGTGCAGGGATGGGCCTCGGTTTGGCGCTCGCGCGTCGGATTGTCGAGGACCATAACGGCGAAATCGTGATCTCCAACGGGTCGACCGGGGCACTCGTGTCAATCAGGCTACCAGTCCATTGACCCGCAGCCCTGTCGTGAACACATCAAGGAGATGAGTCTGGCCCTCGCCCAATCCGTGAGCGGCGCGCGACGCCACCGGGCATCGCGCGCGACGAGAGCGGCGGCGCGGCGCATCCAGCGGAGCAATGGATCGACTGCCGCGTGCAGCACCGAGCGATCGAGGACACCCTCCGGTAGGCCGGTCTGCGGGAACTCGTCCGGCGCAGGCGCGCGGTAGGTTCCGAAGAGTCGATCGATGT
>JACQEO010000064.1 GCA_016200545.1 Deltaproteobacteria bacterium | reverse complement strand
GCCACTCGAGGTAGTCCAGGCAGTCCGCATCGGTCGAGAACCAGGCCAAGAACTCGCCGGTGGATCTTGGGTAGCGCACGCTCGCCAGCGGGGCCGAGGTCACCGCCTCATCTTACTCCGCTTAGATGGATACCCCAAATTTCCCTATACCCTGGTCGGCGCCTGCACCTCAGTGGTGCGGAGTGCACTTAACTCTATGATTTGTCGATGATTACGACGCAACCTCTCCGCAGGTCGTGGCGTCGAAATTGATCGAGCTCAACGCTACTCGATGGCCGGCGTGAGCCCCTCGCGCAGCGCATACTTCACCAACTCGGCTGTCCGGCGGCAATGCAGCTTCTGCATCAGCCGCTCGCGGTGCTGACCGACGGTCTTGGGGCTGATCTTCAGAGCCGAGGCGATCTCCTTGTAGCTGTTGCCCTCGGCGATGAGCTGCAAAACCTCCCGCTCGCGAGGTGTAAGCACTGAGAGTTTCTCAGTTTTCGCCGCGCGATTGGTCTCTAGATAACCTTCCACGATCATGCGCGACACCGCGCCACTGAAGTAGCTGCCGCCGTTCCGAACGGTATCGAGTGCGGCGATCAGCTCGTTACCGGCGGCGCTCTTCAAGAGATAGCCCGCCGCCCCTGACTCGAGCGCCTGCCGCACGTACGACTCGAGGAGGTGCATCGAGAGCACGACCACCTGTGTCCGCGGGAAGCGCTGGCGGATCTGGCGGGTCGCTTCGATGCCGTTCAAACCCTTCATCGCGATGTCCATGACGACGATGTCCGGGTGCGATTGCTCGACGAGCTTCACCGCGCTCCGGCCGTCCTCGGCCTCGCCGATGACCTGGAAGGCGCCGTGCTTCTCGAGCAGCGTGCGCAGCCCCTGCCGAAAGAGAGTGTGGTCGTCAACCAAGAGCACGCGCATCGGCGATCTCCAGTGGACAGGTGACGGTGAGACGGCTGCCCTTGCCGGGTTGCGAGCGCAGCTCGAGCCGACCTTGCAGATGATCCATGCGCTCGCGCATGCTCGCGAGTCCGAGCCCTGCCCGGCGCTCCGCGCCGAGGCTCGCGGTATCGAATCCCCGCCCGTCGTCGTGGACCTCGAGCCGTACGGCCGCGGGCGCGAGACGGAGCCGAACCTTTACGCGCGCCGCGCGCGCGTGCTTGACGACATTGGTGAGGGCCTCTTGGGCGATGCGATAGATCGCGAGCGCCAGGTCCGGGTCGAGGTGGACCGGCGACCCTGAGACCCGATAGTCGACGACGAGATGCCCGCCGCTGAAGTAAGTCTCGATCATCCACTTCAGGCTTTCGGCGAGCCCGAGGTGCTCCAGCATCGGCGGCCGCAGGCCGTAGGCGAGCTCACGGATCTTTTCGATGATGCCGGTGAGCAGCGCCTCCGTCTCGACGATCTTCGCGCCGAGCGTCCCGTTCATGCTGCGCTCCTTGAGGAGCTGCAGATTGATCAGGATTGCGGAGAGCGTCGGTCCCATCTCGTCGTGCAGCTCGTGCGCGATGCGCTTCCGTTCACCCTCGAGAACCGAGGACTGCTGCGAGTAGAGTTGACGGAGCAGCTGGCGATGGCTGCGCACGTCCTCGAATAGGCGGGCATTGCGGATCGCGATACTCGCTTGATGTCCCAACTGCATCAACGTTCGGCGGTCGTGATCCGAAAAGACGCGTGGCCGACTGCTGGAAACATTGAGCGTGCCGATCACGCTTCCGTCCCCGTGGAGGGGGGCGATGAGGAGCCCGCGGACGTTTCCCATTTGCTGCAGGCTCCGGAGCAGCGCTCGCCGCTCGGTGGACGCGTCACGGCAGCGTACGCAGCGGCCGGTCCGCACCGCCACGCCAGACAGGCTCCCCGCGACGGGAAATCGCACGCCGCGGACGTCGAATCCCTCGGATCGACTGGTGCTGACGATCTCGAACTCCGTGCCGTCGCGGCTCAACAGCATGACGATCGCGCCACTCGCGCGCGTGAGCCGCTGCGCGGCGGAGGTCACCATGTCGAGGATCGCGGGAAGCTCGAGGTTGGCACTCAGCGCGGCCGCGATGCGACGCAGGAACCGCGCTTCCGAGCGCGTCTTGCGGCGCGTCTCGCGGGCGCTGATGACGTGCAGCGCGGTCCCGAGCTGACGTCCCAGCGCATCGAGGAACCGGAGCTGCGCCGCCGGGGGTCGCGTCGACTCCCGGAAGCCGACGCCGAGAACACCGCGGACCTCTGCGCCCGCCCGAATCGGGACGAAGGCCCCGGCACCGAAACGTCGCAGGACGGAGCGCGGCCAGGGCGGCATGCTCGCGTCCGGATCGCCGGCGCGGACAATGCGCCGGCCGCGCCGGACGACCTCTTTCCCGACCGCGGAGTCGATGGGAATGCGCCGGAGGCGCGTCCGCATGCGCTTCGAGAGCCCGACCGCGGCTTTGAGGTCCAGCCATCGCCCGCTCGGATCGAGTAGCCGGATGGTGAGGGCCGGTACGTCGAGGGCATGCGCCAACCGCGTCGCGAGCCGCCCGAGTGCGCGCCCACCGAGACGCGGCTCGCCCGCGATGCGCAAGAGCGCCGAGAGCGCGGAGAGACTCTCCGAACCGAAGGGATGGTGGCGGCGTGGAGCGCCGGACGGCGCGCTCGCAGCGGCGCTCGTTCCAGCCACGACCCTCGCGAGCGAGGGACGAGCCCTGCGTGTGCCGGCTTCGCGCCTGGCGATCGTGGGGGCCCGCACGCGCGCGACGCTACTGCCGTTCGTTTCGGAGTGTCAAGACGACCAGCTAGGATCGGCGCCCACGGCGCGCACGAACCTCACGCGCGGGCGAGCGGCAACACCGCTTCGGGTGCGAACCGCGTATCGCAGATCTCGGGGTGGACCAAGCCGGCGAGAATCTCGGCACTGTCGACGAGGCGCGGTCCGGGACGGTTGAAGTAGGCGCTGCCGTCGACCATGCTCACACGCCCGTCACGCACCGCAGGAAGCGCCCGCCACTCCTCACGCTCCGTCAGCGCGGCGAGCTCACGCTCCGTCTGCGGTATCGTGAAGCCGCATGGCATGAGCACGAGCACTTCCGGCACCGCGGCACGGAGCGCCTGCCACGAGATCGTCGCGCTCGGCGCTCCGGCGACCGCAAACGGATATGCGCCACCGGCGGTCGCGACCAGCTCGGGGATCCAGTTGCCGGCGGTCATCGGCGGCTCCAGCCAGTCGAGGCAGGCGACGACGGGCCGGGGCAATTCGGCGGTCCGCTCGGCGAGGGCCGCGAGTCGCGCGCGCGCCGATGCGATCAGCTCCTCGGCGCGCGCCGTCCGGTCGAGCACCACCGCGACCCGCTGGACGTCCTCCCATACGTCAGCGAGGACGCGCGGCGTGAGCGAAACGATGACCGGAGCGCGCTCGAGCGCGTTTCGCACCGCGGCCTCCACCTCGGCGAAGGAGACCGCGCACACGTCGCACTGCTGTTGGGTGACGATCACGTCCGGCGCGAGCGCCCGCAGGCGATCGACGTCGATCTCGTAGACGCTGAGACCGCGCGCGACGAGCGCGCGCACGTCGCGATCGATCACGGCGCTCCGCGCGTCGATGCGGATCTTCGGTCGCGTGAGTTTCGGGAGTGCGCGCACCTGCGGCGGATGATCGCACTCGTGCGAGACGCCGACGAGGTCGTCGGCGGCACCGAGCGCGCAGAGGATCTCGGTGGCGCTCGGAAGCAGCGAGACGATCCGCATCAAAGACGCAACGCGACCGGCGGCGGCCGCTCGATTTTCGTGCCGCAGGTCGCAGAGCAGCGGACACACACGTACTCGAACTTGTCCCCTTCGGGCAGGACGAGGAGCAGGCGTTTGCGAACGGGAACCGCGGCGGCACACCGCGGACAGCGCAGCAAGGTCGCTTCGAGGTCGCGGAACTGCCGGCGCGGATCATCCGGCGGAGGAGCGAACGGATCGCGCATGGTCGCCATGTAGCACATCCGCGGGCGCCGCGCCCGGCCCGCGCGCTGCGTTGCCGGCCGCACGGGCCGCCGTTATAGTCGCGCTCCGTGACCGCCGCGATCTACATCGAGACGTACGGCTGCCAGATGAACCTCGCCGACGGCGAGCTCATCCTCGGTCACATGACCTCCCACGGGTACGTTCGCACGGACGATCCGGAGGCTGCCGACGTCATCTTGCTCAATACCTGCGCGATCCGCGAGCGCGCCGAAGAGCGCGTCATCGGCCGCCTGACCGATCTCGCGCGCCTGAAGACGCGCCGTCGCGACCTCGTGCTCGGAATGTGCGGCTGCATGGCGCAGCACCATCGCGCCGCGCTCATCGCACGCGTCCCGGCGCTCGACCTCATCGTCGGACCCGATGCCTATCGTCGCCTGCCGACGCTGCTCGAGGCGGCGCGCCTCGCCCGCACGACCAATGCCCGCGACCGCGACGCACCCGCCGTCGCGCGTACCGGCGCCGAGGTGAACCCGCTCGTCGACGTGCGCCTCGATCCCGACGAGACGTACGCCGACCTACCCACGGCACGCACTCCCGGCAGCGTGCGCGCGTGGATCACGATCATACGCGGCTGCGACAAGTTCTGCACCTTCTGCGTCGTGCCCTACGTGCGCGGCCGCGAGCGCAGCTTACCCGCCGAATCCGTCCTCGCAGAGGTGCGTGCCGCCGCCGCAAACGGCGCGCGCGAGGTGGTGTTCCTCGGCCAGACCGTCAACGCGTATCGCGACGGCGATTGCGACCTGGCGGCGCTGCTCCGCCGTGCCGCCGAGGTGCCGGGCATCCTCCGGCTCCGCTTCACGTCGCCGCATCCTGCCGACGTGAGCCTCGAGCTCGTGCGCGCGATGGCGGAAGTGCCCGCGGTCGCGCCGCAGATCCACCTGCCGGTGCAATCGGGTTCGGACGCGGTGCTGGCACGGATGGAGCGCGGCTACACGATCGCGGACTACCGCGCGCTCGTCGCCCGACTCCGCGACGCCATCCCTGAGATCGCGTTCTCGACGGACGTGATCGTCGGTTTCCCCGGAGAGTCGTTCGCCGACTTCGACGCGACCTACCGGCTTCTCGAGGACATCGGCTACGATCACGCGTTTCTCTTCAAGTACTCGGCGCGCACGCTCACCAAGGCAGCCCGCTGGGAAGACTCGGTGCCCGAGGACGAGAAGAACCGCCGCCTCGCGCACGTGATCGCCCTCCAGGAGAAGATCAGCGCCACACGCAATCGGCGCTGGATCGGTCGCCCCGTCGAGGTGCTGGTCGAGGGTCCGGCGCGCCGTTCGCCGGACTGCGTTGCCGGAAAGACCCCGCAGTTCACCACCGCAGTCGTCGCTGCCGCGGCCGCCCCCGGCACGCGCCTGTGGGCGACGGTCACCGGCGCGACCGCGCATACGCTGCTTGCAACCCCGATCGAGGCGCCCGAGTACGCGCCTGGTGGGCGCGCGCCGCGCGCCGCTTAGCCCGCCGCGCGCCGCTCGGCGAGAAACCCGAGCACGAGTCGCGCGAAGCCCGCCGGATCTTCGTGGAAGATCGAATGCCCGCGCTCGGGCACGATCTCGAGCCGCGCGCGCGGTAACCTGCGGCTGATGATCACCGAGCCGCCGACGCCGAGAACGTCCTTTTCGCCGACGACGACGAGCGCGGGACAGCGCACGTCCTCGAGCTCCGCCGTGAGCGGAGCGGTATGCAGTGACGCCATCGCGCGCGCCATGTGCGCGAAGCCTCGGCCCTCGGGCGGCATCGTCGGCTCGTCGCGCGTCCCGAGCCGGCGTATCGCCGCGGCACCACCGTCGCGCTCGGCGGTCTTGGCGAGCGACTCGTAGAAGGTGACGGCGCGCGCGTTGCACTCGCTCGAGGTGCCGACGAGCGTCACACTGCGCACCAGAGCGGGATGATCGAGCGCGCAACGCATGGTGATGACGCCGCCCGCCGAGTGTCCGAGCAGATGCGCTGGGGCACCGTCCGCGGCGGCGACGACCGCGGCGAGATCGGCACCGAGCGCGGCGATCGTACACGGCTCGTCCGGTGAGTCGGAGCGCGCGTGCGAGCGCAGGTCCCACGTGACGACGCGATAGTGCGGCGAGAGCGCCGCGACGAGCGCGCTCCAAGTCGCCCCCGAGGACGCGAGCCCGTGCGTCAGCACGACGCTCTCGGAACCCGAGCCGGCGATTTCGTAGTGCAGCGAGAAGCCGCCGCGATCGATTCGCATCGCCCCGCCGCTTTAGGTCTAGGCTACCCGCACCACGACCTCCTCGAAGTCGCGGGCGTCCACGTTCCAGGCGTACGCCCTCACGTCGCGTACCGTGTGCTCATAGACGGAGATCACCACGTATGCGACGCCGGGATAGGCGGGCTCCGGCTCGCCGTCGGGTTCGCCCCAGAGCGCACGCGCCTTGTCGGTCGGCGAGAAGTACACGCCGTGGCTCGGGTGGGAGTGGTAGAAGAGCATGATGCGCCAGCCCGGGCGGTCGCCGTCGCGGTTCACCTCGAAGAGCTCGCGCGGATCCATCTGGTAGGCGGTGCGGGCGTCGCGCGGATGCGCCGACGGGTCGGCGGCGTGCAGCGCGTTTTGGACGTTCGTCATCCGGCGCACGACATGTCCCTCCGGCGTCACGAAGAGGGCGCCGCAGCATTCCTCGGGAAACGTCTCCTCGGCGTGGGCCCGCATCGCCGCCATCGCTCGCGCCTCGATCGCCAGCATCGTCGCCGCATCTATGGGCGCGCGCGCACCGATTGCAAGCCGCCGAGACGCTCGCGCCAGCGGATCAGACGGGTGAGCGTGGCGTTCACCGGCGTCGCCACGCCGGCGGCGCGCCCGAACGCCCACAGGCACCCGTTGATCGCGTCGATCTCCGTCCGCCGTCCGCGCTCCAGGTCTTGGAGCATCGACGAGCGATGATGTGCGGTGGACGGCACGAGCCGCTCGTAGAAGATCCGACGGTAGGCTTCGGGGCTCGACGCGGTCGGTACGACGCCGCGCGCCCGCGCGACGGCGTATCCTTCCTCGATGACGTCGTCCATGATCGCCCGCGCGTCGGGATCGGCGGCGAGCGCACCATAGGGGAGGCCGAAGAGCGCGCCGAGCGGGTTCAGCGCGGCGTTGTAGAAAACCTTCGCCCAGAGGTGCGCGTGGACGTCGACGACGTATTCGGTCGGGATCCCGGCGGCGGCGATTCGCGCCGCCCAGCAACGCGCGTGCGCCGCGGCGGCCGCGTCGCCGGCGACCACCGCGCCGAGCGCCACCGGCTCGGCGCAGACCGTGACGCGGACGGTGCCGGGGACGGGAATCTCGGCACCGAAGATCACGCGCGCGCCGACGGCACGCGCCGGACCGACGGCCTCGCGAACGCGTTCGAGGTTGCCGAGGCCGTTTTGCAGCGAGACGAGGCAGCCTCCGCCTGCGAGTAGCGGCGCCACCTCCGCGAGCGTCGCCACGGTGTCGTAAGCCTTCACCGTGAGCAGGACGACGTCGAAGGGCGGCCGCAGGACGCGGGGCTCGCTGGCGACGGTCACGGTGATCGCCCGCCGTGCACCGAAGAGCCCGTCGACCGCGAGGCCCGCGGCGGCGACGGCTTGCATGTGGGGCGCACGCCCGAGCAACGTCACGTCGTGACCGGCGGCCGCGAGGAATCCGCCGAACACCGACCCGAGCGCGCCGGCGCCCGCTACGAGAATCCGCTCCGTCATGATCCGCGCCTGGTCTCCCCCCCGGGAGCTCTGCTACTATCGCAGCCTCAGGCTTCTCGCACCTCGAGTTCCCTCAGAAGGACGGTACGGCATGAGCGAGCCCAAGCGAGCCTCCCACAGCAGTGTTCCGGCGACCAACGCCAAGCTTTCCGCCTGGGTCGACGAGGTCGCGCGCCTCACCAAGCCCGATCGCGTGTATTGGTGCGACGGCTCCGCGGAGGAGAAAACGCGTCTCACCGAGGAGGCCGTCGCGCGCGGCGTTCTCCTCCCGCTCAATCCGGAGAAGCGCCCTGGATGCTACCTCCATCGCTCGAACCCGACCGATGTCGCGCGTACCGAGCACCTCACCTTCATCTGCAGCCGCGAGCGTGAGGCGGCCGGGCCGAACAACAACTGGATGAGCCCGGTCGAAGCCTATGCCAAACTCGGCCGCCTCTTCGACGGCGCGATGAAAGGCCGCACGATGTACGTCGTGCCGTACCTGATGGGCCCGGCGGGCTCGCAGTTCTCGAAGGTCGGCATCGAGCTCACCGACAGCATCTACGTCGTCCTCAACATGCGCATCGTGACGCGTATGGGCCGGGTCGCGCTCGACGCGCTCGGCAACGCATCCGACTTCAACCGCGGTCTCCATTCCACCCTCGACCTCGACCCGGAGAAGCGCTTCATCTGTCACTTCCCCGAGGACAACACGATCTGGTCGATCGGCAGCGGCTACGGCGGCAACGCACTCCTCGGCAAGAAGTGCTTCGCGCTCCGCATCGGCTCCTGGCTCGGCCGGCACGAAGGTTGGCTCGCCGAGCACATGCTCATTCTCGGCGCCGAGGATCCGCAGGGCCGCACCAGCTACGTCGTCGCCGCCTTCCCCAGCGCGTGCGGCAAGACGAACTTCGCGATGATGGTCCCGCCCGAGCGCTTCAAGGGGTGGAAGATCACCACCATCGGCGACGACATCGCCTGGCTGCGCATCGGCGCCGACGGCCGGCTGTGGGCGGTGAACCCCGAGGCGGGCTACTTCGGCGTCGCTCCCGGCACCAACTTCAAGACGAATCCCAACGCGATGAAGTCGATCGCGCGCGACACGATCTTCACCAACGTCGCGCTCACCCCCGACGGCGACGTGTGGTGGGAAGGAAAGGACGGCGAGCCGCCGGCGGAGCTCATCGATTGGAAGGGCCGGCCGTGGAAGCGCGGCTCGACCGAGCTCGCGGCGCATCCGAACTCGCGGTTCACGGCACCGATGACCAACAACCCGATCCTCTCACCGCGTGCCGACGATGCCGACGGGGTGCCGATCTCGGCGATCATCTTCGGCGGACGGCGCGCGTCGACAGTGCCGGTCGTGCTGCAGTCGTTCACGTGGAGCCATGGCGTCTATCTCGGCGCGACGATGGGCTCCGAAACGACCGCCGCCGCGACCGGCAAGGTGGGCGTCGTCCGACGCGATCCGATGGCGATGCTGCCCTTCTGCGGCTACGACATGGGCGACTACTTCGCGCACTGGCTGCGCATCCAGGATCGCCTGACGAACCCGCCGCCGATCTTTCTCGTGAACTGGTTTCGCAAGAGTCCCGACGGCAAGTTCCTGTGGCCGGGCTTCGGCGAGAACATGCGGGTTCTCGAGTGGATCCTCGCCCGTGCCCACGGCGAAGCCGGCGCACGCGAGACTGTCGTCGGAGCGGTGCCGCGCGCGGGCGACCTGGATCTCACCGGCCTCGATCTGCCGGCGGACTACCTCGCCGCCGCGATGACGGTCGATCGCGACGAATGGCGAGCGGAAGTCGAGTCGCAAGGCGAACTCTTCGGCAAGCTCGATGCGACCATGCCGGCCGCACTGCGCTTGGAGCGGCAGCTTCTGCAGGCGAAGCTCTAGGCCGAAACCCGCGCAGCGGGTTCGCCGACGCCATATTTCTCGGCCTCGGAACGCGCCGGACGGTCCGCCGTGGACAATTCTTGGCCGCGAGCGTCACCGTGAGTACGACCTACCGGGCATCGACGACCGGCAAACCCGTCAACCTCATGTTCTCACTGAAGCAGGCGGCGATGCGCGGAAGGAGCAGCCTGGCATCGAGCTTGCTGAGGCAACTCGGCATGCCAATGCGAGCGCAGCAGCGTGGCTTTACGTTGATCGAGCTGCTCGTCGTGACGTCGATCATCGGCATCCTCGCGAGCATAGCGATCCCGCAGTATGCGACCTACCGGGCGCGTGGCTTGGACGCCAAGGTGTCGTCGGCCGTCCGCAACGTCGCGACCGGCGAGGAGGCGTATTACGCGGGCCACCAACTGTACACCGCCGACGTCGCCCAGCTCGACGGCATGGTTCTCGCCGACGTAACCGTCACGGTCTCGGCAGGAAACAGCGGTGATCTCTCGTCGTCGTTCCACATTCACGGCTCGCACCCGCAGGCTGCCCACGAGTTCGACTGGATCAGCGATCCCTTGCCGGGCGACTCCAACTTCGTAGGCAACTAGCCTCGATGAGACAGAAAAACTGACGGGCCGCGCGGCGCCGGGCACTGAGAAGGCCCTTCGTTGTGGTAGAGCGGGTGTTGCGAGCAACCGACATCCACCAACAACGAAAGGCCATTCCCAATGCGACGAAGAAAAG
>JACQEO010000007.1 GCA_016200545.1 Deltaproteobacteria bacterium | reverse complement strand
GGCGTGTCCAAACTCGCGCTTCGACCACCTCGAAGCGCGACGAAATGTAGCACCGGTGCTCCTACTCGTGTGGCGGTCCGCCCAATACATCACCCTTGGACGAAACGGAAGCTGCCGCGAAGCGGCTTCGTCCAACACCCCTCGGACATTCGCTCTTCTATCCCAACTAGTCAGTTCCGGAACGACAGAAGATCAGGCACGCGAAGCGTTCGACGCATCCGAGTCGGCGGCCAGAACCCAGGCGTTCGGGCCGGACTCGCTCAGGTGTAGCCCATGTCTTCTACCGATCGCGAGGAACTTCCCCGACAAACGAGTCGGTGGGTTGACGAAAAAGACACGCACGTTGCGCCTCTCTGGCGTCGCGATCTCTCCCAACACCACCATGAGCTCATCGACGAACGAAGGCGTGATGGCCTCTATGCCAGAGAAGTCCAGCATCAACTCGCTCGCGTCGGCTGCCAAGGCGGCTTGCAAGCAATCCTTGATCGCCCTCGCGGAATCCCGCGTCACCAGTACGCGCATGGGGAGAAGATCGTGGAGCCTCACAGATGCCATAGGTCACGTCGCAATTGTGGCTGCCACCAGAGTCCCTGGGAAGAGGGTCGTCCGCTGTGGATCGCCCTGCACCGTGTCGTTGATTTGAAGCATACCGATTCCCGAGTGGATTATGAGCTGCCGTCCGGGCTTCCTCATGTCCTCCGCCACTCCGAAGAGACCGATCCCTCGAGTTCTCGCGCCGGTGCCGCTGATGCCCTCTTCGAGGGAGAGCTCGACGGCATCCCAGTCATACGCGACTTTGTCCACCAGAGCCGGGTTACGTTCAAGTGAGCGCCGGATGCCTATTCCGCCGTCCGCGACGGCACAGATGAACCGACGTCCCGCTTGCGACTCATAGAACTGAATGAGTCCGAAGGCCCCGACCGAGGACTCAGCATGCTGGACGGCATTGAGCGCGAGCTCCGCAAAAACCTCGCTGACTACAGGATAGAGATTGGCAGAACCCATGCCTGCCTGCTGCAGCGCGCTGTGAGCCTCGTTCGCGAGACGCTCGACGTCGTGTTCAGTACTGAACCTGGTCAGTGGCACGATGAGCTGAAGATCAGGTCGACTCCCGATGCCACGGTCGTCCACCCTAACGCCGGCGTCCTTCAGGATCTGAAAGAGCCCGACGGATTGGAGGTAGAGACACGTGCCGACGTTCTCGGGGACCAGGAGCGTCGAGGAGCTTCCGCGTGCGACGACGAGAAGCGGGAAAACCGCGGACCAGAGCACCGCGGGCGGACGTATGAATCGGCACTCACGCATGTCGAGATCTACTCGTGCATCTTGGAAGGTAGGCCGCCGTGGGTCGACAGAAGCCGATGCGGACCGGGCGGGGAGATCGCCCGCGTGCCAGAAGTTCTCTGGGATGGTGATTCTCATCGAGAGAACACCGATACCACGATCGGCGCCGCCTCGCGACGTGCTAGCGAACGCGGTGAACCAACGAGCAGCGAAAGGTAGGGAACGGTAACCGTCATGCATCGCAGGCACCACACACTGACACTCAGACGCTCGCTCCGCACCCGACAGCTCGTTCCGGCGTAACGCTGCACGAGCGCCCGCGCAGGCGGCGACGGCGCTGCCGTCTCGAAGACGAGAGAAGGCCTAGCTCGGCGTGAGCCGGCGCGCCGCGGTCAGGTGGCGCGTGCCTGCAGCGCCGCGACCTGGCGCGCGATCTCGTCGAGACGCGCGATGACGGCGGGGAGTGGAGATGGGCCAAATTCGGTGCTAAGAATGGACCCATGCGCGCTGCGAATGTTCGTTCCATCAGCGACCTGAAGACCCGCTCGGCCGCCCTGGTCCGCGAGGTGTGCGAGAGTGGCCAGCCCGTGGTGATCACCCAGCACGGGAGGGCGAAGGCCGTATTGATGGATGTCCGCGAGCACGATCGGCTGCGCGAGACGCTGGCGATGCTCAAGCTGCTCGCCCAGTCAGAGGCGTCCCTCGCGAAGGGCGCGCGCACGTACACCACGGGCGAGGTGCGCGCCAGCGCGCGGGCGGTTCTGACTCGGGCCCGACGGAATGGGTAAGGCGCGGCGACGCCGTGTCGTCTGGACCGAAACCGCGCGGGGAGATGTCGATCGACTGGCTGCCTATCTCTTCGTCGAGGCGCCACTGAGAGCCGAGCGGATCGTCGACGAGATTCTCGCGCGGACCGAGACGCTCGCCGTATCATCGGCGCGGGGCCGCCAAGTTCCCGAGCTCCGATGGGTCGGCGGCCGCACCTGGCGGGAGATCCAGTATCCACCGTGGCGGATCGTGTATCGGATCACGACCGGCGGGGTGGTCGAGATTCATGCCGTCCTCGACGGCCGGCGACACCTGGAGGACATCCTGTTGGAGCGGATGCTCCAGGGATGACGGGTGCTCAGCGTGTATCGAGGTGCTCCGCGTGGGTTACTTCCAGCACCGGACCCGTGCGAATGGCACGCTCGATCGCAAGCGTTGTACGGAAGTCATGGCCGCCGCTGGCGAGGCCGCGTTTGGCCACCTGTCATTCGCGGAACCGCCTCTAGGTGTGGTCGGCACGGAAGACAAGTTCGCGCAGCGTCGCCTCGACCACCTGACCCGGTGGAAGCCGACGCGGGCCGAGGTCTTGAAGCTGCGGGAGCTCGTGAACCGCAAGGCGGGCCGCGAGATCTTGTAGCCATGCGCTCTCCCATGGCCGCGAGCGAAGTCGATAGGTCGATAGAACGCATTGAGCGCTGGTTGACAGGTGACGCGTTATCGGACCTGCCGCGCTCCGCCGACTTTGCCCTTCTCCCCCAACGACGGGGCGGACTAGCGCCTTTCCGGTCGCGCCGGCGGCACGACGCGAACGAAGGCGAGCCCGAGCCGAGAGTGCGGCCTGATAACGCGCCGCGAGGGATGACGTCAAGACGCACCACGGCGCAGCACCCGCCGGAGCCGCGCGTGGTGACGGCCGGGGTCAGCCCGGGAAATCGAAGGCGAGCTCGGCGGCAGGTGGTGGGCGCGCGGAATCGGGGACGGGGGTGTCGGTTGGGAGGCCGAGGTGGTCAGGTGACGCGCGCCTGGAGCGCCGCGACCTGGCGCGCGATCTCGTCGAGACGCGCGATGACGTCGTCGTGGCGCGTCGCCCCGACGCTCGGTTTCTTGGCGATGAACGACACTGTGCCGCCCGGATCGAGGACGGCGCGGTCGACGTCGTCGAGGGAGGCGAAGCCCTGCTTGTGCGCCGCCATCTCCAACTCCGCGACCGTAACCAGCTCCTTCCGCAAGCGATCGTGTCGGATGGCACCGTTCTCGATCAGGACGGTGGCGGCGCCCTCGACGAAACGGTCGAGGCGCTCGTGGCCGTACAGGAAGCGCACCACGACGTAGTTCAGGGCCAGCAAGGTCGCGGCGCCGATGATCCCGCCCGTCACCGACGTGTCGTCGCCGATGATCGCGTTCTGCACGGTGTTGGAGAGCGTCAGCAGGACGACGAGGTCGAAGGCGTTCAGCTGCGCGAGCTCGCGTTTGCCGGCGAGCCGGAGCCCGACGATCAAGAACACGTACACCAGCACCGGCCGCACGATCTTCTCGAGCACCGGCAGCGACAGACCGAACATGTGAGCCCACATCGCGTGCATACGCATCCTCCTCGATTCGACGGGCGGCATGATAGCTGGCCCGCACCGCCGTTCCGAGCTACAACCCCTGGATCGATGTCAGGCTCGACCCGATCATGAGTCCGTTCGACCTCTTCAATCCCACCGTCCTACCCGATCCCAACCAGTTCAGCGGCTCGGCGGGTGCGAGCACGCTGCTCGATGCGGCCCGGCATTTTCCCGGCGGGCCGACGATGCTGGTGTTCGCGCTCTTCTGGTCGCCGGTCGGCCCGGGGATCCCGGCGGGCGTGCTGCTCGCGCGCCACGTGCCGCTCCATCCCGCGTTCACGTTCCTCCTCTATACCGCGTCGGACGTCTTCGGCGCGGCGGTGTGCCATCCCCTCTTCGGTTTTCTGCGGCGCGCCGCGCGCCGCATTCCCGCCCTCCAGTGGCTGGGGCGGCGCATGCTGCGTCTGGCGATGTTCGGAACGCGCATCCCGAGCACGGCGGACCTGCGCCCGGGCGCCGGCTTGGCGCCGGCGCTCTTTCGGGTCGCGACCGTCGGCTTCGGCGTCGACGTCTACACCGGAGGCATGCTGGTGAACGGACTGCGCGTGCCGCGCCTCCTCGGGTGGGCGTCGGCGATCGCGGGCGATCTGGTGTGGTTTGCGCTCCTCCTCGGGACGAGCCTCGCGGCCGCCGCGATCGTCGACGACGATCGCGTCGTCGGCGGCGTCGTCCTGCTCGCGATGCTGGGGATTCCGCCGATCGCGCGCCGTATCTTTCCGGCGTTGCGCCAGCAGGTGCCGGCGGCGCCGGCTCCGCCACCGCCTTCGCGCGCGCCGGCGCGGGTCGAGTCGTGATCGACACGACCGTCGACGAGTGCCCGCCCGGCGCGTCGCACACGCCGGACTCGACCCGCCGCACCCGAGTGCGGACGGCGAAGCGCGCGCGCCGCTGGCTCGCGGCACGCCTCGTCGAGCTCGCGGTCGCGATCCTGCCGCGGCTCTACGTCGCCTACATGTGGTTCGTCGAGGTGACCTCGCGTCACGACGACGGCTTGAGCGCGCTCCTCCTCGGTTGTGTCGCGCGCCACGACCGCGCCATCGCCGTGCTCTGGCACCAGGAGGTCTTCTCCGTCGCCTACAACTACCGCCACTTTCGCGGCCACACGCTCGCCAGCGTCAGCGACTTCGGCCGCGTGATCACCGCCCTGCTCGAGCGCTGCAACTTCGTCGTCCTGCGCGGCGGCTCCGGCTCCCACTCGCGCAAACGCGCCGTCCTCCCCGAGCTCATCGCCCACATGAACACGCAGGCGCGGGTGATCTACGGCATCACCGTCGACGGCTCGCAGGGCCCCGCGTACCGCATGAAGCCCGGAGCGGCGGCGGTGGCGCGCGCGTGCCGTGCACCGGTGGTCGCCGTGCGAACCTGGTATCGCCGTGGCATCACGCTCAGCACGTGGGATCGCACGCAGATTCCGCTGCCGTTCAACCGCCGCGTCACCGTCGCGTCAGGACCCTACTGGATTCCGCCCGGCGCCGACGACGCCGCGTTGCACGCCTTCTGCGCGCATCTGGAGCAGGAGCTGATGGAGCTCAGCGCGCGCGCTTACGCGGCGCACGCCGGATCGAGATGGCGAGCGCCGTACTGGGGGTTCCCCGCGGGGTGGACGTCACGCTGGGGCGCGGGCCCTCCCGGTCACAAGTACGGCGCGCACGATCTCGATCCCGACAACTTCCCCGCCTGGGCGCACATCGCGCCCGAGCGCTACGCCGCCGCGCACCCCGTGCGCACCGCCTCGGCGATCTCGTAGAGCAGCGGCTCGGTCTCGTTCCACCCCATGCAGGCGTCGGTGATCGAGACGCCGTAGGCGAGCGCCGCCCCCGGATCCCATACCTGCTTGCCGGGATGCAGGTTGCTCTCGAGCAAGAGGCCCATGAGCGCGCCCCTCCCGGTGCGGAGCTGCACCAGCACGTCGCGACAGACGGCGCCCTGGCGCGTGTGGTCCTTCCCCGAGTTGTCGTGCGAGCAGTCCACCATGATTGCGCGTGCCACGCCCTCGGCGGCGACCAGCTCGGTGGCGCGCGCGACGTCCGCCGCGGTGTGGTTCGGACCGCGGACGCCGCCGCGCAGCACGAGGTGGCGATCGGGGTTGCCCTGCGTCTTGATCATCGCCGTCACCCCGGCGTCGTTGATGCCGAGAAATGTATGCGGATGGCGCGCCGAGATCATGGCCTGCAGCGCGACCTGCAAGCCGCCGTCGGTGCTGTTCTTGAACCCGATCGGCATCGAGAGGCCGCTCGCGAGCTCGCGATGCGTCTGGCTCTCGATCGTCCGCGCACCGATCGACGCCCAGCTGAGCAGATCCGAGATGTACTGCGGCGTGATCGGATCGAGGACCTCGCTGCCGCACGGAACGCCGAGATCGTTGATCGTGCAGAGGATCGTGCGCGCCAGCTGCAGACCCGCCTCGAGGTCGCAGGAGCCGTCGAGGTGCGGATCGTTCACCAGCCCCTTCCAGCCGACGGTCGTCCGCGGCTTCTCGAAATACGTGCGCATGACGACGAGGAGGTCGTCGCGCAGCGCATCCGCAACCGGCCGCAACCGGCGCGCGTACTCGTACGCCGCCTCCGCGTCGTGAATCGAGCACGGGCCGACGACGACGAGCAGGCGGCGGCGGTCGCGCCCATGCAAGACGTCGCGAATCCCCCGCCGCGCCTCGAGCACCAATGCCGCCGCGGCCTCACTGAGCGGCTGCGCGCTCTTCACCGCCCGTGGCGCGATCAGCGGTACAATGTCGAGTACGTTTCGGTCCTCGAGTCTCTCCGCCATGACGTCCTCCTGCCGTTCAAAAAAAAGCCCCGAGAGACTGGCTCTCGGGGCTTTTTCAAGGGTGCGAATAGTCGGCTACGCCGTCACGCAGTCCCCTGCCCCGTTCGAGGCCAGGTAAAGCCCGTGTAGGTCGTGAAGCGCATGACCGACTCCTTAGCCGGCTTCGCGCTCCACGGCAAATGACTAGTGGCGGCCGGGAGCAACCCGGGTTCACTCCGGGTTGCGACGCCCATCGCGAGCGCAGCGAGCGGGGGCAAAATCCAGGGTTCGGCGAAGGCCTTCGTCGAAAGGGAGCGGACGCCAGTCGAGCTCAGCGCGCGCACGCGCTGCGCAGGGGTGGACGTCCATGGAAAGGAAGTGAAGTTGCCCGCTCGGGATGAGCGGCGGACGGCGGGTGAGGTGGGCGGCCAGCTCGCCCATCTCGGAGACGGCGCGCGCCACCCACATCGGCAGCATCGGCGGCACGCGCGCCCCCGGCACCGCCGCCGCGACCGCGCGCGCGACCGCGTCGAGACGCCAGTAGGACTCACTCAAGATGAAGCGCGCGCCGACTGCTGCGCGTTCCTCGGCCGCGAGGTGACCGGCGGCGACATCGTCGGCGAAGACGAGCGGGAAGCCGCCGGGCAGCAGCATGGGAATCCCGCGGCGGACGAGGCGCTTCAGGAAGTCGTTCACGCCAGTCGTCACCGGCGCCGGTCCGTACACGCCGGATGGATGCAGCAAGCGCGCCGGCAACCCGCGCGCGAGCGCGTCGGTCACGAGCCGATCCGCCTCTTGCTTCGAGCGCTCGTACGCCGTCGCCTTCGGCCGCGGGTCGAGCTCGCGCTCGTCGAACTCGACGCTCGGGTGCATGGTGAAGACGTCGATCGTGCTCGTATAGAGAAACGCCGAGACGCCTTCGGCGAGCGACGCCTCGACGAGGTGGCGCGTACCGCCGACGTTCACCGCGTCGAAACGGCGCGGATCGGGAAGCCACTGCTCGGGGAGTCCCGAGGCGTGATAGACGATCGCGCACCCGGCGACGGCACGGCCGACCGACGGCGCGTCGGTGACGTCGCCGGCGACGAGCTCGACCGCCGCCGGCACGCACGTCCGGGCGCGCGCGACGTCGCGCACGAGCGCGCGGACACGCCGTCCGCGCGCGAGGAGGGCGCGGACGATCGCGTGCCCGACGGTGCCGGTCGCGCCGGTGACGAGCGTCGTCAAAACCCGAGCATCTTCGCCATGTAGTGGATCATTACCTCGTCGGCGCCGCCGCCGATCGAGATCAGGCGGGTGTCGACGAAGGCGCGGCCGGCTTTGCTTTCCTTCATGTAGCCGAAGCCGCCGTGCAGCTGGATGCACTCGTCGGCGACGTAGCGCGCCATACGGCCGCAGAAGAGCTTCGCCATCGAGATCTCCATCGTCGCGTCCTCGTTGCGGATGCGCTTGCGGATGCAGTGATGGGTGAGCTCGCGCGCGGCAGTGATCTCGGTGAGCATCTCGACGAGCTTGAACTGCGTCACCTGCATCTTGCTGAGCGGCTTCTTGAAGACGATGCGCTCCTCGCAGTACCGCCGTGTCTCTTCCCAGAGCGCCTTGGAGCCGGCGCTGGTGCTGATGCATGCGATCAGCCGCTCGTCTTGGAACTGCATCATCTGCTGCTGGAAGCCGCGGCCGATGTCGCCGATCGTGTTCGTCACCGGGACGCGTACGTCCTCGAAGAACAGAAGGCCGGTGTCGGATCCCCAGTTCCCGATCTTGTCGAGGAGCTGGTAGCTGAAGCCGGGCGAGTCAGTGGGAACGACGATCTGCGAGAAGCCACCGTAGCCGGCCTCGGGGTCGTTCACCGCGAGGAGGCAGAGCCAGTCGGCGGTGGCGGCGTTGGTGATGTAGATCTTGCTGCCGTTGATCACCCAATCGTCGCCGTCGCGCACGGCGCGCGTCTTGATCGAGGCGACGTCCGAGCCCGCGTCGGGCTCGGTGACGGCAATCGCCGCCACCATCTCGCCCTTGACGGCGGGCATGAGATAGCGCGCGCGCAGCTCGTCGGAGCCGAACTGATGGAGGGACGGCGTCGCCATGTCGGTCTGGACCGTGATCCCCATCGCCACGCCGGCGTTGTCGCAATGCGCGATCTCCTCGAACATCACCGCGGTGTACGACCAGTCGAGCCCCGAGCCGCCCCACTTCGGGTCGTAGCGCAAGCCGAGCAGCCCGAGCTCGCCCATCTTGCGGTAGAGACGCTTGTCGATGCGTCCCATCTGATCGAACTCGCGCGCCCGTGGCGCCAGCTCTTCCTGCACGAACTTCCGCACCGTCTGGCGAAAGAGCTCGTGCTCCGGCGTATCGTAGATGTCGGCGGCCATGGGTGATTTCATAGCTCGGTCGTCGCGGCATCACCAGCCGCGAGCGAACGCCCATTGACACGGCGCCCGGACTGTTTCATAAGCGACGCACGATGTTGTCGATCGCGACCTGTTGTTGCTGTCTCGAGTGCACCGGGGCCTCCTTCGCCCACGGTCGCGTCGCGGTCGCCTGTAGCTGAGCGAACCACCTTACGCGTACCAAAGGCCCGGAGGCGCAAGCCCCCGGGCCTTTTTGTTTTCCAGCACGAAAAACACGATGCAGAGGAGAGCAGCCGACATGAACCGCGATAGCAACCACTTTATACCGACAGCCGCACCGCCGCCGGCGTCCGCCGTGGTATCCGTGTCCCGTCCCGCCTTCTCCCGCTGTTGTCGTCTCGCCTCCTGTCGTCGCGCGGCCTAGCCCGCGTTCGTTCGTCTCCCGACACCCACCCGACAGTACCGGAACGGTGCGACCGGTCATCCGGCGCGCCCTGAAGGAGAAGGATCATGACGAAGACTCTCGTCACTGCGATCATCGCGGCCCTCACGATGATCGGTGGCGCCCGACCGGCGCGCGCCGAGTCGCTCAGCCTGCTGAACGTCTCTTACGACCCGACGCGCGAGCTGTGGCGCGACATCAACTCCAAGTTCATCCCCGCCTACCAGAAGAGCACCGGCACGACGCTCGACATCAAGCAATCCCACGGCGGCTCCGGCACGCAGGCACGCGCCGTCATCGACGGACTCGAAGCCGACGTCGTGACGCTGGCGATGTGGCCGGACACCGACGCCATTCGCAAGGCGGGGTTGATCGACGCGGGGTGGGACAAAGCGTTCCCGCACAACTCGAGCCCGTACACCTCGACGATCGTCTTCGTCGTCCGCAAGGGCAATCCGAAGAACATCAAAGACTGGTCCGACATCGTGAAGCCAGGGGTGGAGATCGTGACGCCCAATCCCAAGACCTCCGGCAACGGCAAGTTCAGCTTCCTCGCCGCATGGGGCTCGGTCACCGAGCGCGGCGGCTCGGAGGCCGAGGCGCTCGCGTTCGTGACCAAGCTCTACGCGCAGATCCCCGTCCTCGACCTCGGCGCGCGCGGATCGACGACGACGTTCGTGCAAAGGAAGATCGGCGACGTGCACCTCACGTGGGAGAACGAGGCGCACCTCGAGGTCGACGAAGCCGGCGGCGCCGTCGAGATCGTCTACCCGCCGATCAGCGTCCTCGCCGAGCCGCCGGTCGCCATCGTCGACGCCAACGTGAAGCGCAAAGGGACGGCCGCAGCGGCAAAGGCATACCTCGACTTCCTCTATACGAAGGACGGACAGGAGATCATCGCCAAGCACTATTTCCGGCCGATCGACGCGGCGGTCTTCGCGGCGCACACGGCGACCTTTCCGGACATCAAACGCTTCCCGGTGACCGCAATCGCGCGGAGCTGGGACGACGCCTACGACAAGTACTTCGGCGACGGCAAGATCTTCGACAGCTTCTACAAACCCAAGAAGTAACCGGAGCTGCCGTGGAGAGCATCCAATGACGACCGACGTGAACCGCCGTGTATTGCCGGGATTCGCACTGAGCCTCGGCTACACCGTGTTCTACCTGAGCCTGCTCGTCCTGATCCCGATTCTCGCCGGGGTGGTGAAGACGAGCTCGCTCTCGCTCGAGAGCTTCTGGGCCGCGGTGTCGACGGATCGCGCCGTCGCGGCCTACAAGCTCACGGTCGGCGCGGCGGTCGTCTCAGCGGCGATCGACATCGTCCTCGGCGCGGTCGTCGCCTGGGTGCTCGTCCGCTACGATTTCCCGTTGAAGCGCATCTTCGACGCCCTCGTCGACCTCCCCTTCGCGTTGCCAACGGCGGTCGCGGGCCTCGTCTACTCCGATCTCTACACGGAGCAGGGCTGGCTCGGCCGCTTTCTCGTGCCGCTCGGCATCCAGGGCGCGTACTCGCGGCTCGGCATCGTGCTCGTGCTCACGTTCATCGGCTTCCCGTTCGTCGTCCGCACGTTGCAACCCGTGATCGAGAACCTCGAGACCGACGTCGAGGAGGCGGCGGCATGCCTCGGCGCCAGCCGCTGGCAGACGGTGACGCGCGTTCTGCTCCCGGCGATCTACCCGGCGACGATCACCGCCTTCGCGCTCGCGTTCGCACGCGCCCTCGGCGAGTACGGCTCGGTCGTCTTCATCTCGGGGAACATGCCGTACCGCACCGAGATCGCCCCCGTCCTCATCGTGGCGCGCCTCGAGGAGTTCGCGTACGGCGAGGCGACGGCGATCGCGATCGTGCTGCTCGTGATCTCGCTCGCAACGCTCTTCCTCATCAACCTCCTCGAACGCTGGAGTACCCGCGCCCATGGCTGAGCCCACGACTACCCCTCGGTCCATCGCCGCCGCGCACGAGGATCCGCCCGCGGTGCGCATCGCGCTGGTCGCGTTCACGATCCTCGTCATGGGCGTGCTCATCGTCATCCCGCTGGTGAACGTGTTCTACCAAGCGCTCGCCGGCGGCGGCGGCGTCTACTGGCGAAACCTCGTCGCCGATGCCGACACGCGCCACTCGATCTACCTGACCTTGATCGTGGCGCCGCTCGCGGTCGCCGCGAACGTCGTCTTCGGGGTCGCGGCGGCGTGGGCGATCGCGCGCTTCCGCTTCCCCGGACGCACGCTCCTCACGGCGTTCATCGATCTGCCGTTCGCGGTGTCGCCGGTCGTCGTCGGCCTCTTTCTGGTGCTGATCTTCGGCCTCCAGGGTTTCCTCGGACCGTGGCTCCGCGCCCACGACATCAAGGTCATCTTCGCGATTCCCGGGCTCGTCCTCGCCACGGCGTTCGTCACTTTCCCGGTGGTCGCGCGCGAGCTCATCCCGGTGATGGAGGCGATCGGCGCCGATGAGGAGGTCGCGGCCGTGAGCCTCGGCGCGCGTGGCTGGCAGATGTTCAGCCGCGTCACGCTACCGAACATCAAATGGGGACTGCTCTACGGGATCATCCTCTGCAACGCACGCGCGATGGGCGAGTTCGGCGCCGTCGCCGTCGTCTCGGGCCGTATCTCCGGCCAGACCGACACCATGCCGCTGCGCGTGGAGAAGCTTTTCCAGGAATACAACATGCCCGGTGCCTTCGCCGTGGCGTCGGTGTTAGCCTCGCTCGCCGTCGTGACCTTGCTGGTGAAGACCGGCCTCGAGTGGAAGACCCGCAGTGATCTCGCCGCCGCGGCCCGCGAGACCGCAAGAGGAAAGACATGAGCATCACCGTCAAAGACGTGAGCAAGCGCTTCGGTGAATTTCTCGCGCTCGACCAGCTGAGCCTCGAGGTCCCGAGCGGTGCGCTGCTGGCGCTCCTCGGGCCGTCGGGTTCCGGGAAGACGACGCTCCTCCGCATCATCGCCGGCCTCGAGATTCAGGACAGCGGCACCGTCCTCTACCAGGACGAGGACGTCACCGGCGCGCGCGTCCGCGACCGCAACGTCGGCTTCGTCTTCCAGCACTACGCCCTCTTCCGCCACATGAGCGTGTTCGAGAACATTGCCTTCGGCCTGCGGGTCCGCCACTGGTCGAGAGCGAGGGTCAAGGAACGCGTCCACGAGCTGCTACGCCTGATCCAGCTCGAGGGGTTGGAACACTCCTTGCCCTCGCAACTCTCCGGAGGCCAGCGCCAGCGCGTCGCGCTCGCGCGCGCGCTCGCCGTGCAACCCAAGGTGCTCCTCCTCGACGAGCCGTTCGGCGCCCTCGACGCCAAGGTGCGCCAGGAGCTGCGGCAGTGGCTGCGGCGCCTGCACGAAGAGATCCACGTGACGAGCGTCTTCGTCACCCACGACCAAGAGGAGGCCTTCGAGGTCGCCGACCGCGTCGTCATCATGAACCAGGGCCGCATCGAGCAAGCGGGCACCCCGCAAGAGATCTTCGAGCAGCCGGCGAACCCGTTCGTCATGGACTTCCTCGGCAACGTCAACGTCTTCCACGGGCGGGTGCAGGACGGACGCGCCGACCTCGGCGGCTTCAACGTCGAGTACCCGGAGTACACGGAGCGGGAGTCGCGCGCGGCAACCGCCTTCGTGCGCTCGCACGAGCTCGACATCCAGCGCGTCCGCAACGGGCGGCCGGCGCTGCAGGCAAACGTCGTCCATATCAACCCGGCGCGGACGGTGGTGAAGGTGCGCTTGCACGCGGAAGAGTTCGGCGTCTGGCTGAACGTCGACCTCGGCTGGGAACGCTACAACGAGTTGCAACTGCGCGCGGGTGAGAGCGTCTTCGTCTTACCGCGGCGGATGCGCGTGTTCGTCCAAGACTACCAAATTTGAAGGAGACGGCGATGAACGACACGGAACACGGAGGACTTCGCTTGCAAGAGGACGACGCCGGCGCCGACGGCGCGCTCGGCCGCATCGAGGCGGCGTTGCGCGGCCTGCGGTTCGGCACCGTGACGGCGGTCGTGCAGAACGGCGTCGTCGTCCAGGTGGAGCGCACCGAGAAGGTGCGCCTGCAGCAGAACCAGCGGCTGTGTTGAGGGTACCACATCGGGGAGACCGCCGTCCCGTCACCGGGAGGCGGGTGCTGGCCGGTTTCTGGAATCCGGCCAGCACCGGGAGGCGAGTGACAACGGGAAGAAGACGCGGCTGACCGGACAGACCGGAGGCATGCGGATGCTCGAAGGAAGGAGCACCACATGGTCACCGAATCTGTCGTCGAACGCCGCGGCGCCGCCGCGGGCACGATTGCGAGTGGCGCGCTCGTCGCGGACCTCGCCGCCGACTCCGCCGACCTGCTCGACATCGCCGCCGCGCTCGGTCTCGAGTTCCGCCACGTCGTCGCCGAGCTGCTGCGCGCGCCGGAGCAGCCGGCGCCGTCCGTCGTCCGCGCGCTCGCGTCGATAGGCCCGCGCCCCCGATCGGCGCCGCCGCAGGGCGACGCTCCACCGTTCGTCTGGGTGCGTCTCGTCTCCGCGGGACACCTCCCGAAGCTCAGCGTACGCGCCGGGTGGCTCGTGCCCGCGGCCGTGCAGCTGATCGTCGACGAGGCCCGTGCCGCGGGACCCGAGACGGAGATTCAGATCATCGTGCCGCTCGACAGCGGCGAGGCGGCGGCGGCACGGGTACGCGCGCTCTGCGCCGGGCTCGCGCCCGAGATCAGGCTGACGATCGACGTCCAAGGCGAGACGCGGTCGTCGCGCCTTCCGTCGGCCAGACGGACGGGGTGGTGGGGTCCCTCGGGACGCGGGTCGCACGATCCGCGTCCCGGGGGACACGGCTTCCGCACCGGCACGTGGGTCGTCTTCGGCCCCGTCGGCGCCGCCTCGTGACCACCGCCTACGACATCGCGCGGACGGACCCGCGCGTGGAGACCGACGAAACGACTGTCGCGCGTCGACCCGACATCGGGAGACCACGCAACCTCTGACACGAACCGACCGGACGACCGGAGGCGTGCACACACGATGGAGGACGATCACATGAGCAGCTTACCCGTTCGGAGAGCACGAAAGGCCGGCGCCACGCTCGCCGGCCTTCTCTTGGCCTTTCCCCTCGCCGCGCGCGCGGGCGATTACCGGCCGGCGCGCGCCCCGACCGTCGACGAGCGCATCGAGAGGCTCGAGCAGGAGATCCAGCAGCTGAAAGCCGAGCGCGCGGGCGCGAGCGACGTCGTCAAGAAGGAGGACCTCGACAGCGCTCTCGACTCGGCCTTCAAGAAGCAGAAGCTCCTCGCCGGATGGCAGGATGGCTTCTTCCTGCAGTCACCGAGCGGCGACTTCAAGCTGAAACTCCGCGGCTACTCGCAGGCCGACTATCGCTTCTTCCCCTTCGACGCGGGCGACACCGGCAACGACAGCTTTTTCATGCGGCGCGTCCATCCGATCGTCGAGGGAACCCTCTACAAGTACTTCGACTTCCGCATCATGCCCGACTTCGGGGGCGGCACGACCGTCCTCCAGGACGCCTACATGGACGTGAAGTACCTCCCGTACGCGTCGATCCGTGCCGGTAGGTTCAAAGAGCCGATCAGCCTCGAGCGCTTGCAGTCGGGTGCGGATCTCACCTTCATCGAGCGCGCGATCTCGCAGAACCTGGCGCCGAATCGTGACGTCGGCATCATGCTCTACGGCGACGTCGCCGATTCGACGTTCAGCTATCAGCTCGGCCTCTTCAACGGCGTCGCCAACGGCTCCCAGTCGTCGGACGGCGACAATCAGACCGACAAGGACTTTGCCGGTCGCGTCTTCGTGCAGCCCTTCCGCTCGATCGACGTCGCGCCGCTCAAAGGTCTCGGGTTCGGGGTCGCCGGTGGCATCGGCGAGCGCACCAACGAGTCCGAGTCGAACCTGACCTACAAGACCACCGGCCGCTCGAACTTCTACCAGTACGTGAGCACGGCGAGCGTCACCGGCAAGGGTCAGCAGTATCGCATCGTTCCGCAGGCCTACTACTACGTCGGCCCGTTCGGCCTCATGGGCGAGTACCTCCGCACCGAGTCGCACGTCAAAGGCACGCTCGGCACCGCGCCGAGCCCGGTCACGCATCCCGAAGCCGACGAGCGCAACCGCGGCTGGTTCGTTCAGGCGTCGTACGTCCTCACCGGCGAGGACGCCTCGTACAAGACCGTCGTCCCGATCGACAACTTCGATCCCTGGAACGGGCGCTGGGGCGCGTTCGAGATCGCGGGGCGGGTGAGCAACGTCGACATCAACGACGGTCCGCTCAAGGCGAAGCTCGCCAAGGGCGCCGACAACACCTGGGCGTACACCGGTGGGCTCAACTGGTACCTCAACAAGGCATTCAAGGTGCAGTTCAATTACGAGCGCGCGAATTTCTCGCAGCACGTCACCTTCGGGTCGGTCAAGCGCGACCACGAGGACGTGCTGCTCACGCGCTTTCAGATCCAGTTCTAAGAAGGGGCTGGGAAGGGAGAGGCATCATGTTGCAGGCGTGGATCTCGTCGCCGCGCGGCTCGCTGTATTTCGCCGCGCCGGCGACGGCATACAATCTCGAGACCCTTCGTTCCCACGTACGGGCGCTTCGCGATGAGGAGGCGGCCCGTACCTGTCTTGCCTTGAATCTCGGCGGGACGGAGGACCGAGCGCTCCTCGCCAGAGTCTCGGCTCTGGTGGCGGCGCTGACGCTCGAGGGGATCCACGTCCGTTTTTCGGCGACCGTCGCGGCACCGGAGGCGCAATCCGCGCCGGTGCGCGCTCGACGACGCCGCGCTGGGACCGACGCCGCGCTCCTGAACTCTCGGGCGCACGGCTGAGGGGGGTGGGGGTGGAGACTGGCGGGGGCGGCGGATGTCGCCCCCGCCACGTCACGCGGTCGCCGTGATCAGACTGCGGCGGCCGCGCGCCGCGACGCCGCGACGACCGCACTCGCGCGATATTGGCGGACGACGAGCAACGACGTCGGGCACTCGCGGATGATCAGCTCGGAATGGATGCCGAAGGGCCGGTGCTCGAGACCCCATTCCGCGCCGGCCCCGATGAGCACGAGGTCGTAGCCACGCGCCGCCTCGTCGACCGCGGCGCGCCATGCGGTCGGGTGCCGAATCACCCGCAAGTCGACCCGGCTCTCGTCGACGCCCGCGAAGGTCTCCTGCACCTGCGCCGCGACTCCCGATGCGGCGGCGTCACGCCCGGGCTCGATTACGTGCAGGATGGTGACGCGCACGCCGGCGCCGGCGGCGAGACGATGGGCGAGCCGGAGGGCGCCGGCGTCGTGCGCCGTGCCGAGGTAGGGCAGGAGCACGTGCTCGATGCGGTCGAGGCCGCGATCGATCAAGACGCCGACGTCGGTCTCGGCGCGCTGCATGACGTCGTGGACGGTGCCGCTCAGGACGGTGTTGCCGAGAATCGGCTTGTGCCAGCCGAGCAGCACGAGATCCGCCCGCTTCACCGCCGCGACGTCGCAGATGTCGTGGGCCGGCTGCGGTGAGACGAACGAGAGCGGCCGGACCTCGAGACCGAGGCGTGCGGCGCGCTCGAGGAGCGGCGCCAGCGCCGCGGCGTCGTCGGTACCCGCGTGCTGGCGCATGACGAACGACGCGCGATCGGCGGGCGGCACGAGGCGGAGCGCGTACAGGCGCCCGCCGTTTGCGCCGTCGCCCGCGAGCGCGCCGGCGACGGTCACCATCGCGGGTCCGCTGCGGTCGTAGGCGACGCACATCAGCACGGTAAATCCCGCCGGCGACACCTGCGCCGCGTCCTCCTCGTCGCGCACCAGCGCAGCGAGCGGGTACACCATCGCGAGCAGCGGCGTCGTCATGAACGTCGTCACCAGCGCCATCAGCACCATCATCGTGAACAGCGTCGGCGAGATGACGCCGAGGTCGAGACCGATGTTGAGCACGATGAGCTCGATGAGGCCGCGCGTGTTCATGAGGATTCCGAGCGCCGTCGCCTCACGCCAGTGCAAGCCGGTCAGGCGCGCCGCGACCGCGCTACCACCGAACTTCCCGAGACAGGCGGCCGCGACGATGAGTCCGCACATCACCCACGCCGAGGCGCTATTGAGGAGACCGATCTCGGTACGCAAGCCGCTGTATGCGAAGAAGAGTGGCAGCAGCAGGATGACGACCAGGTCTTCGAGCTTGTCGGCGAGGATCTGCGCGAAGCGGTTTTCCTTGGGCACGACGGCGCCGAAGATGAAGGCGCCGAAGAGCGCGTGGATGCCGATCCACTCGGTCGCCCAACTCGACAGGAGGACGAGCATCAACGTCATCGCGACGACGTTCTGGTTCAGGCCCTCGCGATTGGCGCTGCGGCTCGCGAGCCGCCGCACGAAGGGACGCACGACGACCAGTATCGCGACGACGTAGACGAGCGCGAGCGCCGTCGTCCACAGCGCGGCGACGAGGCTCGTGACGCGCACGATCGCAACGACGAACGCGAGGATGCACCACGCGGTGACGTCGTCGACCGCGGCGCACGTGATCGTCAGCGCCCCGAGTTTGGTCTTGAGCAGGCGGCGCTCGACCAGGATCCGCGCCAACACCGGAAAAGCGGTGATGCTCATCGCCGCGCCCATGAAGAGGGTGAACGAGCTGAAGGGCACCGACGGCGCCGACAGCCGCGGGTACAGGTAGAGCGCGAGCAACGCGCCGAGGGCGAACGGCACGATGATGCTGGTGTGGCTGATGACCACCGAAGTGTGTCCGCGGCCGCGCAGCAGCTGGGCGTCGAACTCGAGGCCGACGAGGAACATGAAGAGGATGAGCCCGATCTGGCTCAACATCTGGAGGATGCCGAGCGACTCGTGCGGGAAGAGCGCGCGCGAAACGTCCGGCAGCAACCAACCGAGCAGCGACGGCCCGAGCATGACGCCGGCGAGGATCTCGGCGATCACCATCGGTTGCCGCATGCGCCGCGCCGCGAGGCCGATGGCGCGCGAGAGTCCGATGATCAGGACCGCTTGCGCGATGAAGAGCGGCAGAGGCCCGTGGAGCATCACCGTCACGCGGGCACGCTACGGGACGTCATGTTCACGGGCAAGCGGGGCGTCGTTCACTCGCACGCGCGTGGTGGGACGGTCGGCGCGGGGGCGTGGGTGAGGGGGGTGTGCGAGGTCGGAAGAGAAGTCTACGACCTCGCACACCCCCCTCACCCACGCCCCCGCGCCGCGCACCGCGACGTACGCGCGGCCGAAGACGGCGCGCGCCGCGACGCCGTCGTCACGCCGTCGTGACGCCGTCGCCGAAGCGGCCGCGCGCAGCGCGCCGCGTACGCGCCGCGTAACGTGCCGCCGCATACGGGGGCGACGGCGGGAAGGGTCACGGCGTGGTCATTGGACGTGCGTGCTTCGAGTGCATCGCACCGTACGGAAGAATCCCCTCGCCCTACCGTCCCGCCAGGTCCGCTGACCGCGCCGTGACCCTTCCCGCCGTCGCCCCCGCACATCGCCGCCACGTCGCGGACCGCGTTACGCCGCCCCGTTCGTCTGCAGCTTGCGGAGACGCCGGATGAGCTGCGTCTGCCGAATGAGGTCGCCGGCCCCGCCGCCGGTCGCGAGCGGACCGATGTTCCACATGACGACGTGGCGCACGCCCGCGGCGACTAACGGCTTCACCTCTTCGACGATCTCGTCGACGGTTCCCGCAAAGAGCGCTTCGCCCACCAAGTCGCGCGTGACGACGCGCTCGGCCTCGGCGAGCGCCGCGGGCGGCACGGCATTCGGGATGATGTCGGCGAATCCCTCGAACGTCTCGCCGAGCGGATGGCGCAGGCCGTGCGTTTTCCACACGGCGCCGGGCATCAAGAGGCCCATCGCGGCGACCGGCTTCACCTTCATCAGCCGATCGAGGGTCTTTTGGCGCCCCGGGCCGATCGCGATCTGGATCTGCAGCGCCGCTTCGAAGCGGTCGACGGGCCGGCCGGCCTCGGCCGCGGCGGCGCGGATCATTCCGAGCTTGTGGCGATAGTCGTCGGCCGACATCTTCTGTGTCGGGTACCAGCCGTCGGCGAAGCGGCCGGTGAGACCGAGCATGCGCGGCGCGTGCGCGGCCACCCAGATCTTCGGCGCCTGACCCTTGTAGAGTGGAGTCGCGAAGAGCGCGTCACGCAGCCGCCAGGTCGGACCGTCGATGCTCACCGGCTCGCCGCCACTCTCCCACAGCTTGCGAATGATCGCGAGTGCCTCTTCGAGGCGGCCGACCCGGCGGGTGAACGGCATGCCGTACGGCTCGGTGTTCTCGCGCTCGCCGTTGCCGATGCCGAGGATCGCGCGGCCACCGGTCATGTGGTCGACGGTCACGAACGCCTGCGCGAGCGTCGCCGGATGGCGGCGGAACGCCTCGGTGACACCGGTACCGATGCGGACGCGCCGATAGCGCGCCGCCATCATCCCCATCATCACGAAGGGATCGAAGAAGGCGTCGGTCGACGGAACCATCTTGGCCGCGGCCGTGTACTCGGGCTTCCACAGCGCGCGCGGCACGAAGCCGATGTAGTGGTCGGGAAGCAGCAGACTGTCGACGCCCGAGAGCTTCGCGAGCCGCATGCTCACCCGCTCCAGCCACAGTGGGGCGATGCATCCCGTCTCGACGCCTACCTGTAGTCGTGCCATCGCGAACCCTCCTCTGTTGCGCACGGTCTATAAGGGAATCGCGCCCGCGAGTCAGCAGGTACGCGCCGAGCAGGACGGGACTACTCGAGCGGATCGCGTTGAGCGCGCCGCGCACGGGTGGTAGCGGACGGGGGATGAGCGACTACGCGACCCGCAGCTTCTGGCTCGAAGACGAGTACTCTCCAGGGGCGTCGCTCGACGGCGATCGCTCCGTCGACGTCGCCGTCATCGGCGGCGGCTTCACCGGCCTGTGGACGGCGTACTTCCTGAAACGCGCCGAGCCCGCGCTCCGGATCACGCTCCTCGAGCGCGAGGTGGTCGGCTACGGCGCGAGCGGGCGCAACGGCGGCTTCGCGATGACGCTCCTCAATCGCGGCCTCCACGACATGGTGCGGGCGTTCGGCGACGACGCCACGCGCGCGGCGCACCGCGCCGCCGCGGCGTCCGTCGACGGCATCGGCGCGTTCACGCGCGCGCACCGCGTCGACTGTCACTACGAGAAGAACGGTCTCCTCTGCGTCGCCTCGGACGCGAGCCAGATCCCGCGCATCGAGGCCGAGTATCGGCAAGCCGAGCGCCTCGGCCTCGAAGGCTTCCGCTTCCTCGATCGCGCCGCCGTGCAGGCGAGCGTGCACTCGCCGACCTACGAGTGTGGCGTACGCGAGGAGAGCTGCGCGATTCTCAACCCCGCGCGCCTCGTCCGCGGCCAACACCGTGTCGCCGCCGAGCTCGGCGTCGAGATCTGCGAGTCGACGCCGGTCGAGGACGTGCGCGCCGAGGGACGTCGCGTCACCATCCGCACGCCACAGGGAATCGTGCGCGCCGATCAGGCGGTACTCGCGACCAACGCCTACTCGGTGCACTTCCCGCCGATCCAACGCTACGTCGCGCCGATCTACTCGTACATCGTCCTCACCGAGCCGCTCACTCCCGCGCGTTGGGAGGCGATCGGCTGGGCGGGCCGCAAGGCCTCGAGGACCGTCGCACCTACCTCCACTACTACCGGCCGACCCGCGACGGTCGCATGCTCTTCGGCGGCGAGGACGCGCCGTACTTCTACAGCTCGAGCATCGGCTCACAACACGATCGCAGCCCGGATGTCTTCGCGCGCTTGAAGGACGACCTGCGCCGAACCTTCCCGTCGCTCGCCGGTGTCCGCTTCACGCACGAGTGGGGAGGCCCCGTCGGCCTCACGGTGCGCTTCGTGCCGACCTTCGGTACGCTCGAAGGCGGGCGCATCCACTACGGGTTCGGCTACTGTGGTCACGGCGTCGGCCCGACGCACCTCGGCGGACAGATCCTCGCCGATCTCGTGCTCGGGCGCCGCACCGAGCGCACCGATCTCTGCTTCGTGCGGACCACCGCCCTTCCCTTCCCGCCCGAGCCGCTCCGCTATCTCGGCATCACCGCCGCGCGTGTTGCGCTGCTCCGTCAGGACCGCGAGCAACGCCCCAAGGACGACCCCTGGATCGTCCGCACGATGATGCGCTTCGGCGGTTGAGACAGCGTGTGATCGTCGGCGCTCGCGCCGGCGTCCGATGATCCGCTAAGCTCCGCCGAAGCCCATGGAAACGCTCCTCCCCTATCTCGAGCACTCGACGTACGCCGCGGCGTTCGTCTTGCTGCTCGCCGCCGGCGTCGGCGTGCCGATTCCCGAGGACATTCCGATCCTGCTCTCGGGTTATCTCAGCCACCGTGGCGTAATGCGCTTCGAGATCGCGCTGCCGGTCTGTTTCGCGGGCGTCATCCTCGGCGACGCCTGCCTCTTCATGCTGGCGCGGCACGGCTCGCAGTCCCTCAGCCGGCATCCGCGCCTCGCGGGCCTCGTCACCCCCGAGCGCCGCGCGCGCGCCCGCGCCCTCGTTCACAGCCGCGGCGTCGGCGCCGTCGTCATCGCGCGCCACGTCGCCGGCCTCCGGGTCGCGGTGTTCGCCACCGCCGGCGCCGCCGGCATGAAGTTTCGGCGCTTCATCTTCTGGGATGCGCTCTCCGCATGCGCGAGCGTGCCGGTGATGTTTACGCTCGGGTTTCTTTTCGCGGACCGCCTCGACCTGTTGGTGCGGCATATTCATAGCCTCCAGCGCTGGGCGTTCGCGATCGCGCTGCTGGTGGCAATCGTGGCGCTCGTGCACTGGCAGTGGAGCGATCATTTACCGGCCTGGTGGCCGGGGTCGACCGATCGCGACGTAACGAGCGAGTAACTCGCGGCGCACGCGCCGCGGGTGCGGGCGATTCCGGCGACGATCGTCGCGAGCTCGGGAGCGTAGAGCGGGAGCTCAACGCGGGCGCGGGGGAGCCAGCGCGCGGTGACCGACCAATGGCGGGCCAGCTCACGGACGTCGGCGGCGGGGACGACGGGATCGAAGCGTAGGCCGATGATCGCGCAGCGCTCGCGGGTGCGAGGTGGCGGCAGGCGGATGGGCGCGACCGGATCGAAGAGCCGGAGAAGCGTTCCCCGATGTCGGACGCCGTCACGCGCGAGCGCGCGTACGTGCACCGCGCCGGCGCGCGCCCGCGGCGGAACCCAGACTCGGCCGGGATGTGCGCCGGCGAGCATCGGCACGTACGCATCGAAGCGTGTCGTCGTCGCGGCCAGAATCGCGGCGACCGTGCCCCCGCGCCCAAGACCGCTCACGACTACCGTGCGATAGCCGCGCTCGCGCGCCCATGCCTCGATCGCGACGTTGTCGTGGACCAGCTGTACGATCGCGGACAGCGCAGCGCCGACGCTGTGCGCCCAGCCGCGACGGCGATCCTCCGGCGTGCGCCGGCTCGCGCTGCCCGGTGCGATCGGCACCGCGACGTCGACACCTCCCGCGAGCAGCGGGCGAACGAACGCGCGCGCGAAGAGGACGCGCGCGAGCAGCCCGTCGTCGGGGTTCAGGACGACGAGGGGGCGCTGCCCGGCGCCGTCGCGGTAGTGATGAACGAGGGCGTCGTTGCGGACGCGCCAACGACTGACGAACGGCGAGCGGAAAGAATACTCGTCGGCGCATCGCGCACCGTGCGGGTGGACGGCGCGGCGAAACGGCGGCGGCGGCGCGAAGCGGAAAAGCGCCCGGCGGCGCGCGGCGCCGTGGATGGCACGGCAGACGGCGCGCTCGACGCCGCCAGCGAAATATCCGCCGCCGAAACGCGCCGCGTACGGCAGTAGCCATTCCGTCGCGCGCGCCAGCCGTGATCGTCGCGCGGCGACGCGCCGCTCCTCGACGACCGCGCACTCGCTGTGCTCCAGGCTGAGCTCCATCCGAGTTCCCCTCCGCGCGGCCCCATCGCCATCGCCGCGTTTCGAGGACGGAGCAAGACACGCGCCCGCGTGCGTCATGCGAAAGGCTCGGATATCGCGCATTTCAGCGCCATTCCTGGGGACGTCGAGCTGTCGGGTCATGACAGGTTCTCACACGCGCACGCGGTGTCGGGTGCGTGAAAACGCGCCCCCGGCTCCCGTCACATTTACCCCGAATTCACGCGCAAAATTCCTTGACATAAACGACACGCGCGCTGATAGGCTAGTTCCAAGCAACGGAGCGGACCCCGCCGAGGGCCGCCCAAATCCCGTATCCTGCATGCAGGTTAGGGCTCCGGATCTCGGCCGATGCGATCGCAAAGGAGGAGAACCATGAAGAGAATCGGAGCTGTACTCGTCATCAGCATCGCCGTACTGGGTAGTGCCGTATTTGCCACGCACGCTCGTGCCGACACGACGTGCCGGATGAACGCCAAGGCCGCCCTTCTTGATTGCAAGAGCCAATGCAAATCGGACTTCCTCGATGCGAGATTCACCTGCCGCAACGTCCTGCCCTCATGCGGCAAGGCATGCTTGGCGGGGCGGCAACAGTGCTTCGACAACGTCGAGGTAATCAAAGACACCGGCCAGGTACCGGGAGGGACGACCCTCGACAATTGCAGCGGCGGCACGGACGCGTGCAAGGCGGCATTCACAGCTACCGCCACGGGCGCGCCAGCGGACGGCGGCTGCGGCGCGACGTGCGGTCCCAATGGCCAAAACTGCAATTGTAGCGGCGATCTAATCTGTGAGGATTGCATCGATGGGGCGCAGGTCACCAGGTTCCTCTGCCGCGACGCTTGCGGCGACAGCTTCCGCACGAACGCGATCGTGAAAGCGATGAAGGCGAACTGCCGAAGCACCTTCCAGGCCTGCATACAGGCCTGCCCGCCGGCGAACTGACCCTGACCGCCGCAACCCGTCCGGAGCGTCTCGCTCCGGACGGACACGCGGCGCCGCACGCGCGTTCCCCATACGCGCCGCGTGCCGGGCGTTTTCCCACCCTCCATCGGACGCCCGACCGGTTGCGACGACGGGGCTCCCAGGTATACCTGGGAGCCCCGTTTTCGTTTGCGACGTCCGCGTCGTCGCCGAGAGGACGTGCCATGCTGGTCGACGTCATCCGAGCACAGCACGAGCGCGTGCGCAGCGCGCTCGCGGCCCTCGCCTCGCTCACGGCACCCACCGCCGAGCGCGTGGCGCGCGCGGTCGCCGAAGTCGAGCGCGCATTCGCGGACGACGTGCCCGTCTGGGCGACGACGCCCATCGCCACCATTCGGACGTTGACCGGCTGCGAAGCCGGGGGCATCGATCGGCAGTTGGCCCGCCTCTCTCCCGCCGAGCTCGCGGCGTTGGTCGGCGCCTTCCTCGATCTCTATACCATCGCCTGTCGCGAATACTGGACCGCGTGAACGCATCGCCACGACGGGCGCTTCGCCACCGGCGACGACCGCTACCTTTGTAGCGACCGCCCCGGCGCGCGGCGCTGCCCGACACAACAAAGGCCAGCGCGTCGCGGACGCGCCGCTGCGACCGGTCGCGGCGATGATGCTGCGTCGCAGGGTTGCGTCGTCGCCGATCGCCGCGCCCACCGGCACCTGTGTTGCTCCCGCTGCAAGCAACGGTCACGCGGTCGAAAGGAGCAATCATGAGAGTTCCAGCAATTCTTGGTGCGCTACTCGCCTCGGGCTTGGCATACACCGCGACGGCGAACGCGCAGCAGTGCCAGCCCGTGCACGGCAGAGTGCAAGCAGGAGGCGGCGATCTGCGGCGCGACCGCCGCGTTGACGGCACGGTCGGACAAGGCCGATTGCGACAGCGCGGCGAGCGACGGCTACCTCTCGTGCGACAGCAACGTACTCGACGGGCGCAGCAACTGCGTCGGCCTGTGCGGCACCGAGCTGAAGACATGCATGACCGATGCGAAGACGGCGCAGAAGACGTGTTACGCCGACGTCAAGACCACTCAGGACAGCTGCAAGGCCGACGTGGCTCGGGCGCTGAGCGACGACCGCACTTCGTGCGGCCAGGACGCCGCAGACTGCCTCGCCACGTGCAGTACTAGCCCACAGTAGGACCCGACAGCGGGGCGAGGCGCGCACCCTCGCTCCACTCGAGCGTCGCGAAGAAGCTCTCGGCACGTCGCATTGTGGTTCTTCGCGCACGTGACTGGCGCCAGCCTCGAGAACGAGCGCAGCGCGGTCGGCTGTGGCGGCCTTTTTCGGCGTTCGCGGTCGATTTCTCGTGAGCCTGCGACGCAGTCTGCCCCGCGACCGCACCGTCGTAGCGTCACCCGCGAACCGCCGTCGGTGCACGAACGCCGTCCCTATTGCACAGCTCTTGCATTCTCGCAGGATTGTGCGGCGCGTAAACGTTGAAAATTGGGAGGAAATCCGCGCAAGGTTTTTGCATTCGAGAGCGGTGTGGCCTATGGCAATCGCATCGGCTCGAAGACTGCGACACCAGGAGCCCTCGACATGACCCAGACCCACCGTCGCCTTGCCGTGATGGGAACGCTGCTCTTCCTCTTCACCGCCTCTCCGGTTTGCGCCTGGCACATCGATGGCCACGTGTTTTGCGATCAGAACGGCAACCAGATGATCGATGCCGGCGACACTCCGCTGAACAGCGTCGGCATCCTGATCACGTCGCTCACCTTCCCTCCTGGAACCACCTTCCCCGCGACCACCAACTCGGCCGGCTTCTTCTTCGTCGCCCTTCCCGATCATGACGACGACTACCGCGTCGAGCTGACGGGAACCGGTCTGCCCGGGGGCGCGAGCACGATCGTTCCCTCGAGCGGCGCCTACGGCGTCGCGCCGGTGGCGGCGATCCATCTCCAAGCGAGCGCCTTCGCCGCCACCGCCGACTTCCTCGTCAACGGGTGTGTCGCGACGCCGAGCCCCTCGTCAACGCCGACGCCGAGCCCCTCGTCAACGCCGACGCCAAGCGCAACCGAGACACCGGTTCCGACCGACACACCCGTCTCGACCGCCACGCCGACGCCGACACCCACGTCGACGTCGACACCCACGTCGACACCGACGCGCACGTCGACACCCACTCCCGGGACGCCGACCTCGAGCCCGACCCCTGCGTCCGCACTCCTCGATTTTCAATGCTACGAAGTCGATCGATCGGACGCCCACCCGATCACCGGTGTCAACGTCGTAGATCGATTCGGCTCGGGCATGATCGACCTCGACTCCCGAAAACCGGTGAAGCGCCTGTGCAATCCGGCAACCGTGAACTCCGCGAGTCCGGACGTACCCACCCTACCCGACCATCTGCTCGGCTACGCCATCACCCGGCGGACACCGCACTTCAACACGATATTCAATCAGACGGTCGTCAACCAGTTCGGAACGGTCGTCATCCGAATCGTGCGGCCGGTCCTCTTGCTCGTCCCGAGCGCGAAGAGTCTCGTCGCGCCGCCGGCACCACTCGCCGATCCCGCGATCGACCACTTCCAGTGCTACAGGGTGAGAGGGGGGCGTACGTCGTCTTCGGGCGTGCACATCGTCGATCAGTTCGGCGCGTTCACGTACAAGCTACTGCGGGTATCGTACCTGTGCACCGCCGTCGACAAGAACGGTGAAGGCATTCTCGATCCGCAAGCCAACCTGCTCTGCTACAATCTGCGTCCCGCGGGCGACCCTATTTCCCGCGGACTGTCGGGCCCCGCCTTCACCGCGAACCAGTTCGGCGCCGCCACGTTGATCAGGGTGCAACGCGCGCGGGAGCTGTGCGTCCCGTCGAGCGTGAGTCCGTAGACTTTGTGCGCGGAATGAGTTCGGGCGTTCGCCTTCGCGCGACGCACAAGGCGAGCGCGATTCAAGCGCCCGTCGTCTCTATCGCCTGACCTTTGACCTTTATCGCCTAACCGCGCTCGATTCGCCTCAGGGTTCACGGCTGCTGCCGCTCGCGTCCGTGGCCGCCCTCCACGGGCGCGTGCTTGCCGGCACCGGGACGCTGTGGCCGTGCTTCCGGCATCGCGGGACGCGCCGGTTCCGGACGTGGCTGCTCGCGAGGAGCGGCGTGCTCGATCGTACGCTCCCGTGGACGCGGTACGGACACGCCGCGATCGATGCGCTCGCCACCGCCATGCTCGCTGCGCGGCGGTTCTACGTCGCGCGGCGGCGGAGGCGCGGTCTCGTGGCGACGTTCGATGCTCGCACCACCGCGCTCGTTGGCGGGCGCGCGCTCGTGAACCGATGAAGGCGGGGGCGCCGCGTGGCGGCCGCGTCCCACATCGGCACCCCCATGCTCGCTCGCAGGCTCACGTTCACCTCCGGGTGGAGGCGGCGCCGGCGCGTGCCGGCCGCGCTCGACGTTCGCCCCGCCGCGCTTGTTCATCGGCGCGTGCTCGCGTGCGGGCGGCGCCGCATGCGGTCCGTGTTCGACGCTCGGACCTCCGCGCTCGAGTCTCGGCTCGTGCTCCTCGGGCGGTGGCGGCGCCGCGTGCCGGCCGTGCTCGACGTTCACTCCGTTGCGTTCGTTCACCCGTCCGCGCTCGCCAGCGGGAGACGGCGGTGCTCCGTATCGTCCATGCTCGACGCTCGGGCCTCCGCGCTCGCCCGCCGCACCGCGCTCGCGTCCCGGCGGTGGTGGTGAGGTCATGCGATCGGCGCCGCGCGGCCGTTCGCTCGGTCCGTGCCCTCGAGCGCGGGACGGCTGCACCACGCGCGGCTCGACCGGCCGCGCGGGGCCCCGCGTCTCGATGCCTGCCGCGCGCAGTCGACGCGACGGATCCTGCGGCGGTCGCGTCGCGATGACACGCCGGTTCCGAATGCGATCGGGCGGCGCTTGCGCGCGACCAGCCCGCGGTACGAGGCTCGCCGCCACCGGACGCACTCCGATCTGCCCGCGCACCGGTTGCAACTGGCGGGCCTGCGCGGCCGCGATGTGGATGTGCTCGACGCGTCCACGTCCGAACTGATCGCGATGCACGCCGACGATGGCGTTGCGCCCCTCGACGTTCGAGAATCGATTGATGTTCCTGGCGTTGACGATCGTCGTCTGGTTGATGACGACGTTGTTGACCACGCGCGGGCCGCCCCACCCACCCCAATACGGATGGCCGACGAAGCCGACGGGTCCCCACCACGGCACGATGGGCTCACCCCATCCGAGCGCCACCCAGCTCACGAACGGCGCCCCGACACCGATGCCCACCGAGACGCCACCGCCACCGAAGAACGCGACCAGGGCTGGCGAGTACCGGGGGACGGCGACCACGGGTCCCGGAGCCCACCCCCAGTAGCCGTCCGCCCAACACCAGCGGCCGTAGTGGTACGGCGCCCAGCCCCACGGCGCGTCGTCCACCCACGTCCATTCGTAGTACGGGTCGTACACCCAGCGGCCGGTGCTGTACGGCGCCCAATCGGCGGACACGTCGCGCGGCACCCAGACGTGTCCGTAGCGCGGCGTGTCCCGCCACTCGCCGTAGCTATCGAGGTCGTCGACGCCCGCTACCGGGGCTGGAACGTACTCGGCGCTGCGCGGCCGCTCGGCAAGATGCGCGGTGCGGTCGAAGTTCCAGCGATCCCAGTCGTCGAGGTCGGGAGCGGCACTGCTCGTAACCGTCGCGGTCTCCGTGCCCGCGAGGACGATCTGCCGATCGGGGTCGATGTCCGACGTCTCGCCGCCGGCTGGAACCACAGTCGCGGCGCCGCCGCGACGCGTGGTGAAGGTCGTGCTGTCGTCGACGTCGACGCGGTAGTAGCCGGCGCGCTCGATCGTGAAGGCGCCGCTCGGCGTGTCGACCTCGATCACCTGCCCATCGGCCAATCGCTTGAGATCGATCGCGGCGTGGCCGGACGTCACCTCGAGCTGAAGGTAGCCGGTCTCGAGCGAATCGACGCCGAGCTGCGTGCCCGATCCGGCGCGGATGTAGGCACGCGAGCCGATCTGGAGCTCGACGTTGCCGCCGTCACCGACGTACAGCGAGTCGCCGGCGGCGAGCGCGGTGTTGATCTGGGCGGGCGCCCAGTCGTCCGCTCCCGGACGCCAGAACGAGACCTCGCCAGCGATGAACGCCAGACGCGGTGGCGTCGCGCCGACTGCGCGGTCGGTTTGCGCGCCCGCCACAGGAGCTCGCACGCCGCCGACCACCAGGAGCGTCGCCAGCGCCAGGAACCTCATTCGTACACGTTGCATCTTCGCACTCCTCCGTTTCGATTCAAACAGTCGCGCACCCGCGAGTTGCGCGTCGATACGCGTAGACCCCTGTACCCATGGTGGCGAAGATGCCGGCCGACGGCAACACCGGCGACGCCCTTGACCACCGCAACCTTCTCCGGTCTCATGAGTTGAGATCGGGCGTCCCAGGAGGTGTAGTGCCATGATGAAGCGTATGATCGCAGTTGCCGGGCTGACAGGCCTGATTCTCGCCGGTGGAGTCCGTGCCGCCGATGCCCACGTGGGGGTGTCAATCGGCATCGGTATCCCGGGCATCGTCTTCGGCGCGCCGGTCTACGCCCCGGCGTACTACCCGGCCTATCCTTATGGCTACGGCTACGGGTGGGGACCGGCCTACTACTACGGACCGCCGGTCGTGGGCGGCGTGTACGTCGGCGGGCGATTCGGTCACGGCGGGTTCCCTCATCGGCACTTCGGCGGTGGCCGCCATTGGGGCGACGGCCGTCGCGGCTGGCGCTGATCGGCGGCGCCTGAACGTCACCGGCCGACGACCGGGTCGATCGCTCGACTCGATCGTCGGCCCTCGCTAGTCTCCACCCTCCTCGTCCGACATCCGTATCCGCTCGGGGGGCAATACTTCTGACGCGGAATCAACTAGGATGCCGGCGGCTGCATCGACCTCGCCGATTGACGCTTCGGTCTAGTGCTGGGTGTCCACGGATCGGGGCAAGCTCCTGGGAGGATCATGGCACTCAAGGTTGGCAAGAACATCGACGGCTGGTGCACACGCTGCAAGCTCGTGCTGGGGCATACCATCGAGGCCATAGCGGGGGGGAAGATCACGCGCGTCCATTGCAATACCTGCGGCGGGCAACACGCCCATCGCGTCGAGGCCCCTCGCACCCGCGTCGCGGCCGAACGCGCCCCGGGCGGCGGCGGTGGCAGCCGAGCGAGTAAGGAACAGGTGAAACGGGAGAGCGAGTACGACGCGCTGCTGCGCGGCCGCACCAAGGCCGCCTCGCGCCCCTACTCGACCTCGACGCGTTTTGCGGTGGGCGAGCTCATCTCCCACGCCACCTTCGGACTCGGCGTGGTCACCGGTGAGCGCGACAGCATCAAGATCGATATCCTCTTCGCCAACGGGCCGAAGGTCCTTTTGCAAGGGCGCTGAACTCTTCCGCCCGCGACGTCCTTGTCGTGGTGCACGTGGCCGCTCGTCTCAGTTCATCCCGACGAACCCCGGAGGTCTCCATCCAGCGTCGTGGCACACGGTACACGTAGGAAACACCGTGCGCACCTCGCCGTGAACCCCGACGAGACCCCATGTTTCCTGCTCGATCGCCTCGTCGAGCGGATGCGCGTGCCCGACCTCGGTCGGAATCGACTTCCCACAATTCGCACACAGCGTGCGGAGCGTCATGTTTCCTTCGGCGCGGTAGGCACTACCTCTGATCGGCACGATCGCTCCTACTCACTGCAATGGCCTGGAACGCGAGTCTCGCCAACACCGCGCCCGAGACCAGTCAGAACAGAGCGAAACTCAATAGTGACCATGTCAGCATCAGTCCTCGATCGGGGAAAGCCCGCGCAGCTTTTGCGGAGAGGACGCATCAAAACGCGCGACCTTCGATCCGCGCCGCTGAGCCGTATGCTCACGGGTCGAGATAGTCCCACCTTACGCGAGACACCGAAATGCGCAAGGGTACGCGTCTGATCGTCAATCGTCGCGCGTCAGGTGAAAGTGCTTCAACAACTCGCCCATGCTCGCGACGTTTTCTGCTCGCGTAGCGCGCGGGCAGGTCCTTAGGTGCTCGCGAAGCGCGACGGCTTCCTCCTCACCGATCCGCTCGACGGAGTCGCCGACTTGTTCGCGGCAGTGGATGCAGTCGACAGCGAACACTAGCGCGAGATCGCCGATGCCTGCGTCGACAAAAGACGCGTCAATTCTCCCCGGGGAAGTGGTCGCGAGCCGACGCAGGTTCGGGTCGCTCCCGCGCGACCGCACGGACTGGCGGCTGAAACCACCGCAACGTACGGTGACGCAAGAAACGTAACCGTCGAGCAACCGCCGCTGCTTCTCCGATCGCAGGACGGAGCATCATCTCGCGCATGGCTGTTGCCTCCTCGTCAGGTCGCTTGTCGAACACCGACGCGTACGGAGTGCAGCGTACGACGCACGCCAATTGGCGCAAGCCGGAAACCCGGTACGGCACACACCAACGATAGGTGAGTCTGCGGCCCAGTGATGCGCGAACTACGCGCCCGAAGGGGCGTCGCTATCGAGCACGGTCAACGACGGCGAGCGGCGTTTCGTTGCATCGGGCCTTCAATCGGAGATGCGAAGCTCAATCACACCGCCGGGGGCATCGATGCCGACGGCGTGGACGCCCTGCGCGCCGTTCGTAAGCCGGATGGGCAGCTCGTGCGGGCCCAACCACTCGGCGAGTGCCGACGGCTCGCTCGCAACTTCGATCCACGCGAAGCCGCCCGGCCCGGCGGGACTGTTCGCCTCCTCGGCTCGGCGTTCGAGGTACGCGGTCCCACTGTCTCCGTCGTATTGAATAAAGAACGGACGATCGTCTGCATCGGCCGCTGCGGGCCGAATTGTCCGCCAATGCACCGTCTCGCCACCGCCCGACTGCGGCGCCCGGCGCAACCGGCGTGCCTCGCGGTCAATGTCGTCCGTACGCACGGCCCATCCAAAGAAGTGGTCACCCCGCTCGTCGAGGCGGCATGCGAGCATCGACGCGAGCGGCCTGTCGCGTGCTCCCGCGACGACGCCCATCACCTCGATGTAGTGCGGCGGTTGCAACGGTACAATGCGCGTCCGCGTCCCACTCGGATGCGTCCCACCACCGCAGCTTCGCAAACCGCACTCTCGCTCCAAACGCTTCGACCACTTTTCAACGTCGCGAGCGAGGAGAATCACATGATCGAGATCGAGCATCGGGACTAGAGGAAGCTTACGATCCGCGCCGCCGCCGTGCTAGACTCCGCCGCACACCCGGAAACCGAGCGCTGCAACACACCGGAGGACGACATGATCGGACGCATGGGACTTCTTTTCGCAGCCGCGGTTGTCGCGTTGTCAAGCGTTTCTGCGATGGCAGCAGCGATCGACGTCACGCGCTTCGACGACCCGTCGGGGCCGTGCGACGTGAACGGCTGCTCGCTGCGGCAGGCGATCCTCCTGGCCAACTCGACGCAGGGCCCGGACATGATCACGCTCCACCCGGGGAAATACCGGCTCAAGCTGCGCGGCGACGACGCCACCGCCGAGGCGGGGGACCTCGACATCACGGACGCCGTCACGATCCAAGGCGACCCTTCAGGCGGGACCGTGATCGACGCGAAGGGGGCCAAGGACCGGGCGTTCGAAGTCCTCGCGGACGGTGACCTGACGATCAGCCACGTGACTGTGAAGGGTGGGAGCGCTGCCGTCGACGGCGGCGGCATCCTGAACGTCGGCACGCTCACGGTCGAGGACTCCGTGTTCACCGGGAACAAAGCCGGCAACAGCGGCGGCGGCATCGCGAGCGAGGCCGGGACCTGCACGCTGACCGACGTGGTCGTGACGAAGAACAAGGCCGTCACCAACGACGGCGGCGGCCTTGAATTCTTCCCCTCGGGAACCGCGACGCTCCTCCGCGTGACCCTTTCCAAGAACAGCGCCGGGGACACCGGAGGCGCCATCGACTCCAACAACGGCGTCACGGTCTCCCTCACGGATTGCACCGTGTCCGGCAACAAGAGCAAGAACGAGGGCGGGGGTCTCGACCCGAGCGTCGGCACGGTGACCGTGACGAACACCACGATCAGCGGCAACCACAGCGCGAAGGGCGGCGGGATCCAGTTGGAGAGCGGCGGAACCCTCGTCCTCGACCACGTCACGATCGCCCACAACAAGGCGAAAGAGGGAGCCGGCCTGTGGACCGAGGCCGGGACCACGGCGACGCTTACCGCCACGCTCGTCGCGACGAACACGCCGTTCGACTGCTTCGGTCCGATCGTCTCGAACGGTTCGAACCTCATCGGACGGATCGACGGCTGCACCATCACGGGAGACACGACTGGTAACATCACCGGCGGTCCGAAACCCGTAAAGGCCGTCAAACCGGGCCTCGCGCCGCTGAAGGACAACGGCGGCCCCACCAAGACGCACGCCCTTATGCCGGGAAGTCCGGCGATCAACGCCGACATGGGGATGTGCCCGCCGCCCTCCGCCGATCAGCGCGGCCTGCCGCGGCTGGCGCCGTGCGACATCGGCGCGTTCGAGGTGCAGTAGAGGCGTCGAGCAACCAAGGGCGGGTCTCGCGTGAGCGGCGCGTCGGCGCGCAAGCGCAGTGTGTGCGCCGGCCGCTTCAACCAAGTTCAGGTGATGCCCTCGCAACCGTTGGCACCATTCGCACGCCTTGCGCCGACCGAGCGCGGCGATGATGAACTGTTATGAGCTGACGCTACGGAGGGAATTTCGAGTGCGCCCAGGGTGATTCGAACACCCGACCTCTTGATTCGTAGTCAAGCGCTCTATCCAACTGAGCTATGGGCGCGAGAGAACGCCGACCCTTAACAAACCGAGCGGGGCTGTCAACTGCGCAGCGACTCGCGCGGGTAGCGGAACGTTGCTGTGGGCGCGGTTGGGACGACAGAGTGGAACTGGCGCATGTCGATGCGTAGGCGTCCATCGGATCGCTCCGAGAGCATGTCGGCGTGGCGCGCGCCCCAACGCACCTGGACGTGGTCGTAGGTGTGGCGGGCGTGGACATTCTGCGCCGAGGACTCGTCGAGGCCGACGACCGTCAGGGTGAACTCCACCTCGTCACGCGCGAGGATCTCGGGAGTGGCGCCATACAGCGGGCTCGTCTCGTCGATGCGGTGCATGACGGTCCAGGAACGCGAGAGCATCGGCGAGCGCTCGCGCTCGAGGGCCAGGTCGCGAATGCGGTAGTAGACGACGCCTTCGGCGTTGCGCTCGGTGCGGATCAACACGACTCGCACCGTCGCCTCGATGATCTGCGATGCGCGCTGGTTACCGAGGCGGAACATCAGAGTCGGGGTCCCGTCGAACGGCGAGACCGTCACCCATTCGGCGAACTGCATCCGTGCCCGCGGCACGCTGAACTTGGCAAACAGCATGCCGCTGCCGAGCGCGATCAGCGACAGTCCGACGATGACTTCGCAGGTGACGAGCGTCTCGGCGGCCGGCGTGAGCGGGTGCATGACGCCGTAGCCGATCGTTCCCATCGTCTGGACGCTGAAGAAGAAGTGGTCGGCGAGTGACCCGGGCTCGGCGCCGGCGACGCCACCCACCGCGGTGTAGCCCGCCGCGAAGAGAAAGTTAATCAGGAGGAACGCCGCGCCCATGCCGAGCAGATCGAGCCACAGTGGCGTCGCAGCAATTGATAGTAGAAGTCGCTGAACGGTGTCCGCGGGGCACCGACGACCTCGATCTCGTTCGGATCGGGAGGTTTGCGAACGATGCGCATGCGCGTTGCTTTCTCGCCGACCCAGTGACAAGTCAATCTTCGACGGTGCGTCCGAGGGCGAGGTAGTGCGCCACCTTTGGCGGGTCGCTGCCGCGATGGAGGGCGCGGACGCGTTCGCGGATGGCGACGTCGCTCTGCGTGGGGCGCTCGTGTTGGCGGAGATGCTCGACCCATGAGTCGACGAGGAACACCTCGACGAACGTTTCGGCATCCTCGGCATCCTCATAGAGCGACCAGCCGATGGCGCCGTCGCGACGGCGCAGGCGCTCGATGTCGCGCATGACGGCGGCGAAGGCGCGGCGATCGGCGGCGGCGATCGCGTAGCGGACGGTGACCATGACCGGGCCGCGGTCGAGGGGCGTGTCGATGCGCGGCGCTGGGCTGAACTTCGTCGGCGAGAGGTCGAGGCCGGCGACGTCGGGGAGGCGCAGGCGCGCGAGCGCGGGAAGGGTAACAAGGAGGCCGACCGCGGCGGTGCTGAGCGACCACGGGGTGCCGATGCGCGACGCGAGGGCGCCCCAGATGGCGCTACCGACGGCCATACCGCCGGAAAAGACGAGCAGATAGACGGCCAGGCCGCGCGCACGCACCCAGCCGGCGACGGCGCCCTGCGCGACGACGTAGAAGAGCGAGAGCATCGTCAGCCAACAGACGCCGGCGAGCCACATGGCGACGCAGTCGAGCGCGAAGATCCGACTGTGCGCGACGACGAGACAGCAGAGCGCGAAAACGACGGTACCGACGCGCGTGATCTGCTCGAGGTGAAAGCGGCGACGAAGCGGCGCCAGCACGGATGCGGCGGTGACGGCGCCGACACCGAGGGCGCCGAGGAGAACGCCGTAGCCGGTCGGACCGCGTCCGAGCTCGTGGCGGGCAATGAGCGGCAGCAACGCCATGAGGGCGATCGCGAATACGATGAAGCCGCCGGAGCGCAGCATGACGGTGCGGAGCGCCGGCGTGTAGCGTACGTAACGCAGGCCGCCGCGCATGGCGCCGAGGAGGCGCTCGGCGGGAAGCGGCGACGCGGGGACGTCGCGGCGCCAGCGGTAGAGCACGAAGACGGTGCCGAGGAACGAGAGGGCGTTCAGGAGAAACGCTGCGCCGGCGCCGGCGCCGGCGACGACGAGGCCGCCGAGCGCGGGACCGACGGCGCGCGCGATGTTGAAGCCGACGCTGTTGAGCGCGACGGCGGCCGGCATTTCCTCGCGCGGCACGAGCTCGGCGATGATCGCCTGCCACGCCGGACCGTTCAGCGCGATGCCGATGCCCATCGCGAAGGTGACCGCGAGAACGGCGAGCGGGGTCACGTGTCCGCTGAGGGTGACGGCGCCGAGGACGGCGGCGGCGGCGAGCAGCCACGTTTGCGTGACGATGAGGAGGCGCCGCCGGTCGAGGATGTCGGCGAGCGCGCCGGAGGGTACGGCGAGGAGGAACATCGGCAGGCTCGAGCCGACTTGAACGAGCGTCACCAGGAACGGCGACGGCGTGAGCGACGTCATGAGCCAGGCCGCGCCGACGTCCTGCATCCAAGTGCCGACGCTCGAGACGACCGAGGCGATCCAGAGCGCGCGAAAGACGGCGCGGCGAAGCGGCGCCGTGCTCTCACCACGCAGGATCGTCATTTCACCGGGCGAGACGGGAGCGGAGAGGGAGGGATTCGAACCCTCGGTAGAGTGTTACCCCTACACACGCTTAGCAGGCGTGCGCCTTCGACCACTCGGCCACCTCTCCGGCGCCTGTCGACAGTGCCGTTTACCCCACCACCACGCGACGCGCCAGAGACCTCGTGTTCCTTGACAAGGAATGAGACGGCCTCTAAGCACCAGCGCGATCAGGCAGGAGGAGGTTTCGATGGATGTGATGAACTTGACCGAGTCGTTGTTTCGCTGGCTCCACGTCTTCTTCGGCATCCTCTGGATCGGCCTGCTGTACTTCTTCAACTGGGTCAACGGGCCCTTCGCGGCGACGATGGACGCGGAGACGAAGAAGAAGGTCGTGCCGGAGCTGATGCCGCGCGCGCTGTTCTGGTTTCGTTGGGGCGCGGCGTTCACCTGGATCACCGGCGTGTTTTTGCTGCTGCTCGTCTACTACCACATGGGCGCGGTGTTTCCGGGCGGTGTCCGCCAGTGGACGGGGCCGATATTGCTCATGGTCGCGCTCGTCTTCATCGCCCCCTTCATCTACGACGCGCTCTACAAGGGGCCGCTGAAAGATCCGACGACGGGCTTCTGGGCCGGGCTCGGGCTCGTCTTCGTGGTGCTTCTCCTCTTCGATCGCTGGGCGGGCTTCAGCTTCCGCGGCACGGCGATTCACCTTGGGTCGATGTTCGGCACGACGATGGCTTACAATGTGTGGTTCCGCATCTGGCCGTCGCAGCGCACGATCATCACCGCCGTCAAGAACGGGCAGGCACCGGATGCGGCGATCGTCGCGCTCGCCGGGACGCGCTCGAAGCACAACACCTACATGTCGGTGCCGCTGGTGTTCACGATGATCAGCCAGCACGCGACATGGGCGGCGACGGCGACGCCGATCTCGCTGACGATCGTCGTCTTGGTCGGCTGGGGGCTCGTGTCGCACGTCTACGAGCGCGCCAAGAACGTCAAAGGTTTCTGAGGTACGGGCGCGGCGCCGCCGGGAGCATCGGCGGCGCCGTCGCCGAGTCTCCCCTGTCGCCGGCTGGGTACTGTCCTCGTAGACGGACAGTACCGCCGGGTACGTGGCCGACTCAGCCGCCGCCAAACGTGAAGGTGACGGTCGTCGTCTCCTTCGGCGCCAGCGTGACGGTCGCAGTGCGGGTGCCAAAGCGTTCGTGCCAGGCCTCGACGACGTAGGTCCCGGGTGGCACGTCGCGTAACGTGAACTGACCGTTCGCGCCCGTCACCATGAAGTACGGGTGGTCGTACACGCCGAGGTACGCCTGCATCCACGGGTGGATGTCGCACGTGATGGGAATGACGGGCTGCGCCGCGTCGACCGCGAGCACGCGCGTCGCGCCCTTGAGGCCGAGGCTGAAGTTCCAGGCCGAGGACTTGGCGGGCGTGCCGTGGACGTTGTGCGCGAGCGCGTCGCTGTTGAGGAACTCGATCGGCTGATCGACCTGCGCGGCGGCGACGCGCGGCACGAAGAGGCAGCCGCGCTGGTCGACGACGACCGGCGTCTCCGGCACTGCGAAAACACGGTCGCCGAGGCCATCCTCGATCGCGACGATCGCGTTTTGCACCCTGTCGTCTCGCACCAAGACGTCGCCGGCATCGATCGCACCGCCGTGCTGCGCGCCGCATTCTTTGGCGCTCGACATCTCGACGCGCGGCGCCGGCGGCGTGCCCGCGAAGCGCACCTCGCCCGCGATCACGCCGACGGTCGTATGATCGAGCGGCGTCGGAGGGCGTCGCTCCGTCTCGTGCCGACACGCCGCGACGGCGATCAGCAATGCCACTGCCCCCTGGATCGGTTTCGTCATAGTGTGCACCCCGGGATGTCGTCTCGCTCGCTCGCTCCGCGTCGCACAGTGCCAGAGACCGCGAGGCAATCAAGAGCGCGCCGCACCGCGCGCGCGCTCCTCGTCCTGGCAACGGTGATCGTCGCCGGCGGATGTGAGCGCGCCCTCGGTCCGACGCCGCGCGCGTCCCGCACGCCGACGCCGCTCGACGCGGCGACGACGGGCACGATCACCGGCCACGTCCGTTTCGCCGGCGACCTACCCGCTCCGCGCCGCGTGGAAGTCGCGAGCGATCCCACCTGCGCCGCGGCGCATCCCGAGGGGCTCACCCTCGAGGAGGTCCGGACCGACGCGGGCATGCTCGCCGAGGCGTTCGTGTACGTCGCTCACGGCCTCGAGGACCGCGTGTTTGCGGTCCCGGAGACACCGGTCGTCGTCGACCAGCGCGGCTGCCTCTACGTCCCGCGCGTCGTCGGCGTACAGGTCGGCCAGCGCATCGAGTTCGTGAACAGCGACGACACGCTCCACAACGTCCACGGCACGCCCGACAAGTCGTCGGCCTGGAACTTCGGCCTCGGATTCCAAGGCGCGCGTCGCGCGATCGCGATCGACCGTCCCGAAGTGCCGGTCGCCGTGCAATGCGACGTCCATCCGTGGATGCACGCCGCGCTCGGCGTCGTCGAGCATCCTTACTTCGCGGTGACGGGGCGCGACGGCGCGTTCACGCTGGCGCACGTGCCGGCGGGGCACTACATCGTCGCCGCCTGGCATCCCCGCCTCGGCGGCCGCGAGCAGGCGGTCGACGTCCTCGCCGGCGGCACCGCGACGCTCGAGATCGTCCTCACCCCGTGACGCGGCCGAGCGCGCCGGCGGCGAGCATCGTCGCGAGCTCCTTCGCGTTCTGCACGGCGTAGTGGCTGCGGCAGTTGTTCATGAGGACGAGCACGCTCCTCGTCCGTCCGGCGAGGCGTTCGATGCGCGGTTGCCATTCGCGGAGCTCGTCCGGCGTGTACTGGTAGCCGAACTTCTCGACGACGCTCACGCCGGGACGGTTCCAGGCGTCGACGTTGCGGCCGTGGAAGCGGACGACGGCGAGCGCGTCGCTCGTCGCCTCCGCGATCGGCGGCACGCTCGCCGGCGTGCCCTGCGGCTCGTCGACGGACACGTATGCGAGCCCGCGCGCGCGTAGGAAGTCGAACGTGCGCGCGGCGCGGTAGGTCGCGAGCCAACTCGGGTCGCGGAACTCGATCGCGAGCGGAAACGGTAACCGCTCGCGGCAGGATTCGAGGTAAGCGACGCTCATCGCCGAGCGCGGAAACCACTTCGGGAACTGCAGCAACACGTATCCGAGGAGGCCGGCCTCGTGAAGCGGCGCCAGCGCCGCGGCAAAACGCCGCCAGATCTCGGCGTCGACCTCGGGCGGGAGCTCGCGCGCATAGAGACGCGGTTGGCGGGCAAGCGCACGGCCGAGCGCGGTGCGAAGATCGGGCGGCAACCGTGCCGGGACGAAGGGGTGCTGGGTGAGCGCCGCGAACGCCTTCACGCCGAAAACGAAATCGGGAGGTACGCGCTCGACCCATGCCTTCGCCACGCGCTCGGCGGGCAGCGCGTAGAAGGTGGAGTCGACCTCGACGACGGGGAAATGCCGTGTGTAGTAGCGCAGACGATCGGCGGGTGTAGTGACGTTCGGCGGATAGAAGGCACCGCTCTCGAGGAGGGTGCGCTCCGTCCAGGACGCGATGCCGACGCGAACGTTCGCGACGCACGCCGGCATGGGGCCGGTGCGGAGCGCAGCGAGCGGCGGGTCGACGTACACCACGCGGCCACTGTGCGCGCCGCCGCCGGCGCCGCGCAACCGGCTCCATCGCCTTGACGTCGGCTGCGGGGCCTCCTATGCTCCTCCGTTCGCCGCGCGTGCAGCGCCGCGATGTGTCCCTGGAGGTGAGGACGTCCGATGCGGCATCAAGATCTCGAAACCAACGCCCACAACGAACTGCGAAAGATCATCCGTTCGATCGACAAGAAGGTCCAGCTCCAGGTGCAGGACGGACCGTCGCCACAGGATCCCCTGCTCGGCATTCAGCTCGTGCAGGGGACGTTGCAGGCGACGATGGAAATATCGGTCGAGGAGGTTCGGCGCGCGCTCGACAACGCGCGCGACCGCTCGCGGCTACGTGAGCGCCTGAAGCGCACCCACGAACGCCTGTGGTTCCCGTCGAAACCGGCGCCGTTCTTCAGCACCAAGGCGATCCGGCCCGGCAGCGAGAGCTTCGCGCACTTCCGCCCATCCGGCGGCGGACGCCGCTGATCGCGGGCGACGCGCGGAACCCCGCCGCGAACGCAGCTCGCCCGACGTGCGCGGCCGGGCGTGGCCGGTCAGCCCTCTGACGGCGTATTGAGCTGCGGGCCGCGTACCCCGCCCTCGGTCGCGAGATCGTAGAGCGCCTTCCGCGCCAAGCGCGTCGGGCTGTTGTGACCGTTCTCCCATCGGTTCACGGTCGCGACGGTGATCCCGAGGCGATGCGCGAATTCCTCTTGGGTCATGCCGAGGTTGCGACGCAGACTGCGGATGTTGTCGGCTTCCATGGACACTCCTCGCTGAATTGCGCGGGACATCCGCGCTGGCCTGGACGTAAGCAACTGATATGCCACCTTGCACGAGTGAATTTTCCTTGGCGGAGTGGGCCTTACGCTCGCCGATCCATGTCAGTAAAGCGGCACAGTGAACATCCGCGTAACGCCCGTCGCTCCGGAGAGCATGGCTGTACGGTCGCGCCGGCGTACGATAGTGACGAGGTCTTTGGAGGTGCGGCGAGAATGCGACACCTGGTAGTCGTTGCAGGATTCCTGATCCCGCTTGCAGCTGCGGCACAGGCGGCCGACCGGCCGCACTGTGAGGAGGTGCAGCGCACCCTGCAGGCGCAGATCGACGCCGCGTGCCCATGCGCGACGGCGCAAACCCGCGCCGCACACGTACACTGCGTCGCCGACAAGCTCCGCGCGCTGAGCGGTTGTCACAAGGGCGCGGACGGCGCTCAGGTGTGCGGTTCAGTGCCGCGCGCCTGCGCCGCCAATCTGCGGCGCGAGGCCGCTCGTTCGACCTGCGGCGAGCCGAACGCCGTCGCCTGCTGCCTCCCCCGCCAGCACGACTGTCTGAACGACCCCGCGCCCGGCGACGGCAAGAAGGAAGGGACGTGCAGCCGCTCGCAGAAGCCGTGCGACACCCTGACCGATTGCCGGATTCCGGCCTGCCGGAAGGCGGCGACCGCGGACCACTGCACGCGCGTCGGGGGTACCGTCGGCAGCGGCACCGATTGCAACACCGCCTGCGCGCCCTGACCAGTCACCCTCTCAAGTTCTCGGCGTAACGGACCGAAAACCCTACCGACGGTGGAGCGGCGGGAGAGCTGCGCCCCGTCGCGACCATGTTCACCATCATCGGCATCGCCGTCGTACTGGGTGGAGTAGTCGGGGGCTACCTGATGGAAAACGGCCCCCTGCACGTCCTCATCCAGCCGGCCGAGCTGATCATCATCTTCGGCGCCGCGATCGGCTCGCTGCTCGTGTCCGCGCCGGGCAAGGTGCTTGGACAGGTCTTCAAGGCGATCGCGAGCTCCTTCACGAGCTCGAGCCCGACGAAGGCCGACTATATCGAGCTGCTGACGCTCCAATACGAAGTGTACCAATTCCTCCGGAAGAACGGCGCCGTTGCGCTCGACGAGCACGTCCAGGACGTGGAAAAGAGCGCGATCTTCTCGAAGTACCCGGGCTTCCTGAAGCGCCACCACGCGGTCGACTTCTTCCGTGACGCGCTCAAGCAGGTCGTGAACGGCACCGCCAGCGCCGAGGAGCTCGACGTCCTCCTCGACTCCGAACTCGACACCCATCACGAGGAGGCGGTGATCCCCGTCGGGTTGATCCAGAAGACCGGCGACGCGCTGCCCGGGCTCGGGATCGTCGCCGCGGTGCTCGGCATCATCATCACCATGGGCTCGCTCGACGCCGGGCCCGAGGAGATCGGCCACAAGATCGGCGCCGCGCTCGTCGGAACGTTCCTCGGCGTGCTGATGTCGTACGGGATGTTGAATCCAATCGCGACCAACGTCGAGATCCAAGGCGTCGCCTCGACGCGCTACCTGCGCTGCATCAAAGAGGGCATGATCCCGGCGGTGCGCGGTGCGTCGCCGATCGTCGCCGTCGAGTTCGCGCGCAAGGCGATCTTCGGCACCGTGCGACCCTCGAGTGACGAGACCGACGCGGCGATCAAGAGCGCCAAAGCCGCGGTCGCAGCCTGAGGAGTCGCGGTGTCGGCGAGCGCGAAACCGCAGGTCATCATCAAGATCAAGCGCAAGGCGGCGCACGGCGGCGGCCATCACGGCGGTGCCTGGAAGGTGGCATACGCCGACTTCATCACCTGCATGTTCGCACTCTTCATGGTGCTCTGGTTGCTCACGCAGGCTGACCTCCAGCTGCGACAGGACATCGCGCGCTACTTCCGCAACTCGAGCGTGCTGCCCGGCGGCTCGCTCATCGGCAACTTGACGCAACCGGCGAAGAGCGAGAAGTCGCACCCCCTCGACGGGTCGCTCTCGGTGGTGCAAGGAAAGGGCGAGGAACTCGAGGCGCTCCGCGGTCACGCCAAAGAGATTCAGCGGGCCCTCGAGCAGAATCCGGGTCTCGCGGCGATCCGCGACAACGTCCGCATGCAGGTGACGGAGGAGGGGCTCGAGATCCAGGTCATCGACTCCGGCGCCGAGGGTCGCAAGGATCTCCTCTTCGACATCAACAGCGCGGGATTGAAGCCCGCGCTGGTCGCGCTTCTCGGCGAGATCGCGAGCGAGCTCGGCACGCTGCCGAACCGCATCGAGATCGGCGGCCACACCGACGCGCGACCGTTCGCGCCGGGCGCGCAGCAGAGCAACTGGGACCTGTCCTACGCGCGCGCCAACGCCGCCCGTCAGATCATGGAAGGGCGCGGGCTCTATCCGCACCAAGTGCTGCGGGTCACCGCCTACGCCGACACCAAGCTGCTCAACCCCGACGATCCCCTTGCCGACGAGAACCGACGCCTGAGCGTGCTCGCGCGGCGCGACCAGCCGACGCATGCCGCCAAGAGTGGCGGTGCCGCTCCCGGTGCCGACCGGCTGCCGCCTCCCATCGTCGTCCCCGGCGTCCCACCGATCGGCTGAACGACGGCAGGCGTCGCGGGCGACGGCGCTTACCATCGCGGAGCCGCCGTTCTTGCGCTAGCGTTCGGGTTCTTCGCTCGCTCGGATGGCTCGCAGGCACACGACCGTCGCGCCGGCATCGGACGCTCCGCTCGACTCGCGGAGCGCGTCGCGGCGTCTCGTCCTGGTCGCGCTTTTGGTCGTCGTCCTCGGCGGCGCCGGCGTCTGGGGCATCTCTCGGCGCAACCCGGAGCCATGGACCGCCCTCGGCCCCGGCGGTGCGATCGTGCGCGCGCTCGCCGTCGACCCGCGTGCGCTGCACACGGTCTATGCGAGCACGAGCGATGCCGGCCTGCTCGCGCACTCGCCGGCGCGCGTGGAGTGGCGCGCGCTGCCGCTCGCGGGCGGCGACCGGACCGACGTCCGCACCGCCACCCTCGATCCTCGCGATCCGTCGATCGTCTACGCGGCGACCGGGCGAGGCCAGCTCTTCAAGAGCGCCGACCGCGGCGCCACGTGGATCGATACCCGGCTCGTGGGCATCGATACGGCGACGGTGGTCTTTGCGATCGCGATCGATCCGGTCGAGCCGGCGCGGCTATACGTCGGCGTGAGTGGCGGCGGCATCCTCGAAAGCACGGATGCCGGCGCGACCTGGGCACGCCTCGAGCATCCCGGCGGCACGGCCGACGTGGTCGCGCTGCTCGTCGATCCCACACGCCACGATACGGTATACGCGGCCAGCGCCGGCGCGGGTGTGGCGCGCAGTAGCAATGGTGGAAGGACGTGGGAGCCGATGAACAACGGGCTCACGACGCTCGCGGTCGAGGCGCTCGCGATCGAGCCGCGCCCTCCGGCGGTGCTCTACGCCGCGACGAGTGGAGGGGGCGTGTGTACCGCCGGCGCCGACGGGCACTGGCACGCGGCGAGCCGTGGCCTCACGACCGCCGTCGTCTGGGCGCTGGCTGTCGACCCGACCCGCCCGGGCACCGTCTACGCGGGCGCGAGCGGCGGCGCGCTGTTCGCAAGCGGCGACCGCGCCGGGAGCTGGCAACTCCTGCCGGCGGGATTGATCGATACCGTCTGGGCGCTGGCGATCGATCCCGCGGAGGATGTCCTCTACGCCGGGACGAGCGGTCATGGCGTCTTCATGCGTCACGGCCACTGAGCATCACTCCTCGCTCATAGTTCTTTGGTATTACTACTTCCGAATAACAATTGTTAATTCATAATAACTGTGCGTCACGACATATAAAGTCGTATTGACAGCGGGTGCTGCTCGGAGCGTATGGTTGACGTGCAAGCTCGGACACTGCGCGTTCACGGAGACGCACCATGCGCACTCTCGCGATCGTTCTCCTCGTCGTGTTCCTCGCTGTCGATGCGCACGCCGACGACGTCGCCGTGCGGCCGACGTCCGATCCGGTCACCGCGTGTCAGGAGGCGCTGGCACGCGCCAGCCGCCAGCTTGGCGACGGCATCCGACGGCAGGTCGGCAGGTGCATCGCCGCCGGCGTACGCTGCCTCACGACCGACGGCGCCGACCCAAGCGCATGCTGCGCGGCGGCGGCACCGCGATGTCACGCGCAGCAGCTGAAGTTGGCGCGCGACGCGCAGCGCTTCGCCGTCAAGGTGGCGAGCGGATGCTGTACGCGCATCGCCTTTTCCACCGTCCTCGACGCGAACGGCCTCGGATTCGCAAGTGCTGCGCATACCTGCCAATGCCTCCCGGCGCCGACCGAGGTCGCGGACCTGCGCTCGCTCGGCACGTGCGTCGGACGCCTCGTCGACAGCGCGACGACGCGGCTCCTCGCGGTCGCCGAGGTACCGCGCGCCGCCGAGGCGTTGGCGTGCGTCGGCCTCGAACACGAGCTCGACGCGCTCGAGGCGAGCGACGCCGCGGCGGCGTGCGATCATCCGACCCCGACGGTGACCCTCGCCGGGCCAACGCCGATGCCCACGCGGACGCGGCGACCGCGCCGGACGCCGACGACCCCCTTCGCGACCGCCAGTCCGACCGTCGCGCCGACGCCGACGCTCACCGGGATCCCGACGCCGTCACCGACGAGCACTCCCGTCTGCGGGAACGGGATCGTCGAGGGCGACGAGGAATGCGATGGCAGGGCCTACGACACCGACAGTTGCCTCGAGGACGTGTGCACCTGCGACGACTTCTGCGACGACGCCGGCGGCAGGCTCGCGTGCCGGCGCGACTGCACGATCGACTTCAGCGGCTGCAGGGCCGGCGGCTGCGAGTTCTGAGCGGCGCGCATCGCACGACGCGGCAAGTCGCACGACACCTTCCGTCGTGATTGCGGCGCGACCGCGGTCGCTGCTCAAGTTCGCGGCCCATTCTGCCGATGCCTCTCCGGATCACCATGGGTATTCGGGTGTTGTTGATCGACGACAGTCCCGTCGACCGTGAGTTGGCGGCGCGCACCCTCGGCGGGCTCGCGGCGCCACTCGGTCCGGTGGAGGTGATCGCGGTCGGAAGCTGGGCGCAGGCGCAGTCGCATCTCGCCGCCGGCAACCTCGACCTGATGCTCCTCGACTACCATCTCCCCGATCTCGACGGCCTCGCCGTCTTGCAGGAGCTCGATCGCCTGCCCCATCCCCCGGTCATCATGACGACCGGGCAGAGCGATCTCGGGGTCGCGGTCGAGACCCTGCGACATGGGGCGTACGACTACGTCTCAAAAGACGTGGACGGCGGCCCGGCGCTGTGTCTCGCGGTGGAGCGCGTCCTCGAGCGGGTGCGCCTCGAACGCGCGCTCGCCGAGTCGAGGGCGCGCCTCGAAGCGTACGCCAGCGAGCTCGAGGCCAAGGTGGAGGCGCGCACCTCGATGGTGCGGACCCAGGCCGCCGAGATCGAGGCGCTCTATCTCCGCTCCGAGGAGGCGGCCCGGATCAAGGCGGAGATCGTCTCCAATCTGTCCCACGAGCTGCGAACACCACTCAACATCATCATGGGCTACCACGAGCTCCTCGAGGGCGAGCTGTCACCGGAGAGCGCGGCTCACGACATGCTGAACAAGGTGCGCGGACAGGTCACGCGCCTCCACGAAGTCTTGCAGTCGCTGCTCACCCTGGCGCAGCTGCGGTCCGGCACCATCGGTGTGACGTGCTCGCGCTTCCTATGCAGCGCCCTCATCGAGGAGCTCCGTGCCGACGCCGTCCTGCTCAATGCCGACAAGGGCCTGGCGCTCGAGTGGCAATCGCCGAGCGACCGCGCCGAGGTCGAGCACGACCGCGAGAAGATCCGCGCCGTCGCGTACCACCTCCTCAGTAACGCCATCAAGTTCACGCACGCCGGGCGGGTCGTCGTGACGCTCGCGCCGAGCGCAAGCGGCAGCCTCGTGCTCACCGTCGCCGATACCGGCGTCGGCTTCCCGCACGAGGCGCGCGGACTGATCTTCGAGGACTTCCGCCAGCTCGACGGTTCGAGCACCCGCAGCTTCGAGGGCCTCGGCCTCGGACTCGGCATCGTCAACCGCTACACGTCGCTGCTCGGCGGGACGATCGCGATCGAGAGCGTGCCCGGACAGGGCACGACGGTGCGGGTCGAGTTCCCGCTCCCAGTCGTCGTCGGCGCACCCGCTCCCGCGGCGGCTCCCGCGCGGCGAAGACCGCACGTCCGGCGGACGCAGCGCAAATCGACCGATCTGGCGACCGATGCGGTCGTCGCCGCGGCGCCTGGCGCCGCCGTCCGCCGCAACCGTCAGGTTTGATCAGCGGCAGGCGCGCCGCCGACGGTCTCGTCCGCCGTCGTCATCGGCTCCGGATGCCGCAACGTCAGCCGCACGGTGCACCCGCCCCCCGCCGTTTCCTCGAGCCCGATCGTCCCGGCGTGTTGCTCGACGATGCGTTTGCAGAGCGCGAGCCCGACCCCCGTGCCGGGATACTCGTCGCGCTGGTGAAGGCGCTGGAAGAGCCCGAACACCTTTTCACGATACTGGACGGGTACCCCGATGCCGTTGTCGGCGACCGCGATCTCGACACCCCCATCATCGAGTGACCGGGCGGTGATCACGATCTCCGGCGCGATATCGCGCCGGCGGTATTTGATCGCATTGCCGAGGAGATTCGAGAACAGTTCAGACAGCAGCACGCGGTACCCGATGACGGTCGGAAGCTCGGTGGCGACGCGTACCGTCGCCTTGGCGTCGTCGATCGAGAAACGAATGGCGCCGAGGACGTCCTGCACGAGCGGGCCGAGCGCGACCGCGGTCGGCCGCGAGTGCTGGCGACCGACCCGCGAGAAGGCGAGCAAGTCGTCGATCAGCTGCCGCATGCGCTTCGCCGAGTCGCAGACGAACCCGAGGTAGCGTGTGCCCGCTTCGTCGAGCGCGGACGCGTAGTCCTGTTGGAGGATGCGACTGAACCCCTCGACGCCGCGCAGCGGCTCCTTGAGGTCGTGCGAGACGGTGAAGACGAAGGCCTCGAGGTCGCGATTGCTGCGCGCCAGCTGCCGGCTGTGGAGCTGGAGCTCACGATCCGCCTCGCGAAGCGCGGCGTGGCTCTCCTCGAGGCCGCGGTTGGCACGCACGATGTCCTCGAAGGTGGAGACCAGGAGGTTCAGGATCTGCTCCTTGTCGGAGTTGATCACGAAGCGCTTGCCGAGAAACGCGATCTCGGTCTCGGTGACGAGACGGCGGCCGCGCCGCCGCTCGCGCGTCGCGATCACGTCATTGATGCGTCCGACCAGGTAGTCGGCCTCGTACGGCTTGGTGATGAAGTTCTCCGCCCCGCAGACGAGCGCGTCGATGATCGCCATTGGGTCGTTGAGCGTCGTCATCAGGATGATCGGCAGGTCGCGGGTGTGCTCGCGCTGCTTGAGCTCGTGGCAGAGCTCGTAGCCCGACTTCCCCGGCATCACGATGTCGCTGAGGACGACGTCGAACGCCGCGGCGGCGCAGCACGCGAGTGCGCTCTCCGCGTCTGCGGCCACCTCGACCGCGAATCCCGCCGCGCGCAGCGTGAGCGTGATCTGCTCGGCTTGCGTGGCGCTGTCCTCGACGACGAGCACCTGACTCATCGGTTGCCTCCCGATCCATACGAGCGCGCGCCGGCGGATCGCAGCCGCGGCCCGGTGAGGAGTGCGAGCAAGCGCTCGCTCACGTCGCGGAGCGGGAGGACCTCGTCGACGACGCCCGCCGCGACGGCCGCTCCGGGCATGCCGAAGACGACTGACGACGGCTCGTCCTGCGCGAGGACGTACCCGCCCGCACGACGCACGGCGCCGAGCCCGACGACGCCGTCGTCGCCCATACCCGTCAAGATCGCCGCCACGACGCCGAACCCGAACGCGTGCGCCACCGACTCGAAGAGGTACGATGCGGCCGGGCGAAAGCCGCGCACCGGCGCCTCGTCGGAGAGTGTGACGCGCACTCCGCGTCCGACGCCGAGGTGGCGTCCGTCGGGCGCGAGGTACACCACGCCCGGGGCGAGCGCCTCGCCGGCCTCGGCGATCTTCACGCGCAACGCCGTACCGGCATTCAACCAGCTCACGAGCCCGGGGATGAATCCGCGGCTCATGTGCTGCACCGCGAGCACCGGGACGCCGAAGTCGCAGGGCAGCTCCGAAAGGATGCGGTGCAACGCCCCCGGACCGCCGGTCGAGGCCGCAAGCGCGACCACCCGCGTGCCACCGTTTACCGGCGCGGGCTCGGCAGCGCGCGTGTGCCCGGGAACCTTCACCTCCGCCATCGCCCGCACGGTCTCGAGCAGCTGACGCGACTCGCTCGCATGTCCGGGCGCCGCCGGGCCGGGCGGCTTTCGCAACACGCACAGCGCACCCGCCCGCAGCGCTTGCAGGGAGGTCGCGACCTCGTGCTCGTCGAGGCTCGCGGTGACGATGATGATCCGCGTCGGCGCCTCGAGCATGATCGCCTTGGTCGCCTCGAGTCCGTCCATGCGCGGCATGTGGACGTCCATCGTCACCAGCTGCGGGCTGAACCGCTTCGCCATCTCGACGGCCTCGACGCCGTCCCGTGCCTCGCCGACGACCGTGATCTCCGGATCGCCTTGCAAGATGTCGGCAAGCAGCGCCCGGACGGTGGGGGAATCGTCGACGACGAGAACGCGCAGCATGGTATCACCTTTCGGGGGGGTCCGCCGATCCTCAGACGCCGCTCAGCGCGGCGAGCTCGTTGCCGAGCGCGCTGAGATTCTGCGCCGCCTGCTCGGTCTGCCGCGTCGCCGTGATCGTTTGCCGTGTCACCTGCTCGATGTTCCGCATCGCCTCGTGGATCTGCGTCATGCCCGTCGCCTGTTGTCCGACGGCGACGACGATCTGCGCCGCCGCGCGCGCCGCTTCGTCGAGCGTGTCGGCGAGGGTGGAAATGGTGTCCCCCGCCTGACGGCCAACATCCGTCGCCTCGATCACGCCCTTGGTCACCGACTCGGTGGACAGCACGGTCGCGTTCGTCGCCTTCTGGATCTCCCCGAGGATGTCGCGCACCTGCGCCGTCGCCTTCTTCGACTGCCCGGCGAGCGCCTTGACCTCGCTCGCGACCACCGAGAAGCCCTTGCCGTGCTCGCCGGCGCGGGCCGCCTCGATCGCGGCGTTCAGGGCGAGCAGGTTGGTCTGCTCGGCGAGGTCGGTGACGGTCATGATGATCTCGCCGATCGACTGCGCTTGTTCGGCGAGGGTGACGATCGTCGCCGCCGTCGACTCGACCTGCTCGCGCACCCGCGTCATCGCCTGCGCCGACTCCTCGACGGCGCGCCGCCCCGTGGTGCCGATGTCGGCGGTGCGTTGCACGGCCTCGCCGACGCCGCGCGCCTGCGCCGCCGCCTGCGCCGCCGTCTGCGTCACTTGGTCGACGATCGCCGCCGTCTCGGTGAGCGCCGCCGCCTGCTGCTCGGCCCCGGCCGCCTGTTGCGTAGTACTGGCGAGGATCTCGGCGCTCGCAGTCGCCAACCGGGTCACCGCCTCCCGCGAGCTCGCCATCGCGGTTTGCAGCTTGACCGTCATGGCGTTGAAGGCGGCGGCGAGATCGCCGAGCTCGTCCTGCGTCGCGACCTGGATGCGGTAGTCGAGACGGCCGTCGCCGACGTGCCGCGCCCCGTCGAGGAGCGCGCCGATCACCGTGATGAATCGCCGCACGAGGATCCAGCAGGCGACGATGATGAACAGCAGCGCCGCGAGCGTGCCGTAGACGATGACCTGATGCACGCGCGCGGTCATGTCGGCGGCTCCGGCACTGTGGGCCTGCAGGAGAGTGTCCTCCTCGCCCCGCATCCCGCGCATCACCTCACGTATCTCGTCCATGACCTTCTTGGGGTTTCCCTGCGCGACGAATTTGCCCGCGGCGTCGAAACCTTGCTGTCGCGCAGCTCGACGATACGCGCGGTCAGCTCCAGTTTGGACTGGACCAGTTTCTCGAGCGCGTCGCGTCGGCGTTGCTGGTGGACGTTGTCCGCCGTGAGATCGCGGAGCGTGGCCATCGTGTCCTCGAGCGGACGCAGCGCGGCGTGGTACGGCTCCAGAAACTCGTGCTGTCCGCTGATGACGTAGCCGCGCGCCGCGCTTTCCGCGTCGTCGAGCAGCGCGACGACCGTCGACAGCTGATCGAGCACCGCGTACGAGTGCGTCACCAACCCCGTCGTCTCGATCAATTGGTTCGTCGCGCGGTAGGAAACGCTGCTGATCACCAGCAAGACGGCGAAGACCGCCGCGAACCCGACCGCGATTTTCCGACCCACCGTCATGATGTCCCCTCCTGTGCCGCGCGTGCATCGCCCGCCGCGTCCAGCGACACGGACACGCGGATGATCGTCTTCACAGCAGCTGCGCGATGGTCTCGAGCAGCGCCCGCTGGTCGAAGGCGCTCTTCACGAGATACGCGTCCGCCCCGGCGCGCAGCCCGCGCGCCTTGTCGGCTTCGCTCTCGCGCGCCGTCACCAGCACGACCGGCAGCTCACGGAAGCGCGCCGAGCCGCGGACCGTCTCGGTGAGCGCGAAGCCGTCCATGCGCGGCATCTCGACGTCACTCACCAGGACGTCGGCGCCGCGCTCCTGCAGCATCTGCCATCCGAGCTCGCCGTCGGCGGCGACGTCCACCTCGTACCCGGCCGTCTCGAGGATACTCTTCTCGAGGCTTCGCGTGGTGATGGAATCGTCGACCACCAAGACGCGCTTCGCGCGCGCCGGCGCCGCGTCGAACGTCCGCGACACGAGACGCGCAGCGCTGCCGACGGCGCGGCGCGCGAGGTAGGCGGGGTTCAGCACCAGTGCGATGTTGCCGGATGCCAGCAGCGCGCCGCCGGTCACCGCGCGGGCGCCGGCGAGGCGGGGCCCGAGCGACTTGACGACGATCTCTTGCTCGACGACGAGCTCGTCGACTGCGAGCGCCGCGCGCGCGCCACCGGCGGCGACGAGCAAGATGGGGACGTTGGTGTCGCCGCCGGGCGACGCCCCGTTCCCGAGGATCGCTGCCAGCGACGCCACCGGAATCAACCCGTCCTCGACCGGCAACATCGGGTGCCCCTGGACGACGGCGAGATCGTCGATCCGCGCCCGACGCAGGCCGGCGATCGCCGTCCCAGCGATCGCGAACATCTGGCCGGCGGCGACGACGAGCAACGCCCGCACCGTCGTCAACGTCAGCGGCAAGGACATCGCGAAGCGGGTGCCACGTCCCGGCTCGGACGCGACGTCGATCGTGCCGTTCAACGTCTCGAGTCGGCTCTTCACCACATCGAGGCCGAGGCCGCGTCCGGAGACGCCGGTCACGATCGTGGCGGTCGAAAGACCGGGCTCGAAGACGAGCCGCACCAGCTCGCGCTCGGATTCGGGGAGGACGAAGCCCTGCGCGCGTGCGTGCACGCGGACTGCCGCGAGGTCGATGCCGCGTCCGTCATCGGTGACGACCACTTCGACGCGCGCGCCCCGCAACGCCGCCGAGACCGTGACGCGACCACGTGCCGACTTGCCGCTGGCGCTGCGCTCGGCCCGCGTCTCGAGCCCGTGATCGACGGCGTTGCGAACGAGATGCAGGAGCGGATCCTTGAGGCCCTCGAGCACGGAGCGGTCGAGCTCCGTCTCCCCGCCCTCCACCAGCAGCTCGACGTCCTTGTCGGTCGCCTTGGCGAGATCGCGGACGGCACGAAAGAGACCGGCGCACGCCTCCGCGAACGGCACCATGCGTACGCGGCGGATGTCCTCCTCGAGACGCACGGCGACGGCACCCATGGCGTTGCCGTCGGCCGTGAGGCGCGCCACCAACCGATCGAGCTCCTTCTCGGTCCGCTGCAGGCACTCCGCGGTGGAGGCGAGCGCGTTGGACGCGCGCCGCCACTCGGCACCGTCGTCGCCCTGCTGCCCGAGTCGCGGAACGTCCCGCGACGTCCGCAGACGACGCCGATCGGCGTTCCACCGACGCACGACGTCCCGCAAGGTCGCGAGCTCGTCACGACGGCCCTCCAAGCGATGGTGCGCGACCAGCAGCTCGCCACCGTCGGCGACGAGTGCGTCCAAGCGCTCGGCGGTAACGCGCACCGCCGCCTCCACGATGCGTCCCGGAACGGCCGCCGCAGGGGACGCGGACGTGCGGGCTGCGGCGGAAGAGGAGACCACCGCGCCGGTCGGCGGCGGCGCGACGCTCGACCCCACGCCCTGCCGTCCGGATTCGTCCGCGAGCTGCGCCGACAGCTCGGCGAGCAAAGACGACTCGAGATCCTCCCCGCTCCCGAGGCGGCGTGCGCCGTCCGCGAGCGCGTCGGCGCCGGCAAAGAGCAACCCGCTCAGGTCGGCATCGAGATCCCGCTTGCCGTCGCGTACCGCGATCAGCGGCTCCTCGAGGCGATGACACACCTCCGCGATGAGACCGAGATTCACCGCGCGCGCGGCGCCCTTCAAGCTATGGAGCGCACGCAACAGCACCGTGAGACGCGCCGACCGTTCGCCGCCCGTGGCCGCGCGCTCGAGGGCGAGCAGCTCCTCGTTCATCACGCGCACGTGCTCCTCGAGCTCCGCACGGAAGGTCTGCATGAGCTGCGGAGCAAGGCTGCGCGTATCCATGGGGCCTCAGGCGGCGCTCAACGACGCCAGCTCGTTGCCGAGCGCGTTCAGGTTCTGCGCCGCTTGCTCGGTCTGCCGCGTCGCCGCGATCGTCTGCCGCGTCACTTGGTCGATGTTCCGCATCGCCTCGTGGATCTGCGTCATCCCCGTCGACTGTTGGCCGACGGCGACGACGATCTGCGCCGCCGCGCGCGCCGAATCAGCGAGCGTCTCGGCGAGCGTGGTGATGTTGTCGCCCGCTTGGCGCCCGATTTCGGTGGCCTCGGTGACGCCCTTGGTTACCGATTCGGTCGACAACACCACGGCGTTCGTCGCCTTCTGGATCTCTCCGAGAATCTGCCGTACCTGCGACGTCGCCTTCTTCGACTGCTCGGCGAGCGCCTTCACCTCGGTCGCGACCACCGCGAAGCCCTTGCCGTGCTCGCCGGCGCGCGCCGCCTCGATCGCGGCGTTCAGCGCCAAGAGATTGGTCTGCTCCGCAAGGTCGTTGACGGTCGCGATGATCTCGCCGATCGACTGCGCCTGCTCGGCGAGGGTGACGATCGTCGCCGCCGTCGACTCCACTTGCTCGCGCACCCGCAGCATCGCTTGCGCCGACTCCTCGACGGCGCGCCGCCCGGCGGTGCCGATGTCGGCGGTGCGTTGCACCGCCTCGCCGACGCCGCGCGCCTGCGTCGCCGCCTGCGTCGCCGTCTGCGTCACCTCGTCGACGATCGCCGCCGTCTCGGCGAGCGCCGCCGCCTGCTGCTCGGCGCCGGCCGCCTGCTGCGTGGTGCTGGCGAGGATCTCCGCGCTCGCGGTCGTCAAGCGCGTCACCGCCTCGCGCGAGCTCACGAGCAGGCTCTCGATCCGCGCTCGCGCCTCGCGGTCGGTCTCCGCGCTCACCGTCGTGCGCTTCAGCTTGTCGGTCATGGTGTTGAAGGCGGCGGCGAGATCCGCGAGCTCGTCTTGCGTCGCCACCTCGATGCGGTAGTCGAGACGGCCGTCGCCGATCTGTCGTGCCCCCTCGAGAAGCGCGCCGATCGCGGTGGTGAAGCGGCGCACGAGCACTGAGCCGGCGGCGATGGCGAAGAGCAACGAGCCGAGCATGCCGAAGAGAATGACGCTGCGTGCCCGCGCCGTCATCTCGGCGGCCTCGGTGGTGCGCGTCTGCAGGAGCGCGCTCTCCTCGTCCCGCATCGCCCGCAGCACCTCGCGGATCTCGTCCATGGCCTTCTTGCCGGTCCGCTGCAGGATGAAATCGACCGCCGCGTCCACACCCTTGGCCCTGCGCAGCTCGTTCACCTCCGCCGCGTGCTCCAGCTTGGTCTTGATCGCCTTCTCGAGCGTGTCGAGTCGCCGTTGCTGGTGGGCATTGTCCGCGGTGAGCTCGCGCAACTCCGCCACCGCGTCGTCGAGCGGACGCAGCGCGGCCCGATACGGATCGAGGAAGTCGTCCGCTCCAGTGAGGACGTAGCCTCGTCCCCCGGTCTCGACGTCGTCGACCAGCATCATCACCCGCGATAAGTGATCGAGCACCGAATAGGTGTGCGCGACCCACTGGGTCGTCTCGATCAGCTCGCCCGTCGTGCGATAGGAGACGCCGCTGATCACCAGCAGGACGGCGAATACCGTCGCGAACCCGATTGCGATCTTCCGACCCACCGTCATGACCTTCCCTCCTTTGTCGCACGCCCACCGTCCTCGCTCTGCTCGAAGACGAAGCGGGGGTCGGCGAGCAGCGCCGCGCCGTCGAGCACGGCGAGCGCCGTGCTCGTGACCGCACGTACCAAGTCCACCGCACCGTTCGTCGCAGCGGGCGCCTCGAGCAGCTCGTCCTGGCGCACCGCCGTCACCTCGTGCACCGCGTCGGCGAGCACGCCGAGCTCACCGTGGCGCTCGCCGAGCACGAGGACCCGCGCCTCCGCCGTCGGCGCCGCGGCGGACGCGCCGAGCGCTTTGCGGAGATCGACGACCGGCAGCAGCTCGCCACGCAGGCTCATGACCCCAAGCCAGAGCTCGGAGGTGCCGGGGACGGGGGTGAGCTCCGGTGCGCGGATGATCTCCCGCACGTAGCGCGCCTCGAGCCCGTAGCATTCGCGCTCTACCGTGAACGTCACGAGCGCGAGCAGCTCGCCGGCACGCTCCGCCACCGTATCGGGCGCGGCCAAGGCCCGCGCCCGCGCGTCCAACACCGGATGCGATCCGCTCATGCGCAACCGTCCGCGCCGACGAGGATCGCGAGCTCGCTTTCCGCCGCTGTAATCAGGCAGCCCGCCAGCTCCTCGTCGGTGAGCGGCAGCACGGCGTCGGGCGCGGTCGCGACGCAGAGATCGCGTGCGTTCCGATAGGCGCGACGCGCCCCCTCGACGTCGCCGAGACGCCGCAGAACCGCGCCGAGCGCGAAGTGTGCCGCTGCCAGTGAGCGATCGAGGTAGAGGACGCGGCGCAGCGCCCGCGCGGCGTCCTCGTCATCGCCGCGATCGATCAACAACGCGGCCCGCAGGTACTGGAGCTCGGGATCGAGGGCGTGGCGGGCCGCGGCGGTGGCCGCCGCGCTGGCGGCCGCGCTCATGTCGAGGCTCGCGAGCGCGCGCACGTGCAGCGCGCTCGCGATCGGATCGTCGTCGAGGCCGCCGGTCAGCCGCGCGGCGTCCTGGTAGTTCCCGGCGGCGAGAGCGCGACGCGCGGCAGCGAGCGCCTCGCCGGGCGTCGCGCTCGCCGTCGCGGCCGGCGGGCGCGCCGGTGCCGGCGTCGCGTGCTCGGCCGTCGTCGGGCGCGCGATCGCGGCGGCGCCGGCCGCCCCGCCGAGCGGGCGCGACAGGTTTTCCACGGAGGCGTACGGCGCGTCCACCAGCACGGGATTCGGCAGGATCGGTCGTCGGTAGACGACACCAGCCGGCGTCATGATCGATTCGAAGGGCGCGTCGGCTCCGAGCAACGGATCCGATGGTCCGGTGATCAGCCAGCCACCGTCTGCGAGCGACGCGAAGAGGTGGCGCGCGACCTTATGAATGGTGTCACGGTCGAAATAGATGAGCACGTTTCGGCAGAGGACGAGATCCATGCGCCCGATGCCGGTCGCGAGCGACGGATAGTGATCGAGCGCGAGATTGCCGTACTGGATCACGACGCGGCGGCGGATCTCGTCGTCCACCTCGTGGCGATCGTCGCGGGGATGGGCGTACGCCCGCACCGCGTCGGCGCCATCGCCGCGCAACGACCACGCTCCGTAGGTCGCGGCGCGCGCCTTCGCCAGCGCCGCGCGCGAGACATCGGTCGCATAGACGCGGGCGTGGTCGCGCAGCAGCCCCTCTTGCTCGAGCACGATCGCCAGCGAGTACGCCTCCTCGCCCGACGCGCAGCCGGCGCTCCAGCAGCGGATCACGTGCGCGTCGCCGCGCCGGCGACGGATCTCGGGAAGGACCTCGCGCCGAATGAACGCGAACTGTTCGGGCTGGCGGAAGAAGTAGGTCTCGCCGACCGTGAGCTCGACGAGGAGGTCGTCGAGGACGTCGGCGCTCTCCGCAAGCATCGCCCGGTAGCGCACGATGTCGGAGACACCGGCCCGCGCCATCGAACGTCGAATGCCCGCCGCCGCGGAGTCGATCCGCGGCGCAACGAACAGCAGCCCCGAGCGTACGGCGACGAGGCCGAGGATGTCATCGTACGCCGTCATGCGCCCCAGCCGTTCGCGTGATCACGTCGCCGCCCGACGCGGTCGCGAGCGCATCGACGTCGTACACCACGACCGGCCCCTCGGGCAGCTGTGCGACGCCGAGAACGGCGCCGCCACCGACGTCGATCGCGTCGACACGGCGGAGCCCGCCCTCGAGATGCACCACTTCGATCGCGCGATCGACGCGCAGCGCGACCAACCGCCGGGTCGCGCGCAGGAGGACGAGATGCTGATTCTCGTCGAGCGGCTTCGGCGCGAGCCCGAGGCGGGCGCGCAAATCGAGGACAATGACCAACCGTCCACGGTACACGATGCAGCCCTCGACGCCGGGAGGCGTCCCGGGAATCGGCACGATCGTCACCGCGCGCGCGATCATCTCGACGTCGGCAACGCGCACTCCGTGCCGCTGCCCGTCGACGTCGAGGACGAGGAGGTCGCGCGCCGCTGCGCTCGGCGCCGCCGCGCGCTCGGACGGCGGGTCGATGCGCGTCGTCATCACCCCGAGCAGCGACGAGATCGCCTCCTCGAATCCGGGTTCCTTCACCACCCACGCGGCGGCGCCCGCGTCACGCGCGGCCTCGCCGATCTCCTCGTCGGCGCCGGCGGTCATGAAGACGATCGGCGTCTCACCGACCGCCGCATGCAGTTCGCGCAGAACGTCGAACGCTCGCCCACCCGGTAGCGCGTCGCCGAGGAGGACGGCGGCGAAAGATTGACGGCGCGCCGCTTCGAGCGCGGCCTCGGCGTCGAGCACGACGGTCACGCAGTTGCGCAGCGCGCGTTCGAGCAGCGCGCGGTCCGTCGGGCTCTCCTCGACCAGCAGGATGCGCGCTTGATTCTCGCCTTCGAGCATCGATCGTCTCAAGCGAGGATCGCGCCAACGGGGACGAGGCCGAACATTCAGAAGTTTTCGATGCCGTAGGTCAGTTACCTGACCTCACTCCGCACACGTGGCGGGCGCCGTGACGATACGCACGCCGGACAGCGACCGGCGCCGATGTGCGCGCGTCGAAACCATGACGCCCGCGATCGCGCCGCGCACGCTCGAGCGCTAGTGATGCGACGCGTCCGCCCAGGCCCGCGGCCCGATCCGCAGCCGACGGAGCAGCAACCGCACCGCCCAGACACCGAGCCACATGCCGATCGCCAGCGACGCCGCCGGATCCACCCAGCGCCACCCGAAGAGCTCGATCGCGAGCGCGCCGACGAGCGCGACGACCGTGAGCGCCCCGTCCGAGAGCTCGTGCGCGAGCGCGGCGCGAAACGACCAGCGCGTCTGCGCCGGGTCCGCGAAGAGATACGCGGTCGTGAGATTCGCGCCCAGACCGAGGAGCGCGAGCAGCATGAAGGCGGGGTGCGGCGCCTCGCGCGTCCCGGCCGCCAGGTCTTCCGCTGCCGTGACGCCGATGCCAGCTGCGATCACGGCCACGAGCGCGAGCACGCCGATCGCCGCGAGGTCCTCGCCGCGCTCGTGCCAGCGCGCCGCCGGGATGAGGAGTACGGCGAAGATCCCGAGATGCGCGACCAAGTGCAGCGCGTCGGCGCTGAGAAAGAGGCTGCCGCCGCGCACCGAGCCGACGACCTCGACCGCCGCCGCACACAGCGTGATCGCCGCCGCCGTGAGCACGGTCCGCGGCGGCACGTGCGGCGGATGGGGCGGGTGCTCGACCGCGTCGGGATTCATGCGTACGCGGGCTAGACCCCGACGTCGCGCAGGTGCGCTACCCGCGCTACCAGGGCGTCGAGGAGGACCGTGGGCGTCGCGCAGGCGCCGTGCAGGAACACTTGCTCGCCCGAGCGGATGTCGGCGGCGGCGGCGGAGACCATTCGCACCCCTCCTTCCCTAGCCGGACGGGAGGCGCTCGCCAAGCGAGCGCCAAAAGGGGCGTGATCGAAATGGATTCCGTGTGTGCTATAAGGAAGGTTGTCTTCGGAGCTGCCGGAAGGAGATCTCATGGCATCCGCATGGTTTGGTCCGTGTCCGCACTGCAACATCTCGCTCTCGTACCTTCAGGGCGTGACGGGAAGCACGATGACGCCACAGTGCCCCGGCTGCCATCAGGTGGTCACCGTGCCGCGCGCAACCCTGTTGATGGCCGACCACTCGCGCCCCGCCCCGCTCCTCCGACCCCCAGACCCGCGATAGTTTTCCTCCGATCGCACCCGCGTGAGCGGGGCCTCGCACACCGCGGAGGTCACCGCTCGCGCGCGCCGCGCCGTCTCACCGGCTGAACACTGAGCCGAGCGCTCGTCCACATTTTGACGGTACGGCTGTAATCAGACTCCGGTATTCTGTCACCAACGAGTCCGATGCGATGACACATGTCGCGACCGGGGTCGTGATAACGTATCCGTTTCGCCACGCCCCGAGAGGCACGCTGCGTGCTGATGTTCGTCGAACTCTGGGCGACGGCCTTCCTACCGGCCGTACGTAATACCGAGGGTGCACGTTATGAATGAGTTTCCGTTTCTCACAGGGAACCACCCCGTGATGATGAGGATTCAAGCCCTCATCAAAAAGGTGACGGCTACGGACGCCACCGTGCTCATCATGGGGGAGAGTGGCACCGGCAAGGAGTTGGTCGCGCGCGCGCTTCACGCCCTTTCGCCGCGTGCAGACGGCCCGTTCATCCCGGTGAACTGCGGCGCGATCCCGGCAGAGCTGCTCGAGTCCGAGATGTTCGGCCATGAGCGGGGGGCCTTCACCGGTGCGATCGCCGCGCGGGCCGGTATGTTCCAGCTCGCCAGAGGCGGCACGATCTTCCTGGACGAGGTCGCGGAGATGAGCCCGGTGTTGCAGGTGAAGCTGCTGCGCGTCTTGCAGGACCACATCATCCGCCCCGTCGGCGCCGACCGCACGATCAAGGTCGACGTGCGTATCGTCGCCGCGACCAACAAGGACCTCCGGCAGGAGATCAAACGCAATACCTTCCGCGAGGATCTTTTCTATCGCCTGGACGTGATCCCGATCATCATGCCGTCGCTGCGCGAGCGCCGTTCGGACGTTCCGCTCTTGATCGAACACTTCCTCGAAAAGCAGAACCGTAAACGTCCAGACTCCCCGGTGCAATTCACCGACGATGCGATAGGCCTGTTGTGGGAATACGACTGGCCGGGCAACGTGCGCGAGCTCGAGAATCTCCTCGAGCGCGTGATCGTCCTCTCGGAGGGGCCGCTGCTGGGCGTCGAGAGCCTACCGGGCAATACCCGTGAGTTCATCTCGGGAAAACGCAGGCCCAAACCGAACTTCGCGGAGAGCACACTCGATCTCACCAGCGCGGTCGAATGGTACGAGACCCGCCTGATCGAGGAAGCGCTCGATCGAACCAAGGGCAACAAGCAGGCGGCCGCCAATCTGCTCGGACTCAAGCGTACGACGCTGGTGGCGAAGCTGAGCCGTTACGTCCATCGGGCTTCCCAGCCAGGCGCGGACCTGCTCGTCGACTTGAATACGCTGGGGGGCTTCGCGAGCTGAGAACCTCCGAGGGCGTTCAGCGCGCGACGGAACGCTCTACCATCCGTACGAGGTCGGCGATCGAGAGCACCGTGGCGAGGTCGTCGCCGGGCACGTGCGTACGAAACTCGTCGTCGAGCCCGGATGCGATCTCGGCGAGACTCAGCGAGTCGAGCTCGGCGAGCTCCGACAACACCGCCCCAGGCACCACGCGCTCACGCGGCACGCGCAGCACGCTCGCAACCACCTTCTGGACTCGTTCTAGAGTGCTCGGCATATCCCGCTCGTATTCTCACGTCGCCGCAGGGGCAGACCGGGTATCGGTGACTTCTCCGACGTCGGCGGTCGGCGGGGGCATCTCGGTTCGGCTGCCGGCGCGCCACACGATCTCCTTCGATATCGATCGCAGATAGCCCACGTTGCGGGCGGTCTGCTCGGGCGTGACGAACTCGTTGGCAATCGAGAAATGGTAGCCGACGGCGTCTTCGGTGAGCCGATACTCGTGTTCCGTCTCTACCATCGCGCCATGCCGGATGAGCTTCTCGAGCGCCGCGCCCTGCTGCGCGGTGAGCGGTCCCGTCAGGAGCGCCTTCGGCACCGACCAGAGCTGCCCCATGCCCAGCACGAAGTCCCGCTCTTGCCAGGTCGCCGGCGTCACCGGGCATGCGCATCCGAGAACGGGGTCATCGCCGGTCGATCGTCGCACGAACTCGTCGATATCGCGCGCGTTCATATACGCCCAGTCGGCGACGACCCCGATGCCGCCGGGTCCGAACGCGAGGATGTCGTGTGACGATCGATAGTAGTAGCGACCGTAGTGGGAGACCGCATCCGGCCGGTCGGGTCGATTGAACTGCTGGAACGTGTTGACGACGTACCCCGCCGCGGTGAGCGTGCGGTAGGCATGGAGGTATTGGTCCAGCGCTGCTTGTTGCGTGACCCGCTCGTACCGCCCCTCGCGCACCAGCTCGTACAGCGGCGCCGGCGGTACGATGTCACAGCGATGGATGTCGATACACGCGACGCCGAGATCGATCGACCGCTGCAAATCCGCGTCCCACTCCTCCATCGTCTGCGTCGGAACCGCGTACAGCAGGTCCCAAATCAGCGAATAGCCGAGGCGTTGCAAGTCGCCGATGTTGTTGGCGAGGCGCCGCTCGGAGGCGACGAGGGCAAGCATCTTCCGCAACCGCGGGACCGACGTCTGCCAACCGAAGCTGATCCGGGAGACCCCGAGCTCGCGACAGACCTCGAGATTCGACGCCGTCATCGTTTCGACGTTCATCTCGATGCTCATGTCCTGGACGTTGCGCAAATCGAAGAGCTCGCGGAGCGCGGTGAGCACCTGGCGCAGGTGCTCGTCGGAGAGCATGCTCGGGGTTCCGCCTCCGATGAAGATGTGCTCGATCGAGAGGTTCTGGACGTAGGGGGTCGCGGCGTAGAACGCCATCTGGCGCACGAGCGCGTCGAGGTAGGCGCTCACCGCCGGGTCGGTCTTCTTGAGCACCTTGATGTTGTAGAAACAGTAGGAGCAGTGGGTCCGGCAGAAGGGGACGTGGAGGTAGAGAATCGCCTTCCGGCCGCCTGCCTTTGGTTGGTTCAGGTCGCGCCGGAATCCTGCCTGCTTGTCGGCGGTCAGCGCGTCGGTGTCGGTGTTGACGGCCGGGTAGTAGAAAAACGGCATGTGACGCACCCGCTCTACGGGGTAGAGCTCGCTGACCGACATCGATTCCCCCCCTTGTCCCACCATCAGGCTTCGTTGCCCTGTTGGGCGCCCTTTTCGCACAACTCCAAGCCCCGTACTAGCGGTGCGGGGGGTGCGTTCTCGAATCATCACCCGGGGCACTTTACGGGATTGACGGGGCCCACCCGTACCGCCAGCATCGCGGTCAAGTCGTACGCACGAGAGGGGAGGCTGTGCGCGTCCTACCGAATGGCCCACGCGTTCCGGCAGTGCTTCAGGTTCTTCGCTGGCTGCGCCAGCCGATCCCCATGCTGGAGGCGTGCCGACGCCGCTACGGCGATACGTTCACGCTGCGCTTTCCCGGCTTCGATCCGCTCGTCCTCATGAGCGATCCCACCGCGATCAAGGAGATCTTCACCGGCGATCCGGACGAGCTCCGGGCCGGCGAGGCGAACGTCGTCCTCGCGCCCTTCGTCGGCTCCGACTCGCTGCTCCTGGCCGATGGAGCGCGCCACCGCCGCAAGCGCCGGCTCTTGATGCCGCCGTTCCACGGCGAGCGCATGCAACTCTACGGTGAGCTGATGCGGGCGATCACCGACCGGGTGATCGACGCCTGGCCGGTCGGACGGGCGTTTCCCATCCACACGGAGACCCAGGGCATCACCCTCGACGTGATTCTGCGCGCCGTCTTCGGGCTCGACGAGGGCGCACAGATGGACGCGCTGCGCGCGCGCCTCGTCGAAGGCGCGTCCGTCGTGACCGAACACCCGATGCTGATGATCAAGTGGCTGCAGCGCGACCTCGGGCCGCTCACGAGCTGGCGTCGGGTCGAGACGCTACGCGCCGAGGTCGACGCGCTCCTCTTCACCGAGTTCGCGCGCCGTCGCCGCGAGAAGCGGAGCGATCGCACCGATATTCTGAGCTTGCTGATGGCGGCGCGGGACGAAGAAGGTCGCGCGATGTCCGACACCGAGCTGCGCGACGAGATGATCACGCTGCTCCTCGCGGGGCACGAGACCACGGCGACGACGCTCGCGTGGGTGATCCAGCACGTCCTGGAGCATCCGGCGGTGCACGCGCGCCTCCGCACGGAGCTGCTCGAGCGCGACGCCGGCGTAGGCGAGCCGGTGGGCGCGAGCGATCTCCCCTACCTCGACGCCACGATCAAGGAGACCCAGCGGTTGATGCCGATCATTCCCCTGGTGGGCCGCCGCCTGCATACCGCCATGCCCGTCGGCGGGTATGAGCTTCCCGCCGGTGTCGTGGCCGCACCCTGCGCGTACCTGACGCACCGCCGGCCTGATCTCTGGGAGGAGCCCGATGTCTTTCACCCCGAGCGTTTCCTCGGAAAACGACCGAGCCCGTATGAGTTCTTTCCCTTCGGCGGCGGCGCCCGCGCCTGCCTCGGCGCAGCGTTCGCGAGCTTCGAGATGAAGATCGTGTTGGCGCGAATCCTGACGCGGGTCGAGATGCGCGCGGTGCCGGGCTATCAGGTACGCGTCGTCCGGCGCGGAATCACCTTCGCCCCGTCCGAGGGCATGCCGGTCGTCATCGAGCAGCGCGCCGCCTAGACCGCATCGTCCCACGAGCGTCGGTTTCATCGCCTATGGGTCAGCGCGGAACGTGGCAGCGCAGGCCGCCCAGAACGGCGACGTCACCCTCGTGATTGGGGCCGCCGCGGAACACCGCTGCGTACGACGAATTCGAATCGGGGCACGTCCAGGCGAGGGCCGTCTCGCCGCCCGCCAGGGCGTAGGCGGAGGCGACATGTCCATCGACCGTCGCGTCACCCGCTACCGCTACCGGGCCGCCGGCCACCAGACGGGTGAGTCGCTCGAGACCGGCGCGGTCGCGTGCGCCGCGCTCGCTCAGGACCGCGATGCGCCGCCCGCTATCGTCCTCGAACTCCAGGTTCATGAGGGCGCTGCGCACCGGGATCGCGCCGGGTAACGGCGCGGGCGCCAGCGTGTTGCGCAGGCCGCTGAACGTGCGCCGAAACCCCGCTGGCGGCGTCAAGCGGAAATCCGCGGCGAGATCCCCGGCGCCGGCGAGTGGAAGCCGCGCGCCCTCGGACGCCCGCTGCAGGGTCTCGAAGTTCGCAAGCACAGTCTCGTCGAAGAGCGCGCGCGGAGCATCGAGCTCGATCACCGGGTGGTCGTCGGAATTGAGGGGCGCGCCGCCGACGAACGCATCGATGTTCTCGGGGCCGAGGACGAAACCCTCGAGAAGCTCCGCCGCGTCGAGGTGGGCGTGGCGGAGGTCGTCGCTCGTCGGCCCGCCACCGAGGAGCGCGGTGAGCGCGGCCGTGAAATCGATCGGGTGATTCGCGGCGAGCACCACCATATCCCCACTCACCGCGCGCTCGCGCAAGGCAAAGACGTAGACCCGCTCGAAGTGACGGCGCAGCGTCGCGAGAAGGCCACGGACGTCGTCGATCGGCATGTTGTAGTAGTGGAACCACTGGGCGAGGATGCCGTCGGGTCGGAGCCGGCCGCGCACCTGCGCGAAGAACTCGTCGGTGAAGAGGTTGGCGACGCCGGTCATCCACGGATTGCTGGGCTCGTTGATGATCACGTCCCACGCGCGGTCCTCGCGGAAGGCGACGAAGTTGCGCCCGTCCTCCAGATGAACGCTGAGTCGCGGGTCGTCGATCGCGCCGTGGTTCTCGGTCGCGAACCAGCGCGCCGCCAGATCGACGACCTCGGGTGAGATCTCCACCAGATCGATCGATGCGACCGGGTAGTGGACGACCGCACCGAGGGTCACGCCGCTCCCCATGCCGATCACCAACACCGCCTTCGGCGCGGGATGCGCCAACAGCGGTAGATGCCCGAGCAGCGCTTGCGTCAGCATGTCCGGACCGTTGCCCGCGTCGGGCTTGCCGTTGACGAACAGCACCCGCATCCCGACGTCGTAGTCGACCACCGACACGCTGGCGTCCACCCCGTCGCGCAGCTCGCGCACGGTCACCGTGTCGAGCTCGCGTGTCAGCCGGCGTTCGCGCCAGACGTGGAGAATCGAGGACGGCTGCTTGCTGATCGCGGTGTGCATGAGACGAGCGTCCCAACCCGGCGCGATCGTCGGCAGGAGCGCGACCACCGCGACCGATCCCACCATCGCCAGGCGCGCGGCGCTCGCCCAGAGGGTGCGCCTGGCGGCGAGCGCGGCGGCGAGCGCGGCGAGCACGACCAGCACGTCGAGGCTCGGACGCAGGCCGAGACGCGGCACGAGCACGAAGCTCGCCGCCAGGGCGCCGGCCGTCGTTCCTCCCGTGTTCACCAGGTAGGCGAGGCCGACGCGGCTGCCGACCCGCTCCGCCGTCGGACTCACCGCGCGCACGACGGCCGGGAACGCGACGCCGAACAGCATCGTCGGCGGCAGCACGATCACACCGGCGGCGGCGGCGCTGGCGATCTGGAACGGCCAGAACCCGATGCCGATCGCGTCGAGCGTCGTCAGCTGGAGATAGAGGACGCCGTCCATGAGGGGGACGCTCAACGCCAAATCGAGGACCAGAAGAATCAGGGTCGCAACGAGCACCCGGATCGGGTCGGCGCCACGACGATCGAGGACGGTAAACAGCACGCCGCCGACGGCGATACCCACCAGATAGAGAAAGAGGATGATCGCGTAGCTGTAGATGGAGCTACCGACGTACATGGCGAAGAATCGGTTCCAGACCACCTCGAGCGCGAGCGCGACGAACCCCGAAAGGAAAAACGCCGGCAGCACGCCGCGGCCGACGGCGGGCACGGCGGCGCGCGTTCGATCGGAGGACGGCGCCGGCGCCGCAGCCGCCGGCTCGCGACCGACGGCGGACATCGCCGCGAGCGCGATCGCGACGTTGGTGGCGGCGGTCGCGATGAGCGTGCGACGCATGCCGAGCCACGGCAGCAGACCGAACGGCAGCACCAGCGCGCCGACGGCGGCACCGGCCGTGTTGAGCGCATAGAGGAGGCCGACCTCGCGTCCGACCTGCTCGGAGTGCCGCACGACGTAGCGGGTGGCGACCGGCAACGTCCCACCCATGAGAAGCGCCGGAATCGCGACGAACCCGAATCCGATCAGGAAGCGCGCGAACGTCAGCAAGCCCGGCGTCGCATGCAGCCGCGCGTAGACGTGGACATAGATCGCGTTCCCCTGCGCGAGGAGCAACGGCGAGAGCAGACCGACGGCGCCGATCGCGAGCTCGAGTGCCGCGTAGAGCCGCAGCGGCGCCGGCGAATCGTCCGCCCGCCGCCCAAGCACCCACGCCCCGACCCCGAGTCCCGCCATGAACGCCGCCAACACCGTCCCGACGGCGTACGTCGTCGAGCCCAAGATGAGCGAGAGCTGTCGGACCCAGAGGCTCTGGTAGACGAGTGCCGCCGCACCGGAGAGGAAAACGAGGCAACGCAGACGACGCGCGAACGGCGCGGGCGCCGCCGGCGCCTTCGGACTGTTGGCCGGCGGAAACTTTCGAGACTGTTGCCTGCGGCTTTGCTTGCGTACGGCCATGGAAAGTCGGATGCGCGCGGTGGGAGGAGCCGTTATGGGAGGCCAAGCCCGTCCGTCAAGTGGACATCGCGCTCGACCAGCAAGACGGCACCGCATGATCCACCACCGGAAGGTCGCATGAGACGCATCGGCGCCGCGCTCGCCGGGATCCTCATCGTCGCCGTGGTCGCGTGGGGCACGCTAGCGGTGTACTTCCGCGGCCCCGGACCGCATGCCGTCGTCGCCGCGGCGTACGCCGCGGTCGTGCTCGGCGTCGCCGCTGCCCTCCGGTCGTGGCCGCGACGGCTCGTCGCGCTCGCCGCGCTATTCGTCGCGACCCTCCTCTGGTGGAGCACGATCCGGCCGTCGAACGATCGCGACTGGCTGCCGGAGGTCGCGCGTCTCCCGGCGTTCGACGTCGACGGCACGCGGCTCGTCGCCCACGGCGTGCGCAACTTCGACTATCGCATCGAGACGGACTTCCGCGAACGTTGGGAAGACCGCACCTACGATCTCGCGCGGCTGCGCGGCCTCGACCTCTTCATGTCGTACTGGGCCTCCCCCGCGATCGCGCACACCGTCCTGAGCTGGGACTTCGACGACGGCGAGCACCTCGCGATCTCGATCGAGACGCGCAAGGAACGCGGCGAGGAGTACTCGACGGTGCGCGGCTTCTTCCGCGAGTACGAGCTCTACTACGTCGTCGCCGACGAGCGCGACGTCATCCGTCTCCGCACCAACTACCGGCACGAGAACGTCTACCTGTATCGGTTGCGCACCCCCGTGCCGCGCGCCCGCGCCCTGCTGCTCGACTACATCGCCTCCATCAACGGACTGGCGACGCAGCCGATATTCTACAACGCGCTCACCGACAACTGCACGACGACCATCCGCAACCACATGCGCAACCTCGGCGACGACCGGCCCCTCGATTGGCGGTTCCTCGCCAACGGCTACGCCGACCAGATGCTGTACGAGAGCGGCGCCCTCGACACGCGCCTCCCCTTCGCCGAGCTGCGCGAGCGCTCCTCGATCGACGCGCGCGCGCAAGCGGCCGATCAGGCCCCGGACTTTGCCGCGCGCATTCGCGACGGCCTTCCCAACCCGCGCCTGCCGCCGTCGTAAGTCGGGGTCAGCCGCTCAGACCCGCGGGTCCAGGCGCCACACCCAGTGGCTGTCGGACGGCGGCTTGCTCGCGTCGCTGCTGAGGAGCCGGGTGCGTTCGGCGGCATCGGTCACGCGTACCGCCGTCCGCTCGTAGACCTTGCCGTCGAGGCGGACGCGTACACGCGGGTCGGCAGTCACCATCGCCGGCCAACGTTTGTAGGGAGCGCCGATCGAACCCACGTAGAGTATCCGGTCGCGTTGGAAGCAGGTGGCGCGTACGGAATGCGGATCGGCAGGTCGCGTCTCGAGCTCGCAGGCGAACGAGTCGCCGAGGAAGGACCAATCGGCGACGGGCGCGGTCACCACCGGACCGTCGAGCTGCCCGCCCGGGATCGGACCGCAGGGACCCGTCCCCATGAGCACGACCGCCAGCACCGTCCAGAGCACTGCCCCACGCGCGCTTCGCATGCGGCTTGCACTAGACGACCGGCGCGACCGACGCAACGACGGCGGTAGTACGCCTCCTCGCAGCTCGTCGCCGTCAGTCTGGGGGAGCGTCCGTCGCGCTGCTCGTCCGCGGCGTCTCGCGGCTCTCGAGGCCAAGGCCGGCACTGGCCTCCATGAGAGCGAGCACGAATGCCTCGACTGCGGTCGGTACCTTCTCCGCTTCCACCAGCCCGACTAACATCGCGACCCCCGTGCTGAGTCAACTACGAGGGATTGCTCTTGTACTCATTCAACCGATTGTAGAGCGTCTTCAGACTGATCCCGAGAACCTCGACGGCTTTCTCTTTATCGCCGCCGAATCGCTCGAGCGTGGCGAGAATGAGGTGCCGCTCGGCGTCCGCGATCGAGCTGCCGACGGGCACCTCCAGCTTGGCGTCGCTGCGCGTGCGGATTTCGAGTTGAAATAGGTCATGGAGGCACTGGCTGTCGATTTCGTCGTCGGCGAGGATGAACGCGCGTTGCACGGCGTTTTTCAGCTCGCGGACTTTGCCCGGCCATGGATGCTCGCGAAGGCGCGCGAACGCGTCCGGGGCGAAACGCTTGCTGGCGCCTTCGTCTCGATTGAGCGCCGACAGGAAGAAGTCGGCGAGCACCTCGATGTCGCCCGTGCGCTCGGAGAGCGGGGGCAGCGCGATAGGGAATACCGCGAGCCGATAGTAGAGGTCCTCGCGGAGCTTTCCGTCCGTCACCGCCTGGGCCGGGTTGCGATTCGTCGCCGCGATGACGCGCACGTCCACCGCGGTGTCGCGCTCGGCTCCGACGCGCACTACGAGCCCGGTTTCGAGTACCCGCAGAAGCTTGACCTGCAACTCGATCGGCATCTCGGTGATCTCGTCGAGGAAGAGTGATCCGCCGGTCGCCCGCTCGAAGTATCCGTGGTGTGTTCGGTCGGCGCCGCTGAAGCTGCCGCGCTCGTGGCCGAATACCTCGCTCTCGATGAGCGTGGGCGATACGGCACCGCAGTTAAGGACGAGAAACGGCTTCTTCCGTCGCCGACTCAGCCGGTGCACGGTTTCCGCGACCAGCTCCTTTCCGGTGCCGCTTTCGCCCTGAATGAAGACCGTCGCGCTCGTCGGCGCCACCCGCGAGATGTAATCGTAGACCGTCTGCATGACAGGAGAGCCGCCGATCAGTGGCCCGAATCGGCCCAGGCGGCGGAGCTCGCCGCGGAGATCCTGGATCTCCTCCTGCAGCTCGCGGCGACGCGCGACGTTGACCAGAATCGACGCGAGCCGAGTCAAATCGACGGGCTTGGTCAGGTAGTCCGCGGCCCCGCACCGCAATGCCTCGACGACCGAGTCTACCGACGCGTGCCCGGTAACGAGAATGACGTCACACCCCGCGGCCGCGAAGCGGGCGCCTGCGGCGGATGGCTTCGTGAACGAGTGCATCACTGTTACCTCCCCTGAATGGGTGGCTCCGTTTCTCCGACGCGAGGGTGTCAGTCTTCGGTGTGCGTGGTTTCGGTCGTACGCCGCTCGACGATCGGCGCTGCCGGCACGGTCTCGACGGTCGTGTGTTTCTCCACTACTTTCGGAGGAGGAACGCGCTCCACCGTCGTGTGTTCGGTGACGACGCCGGCTGCGCGGGCACGGTCTTGACCGTCGTACGCCGCTCGACGATCGCCGGCGCGGCCGGCTCCACCTTGTAGGAATGCGACTCCTCGGTTCGTTTCTCGATCACGGTCGTGTCCTCCGCATGCACCGCCGGGATTCCAACGACGGCAGCGAAGGCGCCGGCACTGAGGATCAGCGTGATACGCGTCATCGTTTTCGACATGGTCGCTATTCTCCTTCTCATTGGGTGGTTTCGCTCCGATGCTCGACCGATCCCGAGCGGATCGTCGTGCTCCGTTCCTCGACGACTGGTGATGCCGGGATCGTTTGGACCGTCGTCCGCTTCTCCACCACGGTCGGCGGCGGAATCGTTTGCACTGTCTCGCGACGGATCGTCGTCGTCTCGTGGCCGCAGCCGATCACAACGGCGGACGCGAAGATCACGAACGCGCAAAACCGTAGGGTCCCATGCATATCGTCTCCTCCTCCGTAGATGGATTTGCAGCACCGTCACCCTCCGGTGAACGTGCCGCATGTGCGTCTCCGATACATGAAGGTGGCAGCATCTTCCGTGCCACGACCGCATCGCGTGCGATGGCACGGTTCGCGACGGGGAAGGCGCAATCTTTACAGGGGTGTCGTGGTCGTTCTTACAAGCGTGCCGAGAACACCGACTAGCGTCGGATGATCTCGAGGTACGGCGCAGCTTCGAGCGGGGCGATCGCGATCCGACCCTCCATGAGCTCACACACCTCGGCGCCGACGAGCGCGTGGCGCCATCCCTGTGTGAGCGGGTGGCCGTCGACGTCATGGGTCACGATGCCCTCGACGAAGCGCTCGAGCTCGCCGCGCGTCGCAACCAGCTCAGGTGCGAGATCGGCCTCGTCACAGCGGATGCGAAGCAGGACCAACGCGAGCTCGGATGCGGCGGCGACGCGGCGGACGACCTCCTGCGATGGCTCACGCGGCGGCTCGATCGGCTCGGTTTCGATTCCCGCTGCGATTGCTCGAGCAAGGCGTTTGAGCGCGGAGCCCGAGACGCCTCCCGCGCCGCGGACGCGGGTTATCGCCGCGGCATCGCGCGGCATCGTGCGCGCGATCTCCACGACCGTCGGGTCCTTCAACACCCAGCCCACCGGGAGATCGTTCGTTTGGGCTTCGCCCTCACGCCACGCGGCAACCTCCCGCAGCACAGTGAGCTGGCGTCCCGTCAAGCGGCCGCGTCGCGGAATTTTCAGATACGCGCGACGCGGATCCGGCGCAGCAACGCCCTCTCCGTATCGTCGATCGAGCTCGTCGTGTGCCCAGGCCGTGCGACCCCGCGCCTCGATCTCGAGCGCGAGCGCACCGGCGATGGCATGCAGATGGCGGACGTCGTCCGCGGCATACGCCACCTGCGTCGGCGACAGGGGGCGCTTCGACCAGGTAGTGAAGGTCTCGTTGTGCGCGAGTCGGACGTGCAGCAGCCGCTCGACGAGCCGGTCGTAGGCGAGGGAAGACCCCAGCCCGATGAACCCCGCGACGAGCTGCACGTCGAAGACCCGCACCGGCCGCACGGCAAATCGCCGGGCAAACAACAGTAGATCCCCCGAGGGCGCGTGCATCAGGAGCTCGACTTTTGGGTCGGCTACCAGCTGCGCGATCGGACCGACATCTCCCCCCTCGAGGGGATCGATGACGGCCAATCGATCCGCCGTCGCAACCTGCACGAGGCACGGGATGGGCGCATACGTCCGTTCCCAGAGGAACTCGGTGTCGAGCGCGAGACGGCCTTCGGACCGTGCCTCGTCCGCGAACGCCTGAACCTCCGCAGTCGTTGTGAGGCGCTCGATCCCGTCGCTCATCGCGTCAGTGGACCGCATGTGGTGCGGCGAGGGTGAAGGGCGCGATCTCGCCGTCGAAATCGTCACCGCCGGCGACTACCAGCTGATAGGAGCCGTGCATGGTGCCGAACGGCGTCGTGAGCGGACATGCCGAGGTGTACTCGAAGGACGCGCCGGGTTCGAGGATCGGCTGCTCGCCGACGACGCCCGGGCCCCGCACCTCCTCCACCTCGCCGTCGGCATCGGTGATGATCCAGTGCCGGCTCACGAGCTGCACCGTCGCGGTACCCGCGTTGCGGATGCGGACCGTGTACGCGAAGAACCACTGATGCTGCTCCGGTTCCGATTGTTCGGGAACGTAGCGCGACTGTACGGAGATCTCGATGCCTCGGGTCGTCGCGCGGGAGGAGAACACGTGACCTCCTCCTCTGTCACGTCGGAGAGTGCAGGGCCAGCGTCGGCTGGGTGGGCGGAGGTCGGGTGAGCTTCCACCCGGCCTCCGTGTTGACGACCGCATGCGCTCGCTCAGCGAGCTCGACTGATCTCGAGCGCCTCCCACAGCACGGCGCGAACGCCGGGAGTCGAACGAGCGACAGTAGCGGCCGTCACGCGTGCGTCCTCGTCAGGCACCGTTCCCGTCAACTTCACCGCGCCGTCGGTCTTGGCCTTCTCGTCCTGTGAGCAAACCTTGCCGTGCAAGGTCATGCGCCCATCGACGGTATCGACGTTGATAGCGGTTCCGTGGACGCCTTCGGTCGTCAACAAGGCCGTTTTTGCCTTCACCTTCACCCACGAATCCGGGCGAGCCGCGCGAGCGGCCTGGGGAGCAGTCGTCCCCATCACGAGTATCGCGGCAACGACAGCCAGAGATCGGGTCATCGTCATCGTTGCTTTCTCCTTCACTCTATTGGGGTTTGGAATCACGGTCCGGGCAACCGTGCTTGGCCGGTAATGAAAGCGATCAGCAGAAAGATCAGCGCCACTGAGACGAGAAAGTAGCCGATCTCCGCTGATAGGCCGGCCACGCGGCCGTGCTGGAAGGAGACGCGCAGCGGCTTCAACTATCGCCGGCGCAACGTTCCCGGCACGATCCCGCGGCACTCACTGCAAATCGCGTTGACGGAAGGGCTCGCCGGCGAGGCGAAGATCAGCCTCACCGCGAAAGGCGGCGCGGATCGCGCGGTACCGCCGCTCCCCATCGCACAACCGGTGCGGGTGCAATTGGTGAACGGCGCGGGCGTGTGCTGGGAGGCGACCTATGACCCGCCGGCGATCGTGAACGACGTCGGCAGGTTCAAGGGGAGATAGGAGCCACGTTGGCCCAGCGGGCGGCTGTCCAGGGAACCGGGTCTCTCGTCCCAAGGGCTCTTCCCGCCTTACGAGTCTCGTAGTCCGCGGTTGTCGGGAACGATTCTCCTGCCCTCTTGCTTCGTGAATCCGGATTCACTAGTTGTGAATGCCGATTCACATGAGGAGGGACATACCGATGACCGTTCACTACGAGGCCGATGGCCCGGTCGTAGTCATCACCCTCGATCGGCCGGAGGTCGCGAACGCGATCGACCGTCCGACGGCGGAGACCTTGGCCGACGCGTTTCGGCGATTCGATGCCGATGCGTCGCTCTCGGTCGCGGTGCTCACGGGTGCCAACGGCAAGTTCTGCTGCGGCGCCGATCTCAAGGCGATGCGGAGTGGCGACCCCGCGCGCGTCACCCGGGTTACGCCCGATGGCGACGGTCCCGTCGGACCGACACGGATGCTCCTCGGCAAACCGGTCATCGCCGCCGTCGAAGGTCACGCGGTCGCGGGCGGTCTGGAGCTCGCCGCCTGGTGTGATTTGCGGGTCGCGGCGGAGGATGCGGTCTTCGGTGTCTTTTGTCGGCGCTGGGGGATACCGCTCATGGACGGCGGGACGATCCGTCTCGCCCGGCTCATCGGCCACAGCCATGCGCTCGATCTCATCCTCACCGGTCGAGGCGTGTCTGGTGAGGAAGCGCGGCGCATGGGCCTCGCCAACCGTCTCGTCCCACCGGGCCGGGCGCTCCCCGAGGCGGTCTCCCTCGCGCGTGAGATTGCCGGCTGCCCGCAGGCGGCCCTGCGCAGCGACCGGCTCTCGTCCTACGAGCAGTGGTCACTCGGGCTCGCCGAAGCGTTGGCCGGCGAGTACCACCACGGCATGGGGACGCTGGCAACGGGCGAGATGGTGGGCGGGCTCGAGCGGTACGCATCCGGCGCGTGGCGGCGCGGCGAGCTCACGTGAAGGGAGATGACCACGATGACCCCACGGACTTCCTTGTCTGACGACCCGTCGGTGGTGCAGCGGATTCTCGACCACATCGACAACAAGACCACCGATCTCAGCGACGCGATCTGGCGCGAGCCCATCGAGAACTATCGTTCGGCGGAGCGTTTTGCCGCCGAGCTCGAGTTGGTCCTGCGACGCTACCCGACACCATTCTGCCCTTCCGCTGCGTTCCCCGAGGCCGGATCCTACGTCGCCCGGACCGCCGCGGGTACGCCGGTCCTCGCGGTGCGCGGGACCGACGGTCGGGTGCGGGCGTTCCGCAACGCCTGCCGCCATCGCGGCACGCAGCTGGCGGCCGGCGCAGGCTGTGAGAAGGCGTTCGTCTGCCGCTACCACGGCTGGACCTACGGCCTCGATGGGGGTCTTCGACACGTACCGCACCAGCACGGCTTCCCTGGCCTCGACAAGAGCACGCGCGGCCTCGTGCCGCTGGAGACCGTCGAACTGAAGGGTATCGTGTTCGTCACGCAGCAAGAGCCCCACCTCGGCGATGCGGACTTGGACAAGCTTCCTACGATCATCGCGCCGAGCCAGCGGCTGCTGCAGACCGCCGAGCTCGAGGTGCCGGTCAACTGGAAGATCCTCGTCGAAGGTTTCCTGGAGGGCTACCACATTCGTTCGACGCATGCGCAGACGTTCTACCCGGTGCAGTTCGACAACCTGAACGTGATCGAGACATTCGGCAGGAACAACCGTGTGGCCTTCCCGTATCGCGCGATCAACAAACTGCGCGGCGTTCCTCCCGCGGAACGCTCCGCGGACGGGAAGCTCACGTACGTCTACCATCTCTTCCCGAACGTCATGGTGGCGACGTTCCCGGCGAGCATCTTCATGACCGTGCTCGAGCCGCTGGCCATCGACCGCACGCTGTTCGTCACCTACGTATTGACCGATCGCGGTGAGCCCGACGTCGATGCAGGCGCGGTGTCGAAGCGCGGCGCGGATCTCGTCAACCTCGGTGCCGTGGAAGACCGGGCGGTCGCGTGCGCCATCCAGCAGGGGCTCGCGAGCGGCGCCAACGAGTTCTTCGAGTTCGGACGATTCGAGGGGGCGATCGGCCATTTCCACAGCGCACTTCACGCCGCGCTCGACGCCGCGCGAAGTTGTCGTCACCCCGATGCGCGTCGATGAGATTCATCGATGACCAACGGGTCCCAGAGGCGGCGCAAAGGACGAGGGCGAACACCACGTGACGGCAGCACGCGGGAGCGCTTGATACGCGCGGCCCGCGAGGTGCTCGAGCGCGGTGGCTATGCGACGGCGTCGGTCATCGCCATTGCCGAGCGCGCGGGGGTCTCGGCGGGAGCACTCTATCGGCATTTTCCTTCGAAGGCCGATCTGTTCGTAGAAGTGCTCCGTGCCGCGGGGGAAGGCGAACTCGCCGAGATGAACGCGGCAGCGACCCAGGCGGAAAGCTTCATCGGGCGCGTCGAGGCCGTCGTCGCGACGTACGCCCGCCGGGCGTTGCACAACCGCCGGCTCGCCTGGGCGCTCGTCTATGAGCCGGTGGATCCACTCGTCGACGCTGAGCGCCTCGTCTACCGTCGCAACTACTGCCGCGGTATGGCCGCGCTCCTCCGCCAAGGCATCGCAGCCCGAGAGTTCCCGAACGAGAACCCGGACCTTACGGCGGCCGCGCTCGTCGGAGTGATCAGCGAGACGCTCGTCGGGCCGCTGTCGCCGATCGGCGGTGAAAGCGCGTCCGAGGCGGAGATCGTGGCCTCGCTCCTGCGTTTCTGTCGCCGCAGCGTCGGAGTGCGCGACGTCCCCGCGCTCCGGAAGATCCGCCCGAGACGCGCGCGGACGAGTGAATAAAGCGGAGGGGGAGGGATTCGAACCCCCGAGGGCTCGCGCCCTGCCGGTTTTCAAGTGCGACGGTTGCGGTCCCACGGCGTCCTCCATCGTCACGCGGGTCCCTTGCTATCAGGAGTTGCAGCCGCCGACCTCGCGTGAGATCCCGGTCCGTCCCGTCCCAGACAGTTGATGGGGAACTGGATGGGGAGAACGGCTGCTGAAAGAGCCGAACATACCGCAACCACCGCCGATCAGGACCGGCCCCGACACACGTGAACGGACCTCCTGGACCCCAAGTCCGTCGTTGCCCCCTCCAGCAACTCCTGTATATACTGTAGCCTATGAAACAATTGTTGGTCGAGGTTGATGACGACGTCGCCGCAAGTTTGGAGCACGTGGCGCCGGCACGCTCGCGACGGCGATCGGAGTTCATCCGAATGGCGATTCGGAAGGCGCTATGGGAAGAGCAGGAGCGCGCCACAGCTGAGGCCTATCGCCGACAGCCCGATTCGTCGAGCGACGCCTACCTCGATCCAAGGGTATGGGAACCGAAGCGTAAGAAACGAGGCCGGAGCGCGTGAGGCAGTACGAGCTTCGGTGGGCCAATCTGCCGGCTCCAATCGGACGACGCCCGGTCCTCCTATTGACGCGAACCACCGCCTACGCCTACCTCAACAAGATCATGGTCGGCGAGGTCACGAGCACCGTCCGGCAGATCCCTCAGGAAGTCGCAGTGGGACGGCGCGAAGGGTTGCGACATGCTTCGGTAGTCAATCTCGACAACGTACACGTCGTGCCGACAGCCTGCTTGGGCGATCGCATCGGCGCGGTGTCGGCGAGTCGCGAGCATGAGGTGAAGCGCGCGCTGGGCTACGCTCTCGGGTGGGCGGAGCTGAAGGTGCTCTGAGGACGCCCCCGGCCGATTTGGCGCCGCACCGGAAACGCTCCGCCGATTGAGATCAAAAGCGGAGGGGGAGGGATTCGAACCCCCGAGGGCTCGCGCCCTGCCGGTTTTCAAGACCCGGAAAGTCATCTGCTCTCTCTGCAACCGGGTGCAACGTTCTGCAAGTACGATGGGCGTTCTTGGTGTTCGTCGACAGCAGCGCGTTGCACCCCGTTTCACGAGTATTGGGGAAGAAATGGGGAAGGCCTGGGACGCGGCGGCCCGATTGCCATTGGGCTCTCCACCACCGCTCCTTGGAGACCATCCACCGGGGCCTACCACGAACACCCGACCTCCTCATTGATCGCTGCGCCTTCCGAGGCTGGGGTGGTGACCGAGTGGTGACTTCGAACTGTACCGGCCGTTCCACGCGGCTTGCGACCATACGGTAGCCGGGCTATCGACGCCGTCATGAGGTTCCCCGCCGCCAGCGAACCCTTGCGCGGGTGGCGCAGTGCTCGAGGCTCCATCTCATCCATCGCGGACGCCGGCCTCCGCGAGCACCCTACCCCGCCGCAGAAAGCGTCGCGCGCGTGGCGCCGGGCCCCTGCCGGCCGATGGGTCGCGACGCACCGCTGAGCGCTCGTGCGACCGCATCGCCGGGTCGGCATCCTCGGTCTCCTGACGACTCCGGCTGCGTGTCGATCGCGCCGGGAATCGAGTCCTGGTCGGGTTACGTCGCGAAGGTCGGGGTCACGCGCCGTACGGGCGGCGAGAAAGTCGAGCGACTCGTCGAGCACTTCACGCAGCTCCACGAGGTCGTCCCATATCTGCAGGCGAACTTTCTCTTTGGGCTCGGCCACTCTCTCTCCGACATCAGCTCAGCCCGTGCGCCGCCGGCGCCGCTGCCACGCCCCTTTGCAGCGGCCCAATCTTCCGAGATAGAGCGTATCGTCGTGAACCTGCCCTACCCGCTGATCTGCGCGCTCGTGGGTTTCGTCGTCGGCTGGATCCCGATGTTCTTTCACGGGCCCATTCCGGAGAAGTTCAACCTCTTTGGTATCCGTGGCGCGATCGCCGTCTGGACCTGGTACGC
>JACQEO010000062.1 GCA_016200545.1 Deltaproteobacteria bacterium | reverse complement strand
CTCCAACGTCCGCTTGGCCTCGCTGCTGACCATCAGTGCCTCTGGCGAGTCCCACATCGTCATCCCCTCCGTGGCCCCGCGGAGGTCGATATCAGAGAGCACCATCGTTGTAAAGGTATTTACGAGACACTACACTAGCGACAGAGGAATAGTGGCGACGGCGAATTGCGCAGCACGTACTCCGTAGTACTCCCGAGCACCATTTCGATGATGCGGCTGTGGCCGTACGCGCCGATGAAGAGCAAGTCGTACGCCTGCTCCGCCATCACGTCGAGAATCGTCTCGTTCGCATACCTCGAGCGCGCCAGCAGCTCGGTCTCGATCGTGTACGCGGCGAGGTAGCGCCGCGCCTCCTCGAGCACCTTCTGCATCGCACCGTCGTCCTTGCCGACGTGCAGCACGCCGAGCGGCAGATGCAACGCGGCGGCGAGCTCGGCCGCTTCACGCATGGCGGCTGCGGCGCGCTGGCTGCCGTCGTAGGCGAGGAGCGCGCGCGTGACGGCGCGAAACTGCATGGGGCATACCAGCAGCGGCTTCGGACACTTGCGGGTAACGCTCTCGGTGGTGCCGCCGAGGAGGCCTGTCGAGAACCGCTCGTTCAGTCCGCGGTGGCCGACGATGACGATGTCGGCGGTGCGCGCCTGCTCGCAGATCTCGTTGGCGACGATACCGGTCGCGAGCTGTACGTCGGCGCGCACGCCGCGCTCTTCGCAGGCCGCGAGGAAGCCGTCGAGCAAGGTGCGGCCGCGATCGTGCAACGCCTCGCGCATCTTCGACGAGAAGTCGAGATACGGCTCGAATCCGAGCGAGCCCGAGATGTCGTGGAGAAACGATCCCGAGCCTTCGATCGAGACCACATCGATGACGTGAAGGCCGGTGACGGTCGCTTGCAGCCGCTCGGCGAGCCAGAGCGCGTACTGGGACGCGGCGTGCGAGTGCTCGGAGCCGTCGAGCGCGAGGAGGATGCTCTTGATCATGGACTCGAGCGCTGGTTTACCATTATGATCCGATACAGTCCACAAAACCCATGAGACACAAGCCCAACGCGGCGATCGAGGCGATGCTGGAGGAGCTGAAGAGCGCCGCCCGCACGCTCGGGTTCGAGGTGCGCGAGGAGGAGCTTCTGCGCGAGGTCGGGTACCGAGCCCGCAGCGGCGCTTGCCGTGTCGGGGCGACGCGCGTCATCCTGCTCGACCGGCACGCGGGCGCCGACGACCGCGTCGAGGCGCTCTGTGCCGCCCTCGCCGGTCAGGATCTCGAGCGCGTGTTTCTTTCGCCGGCGCTGCGCGTCCGGCTCGCGAGCCGCGCGCTGCGGCCCACCGAGTCGCCGGCCGGATGACGGTCACGCACCGCGTCCAGGCGGAGCGGTTCGGCGCGTTCAAGAACGCGCTCAAGGAGCGGGGTCTCAAGTCGACGTCGCAGCGCGACGACATCGCGCGCGTCTTCTTCGCGAGCAATCGTCACATCAGCGTCGAGGAGCTCTACCGCGAGGTGCGCAAGATCAACCCGCGCGTCGGCTACGCCACTGTCTACCGGACGGTGCGCCTGCTGCGGGAGTGCGGCCTCGCGGCCGAACGGCATTTCCACGACGGCGAGGCGCGCTTCGAGAACGTCGAAGAGGAGCTGCATCACGATCACTTGATCTGCGAGCGCTGCGGCCGCATCGTCGAATTCTCAAACAGCGAAATCGAGGAGCTGCAAGAGCGCGTCGCACACAAGCTCGACTTCGTGATCAGCGGCCACAAGATGGAGCTCTACGGCATCTGCGGCGAGTGCCGCACGGGGCGCGCGCCGCGACGAGCGGGCCGCGGCGAGCCGCACGTCTACCGCACCTGACGCCGGTGTCAGCGGTCGGTGTGTTGGATGAGTAGCGTCGGGACGCCGTCGGCGCGCTTGACCGTGACGACGCGCGTCGCCGGGGCTAAGCCCGCGCGGGCGTCACTGACCGGAATCGCCTCCGCCCGCAGGCGAGCGACCGCGGCGTCGCAGTCCTGCACGGCGTAGGCGACGCCCCACAGGCGTTCGCCGCGCTCGCCGGCAGCGGCGCCGAGGGGGGCGACGAGCTCGAGGGTGACGCCGCCGAGTCGCAGGCCGACGTTGATCGTGCCGCGGTCGGGAAACTCACGGCGCCAGCGCTCGGGGATCGCGAAGGCGTCGCGCCACAAGCACAGCCCTCCCTCGAGATCGTCGGTGAAGAGGACGACGTGATCGACGGACGACGCGCTCGCGCGCTCGGAGCCGCGCGGCGCCGCGAGCGGAATCGCGGCGCGATCGTGCACGATCGCGAACACGTTCACGCCGCGTGTCTGCTCGCGTGCGATGGCGAGGAGGCGCGCGCGCCGCCGACCACCGTCGGGCGCGACGATCTCGAGGTCGGAGGGATCGCCGACCGCGATCCCGGCGCTGCGTAACGCGACGGCGGTCTGCTCCAGTGCATCGCTTCCGAACGCGATGGCGAGCAGCCCTTCCGGTGTGCGTTCGAGGAAGGCCGCGAGCGCGACCGCGACCGGATGAACGGGCGCGGCCGTCGCGAGTGCCAGGAGCTCGACGTAGCAGTTCGCGAGGCCGAAGATCACATTGTGCGTCCCGAGGTCGGGATGCGCGCCGCGCGCCGACGGGTGGCGACCGAGAAGCGCCGTGTAGTGGCGTTCGGCGGCCGCGAGATCGCGGACCGCGATCACCAGATGGTCGACGCGACTGAACGGGGGCGGGGGCACCGTGGCGACTATCCAGGGCCCCGCAGGAGAGTCAACGCGCTTGACACCCCGGGCGGGGTTGCGTAAAAAGCGCAACCGAAAATGACATTCATTTTCAATTGCATTGGGCACATCTCACGCTACGCGGCGCTCATGGCGCCGCTCCTCGTCCTCGGGTCGAGCGGCGGCCGCACGCTCGCCGCCGACGGTCGGGACACCCTCGTCGCTCACGCCGGTGAGGTCGAGCGCGCCGAGCTCGTCATGGGGACGGTGGCGCGCGTGGCACTGCCGGCGCGTGCGGCGCAGCCGGAGCGTTTCGAGGCGGGCTTCGCCGCGCTTCGCGACGTCGACCGGGCGATGAGTCTCTACCGGCCCGAGAGCGAGCTGGTGCGCGTCAACACGGTCGCGGCACGCCATGCGGAGCCGGTCGGGGCGGCGTTGTTCGCGTTGCTCGACCGTGCGCGCGAGCTCAGCGCCGAGAGCGACGGCGCGTTCGACGTCACCATTCTGCCGCTCCTGCGCGCGTGGGGCGCGTATCCCGACCTGCCGTACCTGTGCGCCGGCAGCGTGACCGCCGTCGGCTTCGAGGGCCTGCGGCTCGATCCGCGCGAGCGGACGGTGAGCTTCGCGCGGCCCGGCATGGGACTCGACCTCGGCGGCATCGCCAAGGGGTTCGCTCTCGACCGCGCGCGGGCGGCGCTCGCCGCCGCCGGCGTCGAGCAGGCGCGCCTCGACCTCGGCGGCGATCTCGCGTTCGTCGGTGCCGGGTCCGACGGCGGCTGGCGGGTCGCCGTCCGCGATCCGGAACGACGGGAGAGCGCGCTCGGCGTCCTCACCGTCGAGGCGAACGCCAGCGTGTCCACCTCGGGCAACTACGCCCGCGACTTCGCTCACGAAGGCTGGCGCGCCCGCAGCCACATCTACGACCCGCGCAGCGGACGGCCGCTCGACCGCGATCTCGCGGTCACGGTGTGGGCGCCCGATGCGACGACGGCGGACGCACTCTCGACCGCGCTGGTCGTGCTCGGTCCGCGGGGCGCCGCACCGCTGCTGGCGCGTGAGCCCACCGCCGGCGTGCTCTTCGTCGACGGTCGCGCTGGCGGGCGCCGTCTGAGCTTCGCCGGCCGGCCGCCGCGGGCTTGGATGCCCAACGAGAACGCAGCGGCACTTGCCGCGCGCTGACAAAGGAGTCGCTCCTCGATGATCACCCTGATGCGCACTCGACTCATACTCATGCTCGTCGCGACGATCGCTGCGACGAGCGGCGTCGTGATTCCGGTGCACGCCGAAGAAGATCCGCGCATTCGCGCCTACGAGCAGCAGCTCGAACGCATGCAGCACGAGATGGAGGATATGCGGAATCGCCTGCGTGCCCTCGAAGCGGAGCGTGGGATGGCGCCGAGCGCGCCGGTCGCGACGGCGCCGGCGACCGCCGCGCCTGCGGTGCAGGATCAAAAGATCGACGTGCTCGCGCGTGAGATCGAAGGCTTGAAGAGCCGCCTCGTTCTCCCCGAGGGCAAGGAGCTCGAGAGCTACTACGGACTCGGTCCGGCGGCCTCCAAGGTCTACGGGGTCGACCGCGGCCTCTCGATCGGCGGCTACGGCGAGTTCAACTTCCAGAAGTTCGTGAACGACCAGCGCGGCCGGCGCGACCAGTTCGATGTCGCACGCTTCGTGCTCTACACCGGCTACAAGTTCACCGACCGCATCATCCTCAACTCCGAGATCGAGTTCGAGCACGCCGTCGTCGCCGGAGACAAGGCAGGTGAGGCGGAGGTGGAGTTCGTCAACCTCGACTTCCTCGCGTGGCAGGCGCTCGACTTCCGCGCCGGCCTGCTACTCGTGCCGATGGGCTTCATCAACGAGATCCACGAGCCGCCCTTCTTCCACGGCGTCTTCCGCCCCGAGGTCGAGCAGCGGATCATCCCGACGACGTGGCGCGAGGGCGGCGTCGGCATCTTCGGGACGCTCGCGCCCGGAGTGGACTACCGTGCCTACGTGCTGAACGGCCTGACCGCGACAGGCTTCGCGTCCGCGGGCATCCGCGAGGGCAGCCAGGAGGGGAGTCTCGCCCTCGCCGACGATCTCGCCGGCACCGTACGCCTCGATTACTCGCCGTTCCCCGGGTCGCTCGTCGGCGGCTCGTTCTGGGCCGGCGACTCCGGTCAGGACAGCGTCTTCGCCGGCCGCAAGCCGAGCGTCTTCACCCTGATCTGGGAGACGCACGCGCAGCTGCGCTACCGTGGCCTCGAGATGCGGGCGCTCAGCGCGTTCATCAACCTCCACGACGCCGACCTCGTGAGCCAGGAGCTCGGCGAGACGATCGGCAAAGATCAGTACGGCTTCTACGTCGAGGCGGCGTACGACGTCGTACCGCTGCTCTTCCCCGCGAGCACGCAGTACTTCGCGCCGTTCTTCCGCTACGAGAACTTCGACACCCAGGACGCGGTGCCGCGCGGCTTCGCGCGCGTGCCGGGGAACGCGGTGCAGCTCTATACCGTCGGCGCGTCCTACAAGCCGCATCCGCAGGTAGTGCTCAAGATGGAGTACCGTGACTTCGACTCCGGCAATAAGAGTCCGACGCCGGACGAGGTGAACTTCGGTGCCGGGTTCGTCTTCTGATGGGACAGGCAGTGATCGGCCTCGGGCTCGCGGTCGCGGCCGTGCTGACGGCGACGGTCGCGCATGCCACCGTCTTCCACGCCAAGGACGAGGCGCTCGCGCTCGCCTTTCCCGGCAGCGACCGGGTCGAGGAGCGGCCGTTCATCCTCACCGACGAACAGAAGGCGGCGGTCGAGAAACGGGCGCACGCACCGCTCGAGTCGCAGCTCTGGACGGTCTACGTCGGCTGGCGCGGCGACGCGCTCCTCGGCTACGCGGTGATCGACACCCATACCGTCCGCACGCTTCCCGAGACCGCGATGGTCGTCCTGTCGCCCAGCGGGGACGTGCGACGAGTCGAGATCCTCGCCTTCTACGAGCCGCCGGAGTACACGCCTCCCGAACGCTGGACGCGACAATTCGACGGCCGCCACCTCGACGACGACCTGAAGCTCGGCGCCGGCGTGCAGGGCATCACCGGCGCGACACTGAGCGCGACCGCGCTGACCGCCGGCGTCCGCCGCGTCCTCGCCCTCTACGCCGTCCTCACCGAGCAAGGTCTTCTGCGGAGCAAATGAGATGCGATTCACGGTAACACCGGACTGGCGGGACAATCGTCTGTTGAAGCTCGTGCTAGCGTGGTTCCTCGCCTACGTCACGCTCTTCTGGGTAACGAACGCGCTCCTCTACTTCGCGAAGATGGGCCTCACGCCTTCGTCGGTCGTCGCCTACTACCTCGGCGACGAGGCGCGCTTCCTGCCGCCGCGCAGCTACCAGGGCATGCTCGAGATCGCGCACTTCCATCTCTTTGCGATGGGCATCCTCGTCCTCACGATGACGCACCTCCTGCTCTTCGTGCCGCTGTCGACGCGCTGGAAGGCGTGGATCGTGAGCCTGTCCTTCGCGGCGGCGGTCGGCGACGAGGCGGCGGGCTGGCTGGTGCGCTTCGTCGCGCCCGAGTTCGCATACCTCAAGATCGCGGCGTTTCTGACCCTCCAGGCGACGCTCGCCTTCATGGTCGCGGCCGTCGCCTGGGCGCTCGCCACCGCGCAGCCGAACGCCTATCGCGGCGATATCGGCGACGAGGACTACGAGTGAGCCCGCCGGCTCCGCCTGCCAAGGGGCGCGTCCTGCCGCTCGTGATGCTGCTGGCATTCGTCGCGCTCGGGATCGGTTGGAGGAGCTGGCTGCACTGGCGCCGCTACGGCGCGACGGGCTTCGCGCTCTTCGGCGGCGGCTCGCGACTGCGCCACGCGCGCAATGCGCTCCTGCTTCCCTTCGCGCTCGTTCTCTTCGCGCAAGCCGCGGTGGCACTCATGAGTCCTGCGCTGATCGTGCCGATCGACACCCGCGCGCTCGGCGCGGGATGGCAGACGGCGGGTGCCATCGTGTGCGGCGTTGGACTAGTCCTGATGCTCGGCGCGCAGCTGCGGCTCGGCGCCTCGTGGCGGATCGGCATCGAAGAAGAGGCGCGCCCGGGTCTCGTGACCGGCGGTATGTACCGCTGGTGCCGCAACCCAATCTACGCCTGGTGGATGCTGTGGATGGACGGCTACGTTTTGCTCCTGCCTACGTGGCTGTCGATCCTCGGCCTCCTTGCTTGGGCGAGCGCCATGCGCGTCGCCGTCCGTGACGAGGAGCGCTACCTCCTCGCGACGTACGGCGACGAATACCGCGCGTACGCGAGCCGCGTCGGACGCTTCGTGCCCGGGCTGGGGCTCTGGCGCATGCCGACATCCAGCATGAGCGCCGAGTAGTCGTTGACGCTCGGCGATGCCGGGGTCTAGGCTTTCGCGTACCATGGGACTCACGGTACTCACCATCGAGGTCGCCAACCCGGCTGCTCCGGAGCTACGAGCGGCGGTCGAATTTCTCGTCGACTCAGGTGCCGTGTATTCGTTCGTGCCCCGGGTTGTCCTGGAGCGCCTCGGTATCGAGCCACACAGTCGCGAGCGCTTTCGGCTGGCCGACGGCTCCGCCATCGAACGCGAGCGCGGCGACGCGGTGTTCGTCTACGGCTCGCGCCGCGGCGCGGCCCCCGTGATCTTCGCCGAGCCCGGCGACGCAACGCTGCTCGGCGCAGTGACCCTCGAGTCGCTGGGCCTGGTACTGGACGCGATTCGCCGTGACCTCAGGCCGCTCCCGATGGTGGTCGGCGGCAGCCCGCCCGGCTGATCCACGTTCTCGCTCGAGCGGCACCGGATCAATCAGCGAGAGTTGCCACGCCTTCTGGTTCAGAATAGCGTAAATCACGCATGGATCGCCGGATCGCCCGATTCAACGGGCATGCCGGTGGCCGCTTTCGTCCTCCTGATTCCGGCCAACCTGTCCGGATCTTCTGATTCCTGGCTGGCCGACGGTGCCCGGACCGCGCAGCGTTCCGACGTTCGCGCCTGGCGTGGTAGTCACCCCACGCGAGAACACACGCGATGCGCTGCCCGTCCTGTGACCACGACAACAGCTGCGAGCGCCGGTTCTGTGGCGAATGCGGTGCCGCACTGGCCACGATTTGCGCGGCGTGTGGCGCGTCGAACGGGCCCAGCGAGAAGTTCTGCGGCGGCTGCGGCGAGCGGCTGCGGTCATCACCGACGGCGCCACCGTCCGTTGCGGCAGCGCCGGAGCCCGAAGCGACGCCGCCAACCGGCGAGCGCCGCCAACTGACGGTGCTCTTCTGCGACCTGGTCGGCTCGACGCCGCTCTCGCAGCACCAGCCTGGCGCGGCTCTGGCAGCGCCAGGGCAAGCGCGACGCGGCCCGCGCCCTCCTCGCCCCGCTCTACGCCTGGTTCACCGAAGGCTTCGACACACGCGACCTGCAGGACGCGCAGGCGCTCCTCGACGACTTGGCGTGGAAGGTCGTCTCGGCCATCGACACCTCTCCGTCCGAGTCCAGCAACATCCCAGCCACGTGAGAGCCGCGCGGCGTGACCTCTCCCTGGTGCGAGGACAAGGCGGTGGCGGCGGGCACCGCGTGTCCGAGCGTGGGCGACGCGACGAGGACCGCCGGATGACGTACCTCCTCCAGGTGACTGCGTGCGCGTGACGCGGCTGGTGCGCAGAGCGGAGTTCCCGTATCATCCGAGCATGCCGCTCATCATCGACGAGGCCGAGCTGCAACGACTCCCCGTCGTTGCCGATCCTGCCATCGTCAGCGGTGCCCTCGTCTTCCGTGGCACGCGGGTTCCCGTCGATGCCCTGATCGAGAACCTCGAGGCCGGTCTCACACTCGACGACTTCCTCGAGAACTTCCCGACCGTGAGCCGTGAGCAGGCCGTGCAGGTGCTCGAGCACTGGCGGCACACCCTCCGCCGCCTCGCCCAGGCGAGTTGAAGATCCTCCTCGACGAATGCACGCCGCGGGTCGTGAAGACACGACTGCCGCAGCGTTCCATCTCGACGGTGCAAGAGATGGGGTGGGCTGGCATCACGAATGGAGACTTGCTGGCGAGCGCCGAGAAGGAGTTCGATGTCCTCGTGACGGCCGATCAGCGGCTTCCCCATCAGCAGCTCCTCGCCGGTCGTCGCCTCGCCGTGGTCGTACTGCCGGCGAATCGGGTTCCTGACGTTGTCAAGCTCCTGCCGGATCTGGAGCGTGCGCTCGATACGATCCAGCCTGGGATGGTGGTCCAGCTCACGCCTCGCGTCTAGCAATCGCCGACCGCGGAAAGAACGAGCGTGGCCAAACCCATCAAGGTTTCGGACACCTGCGCCTTCGGTTCATCTCGGGCAAGTGCTCCGACATTCCTTCGACTTCGTAGGTAGAAGCGGACATCGAGCCGCTGTCGTCGCCGCGCAGCGCACCTGCGCACATCGGCGGTCAGGCGCGCGGCAGCCGGAACACTCGCTCGGCGTTCGCGCTCGTGAGCGCCGCGACTTCGGCGAGCGGCCGCTCCGTGGCACGCGCCACCTCCTCGGCGACGTCGCGGACGAGCGCGGGCTCGTTGCGCTTGCCGCGGTGCGGGACGGGTGCGAGGAACGGCGCGTCGGTCTCGATGAGGAGACGGTCGGGTGGCGTCGCGCGTACGACGTCGCGGAGGTCGCCGGCATTCTTGAACGTGACGATGCCGGAGAACGAAAGCGCGAAGCCGAGTGCGAGACAGGCCTCCGCCTCGGCGGCCGTGCCGCTGAAACAATGGATGACGCCGCCGATCGCCGCCGCGTCCTCCTCGCGGAGGATCACGAGCAGGTCGGGGAACGCGTCCCGGCAGTGGATGACGAGCGGCAACGCAGCGCGGCCGGCCTCGCGGACGAAGCAGCGGAGGTGCTCGCGCTGCGTCTCCGGCGGCGAGTGGCGATAGTAGTAGTCGAGGCCGGTCTCACCGACGGCGACCACCTTCGGATGCGCCCACAGGGCGCGCAGCGTCGTGTAGGTGTCGGCGGTGATCTCGCTCGCGTCGTGCGGATGGACGGCGACGGCGGCGAAGATGTCGGGGTCGCGCTCGGCGAGCGCCACCGCGGCGCGATTGCTCGCGAGCGGTCCGCCGGCGCCGACGGTGATGAGACGCCTGACGCCGGCGGCGCGGGCGCGGGCGATCACCGCGTCGCGGTCGTCGTCGAATGCATCCTGGTCGAGATGGCAGTGTGAGTCGATGAGCGGCACGATCATCTCGGGAAGCTCGAGATTCGCGGGGCGCGGCCGCGCTGAGACCTGCGACCCCAGATCGGGAGGGCTCGTCCTGCTCATCGTGCCGCGTCGACGCGACGGTGGGTTGCGCTCACGCGGGTGTTTCGATGCGCGGGAAGAGGCTGACGGGCGCCTGCACGACGTGGCCCGGTGCGAACGCCTCGCCCCAGGCCGGTCCCGGCAGCGCCAACGCGTCGGCGGGCAGATTCAACAGGTCGCGGATGCGCTCGCAGCTCTCCGGGATGAACGGCGCCGCGAGCTGCGCCGTCACCCGCAACGCCTCGAGGAGATTGTGGAGGATCGTACCGACGCGGGGCAGCGCCGCCGCGTCTTTCGCGAGCGTGAACGGCGCGGTCTCGACGATGTACTTGTTGGCGTGATCGGCGGCGCGCCAGATCGCTTCGAGGGCGCGCGCGAGCATGAGGGCACAGACCTGCTCGTCGACCTCGACGCCGGCCGCTTCGAAGGTCGCCCGCAGCGCGTCGTCCTCGGGACGCGGGTCGCTGCGCGGCTGCACGGCGCCGGCGAAGTAACGCTGCTGCATCGACAGGGTGCGGCTCACGAGGTTGCCGAGATTGTTGGCGAGATCGGCGTTGATGCGCGTCACCAGCGCCTCCTCGCGGAAGTCGGCGTCGAGGCCGAACACGCTCTCGCGTAACAGCACGTAGCGGAACGCGTCCATGCCGTAGCGCTCCTTCATGTCGAGGGGCCGCACGACGTTGCCGAGGCTCTTCGACATCTTGTCGCCGTTCACCGTCCAGTAGCCGTGGACGTTCAAGTGTTGGTAGAGCGGCAGCCCGGCGGCCATCAGCATCGTTGGCCAGAAGACGGCGTGCGGCTTCAGGATGTCCTTGGCGATGAAGTGGTTGGCAACCGGCCAGAGCTGCGCGTAGCGCTCGGCGCCGAGCTCGCGCACCGCGGTCACGTAATTGATGAGCGCGTCGAACCACACGTAGGTGACGAAGCGATCGTCGAAGGGGAGCTCGATGCCCCAGGTGAGCCGCGCCTTCGGCCGCGAGATGCAGAGGTCCTCGAGCGGCTCGCGCAGCATCGCCAGCACCTCGTTCCGATAGCGCTCGGGTCGCACCAGCTCGGGGCGCGCGTGTAACGCGGCGATGAGGCGCTCCTGATACTTCCCCATGCGGAAGAAGTAGTTCTCCTCCTCGATCCACTCCGGCGCGGTGCGGTGGTCGGGGCATTTGCCGTCCACCAGCTCCTTTTCGGTGTAGAAGCGCTCGCAGCCGGTGCAGTACAGGCCGCCGTAGCTGCTGAAGTAGATGTCGCCGGCGTCGTAGACCTGCTGGAGGATGGCGCGCACGATGCGCACGTGGTCGGCGTCGGTGGTGCGGATGAAGCGGTCGTAGGTGAGGCCGCAGGCTTCCCAGGTGCTGCGGAACGCGGCGCTGATCCGGTCGGCGTACGCCTTGGGGGTCTCGTTGGCGGCGGCCGCCGCTTGCGCGATCTTGTCGCCATGCTCGTCGGTGCCGGTGAGGAAGAAGGTCTCGACGCCGCGCTGACGATGGAAGCGCGCGATCGTGTCGCAGATGAGGATGGTGTACGCGGAGCCGAGGTGCGGCTCGGCGTTCACGTAATAGAGCGGGGTGGTGATGTAGATGCGAGCCGGCTCGGTGCCGGCTCTCGTCTCACTCGGCACGCTTCTCGACGAGGTCTTCGAGCGTGACCTCCACCTCGACCCCGTCGTCGGTGCGGCGCACGATCGCGGTTTGCCGCAGGACGTTCTGCTTCACCACCTCACCGTCGCCCTTGAGCGACGTGACGCGCGCGCCGATGCGCGGCAGGGCGCGGCGCAGCTCGAGGTAGGTGTCGTATTCGTAGCGCAGGCAGCACTTCAGCCGTCCGCACATGCCGGAGAGCTTCGAGGGATTGAGCGACAGGCCTTGCTCCTTGGCCATCTTCACCGACACCGCCTGGAACTCGCGCAGCCAGGTCGAGCAGCAGAGCTCGCGCCCGCAGGGTCCGATACCGCCGATCAGCTTGGTCTCGTCGCGCGCACCGATCTGCTTCATTTCGATGCGGATGTGCAGCGTCTGTGCGAGGTCGCGGACGAGCTCGCGGAAATCGACGCGGCCCTCGGCGCAGAAGTAGAAGATCGCCTTGCTGGCGTCGAACAAGTACTCGACCTGGATGAGCTTCATGCTCATGCGACGGTCGCGGATGCGCCCCAGGCACAACCGACGCGCCTCGTGCTCGTGCTGAAGGTTCGCCTCGTGGCGCGCGAGGTCGCGGGCGTCCGCCTTGCGCAGCACCCGCGGCGAGCGCGCGCCGAGCGTCGCAGCTCCGACCGGCGGCGCGGGACGCGCCACGGTCGCGAACGCGGTCCCGCGCTCGGTCTCGACCACGACGAGATCGCCGGCAACGAGCAGTAGTCCACCGGTGTCGAAGTCGTAGAGCTTGCCGGCCGTCTTGAAGGTGACGCTGGCGAGCGACACGGAGGATCCGGCAGGCGCGACGGCGGTCTCGGACGTGGGTTCGGTCACGATCAACTCGCGAGCTGCAGCAGCATGCGGACGAGCGTCAGGTTACGGTTGGCGTTCTGCCGCAAGGCGATAATCGTACCATACGTGGTCTCGAGATTGCGAAGGCTGGCCGCGATCGAGAGGTCGGGAAGCTCCGTCGCGAGATCGGCGTTGCGCAGCTCCGCGTCGGCGCCGAGCGCGCGTTGCCGGAGCGCGTCGCGGTACCACGACGCGATCACCGTCAGGGCAGGCACGAGGTCCTTGTCCTCGGATACGAGCTCCTGCGCGAAGTCGGCCAGTCCCTTGAAGCCGCCGCGGCCCGCCGCCGCGAGCCGGGTGAGGATCTCGCGACGCCGGTGCGCGAAGAACTCGGCGTCGAAGACGAGCGCCTGGCCGGGGCTGCCCTCGGCGTAGGCGGCAAGCGCGTGCGCCTCCGGACCGCCGCGTCCGTGCGCCTCGAGGATCGCGACGACGTCCGCGGTGGGGAGCGGATCGAACGTGACGCGTTGGCAGCGTGAGAGGATCGTCGGCGCCAAGGCCGAAGCGTTCACCGCGACGAGAACGAGCACGGTGTCGCCGCCGGGCTCTTCGAGCGTCTTCAAGAGGGCGTTCTGCGCTTGCAAGGTCAGGTATTCGGCGTCGTTGACGATGCCGATCTTCGGGTGCGCGCTCATGGCGCGGAACCCGAGCTCGCGTTGCAGCTCGCGCACCTGCTCGATCGCGATGTCGCGACGCTCGGGCAACGGACCCGTGACCACACGCACGTCGGGATGCGTGCCGGCGACGATGGTGCGGCACGCGTCGCATGTCCCGCACGCGTCGAAGGGCGCGACGTCGCAATGGAGCCCGAGCGCGAGGGCGCGCGCCGTCGCGAGCTTGCCGACGCCGGCGGGGCCGGTGAAGAGCAGCGCGTGCGCCAGGCGTCGGCGCTCCCAGGCGCGGCGCAGAAAGCCGATCGCGCGCTCCTGGCCGCGGACGTCGCCGAGGCGCACGGTGTGCGGCGCGGGTGCGGCCGCGTCGCGTCGCGGGCGGGCGCTCATCGGCTGCGCTCAGCGAGCCAGCCGTCGACGACGCGCGCGATCGCGTCGCGCACGGCGGCGATGTCGCCACTCGCGTCGATGCGCCGGACGCGCATCGGCTCGGCGGCGGCGAGCGCCAGGAATCCAGCGCGCACGCGCTCATGGAAGGCGTCGTCGAGCGATTGATAACGATCGGCGACGCAGCGCCGCCGCGTCACGGCGATGGCGAGCGGGCAGTCGAGGAGAAGCGTCAGGTCGGGGGCGATGCCGTCGCGGCTCTCTTCGTCCCAGCGCCGCACGCGCGCGACGTCCGCCTCACGGCCGTAGCCCTGGTAGGCGAGCGTCGAGTCGGCGAAGCGGTCGCAGAGCACGGTCGCGCCCGCGGCGAGCGCCGGCGCGATCACCCGCCGGACGTGCTCAACGCGGTCGGCGAGAAAGAGGAGCAGCTCGGTGCGCGGCGCGAGTGCGACGTCCGACTCGAGGAGCAGGCGTCGCAGTTCGCGTCCGAGCGGCGTCGCCCCGGGCTCGCGCGTCGTGACGACGCGGTGGCCGCGTGCACGGAGATGCGCCGCGAGCGGCTCGATCTGCGTGCTCTTGCCGGCGCCGTCGATGCCCTCGATCGTGATCAGCGCGCCCGGTCGTGTCGATGAATCCGCCAGATGGATGCTCCGCGAAGAGGCGGACTGTAGCCCGCGATCGCGAAGTGGTCCAGGCGCGCGCGCGTCTCAGTCGGTCGGGGATTCCGGGTCGGCGTTTCGTGGCGTGCTCGGACTCTCGCCGAGCACGAGGCGGACGCCGTAGATCAACTGCTGCGCGGAGAAGGGCTTGGTGATGTAGTAGTCGGCGCCTTCCTTGTAGCCGGAGAGCACGTCCTCGTCGCGGCTCTTCGCGGTGACGAGGATGACGGGAATCGACGCGGTCTCGGAGCTTTCCTTCAAGCGGTTCAGTACCTCGATGCCGCTCATGTTCGGCATCATGATGTCGAGAAGCACGCAGTCGGGACGGCACGCCGCGATGCGCTCGAGCGCGATCGCGCCGTCGAGAGCGGTGTCGACCGTGTAGCCCTTGGCGGTGAGGAAGCTCGCGGTGATGTGGGCGACGTCCTCGTTGTCGTCGACGACCAGGATCCGATGACTCATGCGACTCTCCGTTCTGCGTCTCGCTAGAAGAGCTCGCGCGCGGCGAGCACCCGGGCGCGCGCCGGCAAGGGCGCCAGGCGGGCCGCCCAGGCGATGGCGTCGCTGCTCGCGTGCACCACGCCGCGCCCGCGCGCGTCGAGCGCGGGTGTGCCCGCGGCCCAGAGGGCGCCGCACACATGCAGCGTGCCCGTAGTGGTGACCTCGACGCCGCCCGCGGCGGCGAGGACGCCGGTGAAGTCGAGCGTGCCGGTGATGCGCAGGCGGCCGCTGCTGTAGAGGATGCCGGCGCCGCTCACCGCACCGTCGATCGCGACGTCGTCGACGACGACCGTGAGCTGCGGCGCGGCCGTGGTGCCGAGGCTGACGGCGAGGGTGGAGGGCGCGGGTCGGACCGCGGCGTCGCTGCCGGCGAGCGGTGTGAGATCCGGCGGCGCACGCCGGGTGACGCTCGGCGCTCCGCCGGCTCCGGCGACCTGCTCGGGATGATCGAGCAGAGGCATGAAGGCGGCCTCCGGTATCGACACGCCCGCACGCGTGCGTCCGTTTCCTGGCATCGTGCACCCAGTCTCCATCGAGCCGTCGCGGCCGTCTAGTCGGAAATCGCCTGTCAAATTGCTGACACCTCCGGCGAGTGTCGCGGCGCCGGGGAAGAATGGCGCGGCCTCACGGCCGACAACCGCCTCCAATCGCCGCCGCACCGGCGCTGGACCGGCGGCGGTGATGCGTACGACGATGCGCTGGTTGACGTCGATTGCGGGGTTGTCGGGCGTCTCGTCGCCGTCGTCGCGAAGCTCGGCCGCGTAGGCTCCCGCGGGCGGGTCGGCCGAGCCGCCGGCGCGCGCCGCCAGTACGGCGGTGAACGTCGTGCCCGGCGCCATCGCCGCGACCGTGTCCGCGAGTCCGGCCTCGGCGAGATACCACGCCTGTGCGGCGTCGCGATCGACGCGGGCACGCGTCACCGTCGTGCGTGCGAGCTCCGCGAGGAGCGCCGCGGCGCCACCGGCGAGCGCGAGCGCGAGCAGCGCGCTCACAAGGGCGCTGCCGGTTGCGTCGAACGCGGCGAGGACGGTGGCAGGGCGACGGCGCGGTGACGGCACGACGTCGACGCTCATCGATTGAGGAGCCGCCCGGCGCCGCGCATCCGCAACGCGGCGTGCGTGTCGGTGGCGCGGAGCGCGAGCTCGACGGTCACGGCGCGCGCGGCGGCGCTCGCGCCCGGCGCCTGCGGATCGAGCTCGACGCCGTCGGCGTCGAGGTAGCCAAGACGGAATCCTCCCGGTGCCAGGTCCGAGAGGAGCGGCAGGCTCTGCTGCCCGACGATGCGCTGGAGCGTGTCGCCGCCATTCGCGGTGCGATACGTGATCTGCTCTTCGGAGGTGGGGTTGACGTCGCCGCTGCCGTCGAGGTCGGCGCCGAGGACCACGCCGGTTGCGCTCGCGGCGGAGATCCCGACGATACCGCGTGCGGCGGGATCGTAGCCGGCGAGGCGGACGTCGCGCACGATCTGATCGATCGCGCCTGCCGCCGCCATCCCCGCCTCCGCGACCTCGGCGGCGCGCAGGCGCGCCACGAGGATCGTCGTGAGGAGCGCAGTGAACGCCGCCATCGTCGCCAGCGCGAGCAAGGTCGCGACCATCAGCTCGACGAGCGTCAGGCCGGCGGGTGGGCGCCGCGGCATCGTCACTCGGCTGTCTGCATGCGTGTCCGGAGGTCGAGCGGCGGGGTGTTCGGCGCCGTGACGCGGACGGCGAGCGCCGCGACACCGTCGGCGTCGCGTGCCACCTCGAGATGCCGCGCGACGACGCCGAGGTCGGGATCGAGCGCGGTGGTGTCTTCGGACGTCACCGGGGCGCCGCGTGCCTGCGCGAGCGCGAGCTCGCGGGCCGCGAGCGCGACCAGGCGCTCGAGCACGACGGCGCCGCTGAGCGCGCGTAGGTTGGCGGCCGCGGCAGCGGCGACGACGCTCGCCGCGAGCGCCAGCAGTGCGAGCGCGGCGAGCGCCTCGACGAGCGTCGAGCCGTGGGCGCCGGGCGCCCGAGGCGCAGACCCGGGCCGTGGCGGCGTCGACGCGGCGGCCCGCCAGCGCCCTCTCCTCGGCCTCATGAGTCCACCGGAAGAATGGTGATGCGCCCCCGCTGATTCAGGCGCAGCGCGCGTGCCGTGCCACGCTGGTCGACGAGTGTGATCGTGCCGTTCTCCGCCTGGCCGCGTGGAGAGAAGACGAAGCTGCCACCCGAGTTCACGGCGATGACGCGGATGCCGCGTGGCAACGGCCGATCGAGATCGCGATGGTAGGCGCCGCTGTCGTCCGCCTGCTCGCGCCAGTAGCGATCCGCGCCCGCGGTGAAGACCATCCGCACCCGCCGCGCCGACGCGACGGCGAGCGTGCGTGCGGCTTGGAGATCAGCGGCGACCTGATGGAGCCCGGAGTCGAGCTGCATGGCGGCGTCGACACGCGGCCACGCGAGCGCGGCCGTGCCGGTCACGATGCACACGACGCCGAGCGTGACGACGAGCTCGAGCAGCGAGAACGCCGCTCGCTGCGTGAACGACGGTACCAGCACACGCGCCTCCCGATCCTTCGTGACCAGGCGACGTTTTAGCGCCGGCCGACGCTACGCACACGCCTACTCGTAGGCAGGCGGGGAGGGAATCAGGCGCCGAAGTAGAAGGCGAGAATGCGGTCGCCGAAGAACAGGGAGACGAGCGCCCCGCCGGCGAGGAACGGACCGAACGGGATCGCGAGCTTGGTGTCGGCGCGCTGATACAGCATGAGGCCGATGCCGATCACGGATCCGATCAGCGACGCGACCATCAAGGTCACGAAGACGCTTTGCCAGCCGAGAAAGGCGCCGATCATCGCCAGGAGCTTGACGTCGCCGCCACCCATGCCTTCCTGGCCGCGGATCGCCTGGTACGCGCCGGCGATCGCGAGCAGGACGCCACCGCCCGCGAGCATGCCGAGGAGCGCGCCCACGGGTGTCACCAGCGGCGACACGAAGGACACTGCGAGGCCGACCGCGATCCCCGGCAGGCTGATGACGTCGGGGATGATCCGATGGTCGAGATCAATGAAGGTGATCGTCACGAGCGCGGCGGCGAACGCGAAGTAGCCGGCGAACGCCAGGGTCGTCCCGAGCCGCAGCCAGAGCGCGACCGCGAGCGCGCCGGTCAGGAGCTCGACGGCCGGGTAGATCGGTGAGATCCGCGTCCCGCACGCGCGGCAGCAGCCGCGCAAGAGCACGTAGCTCAGCACCGGGACGTTGTCGTACCATGCGATCTCGTGCCCGCAGGAAGGACAGTGTGATCGCGGCCGCACGATCGAGCGCTCCTCGGGGAGTCGGACGATGCAGACGTTCAGGAAGCTGCCGATCATCGCGCCGAGCACGAAAACCGCGGCGATCACGGACCCGTCCATACGCTCGCCATTCTAGCAGAAGACGGCGTCGAGGGCCGCGTGCAGCATGATGCGTTCGAGCATCCAGCCTCCTTCCCTCCCTCCGAAGCTCGCGTGTCCCCGGAAACAGAAACGCGGGCGGGCCTCGAGGGCCCGCCCGCGCGGCGCGGGATCACGTGGTGGTAAGTGGTAGTTAGGCGCAGACCATATTCGGGCTGCCGGCTGCCGGCTTGCTGCTCCATGTGCACGTGATGCCGGTACCCTTGGGGCTGGTGCAGGTAACCTGGAAGTGCGTGGCATCGCCCACCGGGATGGTGACGGTGACGTCCGCCGACTTCACGAAGCCGGGCAGGACAGTTGGGTCTGTCGAGTAGGTAGACTTGTCGACGAAGTACGCCTCTTCGGCGGTGGCCGCGTTGCGGCAGTCACTGTTGGAGCGGGCGTCGAAGCCGCGGGCGCGGTAGGCGGCGAACTGCGGGATGGCGATGGCGGCGAGGATGCCGATGATCGCCACGACGACCAGAAGCTCGATCAGGGTGAAACCGGACTGTTTG
>JACQEO010000061.1 GCA_016200545.1 Deltaproteobacteria bacterium | reverse complement strand
CGGCAACTCGCCAAGTACTGCTGACACGATTTCTCGTCCGCGAACTGGCGCTGGAACTGCCGGAGACTGGTGGGAAAACCTGGCCGCGGCACGCCTCTCACTACATCTTGGGGCTTGCTGAAACAACCGGATAATCAAGAGTCGCCTATCCCGGTAAGGCACTTCACCATCCGCGCGATCACCGCTAGACTACGGGAAGGTGACCTCATGAGATCGCCAAGCGACAAGCAGCTCCAGACAGCCCAAGACGAGGCCGTCGACCGCCGGCGGTTGCTGCAGTCTGGCCGGATCCGTCTCGTTCCTGAGCGGCCAAAGAGCGAGGCGGAACAGAGCCGCGAGAGGGAATCGGCTCAGAGACAGCAGACGTCCGACTGACGGTCTCGCGTTCTAGTCTCAGGCAAGGTTCACTCGCTCGACAGCATCCGAATTTGGTCACCACGCGGTCACCACTCCATCCCGGGCCACGGCCGACCACGACCGCGCTCACGGTTCGTACTCCTCGGAGATCACTGCTGGTGGTTGGTGGTGGTCGGCGGTGGGTGCGTCTACGAGCGGGCTCTTAATCAGCGGGTTCGGAGTTCGATTCTCCGCCGGCCCACTTTCTGTTTCAACGACTTGCGCGTGCCCCTGGGCGAGTTCCGCCAGGACGGATCGTCGAGGCTGTGCTTTCACATGTCACGTTCCGGAAACGTTCCAGGTCGGAGGGCAATTCAAGGCCACTCGGGGCAATGCGACTCGCCGATGCACGAGGGCGGGCCAGCTTAATGTGATGCAACCGTCGCGAATCTCCGTTTCCGTTCCCTCAACCGCGTCGTGAATTGTGGAGGATCGAATGTCACCAGTGCCCAATCACAACGCGGTCGGACCTGCGCTCATTTCTGGTGTATGCGTCGCCATCGGTCTGATCGGGGGCGGTTACTACATCGGCAAGGGCGCGGCGCGTTTCAAGGCGGAGAGCCGCACCGTGACGGTGAAGGGTCTGGTCGAGCGCGACGTCAAGGCTGACCAGGCGATCTGGACACTCGACCTGCGGCGCGCGAATGACGACCTGCATGAGGCCCACGACGGCATTCTCGCCGACCGTGACGCGGCGATCGCGTTCTTGAAGGCGCGCGGGTTCAAGGACGACGAGATTGCGCGTTCGCCCACCAACACCAACGACAAGCTCGCTCGCGACTACGGGGGAAGCAAAGATGATCGGCTGCGATACGTGGTTACGACGTCGGTCATCGTCACGACCGGCAACGTGGACGGGGTGCGCGACGCCGTGGGGGCGACCGAGGATCTCCTGAAGGTTGGTGTCGTCCTTGGCCGCAGCCGCGAGAGTGAGACCGCCAATCCGCGCTACATCGTGACCCGTTTCAACGACCTACGCCCGCAGCTTCTTGCCGAGGCGACGAGGAACGCGCGGGCGATTGCGAAGCAATTCGCCGCTGACTCTGCGAACCACATCGGCGGTATCCACTCCGCGAACCAGGGGACGATTCAAATCTTCGGCAGTGATGGCCACGATGAGTCGGGCACCTACAGTCCGACCAGCACACTGGTCAAGAAGATCCGGGTCGTCAGTACCTTCGAGTTCGACTTGAAGTAACGACCGAAGGCCGGAGCATACGGCGGCTTCGTCTTGGGCAGATCCCGCAACCCCGTCACTGTGAGGGCCGCACCGCGGTTAGGCCCCGCCCATCCGGGGCGAGCATCAGGGCCGGCGTGTAGGGCCGGAGTACCCGCCGCGTCCACCATGCACCGGTCTCGTGGTGCTGCGCCGGCGTTGTGAACCGGTAGTCGTAGAGCATCGCGCGCAGATACTTCGGCGGCCCGCCCGGAAACGGATTCGGTCCGAGCAGCGCCAGCACCGGTGGTGAGCCCTGGAGCAGGCGCTCGCAGAACGCCAGGAACCAAGGGCTCGATCTATACGAGCCGAGGGCCGCGAACCACATTTGCCAGTCGAGCCGCGGCATGTGGGGCTGCACGAACTGCGGGCGCCGCATTGGGTCACCGGGTTTCCAGCGGAACTCGTACGGGCGCCACTCGACGCCGTCGTCACTTCCCTCGACGACGATCTCCGGCCGCTCGGTCGTCATGTGGGCGAATAGCCCGTAGCCGTTCACGAGGTGAAACGGGTTCTGCAGCGTATAGAGCCGAAGCAGCGGGCCGGGCAGGGCGAGGTCGACGCGACTCGCGAGCAGGAGCGGCACCGGGGTGAGGAGCAGGACGAGGCCGGCGATTGGCAAGACGACGAACCGCGGCCAAGCGAACGCGCCGTTCGCCGCGGACTGGCACTCGGGAAGCCACCGCGGGCGCCAACGCGGCAGGACGTCGTCGTCGAGCAGTGGCAGACAGAGCACGATCGCGAGCGGGTTGAAGAAGCCGTAGTTGCCGGTGGCTCCGATGAACAGCATCAGCCCGGTGAAACCGGCGGCGCTGAGGAGCCGCAGGGGGCGAGGGCCGAAAGCGCCGAAGGGCAGCGCCAGCTCGATCAGGAACATCATCACCGCCGAGAGCTCGTGGAACCACAGGGGTAGGGCGTGTACGTACCAACCGGTCCACGTCGGCAGGCAGGTGGTCTCGTAGTGATACGTCAGTGCCGTGAGATGCCACCAGGTTGGGTCGCCACCCGAGAGCTTCACCACCCCGGAGAGAAACATCAGCTTGGCGATGAGCAGGCGGAGAAGCCAGGCGATGACCTGGTGTGGTGGGCGGCGCCAGCCGGGCGATCGTGGTGTCCACGCGAGCGGCGTGTAGAAGATCCCGAGAAAACCCGCTTCGAGTAGCAGGATGTCCCACTGGAACGAGAGGAAATCCTGCCCGAGATGGTAGAGCGACAGGTAGAAAGCCCACGCCGCAATCGCCGAGAGCGGCGGCGCGACCCCCAGGAAGAGCAGGATCGACGCCACCGTCCCCGCAGCACAGAGCAGATCGAGTGCGCCGTCGGACCCGCCGGTGAGCCACGCGAGGGTCGGGAGACGCCAGAGTCGAGCGGTGCCCAGCCGGGAGTCGGCGGCGTCGAGGAGCGTCTGCGCCGGCAGAATGCCATGAACGCCCACCAGGCCGTGGACCTGAACCCAGAGCGAGATGAACGCGACGGCGTAGACGAGCCCGAGACCGACGAGGAAGAGACGGCGGATCACCGAGGTCCCGACGGGTGGGCGCAAGTCCGTCTCCATCGCTCCCCGTCCTACTGTCACCGCGACAAAACGCAACGTCCGTCGGCTCGATTGATCCGCGCCGTCTGAGCCGAATCTCTTGACGGATCGGAGGCGCTGTGAACGATGGCGCGCATGCGATCAGCCGATGAGATGACATCGCGCGCGACACGCCTGCGCCGTCACGTCACGCCCCTGCTTGCCGCCCTCACGGCCGCGATCGTCTCGCAGGCATTTGCCGCGAACTGCGCCGCGGTGACGTTCGTCGCAAGCGGCGTTTCATTCAGCGCCGAGGAAGGTCAGGCGGAAACGGGACTCACCGTCGCCACGTTCACGCACGGCAATACCGGTCTCACCGCCAGCAATTTCACGGCGACGATCGACTGGGGCGATGGGACGACGGCATCGACCGGCATCGTGGCCGGCAGCAACGGATCGTTCACCGTCATCGGCGACCACACGTTTGCCGAGGAGGTGCTGGCACCGGCCGCGCTCGCGGTGACGGTGATGATCGACGCCGCCGCCGATAACGTGAATGCGATGGCCGACAGCACCGCCACCGTCACGGACGCGCCGCTCACCGAGGGCAACCCGGTGACGATCGGTGTACCGGCCACGTTTGCCGGTGTCGGTGGCACGAACACGAGCACCACCCCTGGGACGGCCAACGCGGCATTGCAGGCGTTCGAAGCGGCCATCGGCGGTGTGAACAATGGCGCCGTTCCGCCGCCGCAAACCGGCGGGTTCCGCGCCGTCACCTGGGACGGCGTCGCGCTCGACGGTACCGACTTCGGCGGCAACAGCATCGTCGTGGACCCGAACCACGTCGTCGGAATTCCCCGCGATCGTTTCCAGACGCGCGGTGTCCTCTTCGAGGAGATCTACGCCGTGAGTGGACCCGGGGGCCCGACGGATACCTCCACGTTTGCGACCGTGAATCCGAGCGTGGCGACCTTGTTCCCGGCGTTCGGTCCGTTGGCGTTGCTCACGAAGATGCCGTACTGCGCGAGGGGCTGGTCAGTCCCACCGTAGAACGTCGAGGTCGCCGTCAGGTAGTTCCCGTCGTACGTACCCAAGCCGATCGCGCCGGAACCGTCCCCGCCATTCCACCAGATCTCGTTGCCTCCGCCCGACGGACCTTCCAAGTAATTGCATACGGTCAGATTCTCGACCGAGCCGCCGTCGGCTTTGAACACTTCGATACCATTGCGGCCGGCGAGATCCTGGAGGTTCGCGTCGGGGGGGCACGGCGCGCCGGGGCTGCCGTTGGTGCCGTCGATGATGACGAGGTTGCGGTCCATGCCGCGGATGTGGACGTTCGGCGTCGTGACGAGCACGCCCGCCTCGGCGCTGCCCTTCTCGTGATAGACACCTGGCCAGACGAGGATCCAATACTGCCGCCCGCGCCGCGGCCGGTAGCGCTGCACGCGCGCGACCGCCGCGCTAACCGACGCGTAGCGGGTACCCCGCGGACACGGGGTCGTGCTGCCGTTGCACACGCGGAGCACGCGCGGCCGTGCCGCAGCCGCGGTGCCAGGCCCGGCGAGAAGGAGGGCCGCCGCCACGATCGCGGGCGGCGCGACAGACGCTGCTCGAGGGATTTTCCATGAGGACACGTCTGCAGGGGATCGCGATGGAGTGTCAACGGTCCGGGTCGCGGAAAGTGTCGTCTCCCATATCTTCGTTCCGAAACTCGTGGATTGTTGACGACGACTATCCCTCCCACCCGATTCGAACGATCCGAGCATCGATTCACGCGTGTGGTTTCGCGTGGTGAGCGTCAGCTGGAATCCCGCCGAGAGGGCACTCCGCTGATCCTCTCGGTGCGCGTACGCGGTGAGCGCGAGCGCCGGCACCGCGCCGCCTTCCTCGGGAAGGAGCGCACGTACCTGGCAGATCAGCGCGTACCCGACAGCATCGATCCCAACGTGACCGCGGAAGATGTCGCCCGTCACCTGCAACAGTGCACGACGTGCCGCGCCGGTCTCGAACGAGCTCGCCGGACGGGTCCCGTCGCACTGGCGACGTGGCGACGTGAGTTCGTCGAATGCTTCTCTCGTCGCCGTCCGTCGTGACACCATCGCCGCTGCTTCGATCCGGAGACCGACAAAAAATCGAGCGACACCCCAACGATATCGCAGCGCGGGCGGTTCGTTGGTTTCCACTCGGATGCCACCAGCCGACACCCATCGGCGTGACCCGCTGACGCCGCCGCCCACCCCGGATCGCCCACCGTCGTCCCACGGATTGTTGAGGCCGCCTCTCCCGTTCATTGGTTGCGTCTCCTACGCCGCCGCGTGATTGAGCGCGCGCCACGCCGCAGCGACACTATCGCGAAATTCATCGGGGCGGAGGTCCTCCATGCGACAGCTCTCGAGTTGCGCTCTCACCTGCATCGCCTTGCTCGCCGTCGCGTCGGCGGCGCGCGCGGCGGGCACACCGCGTTGCACTTTCGGACCGGGCGCGCTGCCCGCGGACACCGGGCGCGTCCACGGCGCCCAGATCCCGATCGACAACGTCATCGTCCTCATGCAGGAGAACCGGTCGTTCGATCACTACTTCGGGCAGATCCATTTCGAGGGCCAGAAGCGCGTGAAGGCGGTGCCTGCCAACGCCTCCAACCTCGATCCCACCAATCCGAACGGTTCCCCCATTCAACGCTTCCACAAGACGACCTACTGCGAGACCGCCGACCTCGACCACTCGTGGAGTGGCACGCATCGCGAGTGGAATGGCGGCGCCATGAGCGGCTTCACGACCGCGAACGTCGATCCGACCGACCCCACGGGCGCACGGACGATGGGCTACTACGACTCGAGCGACCTGCCATTCTACTACGGTCTCTACAGCACGTTCGCGATGGGCGATCGCTTCTTCGCGTCGGTGCTGACGCAGACCTTCCCAAATCGCTTCTACCTGCTCGCCGGCACCTCGTTCGGACACATCAGCAACGACTTCCCCACCGGCGACCCGGTGAACGACTTCGCGCAGCGGACGATCTTCAACCTCCTCGACGAGGCCGGTGTGACGTGGAAGATCTACTTCTCGCAGATCGCCTTCGCCGACGAGTTTTCGTACGTGCGCAATCACCTGCCCGGCAACGTCGTGCCGGTGCAGGACTACTACACCGATGCCGCGAACGGGACGTTGCCGCAGGTCTCGTTCGTCGATCCCATCTTCATCGCACAGGCGAACGTCGAGAACGATGAGCATCCGCCGGCGAACGTGCAGGTGGGCGAGCAATTCGTCGAGCAGGTGGTGAGCGCGCTCTTCGCGAGCCGCAGTGGCCGCACGCGGCGCTCTTCCTCACCTACGACGAGCACGGGGGCTTCTACGACCATGTGCCGCCGCCGGCGGCGTGTATACCCGACGCGATTCCGCCGATGCTCCAGGCGGGCGACGAGCCCGGCGCCTTCGATCGCTACGGCATCCGCGTGCCCGCGGTCGTGATCTCACCGTACTCGCGGCGACACTACGTTTCCCACCGGGTGTACGACCACACCTCGGTCCTGCGCTTCATCGAGACGAGATTCGATCTTCCAGCGCTCACGCGGCGGGACGCGAACGCCGATCCCATGCTCCGCATGTTCAAGTTCAAGCAGCCGGCGTTTACGACGCCGCCGACCCTGCCGGCCGCGCCGCTGGATCAGCAGCAGGTCACGGCGTGTGAGAGCGCGCCGCCGCCCACGGGTCTCTGAGGGGTCCTGCAGGCACGCCAGTCGCCAAGAAGCGGGTAGATGTGTTCGGCGGGGACGCAGTACCGCGTCGATAGGGGAGCCGGCGAGCACCAGTCCATCATTTTGGTGTAGAATCAGTCGTGGTTGCGTCCCCGGCGCCGGAGTCATGACACCCCCCTTGTCGATCATCATCGCCGCCCGAGACCCGTGGCCCGCGCTTCGCGAGTGCGTAGATGCGCTGTATCCCCAAGCAATCGCGATCGGCGCGGAGATCGTCATCGCGGTGAGCGGTGCACACACGCTGCCTCCCGAGCCGCGCCGCCGGTACCCTGCGATCACGTGGCTCGAGGAGCTCGACGGGTCCGTCTTCAGCCTCCGCGCCTTGGCCCTGGCTCACACGCATGCGGACATCGTTGCGATCACCGAGGATCACGCGTGGGTCACGAACGATTGGTGCCGGCGCATCCTCGAGGCGCACGCAGGACATCCTGAAGCCGCCGCGATCGGCGGCGTTGTCGAGAACGGCGCGACCGGGACGCTCATCGACCGGGCAAGCTTCTTCGTCGCCAACGGCCCCTTCATGCGGCCGATCGCCAACGGGGTCGTCGATACGATCTCGCTGCAGGCGAACGTCTCCTACAAGCGCCGGGCCCTTCCGGCGCGGTTGCCGCCGCTCGGGTTCATGCAGATGACGTTCAACCGCGATCTCAGCGCGCGCGGCGAGACACTCGTGGCCGACGACCGCCTCGTCGTCCAACACGTCCAAGCGCTCGATTGGCGCCGGCACTCGGCCGGGCACTTCCACAACGGGCGTTCGATCGCCGCATTCCGTTTGGAACGCATGTCCTCGGCTCTACGCCTCCTGCGCGCGCTCGGCTGCTTCGTCCTCCCGCCGGTCATGCTCGGGAGGACGCTCTGGACGATCGGCGCGAAGCGCCGCTACGCGAGAGATCTCGTCACCGCGGTGCCCGCCATGATCTGGCTGCTCTGCTGCCATGCCATGGGCGAGCTCTTCGGTTACGTGGCAGGTCCCGGCGACAGCCCGCGTCGCGTGGCGTGACTCGAAGCGATCACCGCCGACAATGCGTGTGTCAGGGTTCTCGGCCCTCGGCGAGCTCGACGTAGCACGCGCGCATGTGCTCGGCCGCCTCATGCCAGCGAAAGCGGGCCGCACGTGCCAGACCGAGGGATCGCAATCGATCGCGCTCGTGGTCGTCGCTGAGCAGCCGCCGCATCGCCGCCACCAAGACATCGGGCGCGTCGGCGGGCACGAGCTCCGCCGCACCCTCGAGGTTCTCGGTCAACGCCGACGAGCGTGAGGCGATGGTGGGAACCCCACAGGCCATCGCCTCGAGCGGCGGGAAGCCGAACCCTTCCTCGAACGAGAGGTACGCGAACAGACGCGCGCCAGCGTAGAGCCAGGGCAGGTCGGTGGAGCGAACGTACCCGGTGAGATGCACGCGTCCCGCCAGCGCGGGCGTATCGAACGTCGCGAGCGTCGCGGTGTAGTCCCAACCGAGAGGACCCGCGAGGACGAGGTGCTCGGCCACGTCGCCGGACGCAACCAGGCGACGATACGCCTCGAGGAGCCCTGCCAAGTTCTTGCGCGGCTGGATCGCGCCGACGAACAGCACGTACGGCCACGGCAGCCCCAGGTGCGCGAGGGCGTGCCGCGCCTCGGCCTCGGGGCGCGGTCGGAACTCGTTGCCGACCCCCCACGGCACGACGCGAATCCGGTTCGGCGCCAGATCCGGGACGTGGCGCAGGATGTCTTCGCGGACGAACTGCGACGGCGTCGTGACGAGATCCGCGCGGCGGATGCTCGCCGATACGGCCGTCCGGTACGACGCGCTCCGGCGGAGCGGGATGTGGTACTCGGGAAGCGAGAAGGAGGTCATATCGTGAATCGTGAGGACGTGGCGCTGACGGCCTCGGATCATCGGCATGATGAAGGAGGGGGAGTGCAGGACGTCGAGTCCGAGTGCGACCGCCATGGCCGGCAGCAGCATCTGTTGGAAGGCGAGGCGCGCCGGACGCGGGCGCAGACAAAGCGGAGCGATCGCGAAGTTCCGCCCGAGCGCATCGTCGAAGAGATGCCGGTCCTCGTAGTTGACGAAGAGCGTGTACCGGGTCGCGTCGTCGACCGCCGCGAGCGCCCGGACGAGTCCCTTCAAGGAGACGTCCACGCCCGTCGGCTCCGGAAGGAGCGCGGTGAGATCGACGCCGACCCTCACGGTTGCCCACACCCGTCGGGGCCCGCCGCGGAGGACCACGCGCGGTGAAGGTCACGATCACGGGGGCAACCGGCTTCGTCGGCGAGCGTCTCGCCGCGAGTCTCCTCGAGGACGGCGACGAGCTCCGGGCGCTCGTCCCTCCATCGATCGATCCCGAGCCACTGCTCCGGCGGGGCTTCGAGGTGATCGCCGGAGACGTGCGCGATCGCTCCGCCGTGGAGCGCGCGCTCGCGGGCTCGGAGCTGGTCTACCACCTGGCCGCCGTCGTGCCAGGCGCGGCGCGAACCCGGGCGGACTATCACGCCGTCAACGTCGGAGGCACCGAGAACGTGGTGCGAGCCGCGGTGTCGACGGGTGTCCGGCACCTCGTGCACTGTAGCACAGTAGCCGTGCACGGATCGCCACACTGCACGCTCGCCGACGAGCAGGCACCGCTGATGCCCGTGAACGCGTATCAGACGACCAAGCTCGCCGCAGAGTGCGTCGTCGACCGCGCAGTGCGCGCGGACGGTCTCTCGGCCGTGATCGCCCGCCTGACGCCGCTCTACGGTCCGGCCGACCGCCGCAGCTTCAAGCTCTTCCGTGACGTCGCGCGCGGGCGGCTGCTGATGATCGGTGCAGGTATCCGCCGACGGCAGTTGACCTATGTCGACGACGCCGTCGCGGGGCTGAAGCTCTGCGCCGCGCGCGTCCCGTCGCCGGGTGAGCGCTTCATCATCGGCGGTGAAGAGCGTCCGACGGTGAACGAGCTGGTGTCCCTGATCGCCGGCGAGCTCGGCGTCGCGCCACGCATCATCCGGCTGCCGTCCGCGCCGTTCGCGCTCGGGGCGGCGCTCTACCGCAGTCTCGCCGGGCGCTTCGGACCGCCCCCCGGCCTCGTCGATCGTCTCGACTTCTTCCTCGCCGGTGACACATACGACGTCTCGAAGGCGCGGCGTGAGCTCGGCTTCCGCTCGCAGGTCTCGTTGCGCGACGGCGTCCGGCGGACCGCGGCGTCCTATCGGGAGATGGGGATCCTCTGAAGCGAGGTCGAGGTCCTCGGCTGCGGCGGCGGGGTTGAACTCGGAAGGCCCGGTATCGGATACTGCTGCGCGTCCTCGGCTGAGGACGAACGGAAGGGAGCCAACTCTATGGGTACCGGGATTCTTCGCGTGGGGGCATCGGCAGCCGGCGCGATCGTGGTTTTCACCCTCGCCACCTGTCCACAGGCCCACGGACTCACGTTCGACGTGAACAACACCGCCGATGCGGCCGACGCTCTGATCGACGGCACCTGCGCTACGACGGCCGTGCCCCCCGTGTGCACACTGCGCGCCGCGATTCAGGAGGCGAACGCCACCATCGAAAGCGACGTGATCAATCTCCCGGACGGCAAGTACGTGTTGAAACTGGTGGGCGCCGGCGAAGACAACGCAGCGACCGGCGGCCTCGACATCCTGCATGACCTCACGATCAACGGCGCCGGCGCCAAGGCGATCATCAGGGGAAAGAAGGACCGGGTGTTTCAGATCGCCACCGAAACGCCGGTGACCATGCGCGACCTCACGATCAGCAAGGGCAAGCTCGGCAAGAAGGGTGACAGCGGCAGCGAGTTCAGTGGTGGTGGCATCCGCAACGAGGGCGACCTCACGCTCGAGCGCGTCGTCGTCGCCAACAACACCGCCGCCCACGGGGGCGGCGGCATCAGCAGCTCCGGCGGCTCGCTCACGCTCACCGATGTCACCGTCCGCAACAACAAGTCTCTCGACGACGACGGCGGGGGTTTCGATCTCGGTGAGAGCACCGTGACCCTCACGCGGGTCACGATCAGCAAGAACAAGTCGGCCGATGAGGGCGGTGGGATCGAGGCCACGGACGACAGCGTGGTCACGATGACGAACTGCACGGTGAGCGGCAATAGCGCGAAGGCCCAGGGCGGCGGCCTCCGAAATGAGAACGGCGCGGCGCTCGCACTCACCAACGTTACCATCGCCGGCAACAAGGGGGGGAGGGCGGTGGGATCGATCCCGCGTCGACCGCGGGGTCTACAACCATCCAGAACGTGATCTTCAACAAGAATAAGCCGGTGAATTGCGACGGAGCGCTGGACCTTCAGGGTGGAAACCTCGAGAGCGGCGACAGCTGCGGGTTGTTGTCGGCGGAGTCGAACATCAAGAAGATGCGGCTTGGCGGGCTCAAAGACAACGGCGGCGCCACTAAGACACACGCTCTCAAGGCGGGGAGGGAGCCCGGCGATCGACTTCGGGGACGACACCAACTGCCCACCCGCCGATCAACGCGGCCAGGCGCGCGTCGACGTTCCCGGCGTCGGCCCGCGCATCTGCGACAGCGGCGCCTTCGAGTTCGTACCGGCGCCCTAACGCCTGGCAGAAACGGCCGCCGCGCCCATCGCGGAACTTGCGCTTGGAGAGCACTTGCCGTTCGGGTCGCGCAGCATCTCGCCGATGAAGTCGATCGACCGCCGGTGTTCGCGGCTGCGGCGGCGTCCTGTCGCGCTGCAGCGGCGGCGCGGGCGTCCTCAATGCATCCGTCGCTGCCACGCAGCGAATGCCGCGCGCGTGCCGCGTTCGGCGCGCACGGCATGATAGCGCAGCGAGCGTCGCAACAGCATGAGCGGAGCGTGACGGACGAGCGCGTCGAACCGCGGCAGCGACTCGTCGTGCCGGACAGCGAAGCGCGGGATCATGGTCGTCCGGCGCCCGGCGCGGAAGCGCGCCTGCGCGGAGCCCGCGACGATGTCGTAGCCGGCTTCAGTGGCGGTGGCGAGCACGCGGGCGTCTCCCGCTCCTCCCGGCAACGACAGGTAGCGCGGAGCCACGCCGACGCGGCCCGCGATCTCCCGACGCGCCTCGACAAGCTGCCAGCGGAGATCGCGATCGGAGAGCGTGGGGAGCAGTGTGTGGTCGAGGCCGTGCGCGCCGATCGCCATTCCGGCAGTATGCAGCGCGCGCACCTCCGACCAGGTCAGGTATCCACTGGTGCCGATGCGGGAGGGGCTCACGAAGAACGCGGCGCTGTAGCCGTGGCGTGCGAGCACCGGGGCGACGTCACCGTAGTCGGTGGCGTTGCCGTCGTCGAACGTGAGCGCTACAGCGCGTGCCGGCAGGATGCTTCGTCCGAGGGCGGCGTCGGCCACCGTGTCGAACGTGACGACCGGGCAGGCACGGTCGGCAAGCAGAGCGATTTGCGCCGTGAAGGCATCCTTCGCCACCGCATACACGTGCTCGCGCGCCTCGCGGCCCGGCAACGACCCGGATCCGATGCGGTGGTACATGAGCACGACGGCGCTGCCCCGTGTCATGTCGGCCCTCGCTCGGCGCCCGTACGACGTCGTGGCTCCGCCGCCAGGCGCTCCTCGCGCGCGGCCCCCTCCCCCCGCTGTCCTCGCAAACGGAATATGGTCCCGAGCAGCCGTCCGATGATCTCGCGATCATCGGCGGGCGCCGTCATCCCTAGATAGGCTCCGACATACGTGACCGTTCCGACGCCGGCGACGGCAATCACCCCCGCAAAGGAGGCCGGGTCAAAGGCGCTCCGCAGCCCGTACAGCGTGAGTGTCATCACGGGCACCGGGAGGAAGGCCGGCAGGTAAACCTCTCGCAACATCTGCTGGGCGCTCGCGCCGACGACGCGCATCACGTACGGCTGCAGGAGACCGAGGGAGATGATCGCCGTCGGTACGAGCGTGCCGATCGCCACGCCCATGAGACCGAGTCGGCGGCAGAGGATCACCGAGAGCGCGAGGTTGGCGACGCCCGCGACCACGGAAAGCCCCGCGACCGGACGATGCCGCGCCATTCCCTGCAGTACGGCGCCGCCGGGCCACTGGCTCGTATCGATCAGGCTCGCGAGCGTGAGGAGCCCGACGAGGTAGCTGTAGTCCGCGTACTCTGCGCCGACCCACAGGGTGAGGATCGGCGCGGCGAGGACGGTGAGCGCAGCCCCGAGCGGCAGGAAGGCCACGAGGGTGAGGCGAGTAGCCGTGATGTACAGGCGGAGCAATCGCTCGCGCTGCACGCCCGCCTCGAGCTCCGAGGCGATTGGTAGCAAGACGCGCATGAACTGATCGGTAAGGATCTGCGGGAGATCGCTCAAGCGGTGAGCGATCGCGTACGGCGTCACTGCGCGCAGGGGCATGAGCGCGCCGATCACGATCTCGTCCGTCTTTGTCTGCAGGTGCCCGGCGGTGTTCATGACGGCGAGAGACGAGCTGAATGACAGCACTCGGCGCAGCCGCGTGATGCTCGCATCGCGTACCCCGAAGCGCAGCTCCGGGGCGACTCGGTAGATCAGCCAGACGCTCGGCGCCTGCATGAGCACCAGGACGGCGATGTTGACGGCCGCCAGGCCTAGCACGCCGCCGCCGAGGAGCAGCACCGCCACGATCCCTGTGGCGCGCACGAGCGTGCTGACGACAATCAGCAGGCCGGCGAGATCGAAGCGGTGCAGGCCGCGCAACACTGCGGTCGGCGTCGAGCACGGGATTGCGAGGGCGACGCCGATGCCCATGAGGAGCACCAGACGTGCGACGGTAGCACGTTGGTCGGGAGGGACCTGGATGAGGCTCGCGACCGCCGGCGCCACTGCGATCGTGAGCGCCGCGACGATCGCGCCGACGACCAGATACACGGCGACGGCGGTCGCGACCATCTCGCGTGCGGCGGCGTGCTCGCCGCGCGCGCGGTGCTCGGCGACATACTTGATGATCGCCGCGGAGATTGCGAAGTCGAGAAGCGAGCCGTAGCTCACGATCGAGCCGACGAGCGCCCACAGGCCGTAGATCGTGGGGCCGAGACGCGCGAGCACGAACGGCGTCAGAAGTAGCCCCACCCCGAGCGAGAGGAGCATCGCGGCGTAGTTGCTCGCGACGTTGTGAAGGATGCGTTTGCGCATCAGGCGCTCATCGCATCAACGCGTCGCCGGTGCCGAGCGGCCGTGCGGACCGAGATACCAATCGACAATGCCGAAAAGAATGCCGACAAGGTAGAAGGGATCGCCGCCGGCGCGGAATGGGTGGCGTACGAAGAACCACGGAAAGCGAAGAACCCGGGAGAAAATGTCGCGTAGCATACGCCGCAAGACGTAGCGGTCGCGCAGGCTCAGATGCTTGCAATAGAACCCGCCCTTTCCGCGTCCGTAGCGCCAGCGGACGGTCCAGTAGTCCCAGCCGGGTCGCCAGGCGCGGTGGTAGAGAAGTGCGTCGGCGACGTACACGATGCGGTACCTCGCTTCGAGCAGGCGATACCCGAAGTCGTTGTCTTCGGCCGCCGGAAATCGCGAGCCGGCGCCGAGCCGCTCGTCGAAGCCTCCGACTACCGCCGCGACGGAACTCGACATCGCCATGTTGCCCCCCGCGAGCACGTCGGTGCCGATCCGGCCCTCGTAGACAGCCGGCGTGTCGCGTACGACCACGGCCGGCGCGAAGCCGCCGACGCGTTCGGCGCGCCACGCCAATACGCGGCCGGTCACGACGGCGCGCGGTCCCGCGGCGACCAGCGCGCGGATGAGCGCGCCGTACCATGAGGCGGGCGCGATCATGTCGTCGTCCGTAAACGCGACGAGATCGTGGGCCGCGGCGGCGAGACCTTCGTTCTTGGCGCGTGCGAGCCCGACGGAGCGGCTGAATAGGTGGCGCACCCGGCACCTCGTGTCGGGGGCGTCGAGGCTCGGTCCGCGCTCGTCGCTCTGGTCGATGATGACGAGCTCGGCCGGTACCTGGTCGCCGCGCAAAATCGACCGTACGCAGTCGCGCAAGAGCTCCGGCCGATTCCGCGACGCGATCACGAGCGTGCTCGGCGGCAAGGGCGCGACCGACATGCGTTCACCAGCGGGCGGGCGGTGCCGTCCGCTCAGCCTTTCACCGCGCGCACGGCGACGAGCAACGGGTGATCGTCATCCTGCACGTCGAGCTCCCGCCGTGACAACTCCTCCCACGCCATTCCGGCAAGGAACGCGATCGCGCTCAGGACGTTTCCGTACGAGCGCACCTCAACGCGGTCGGCGCCGAACGCTGCCGCGAACAGCGTCCGGCACGCCATCGGTGTGAATCGCCAATAGTCGCCGCTCTCGACGATACGACTCAGCGTTGGAACGGTGACGAGGAGCACGCCCCCGGGCTTGAGGATGCGGTGCGCATGCGCGATGGCCGAACGCGTATCGAAGATCAGCTGCAGTACCTGCGTGAGGATGACGCAGTCGTAGCCATCGGATGGGATCGCATCCGCCGCAGCGAGATCGGCGATGACCGTCGCCCGTGGGTTCCGGCTGTCGACGTCGAGCACGTCGCGCGTTTCGACCGCCGCTCCGAAACGTGCGGTGTAGCCCTCGTCTTTCACCTCCAGGACGCGCCCGCGGATGTCCGTGCGGTGATCGGCGAGGAAGCGTTCGATGTAGTAGCGGTCGAGCGGCGTGCCGCGGTCGGAGCCCCAGCGATCGCTCAACGGCCGCGTCCGGCGCAGCGTGCCGAGCCAGGCGGGCCGAACCAACCGCCGCAGCCGTCGCGCGAGCCCGTCACGCCGTTGCGGCATCATCGTCGGCGAGAGGGTGGCGCCGTAGATCACGCCAGCAACCGTTCCGGAGAGCACGAGCAGTTCCTCGTAAACCGCGGTCGTGTCGCGGCGTGCCGCTGCGCCTACCATGCGCCGCACGCGCGACGCCAGCCAGCGACCGAACAGCACCAATGCCTGGGGATCGCCACGGCGGAGCCACGCCGCGCAGCAGGCGCCGATCCCGCGTCCATAGCTCGATCGCGTCGCAAGCCGCCGGCCATAGCTCTGTCGCTCGTGGTAGACGATCGCGTCCGGTTCGTAGCGGATCTGGGCCCCGGCGCGGAGCAACCGATACAAAAGATCAGTATCCTCGCCAGCGGCACCGGCGCTGCCGACGCCGAATCTCTCGTCGTAGCCGCCGACGCCTGCCAGCCACTTCCGGACGACGGCGAGGTTCGCCCCGGTGCCGACAGACCACGGAAGCGCGCGGCCGCGATGGTCGACCCTCTGCTCGGCCACACGCGATGACACGGCATAGGAGCCGGGTTCCTCCGCGCCGAGCGGAAGCACGCGGCCGGTGACCGCGTCGGGTGCTTGCGCCTCGGACAACGTGCGGACGATCGTTGCGACCCAACGCGCGTCCGGTACGCAGTCGTCATCGGTGACCGCGAGGATGGGCTGCGTAGCGAGCATGATCGCGGCGTTCCGCGAGGCGGAGAGGCCCCGCCGGTCCTGGCGATAGTAGCGCACCTGCACGCCGCGCGGCGCGTGGCGCGTGACCACGGCCCGCGCGGCGTCGTCGGCGCTCTGATCGACGACGATGATCTCGGCGGGCCGCACCGCGCCGCTGAGGAGCGCATCGAGGCAGCGCGACAGCGCCTCCGGTCGGTCGAGCGTCGCGACGGCGACCGTCAGGCCGGCGAGCGCGCCGTCCGATACTGTCGACTCGAGCGCCACGTCAGACGCAGACCGGCCGCGCGGCGACACCCGCCGGCAGCGTTTGATCGGACTCCGCCGCATCACGGTGGTGCGCCGTGTCGAGCAGCCGGTCGTAGAGCGCGTCATACGCGGCCACGGCTCGCGGCCACCCGAGGTTCGCCGCGGCCCAGGCGCGCGCCGCGCCGCCGAGCCGCGCTCGCAACGCCGGATCATCGAGCAGATTGGACACCGCAGCGGCGATCTCGTCATCCGTGTCCGCCACCAGACAGTGCGCTCCGGAGACGACCTCGAGCCCTTCGACGGCGAGCGGCGACGCGACGACCGCCTTTCCGGCAGCGAGCGCCTCGAGCACCTTGACGCGAATTCCTCCGCCTTGGCGGAGCGGCGCGACCACGACGGCCGTGCGATCGAGAAACGGGGTGACGTCGGGGACTCGACCGGTGACGACGACGTGTTCGCTTGCGAGCGCTTGCAGCGCACGCGGCGGGTGGTCGCCGACGAGATGAAGACGTAACGCAGGGAAGCGCGCGCGGAGGCGCGGGTGAATCGTCGTCGCGAGGCGCAACGCCGCATCGCGGTTCGGAGGATGCACGAAATTCCCGACGAACAGCATGTCGAGTGGCGCCGTCCCGAGGGCGTGTAGCGGGCGTGTGGGAAGCGGCATGCCGGGCCGTATGCGCACGATCGTGCGGCGCGAGAGCTCTGTCAACGCACGCACGTCGCGTTCGGTGAACGCCACGATCGCGTTCACCCGGCCGAGAAGCGTGCGTTCGAAGCGCTCCCACGCGTGCGCGTCGAGAGCCCGCGCCCAACGAAGGGGTCCCCGCGCGATCCGCCACCGCTCACGGGCCGCTGCGTATCCGGGCTCGTACGCGACGAGCAGGCGAGGGGAGCGGCAGTTCTCGAGCGCCGGGAGATACTGACCCATCACGTGATACTCGATCTGGACGACGTCCGGCCGCCACGTGCGGGCGAGGGTCCGAACCCGATGCGCATACGTCCGCTCGGCCCAATCGGCGACCCACATGGGTTCGCCGCGCACGAGCGCGAGCAGCAGCCGCGCGCTGCGTGCCGTGCGACGGAGCGTCGAGTCGACGGTCGTGAAGCGCACGACCTCCTCGACCACCTCGCAGCATCGCCGCAGTCGCTGCTCGGTCGGCGGATCGTCGGCGGCGCGCAGACAGAGAAGCGCGAGATCATGATGCGTCGACAGCGCCTCGACCTGCTCCGCCATCAGTCGCGCGCCCCCATGGGCCGCATCGTGCCGGGGTGCGAACGGCAACAGCAGGAGAATGCGGCGCCGTACGGGTCCCGTCGCGGTCATCCCTGCATCCCCGCGTAAACCCGATCGCGTTGCCGCGCGAGCCGTTCCACGACCTCGAGAAAGGGCCCGCGCGCGGGTCCCTCGGCCACGCGCAGTTCGTCGGCGGCGTGGCGTAGCCAGCACGCGTGAAAGGCGATCTCGGCGAGCGCCGGGCACACTTCGAGCGCGCGACAGGAGCGCGCGAACAAGCGGCTCACGATGCGCGCGTGCTCGCCCTCCGGTAAAAAGCTCTGTGCGAACGCCTCGACGCGGCTCGCATATCCCGCGGCTGCCGCCACCGCATCGACGACGGTATAGGCCAGGTCGCCGTTGGGGAGACCCTTCTCCTCGCCGGTCTCCCAGTCGACGATTCCCAGTGGTGCCTCACCATCGGCGAGCACGTTGCGCATGGTGAGGTCGTTGTGGCGTGCGGTGAACGGCACCTGCGCGCCGGCGAGGCTCGCGCAGCGCGCGGCGAGCCAGCTTCGATACTGCTCTCCGGCGGCGACGAGCGGTGTGACGAGCGCAGCCGGTCGGAGGATCTCGCGCTCGAGGACCGCGGCGTCGAGGGCCTCCACCCGGCGGGTCGAGCGATTCCAGCGCTCGAGCCAGGCGGAGACCTCCTCGAGAATCGCAGCGAGCGTGCCTGGGCGCTCGGCGATCATGGCGGCGAGCGGACGTCCCGTAACGGCGGTTTGCACCAGCACCGGCCGGCCGTCGGCAAGCTGCGCGAGCCGGGCCTCCGGCAGGCGCGCGCCTGCCGCGCGAGCCGCCGGACCGAGGCGGCGCAGTATGGACTCCTCTTGCTCGATGCGCACGACGTCCTCGGGGATGCCGGGAACTTTCACGACGAGAGTCGCCTGCTCGCGTCCGGGCGCGAGGAGGTGGAGCACGGTGGAACCGCCCTGCGCACGCCAGCTGGTCACCATAACGACACGCCACGCCAGGTCGCCGCCTAGAGCGGTGACCGACTCTGGGAACCGCAAAAGCCACTCGAACGGCGGCCGCGCCGCCGGTCGACGTACGACGAGCGCGACCGCGGGCAATATGGTGCCGACCACATGCCCGGCTCCCGCGAGCTCGAGGAGGACGCGTGCGAGGCGACGTGCACGCGGGTAGCTCGATATGAGTCTCGAGAGTGCATAGCGCAGCGCCAGCGGGGTGACGGGCACCAGATAGCGACTCGTCTTTACGTTCGGCAGGTGCGCTACCGTCGCTACGAGCTCGAGCCCTTGTGCGCGGAGAAGCGCGGCGGCGCGCCGGCGCCGAGTCGCCGGGAGGACGACGTAGATCACACCATCTGCGTCGAGTATCGCCGACGCCGAGGCGAGCGCCTCCTCGAGCCACCCGCTTCGACGGCACTCGCCGCGCCCGGGACCGACGAGGACGAGATCCGCGTTCTCGCGCGTTGCGTGCGAACGCTCGATCGCGCCGGATGCCGAGCACAGCTTCGCGGGGCACCCGCTTCCCACGACCACGCTCCTCCGTGCCACGCCGTCGGGATGCCATAGGGCGAGCGACGACCAACCCTCCGGTGGCAATGCCGCGTCGCTCACCGGTGGGGGACTCGCGACGGCGTTTCGAGATGCCTCGCGGTCCACCACGCCTCCCTTGCGCGGTGTGGATCGAGATGAAGCTTACGGCGACGATCTGCGAGCCGCCGCGCCAGCATCTCGCGTGTTGATGCGTCGCGCGTCAGCTGCAGGCGTGCCCAGTCGCGGATCTGCGGCGGCAGCTGGAGCGCCTTCAGCAGCTCCGTCCATACGCCGTTGACACGCGGGCAGTGCGCCTGGAAGTACTGCACTTGGCCCGCGAAGAGCCGCAACGACACTTCGGCCACTTGATCTCCGGTGCTGGCGCCGCCGAGGTGATGAACGGTGGCGGCCGGCGAGAACAGGATCCGCCAGCCGGCTGCGTGCAGCCGGTAGCAGAGGTCGGTCTCCTCGTAGAAGAGCGGGAATGATTCGTCGAATCCGCCGACGGCGTCGAATGCCTCACGACGGATCGCCATCGCCGCACCTTTGATCCACGGCACCACCCGTTCCCGATCGTGCGCCCAGGTCCGAAGCAACTTTCTGCGAACAAGCGGCAGGCGGCGGTTCAGGTGGAACAAGACGTCGTTGTCCAAAATCCAGCGTAGCGAGCCCGGAAACGCATAGCACGAAGGCTGAAGCGAACCGTCGACGTTGAGCAGCCGAGGTCCGACGGCGGCGGTCTCGGGACGATCGTCGAGGCAGGCACGGAGAGCGGTGAGCGCGCCCGGGCCGAGACGCGCATCAGCGTTGAGCAAGACCACGTATGCCGCCGTGCAGTTTGCGATTCCCCGATTGGCGGCGGCCCCGTACCCGCGGTTCGTCGGGTTCGCGTGGAGCGTCACCCAGGGGTACTCCGCGCGCACCATCTGGGCGCTGCCATCGGACGAGGCATTGTCGACCACGACCACCTCGGCTGCACCCTCACGTGCGGCCGAGGCAAGGCTCTCCTGCAGGTGCTGGCGGGTATTGTAGTTGACGATGACGACGGCGGGTTGCCGCATACTAGTGAGCGCGTGATAGCGCGGTCGGCCTCAGCTTCGTCGCCCGACGATCGAGTTGTAGACGCGGCTCACGAAGTAGCCGGCGGCGCAGCCGTAGACGAATGCCCATGCGAAGCCAATCACGCTGCCGAGGAAGGTGACTCGGTAGCCGAACAAGAACTGAGCGAGCAGGGCGAGGTTCGGTCCGACCACCTGGCCGCCCTTTAGAACGAGCCAGTTGGTCGCGACGAAGACGCCGAGACCGGCGACCAGGCCGGTGGTGATGCCCTGGGCGAGCGCGTCCAGACGGAGGACGCGGACGCGTGGATCCTCGGTGGGCTCGGGCTGATGCGCGTTCATGGGCACTATCCTCCTAGATGGAATCGAGGAACCTGCCGAATAGTCCCGACTCGGCGCGACGCCGAATCGCGAACTCGTAGAGGAAGAAGGTCGCGTTGCGGATCACGGCGAAGCCCCATCCAACGCAGAAGCTCGCGAGAAATCCATAGGCGAGCCCCAGAATGCTTCCGGTAGAGGTCACGTGGTAGCCGGGAAAGTACTGGCCGAGCAGCGCGAGGTGCGGTCCGACGTGCGCGCCGCCCTTCAAGACGAGGAAGAGCGTCGCGAGAAACAATCCGAGCCCGCCCACGATCCCGAGTGCGAGTCCGAACGCGCGACGATCGACCTTCGCGAAGATGCGGACGAGCGCGTCCTCGACGGCGCGCTCCTCCGGACTCCGCACCTCTTCGTGGTACTCCTGATCGGTGTTGACGCTCCAGAGGTCGTTTCGCTCGTCGTCGACGAGGTTTCGGACGGCGAGGATACCCGTCAGCATCGCATGGTCCTGATTGTTGTAGCGGTGCAAGCCGTTGCGTCCGATCGTCTGGAGGTTGGTGAGTCCGTCGACGAAGCGCCGCACCACGTCGAGGTGCTGGCGATAGCGCGCGTCGTAGACGGGGTACGCTTTTGGTACGCGCGTGACGCAGCCGTCGACGACGTCCTCGGCGTCAGCCAGGCCGATGTGCGCGATCTCGCGCTTGCCGAGTTCGATGAGGTCCGCGTCCGGCATGCACCAGAGATCGTCGCCCTCCGAGCAGAAGTACTCGAGGCCGAGGCTCGTCTTGCCGCGGTCCGGCACCATGTCGGGGCTCCAGTTCTTGAAATTCTGGATGCGGCCGACCCGCACCGCGGGGTCGTGGATGTAGATCCAGTTGTCGGGAAAGAGGTCGGCCTTGCCGACGATCAGGCAGACGGTGAGGAAGTCGCGGTAGGTGAGCTGCTCCGCCGCCGCTCGGACGTCGGGCGGCGCGGGAGGGTCGAGACGCGCAACCAGCTCGGTGATCGGCATGCTCGAGATGAAGTGCGTGCCGGTAAGGGTCTCGCGCGTGCCGTTCGTCGCGATCACGACGTGTTGAATGCGCTGTCCATCCCGCCCGATCGCGGCGACTTCGCTGCCGGTGCGAACCACGCCGCCGCCCCGCTCGACCGCGACGCGCACCGCGTTCCACATCATACCCGGCCCGAGACGCGGGTAGTCGAACTCCTCGATCAGCGTCTTGATCGTCGTCTGCGGTCTCATGAACATGTTGAGCACCGCCGTCCGCAGCGAGAGATCTTTGATCCGCTGCGCCGCCCACTCGGCCTTCAGCTCCGAGCACGAGACGCCCCAGACTTTTTCCGTATACGTCTTGAAGAAGGTGCGAAAGAGGCGCCGTCCGAAACGATTGGTGACCCATTGCTCGAACGTCTCCTCCTCATGATACGGCATGAGCTGCCAGCGCAAATAGCTGATCGCGACGAGCGCGCTCTGCCACGGACCGAGCCCCGCTAGGGCGTTCCACGGCCGGAGGGGATAGTGGAAGAACCTGCCATCATAGAAGATGCGTGACAGCCGGGGCCGGCGTACGAAGTCGTCACCGAGAACCCGACGCCAGATGGCCTCGATCTCCGCGACCTTCGTGAAGAAGCGATGGCCGCCCATGTCGAAGTGAAACCCGCGGTAGCTCTCGGTACGGGCGAGACCACCGACGACGGCTTGCTGCTCGAGCACGACCGGATGGAGGTCCCGGAGCACGAGCTCGTAAGCGGCAGTCAGGCCAGCCGGCCCGCCACCGATTACGACGACTTGAGGGCGCTCGTAGATGGACTCACTCATCGGGCGACATTCGTCGCGCACCGTCATTGGACATGATCGGTGCGCGACGCATGATAACCGATGGACCCTCGGGGTCGTAAGCCTCGAAATCGTGGTCCGCGTTCCGCCACGATTGCGCTCGGCGGCTCGTTACACCTCGATCTGCGCCCCCAACTCGACTACCTCGTTCGGTGGGATCCCGAAGAACTCCGTCGGTGAGCGCGCGTTGCGGGCGAGGAACATGAACAACGCACGCCGCCACCCCGGAAGGTCCGACCGTCCGGTAGCGACGAACGTCTCGCGGCCGAGGAAGTAGCTCGTCCGCCCACGGTAGACTGCGAGGCCCTGCGCGGCGGCGCAGCGCATGACCTCGGGAACGTTCGGCGTCTCCATGAAGCCGTAGTGCGCGATCACCCGCCAGAAGCCGGCGCTCAGCTGCGCCACCTCCACACGCTGGGCGGGTGGGACGACCGGCTCGTCGGCGGTCATGATCGTGAGCAGCACCACTTGCTCGTGGAGCACTTGGTTGTGCTTGAGCTGATGGAGGAGCGCCGGCGGCGTGCCCTCGGGATCTTGGGTCATGAACACCGCGGTTCCCTTGACGCGGACCGGCAGCTCGACCTTCAAGCTCGCGAAGAAGTCGTCGAAGCGCATGCGCACTTTGGCGAGCTCGCGCATGCGCCAGCGCGCACCCATCCTCCACGTCGTCATGATGCTGAAGATGCCGAGCGCTGCGACCATGGGGAACCAGCCGCCATGGAAAATCTTGGCGAGATTGGCGCCGAAGAATGCCAGGTCGACGACGAGGAAGAGCCCGACGAGGGCGCCGGCGCGGAGCAGCGACCAACCCCAACGTCGGCGCGCGACCACGTAGAACAGCACCGACGTGATGCTCATGGTTCCGGTCACGGCGATGCCGTAGGCGGCGGCCAAGCGCGACGAGTTGCCGGCGACGACTACGATCGCGATGCAGGCGAGCATCAGCGTGCCGTTCACCGCCGGCACGAAAATCTGCCCCTCGGTGGTTGCGGAGGTGTGCACGACGTTGAGGCGCGGCACGAAGCCCAATTGCACCGCTTGCTGTGTCAGCGAGAACGCACCCGAGATGAGGGCCTGCGACGCGACGACGGTCGCCACGGTCGCGATCAGCACCATCGGGTAGAGGAACGCCGCCGGCACCAGGGCGTAGAACGGCCCGGCAACCGCGCGCTGGCATGCCGCGCCCACGCCGGCGGCGTCGTGGCAGCTCGCCAGCAAGAGCGCCCCCTGCCCGAAGTAGTTGAGAAGCAGCGCGGGAAACACGACCGCGTACCAGGCGACGCGGATCGGGCGCGGTCCGAAGTGTCCCATGTCGGCGTACAGCGCTTCGCCGCCGGTAATGCAGAGCACCACCGAGCCCAATACGAGGAAGCCGTGGAATCCGTGATCGAGGAGAAAGCGCGCCGCATAGCCGGGTGCGAGGGCGACGAAGATCGCCGGCTCGGCCGCGATCCAGGGGATACCGACGACGGCGATGCTCACGAACCACACCAGGGTCGCGGGTCCGAAGATGGCGCCCACGCCGGCCGTCCCCCGCCGCTGGACGAGGAACAGCGCCATCAGGATCGTGACGGTTACCGGTACGACCCAGGGAGCGAGCGTCGGCGCCGCGACCTCGAGCCCCTCGACGGCGCTCAGAACGGAAATCGCGGGGGTGATGACGCCGTCGCCGTAGAGCAAAGCGGCACCGAAGAGTCCGAACGTGACGAGCACCGACAGCGGATTGTCGGCGGGTCGCAGCAGCGCCAGCAGCGCGAGGATCCCGCCTTCGCCGCGGTTGTCGGCCCGCATGATGAACGTCAGGTACTTGACGACGACCACCAGGAGCAGCGACCAGAACACCAGCGAGAGGACGCCGAGCACGTTCTCGTGCGTCGGCGCGAGTCCGTAGTCGCCGGCAAAGCACTCCTTGATGGCGTAGAGCGGTGAAGTGCCGATGTCACCGTAGACGACGCCGAGCGCGGCAAGCGCGAGCACGGCGAGGCCGCCCCCGTGTCCCGTAGTGGGGTGGCGGGTCGTATCGCAGGTCGGGGCCGGATCGGGAACGGGAGCCGCCATGTGCGTCGCAAGCGTCTATCTCGATTTCCCGAGCCGGACAAAGCGGCACGCATGAGCGCGCCGAACGACCGCGCAACTCTGACGGGGATCGGTGTTGAGAGCGTATCAGGAGGTGTCACCAACCAATGACGAGTCGTATCGCAGTCCCGCTCCTCGCCGTATCGTTGCTCGCAGCGCCCGCGTTCGGCCTGGATCCATCCCCGAAACCCTCGCCGGCCGCGAGCCCGGCGAAGATCGTCAGCTCACCGAAGCCGACCGCGACGCCGGCGAAGCACACGGCACGGAAGGCGCCGCCGAAGAAGATCGCGGCGGTGCGACCCGCTACGCACGGTCATGCGTACACGGGCGCGACCACGCCGCCGAACACCGCGGCTCCGAACACCGTCGCCAAGTAGCACGATCGGGTGTGAGCAGGCGCGGGGCGTGGAGCCCCGCGCCTGCGACACTTCGGCGAAGACGTGATGCGCGCACGGGTGGGCGATGCCAAGATTCACAGGTCGTTGCGATCGCTCACTTCCAAGTCGATCGACGTTGCGTTGTTTTCTGGATTGGCGCCGTCGTCGGGTGCGTTCACGAGATCCGGATCGACCACGTCGGCTTCGGCGTTCACCGCGCAACGGAACGGAATGCCCGACGAGAATGTCGTCACGTCTTGGAGCCGCAGGGTCGCGACGAAGCTCCCCTTGACGTGCCTGCCGCGCTCGATCGTCGTCGTGGCTTGGAGACCGGCGATGCCGGCGTCCGCATCCACCTGGCTGACCGTCCCCTTCGGGCAGCTGCCGTTCGTCACCGTGAGCTTGTAGGTGCGACTCTCCGGACCCGCGAACTCGCCGTTCGCGACCGAGAGACGGATCGTCCTGCTGGCCGATTCGCGGTCTTGCAGGACGCACCGACGGCGACGAGTTGGGTGTCGTCGGCGACCGCCGCCGTGTCGGCGATGAGATTCGGCCCGCAGCGGACCTCGTTCTGGAACGGGGTGCCCTGTCCGATCGTCGCGACTTGAATGTCGTCTCCCGCGGCCACCGTCTCACAGAGGCCGTCCGCGCCGGTATCGACGACGACGGCGTTTTGCGAGCCTCCGGTTCCAGGGGCGATCAGTTGTTGGTCCGCGCGCGCGCTGGAGATCATGGTTGCCGCGAGGGCCAGGACGAGCGCGCCTGACACACGTGTGCGACGCATTGAAACATCCTCCTTCCGGGGACACGAAAACGAAGGGCCGGCTTGTGGGGAACCCCGGAACGCCACCGCGGCCGTGCGCCCGTCAGGGCGGCGATGGGGGATGGTTGCGGAGCACACGGGCGGATCGTCGCGTCCCAGGATCGTTTCCCGGGGTCGGGTCCACTCGTCGAATCGGAAGGGCCGGCACTGATGCTCCGCCGCGACCCTTGGATCAGATCGGCGTGGCAGTCAAATGAATTCGACGGTGATGCCGCGCCGAATCGCGGCGGCGGACTCGGTCAGGGTTCCCGCACGGCAATAAACAGCGCCGCCAGGGCGAGCAGCATGCAGAGCGGGACGTAGACCCACGTGTCCCACCACGCGAACGGCGTCCCCGTCACCCGCTTGAAGAGGCCGAACCACTGAAAGTCGCCGACGACGCGGCCGCCGAACACCACGACCAGCGTCCACGTCCCGACGACGAACAACCAGCGCGGAAGCCATCGCCCCCAGATGCCGAGGCGCCCGAGCAGCACGAGCGCCGCGGCGTACAGCAGCACCGCGACGAGCAGCGTAGCCACCGGCGCCGGCGTGAACAGGGGTGCGCCATCGTGCTTCGGTATCGTGACGTCGGTCGCCCACCGGCCGCCCGCCGCCCAATAGCAGTGCAGGGCGCCGAGACCGACCAGCACTGCCGCTGCGAGCGTACCGACGACGCGCGGTACCATCGCCGTTCAGCTCTTCGTCTTCAGGCTGCTGTCGTTGGCGCGGATGAAGGCACGGATGTCGTCGGCCATGTCGAGGAGCTTCGTCCACTGCTCCTTGTAGAGCGTCACCGGGAAGCGCCCGAGGCCGTAGACCGACACGCCGCCCTTCTCGCTCACCTTGAGCGTCATGCCGCGGCTGGCGGTGTGCTTGAGCTGCGCGTTTTCCGCGCGTAAGCGCTCGAGCTCCGCATTCACGTCATCGTCGGACATGGCGACGAGGATAGCACACCCGCATCGCTATCCCAGCATGGAGCGGAATCGTCGCAGCGAACGTGCCCACGAGTAGCCTATGTCGTTGCCGATGCCGACGTCAGTCGAACCGTCAGCTTGACTGCGGCTCATGGCCGCGTATACTCAAAGGGTTATGCCTTTAACGGAAACCGAAGACAAATCGTCTGATGTCTTTCAGTTTTTGGGGGGGCAGCTCGAGTACCTAACGGCCGCCGTAGGCTTCAACCGCTGGATGTTTTCCCAGTACAGCGGTTTCATCCGCTGGGGAAACATTTGGGAGATCGGTTCGGGAAATGGAAATCTGTCCGAGTTCCTTCTGCCGGCAAAATTCGCGCTCCTTTCGGAATATGATGATGAATACCGCGCTGCCCTCGAACGTCGATATGCCCATCATAACAACGTACGAGTAGAGCCGGTAGATCTGCAAAACTTTGACGTAGAGCACTTCCGTGCTTGTAAGTTTGATACGATCATTTCCACGAATGTCGTCGAACACATCAAGGACGATCTTGCGGCCTTGAAGAACATTACGGCCACCATGGGCCCGGAAACGGTATTGATAACCCTGGTGCCCGCGCATCCAATGCTCTATGGCACCGTCGACGAATGCGTCGGACACTATCGTCGATATACCCGCCGGGGTTTGCGTCAGACTCTCGAGAACGCCGGTCAGAAGGTGACTTCGCTTCGTTATTTCAATCGTGTGAGCGCGATCGCGTGGTTCCTGAAATTCCGCGTGTTCAAGCGGAAGGAAATCAGTGAGGGCGATGTAGGGATGGTGGAGCGGTTTCTCCCGCTTCTGAAGCTCGAACGGTTTTTCCCGCTTCCTTTCGGACAGTCCCTGATCGCGGTCTCCAACAAACGTCTCTAATTGCGCTCCGGCGCATTCCCCTTGGCCGCTGGGCGCGTCAGGTGCCGCGGACGTAGCGTTGCAGCGCGCGTGTGGCCGGCCACCCCAGGGTCGCGGTGAGTGCGAGACCCGGAGCGCCGGCGCCGGCGATCGCGAGCGCGTCGACGAGCGCGATCGCCGCGATCAGGCCGGCGACCGCACGCGGGAAGCGGTCGGGCGCCGTGGCGCGCAGGAGGCGGACCGCCGCCATGACCGACACGAGAAGCGCCAGGTAGACGAGTCCGGCAACGATGCCGTGCGCCGCCGCCCAGAGGCCGTGGACGAGCGGGGTGGTGAGGAACGCGAGCGGCCAGACGCTTTGAAAACGTGCCCGCGTTTCCTGCTTGGCCGAGTAGGTCAGGCCGATCAGGTATGCGAAGAGGCAGAGCGCGCCGACGACGACCGGCCGGCCGAGCGTCGGTGACACGGCGAGCGCGGCGGTCGTGTAGACGAGGAGTCGGCAGAGGCCCATGAGCGCGGGGCCGAGCGGGTTCTCCTTGTGCCGTGCGTCGTACAGGATGATCGCGGCGGCGAGTGCCAGCGCGGAGGCGACGGCGCCGAGACGCGGCGCGTGCCAGGCGATCAGCGCCACGCCCGTGGCGACGAGGCCGTAGCCGATCGTGAACACCTCGCCGGCGCCGATCGCGCCGCTCGGGATCGGGCGCTCGGGACGATCGCGGGCGTCGATCGCGCGGTCGAAGGCGTCGTTCAGGAACATGCCGCCGACGTAGAAGAGCGAGAGCGCGCCGGCGAGGAAGACGACGGTCGCGAACGGCGGGCGCGCGCCGGCGAGGACGACGCCGGCGAGGACGTTCGTCCACACCGTCGGCAGGTTCGAGACGCGTCCGAGGCGGAGGTAGAGCGCGAGGCGGCTCACGCGCGGCTCATCTCGGCGACGACCCACGCGAGCTCGCGCGCGATGGCGTCGGCGATCGGCTCGCGGCGATACTCCTTGGGCAGCACGTCCCAGGTGTAGGTCTCCACCTCGAGGTGCGACGTCGTCGCCTCGCGGCGCAGGACGCCGAGAAGCTCGCGCACGTAGGATTGCGTCGAGGCGAAGCGACCGAGTCGCGCGCGGAAGAGCGGTACGTGGAAGTGCACGCGCCACTCGCGCCGGCGTGGCGCGCGCACGGCGGCGTCGAGTGCGGCCGGGAGGTCGGCATAGCGTGCCAGCCCCTGCGGCGATCGCTCGACGACCTGGTGCAGATAGACGTCGTCGGCGAAGGCGTGAAGCGCGGTGAGGTCGTCGGCACCGTCGATCGTCGCTGCGAGGCCGGCGCTCACCTGCACCTTCGCGACGCGGATGCCGTGCGCCGCGAGCGTCGCCAGGGCGGTGGCGGGCGGCTCGTACTCGATGGCCATGTGGCACGCGTCGAAGCAGACGCCGAGGTGGCGGCGCAGGGCTTCCTCGCTGGTGTGGCGATCGAGGCCGGGCACCGTCCGCCCCCAGACGTGGTCCTCGAAGAAGGCGACGGTCTCGGCGATCGTCTCCAGTAGGCAGCACGGTTCGGGCTCGAGCGCGAGCGTGATCGTCACCCCGCAGCGCTCGCGCAGGTCGTGCAAGGTCGCGACGTGGGCAGCGAGACGAGCCGCAATCGCCGCCGCGTCCTCCTCCGAGGAGATCCGCTCCTTGTATGCTCCCGGTACCGTCGAGATGCTGCCCTCGCAGTCGAGCGGCAGGAGCGCGGCGAGGATGCGCGCCAGGCGATCGGTGTAGACGAGGCGCGCGTCCTCGCGCCAGTCGGGACGATAGACGCGCTCCTTGACCGGCGCGCCGTGGAAGGCGCCGTACGGAAAGCCGTTCAGGGTGAACACGTAGAGGTCGTGCGCGGCGAGGAGGGCGCGAAACGCCTCGAGCTCCGCGGGCGCCGCAAGCGCGGCGGCGGCCGACGCCGAGAGGCGGAGCCCGACGCCGAACGGCTGGTCGGGCGCGACGCGCGCCTTCACCACGGGAACGTGGCGCGCGATGTTGGCGCGCACCTCCGGCCAGGTGTCGCCGGCGTGGATGTTGGTGCAGTAGGTGAGGTGTGGGGCGCCTGGTACCGCGAGCTTCATTGCCGCGCCGGGACGAGGCGCGCGATCGCGTCCTCCATCAGCGACTCGCGGATCTCGTGCACCTCGACACCCTCGCCGATGCGGCGCAGCAGCGTGATCGTGAGCTCGCCGCCGAGATGCTCGCGGAACTCGGCGAGACCGTCGAGGACGACGCGCCGCCCGCCGGCGGTCTGCGCCAGCGCCTCGTCCCAGAGCGGCAGGCCGAGCCGGCCGAGGAGCGCGCGCACCGACGCGGCGGTCGCGGCGTCGCAGAGACCGGAACGCTCCGCGTAGGTGGCGTCGATCGCGAGGCCGATCGCGACGGCCTCGCCGTGACGCAGGCGATGGCGCGTCATCGCCTCGAGCTTGTGCGCCGCCCAATGGCCGAAGTCGAGGGGACGGGCGCTGCCGAGCTCGAAGGGGTCGCCCGAGGTGGCGATGTGCCGCAGGTGGAGCGCCGCGCAGCGCTGAATGAGCTCGCCGAGCGGGCCGAGCGCGCACGCCGCGAGCTCGTCGGCGTGCGCGACGAGCCACGCGAAGAAGTCGCCGTCGCGGATGAGCGCGACCTTCACCGCCTCCGCCATGCCTGCGACGACGTCGCGGGCGGCGAGCGTCTCGAGAAAGCGCCCGTCATTCACGACGCCGAAGGGCGGCGCGAAGGTACCGACGAAATTCTTCTTGCCGAAGAGGTTGACGCCGCATTTCACGCCGACACCGGAATCCGCCTGCGCCAGGACGCTCGTCGGCAAGCGGACGACGCGCAGCCCGCGGTGCGCGACGGCGGCCGCGTAGCCGGCGAGGTCGAGGAGCGCGCCGCCGCCGACGATGACGATCACCGACTGGCGGTCCATGCCGAGCTCGTTCCAGCGCGTGTGGAGGCGTGTCGCGACGGCGGTGTCGTTCTTCGCGGCCTCGCCGCCCTCGAGGACGAGCGGCTCGGCGACGAGCTCGAGCGCGTCGTGATGCCGCTCGACGTAGGCGTGGATCGCGCCCACGAGCCAGGGCGAGGCGAGGGCGACGTTGCGGTCGATGACGGCGAACAGGCGGTGGCGCCGCCAGGGCTCGCGCGTGGCGATCGCTTCGCGCAGACACGGGTTCGCCGGCGCGAATGCGTCGCGCGTGAAGTAGACCGGGTACTCGAATTCGACGGTGACCTGCTGCAGGTGACGGCTCGTCGGCTCTCCGTCGCCACCGGCAGCGCGGTCCCGGTCCTCGTGTGCGCTCAGTCCTTGCTCCGTTCCAAGCCTGGAAGAATGGCCTCGCAGAATTGCATTCTGCACCATGCGGACGGCAATCCGCCAGGTGCCCGCGATGAGGATACAATCGGTGTCGGCCCCGCGGATAGTGACCTTGTGTACATCACAAGCCTGCCGAAGAAGCAGGATTCTTCTGTTTCGTTGGGCAGCGTCGCCGAGATCTCCGGCACGAGCCCGCGCGCACGCGATGCGATGCGCGGAGTTGTGATCCCGACGAGGATTGGTATCGCTATTGCTGTTGTTGGGGTATCCATCTAAGCGGAGTAAGATGAGGCGGTGACCTCGGCCCCGCTGGCGAGCGTGCGCTACCCAAGATCCACCGGCGAGTTCTTGGCCTGGTTCTCGACCGATGCGGACTGCCTGGACTACCTCGAGTGGCT
>JACQEO010000059.1 GCA_016200545.1 Deltaproteobacteria bacterium | reverse complement strand
GGCGACAGATAGCTGAACATCGTGGCCTGCTGCCGATCCTCACCCCGCATCATCCACCTCCATCACCACACCGTGCGTGGCACGTGCGGATCTCCTACCTCAACAGTCGCCGGGAGGCGACTTTTTCAGCAGCCTGCTAGGTCGTGCGGCGTCCTTGGCGTAGCAGATCGCGCGCCTCGCGAGCGACTGTCCGACGTGGCTGAGCTTGCGCGTCAAGCAGGTGTTGACCGTCGTCGCTCCCACGGCGGCGCCGGGCACGAGGAGTCCCCCGGGCACGACCAGTGTGAAGGCGGTCAGCAAAGCGCCCCGTCTCATCATCCTCATCCCCTCCGAGCATGTTCGGGAGCGGCCTACGCCGTCAACGGGTAAGGCACCGCAACGCCGGAAAATACTCGCGCCGATTCGCGCCTGCAGAATGCTATCGCAAAGCGTCTCGAAATCCGAGCAGCTCGTCGACGCGCTCGGGCGGGCGTGCGACGACGGCGCGCGTGTCGTCGCGGATGACGATCGGCCGCTCGATGAGGATCGGGTGCGCGGTGAGCGCGGCGAGCAGCCGCGCGCGGTCGGTCACGTGAGCGAGATCGAGCTCGCGATAGATCGCCTCGCCCGTTCGCATGATCGCGCGCGGATCGTCGATCCCGAGAAGTCGGAGGATACGCTCCAGGTTCGCACGCGACGGCGGCGCGGCGAGATAGTCGACAACCACCGGCTCGACGCCGGCGTCGTAGAGGCGCTGCAGCGCCTGCCGCGATTTGCTGCAACGAGGATTGTGCAGGATCTCGAAGCGCGCCACCGAGAACCGCGTAGTGCCCACTCGCGCACGTGTCGATCGGCACCCCGACTTCTACGGCAATGCGCATGACCCCTGTGCCGCCGACCTCCTTCACGTCGCATGGACGCGCCGATCGACTCCGTGGGCATTCGTCGCAAATCCGACGACTGTTGCCGGTACCGCACGATCGGACGCTCCAAGCCCGGCGGTCGGCAGCGAATTTCCAACGCGAACCGGTCGGATTCGTTACAGGTCGCCGACGAGCAATGCCATGGCACGTGCGTTGCTGGTTCCAACGCCGACAGTATGGACGTCACCGCACCCCAGGTCTCGAGCATTCTTCCCGGAGTGGTCGACGACATCCTTTCCACGTTCGCCTTGGCGCTGCGTGCCCGCGCCGCCGCGGCGTTGATTCTCGACGCGGACGGCACGAGCTGCCGGACGATCGCGTCCTGGGGGCTCACCGATGGGGACCGCGAGCGCATCGGGCGCTGGTCCACGATCGGCGACGAGGCGCGTCCGTACTGGGAGCAGCTCGCGGCGGCGGCGCGCCCGGTCTACGTCACCACTCCACGTGCCGACGCGAGACGCCCGTGGCAAGGGGTCGCCGACGTGCCGCCGCATCTCGCCACGCCGCTGATCGGCGGCAACGGCAGGCTCCTCGGCGTCATCCTGCTCGACACCACGCCACCGCACGATGAAGACCTGATCGTCGCGGCGAAGGTCGGACGGCTCGCGGCGATCGCGATCGAGCAGACGCGCGCGGCCGAGGCTCGGGCCCTCGAGCTCACGCGCAGCGCCGTGCTCCTCGACATCGTGCGCGAGGTCGACCGCCCGGTCGAGCTGCCCGAGGTGCTGGCCGCGATCTGCCGCAAGACGGTCGAAGCCTTCGGCTCGCGGCAAGCGACCGTGTTCTTCTACAGCCGTCGACACCGTGCCTCGCTCCCGCTCGCCGACTACGGCACGCCTGCTCACGTCGTCCCGCGCTTTGCCGGCGGGCGGTACATGAAGGGCAACATCCCGCACGAGGACGAGGTCGCCACGGGCCGAACCGTCGTCATCGAGCGCGCGGACACCGCGCCGGCCGAGGACATTGCGCTGCTCGATCTCATCGAGGTGTCGACGCTGGTGATGGTTCCGCTTCGCCACGACGACGGTACGGTGCGCGGGCTTCTCAGCGTCGGGTTCACCGAGGCGCGCGCGTGCACGCCCGAGGAGCTGAGCGCGCTGGAGATGGTGGCGCGCCATGCGGTGATGGCGATCATGCGCGCCCGCTTCCTGCATCGGACCGCGGAATCGGCGCGCTTCCGCGCCGCGGTTTCGTCTCTGGCGGTGGAGCTCAACGCCGCGACCACCCGGACGGAGACGCTGCAAACGCTCTGCGCGCGCGGCTGCGAGATCTTTGGCGTCGACACCGCCGTGCTTCTCCTCGAGGCGGGCGACCGCCTGGTCGCCACCGCGGCGTGCGGCGAGCTCGCCGCGTCGTCCGATCTCGTCGTCGCGCTCGACGGTGCGCACTCGCCGGTAACCCGCGCCTTTCACACACGCGTGGTTGTCCACGAGAACGACAGACCGCGACGGGACGACGGCGCGCCGCTCGACCGGCTGCGCTCGGTACTCGCGATCCCGCTCATCGCGAGCGAGGGGCCGATCGGCGTCCTCGTCTTCGGCGCCCTTCGCCCCCGGCGCTTCCGGCCGAACGTCGTCGAGGAGGCGCCGCTCCTCGGCGCGCTCGCCGCGGCCGTGCTGCACAACGCCGCGCTCATGGGACAGCTGCACGACAGCAACCAGCGCCTCGGGCGGCTCTCCGCGTTGAAGGATCAGTTCCTCGCCAACGTCTCGCACGACCTTCGCACGCCCCTCAACGTGATCATCGGGTACGCGCAACTCGCGCTCGAGGACACCTTCGGTGCGCCGCCTACGCAGCTGCGCGAGATCCTCGAGCGCATGCTCTCGAGCGCCCGCCAGCAACTCGTGTTGGTACAGGATCTCCTCGACGTCTCCCGTCTCGAGCTGAACGGCCTCGCCGTCAAGCTCGCGCCGATGTCATTGGCACCGCTCTTCGTCGACATGGAGTTTCTCGCGACGAGTCTCGTCCGGCACAAACCCGTCCGCGTTGTCGTCGACCTTCCCGACCAGAATGTCTGGGTGCACGCCGATGCCGATCGCCTGCGGCAGATCCTCACGAATCTGCTCGCGAACGCCGCGAAGTTCACTGACGAGGGAACGATCGGCCTTGGCGTCGTCGGCGAGGCCGAGCATGTGCGCATCGACGTCGTCGACAGCGGGATCGGCATCCCCACCGACGAGCTCGAGTCGATCTTCGAGCCGTTCCGCCAGGTCGACGGTGCTCGGGCCGGCCTCGGGCTTGCCATCGCGCACCGCCTCACGCAGTTGATGCATGGAACGCTGACGGTCGAAAGCACTCTCGGTCGCGGCTCGCGGTTCTCGCTGACACTGCCGGCGGTGCGCCCGGCCGACCGCTCGGAAGTCGCGAGCACCAGCGCGTCGATCGCGTCCTGAGCCGAGTCGGACCGGTCGCCAGCCGGCGCGGCGGCTGCTGCTTTCCCGGCGCCGCGAGCCGATGCTACGGTCCCTCCCTCGCGATACGTCGCGCCAAGGAGGAGCCCCGATGGTTCGTGCTCGCATGACCGTTCTCGCCCTGGCGGCGTTCGCCGTCGTCCCCGTCGCGTCGCGCCCGCTGCGTGCCGCCATCTGGGAGATCGACCCCGCGCACACGGCGATTCAGTTCTCGGTGCGCCACATGATGGTCAGCAACGTCCACGGGACGTTCGCGAAGTTCAGCGGCCATGTCGACGGCGACCAGGCGACTCCGACCGCGGCGCGCATCGAGGCCACGATCGACGCCGCGTCGATCGACACTGCCAACCAGAAACGTGACGAGCATCTCCGCAGCCCCGACTTCCTCGACGTGGCCAAGTTCCCAACGATCACCTTCAAGTCGAAGAAGCTCGAGAACGCCGGCGAGGCGAAGTGGAAGGTCACGGGCGACTTGACGCTCCACGGCGTCACCCGCGAGGTTCTCCTCGACGTCTCCGACGTCGCGCCGCCGATCAAAGACCCGATGGGCAACATGCGCGCCGGCGCCGAAGCGCGGACTACGATCAATCGCCAGGACTTCGGCGTGAGCTTCCACAAGACGCTCGACGGCGGCGGCGTGATCGTCGGCGACGCGATCGCGATCACGATCGACGTGGAGGTGACGAAGAAGAGCGACGCGGCGCCGGGCCGATAGGACAGGCAGTGCGCAACAACGTCGGGCTGCTGCTCAGCAAGCGCGCCCATCTGAGTCCTACCCTCGAGGGCGTCGTCGAGGTCGAGCGCGGACGACGCTTCACCTTCGCCGCCCTGAACGCGCGCGCCAACCGCAGCGCGCACGCGCTCGCCGCGCTCGGCGTCGGCAAGGGCGACCGCGTCGCGCTGCTGCTCATGAACGGCGTCGAGTACGTCGAGAGCTTCTTCGCGATCGCCAAGCTCGGGGCGATCGTCGTGCCCCTCAATTGGCGGCTCGTCGCCGACGAGCTCGCGTTCATCTTGCAGGACAGCGGCGCCGCCGTCTTGGTCTTCGATCCCGAGCTTCGTGAGGTCGTCGCCGAGCTGCACCGGCGCGGCGCCGCCACCGCCGTGCGCGCATGGGTCCAGACCGGCGACCCGGCCGACGCACTGCCGTTCGCAACCGGCTACGATGCAATCCAGGAACGCGCCTCCGACACCGAGCCCGCGATCGGCGCCAGCGACGACGACGCGCTCTACATCATGTACACCTCGGGCACGACCGGCCTGCCGAAGGGCGTCGTTCACACGCACCGCTCGGTCCTGTTTTCGAACTTCACGATCGCGATGACCGCGGACGTGCGCTACCGCGATCGCTACGTGATCGTGCTGCCGCTCTTCCACGTCGGCGCGCTCACGCCGCTCACCGGCAACGTCCATCGCGGCATGACGACCATCCTCATGCGCGCCTTCGATCCGCGGCGCATGTTCGAGACGATCGAGCGCGAACGCGCGACGACGCTCCTCGCCGTCCCGGCGATGCTGAACTTCATGCTCCAGGTACCCGACAGCGAGCGTTACGACTGCGCGAGCCTACGCTGGATCATGAGCGGCGCCGCGCCGGTACCCGTAACCCTCATCGAGGCGTATGCGAAACGCGGCATCGAGGTGCATCAGGTCTACGGCCTCACCGAGTCGTGCGGCCCGGCCTGCCTCATCAGTCCCGAGGACGCGCTTGCCAAGGCGGGCTCGACGGGGAAAGCGTTCTTCCACACCGACGTCCGCGTCGTCGACGAGGGTGGGCACGACGTCGCGCCCGGCGGGGTCGGCGAGGTGCTGGTGCGCGGCGCGCACGTCATGCAGGGCTACTGGAATCGCCCCGACGCCACCGCCGAGACCATCCGCGACGGCTGGCTCCACACCGGCGACCTGGCGACGATCGACGCCGAGGGCTTCGTCTACATCGCCGACCGCAAGAAGGACATGATCATCTCGGGTGGTGAGAACATCTACCCCGCCGAGATCGAGAACGTGATCCTCTCGTGCCCGCGCGTGCGTGACGTGGCGGTGATCGGCCAGGTGAGCCCCAAGTGGGGCGAGTCGCCGCTCGCGATCGTCGTCAAAGGCGATGCCGCGCTCGCCGAAGCCGACGTCCTCGCCCACTGCCAGGGCAAGCTCGCCCGCTTCAAGCAGCCGAAGGCCGTCCGCTTCGTCGACGAGATTCCGCGTAACCCGGCGGGGAAGATCCTCAAGCGCATCCTGCGCGAGCGCTTCCCCGAGCCGGCCGCGGAGTAGGCGGATCAGGCGGTCGTCGCGGCGCCGGTGAGCGCGGCGTCGCGAGGCGCGGTCAGCGATCCGAGGCTACGCCACCGCCTCCACCCGCGCCGGCACGTGCTTGTGCCACGGCGTACCGGCGATCGCGTCACGATGCTCCGAGGCGGTGAGCTCGTTCGGAGCGACGCCGCTCACCACCGAGCGGCCCGCATCGTCGGGATACGAGAGACCGAGGCCGTTTGGCAGACTCACGTGGCCGGGCTGCATGCGATCGGTGATCTCGACGACGGTCTCGGCGCTGCCACGCACGGTGGTGACGCGCACCCGCCCGCCGTCGGCGACGCCGAGCGTCTCGGCGTCGCGTGGGCTGATGCGGAGTGCGCCCGCCGGATCCTTCTTCCGCCACGCCGGATCGCGGAAGATGGTGTTCGCCGTCGACGAGCGGCGCTCGCCGGCGGTGAGGACGAAGGGAAACGCGGCATCACGCGTCGTCGTGCCGGTGCCGAGCTCGTCGAGCTCGCGCAGCAGCTCGGGGATCGCGAGGTTCACGCGGCCGTCGGGAGTCGCCAGCCGGCGCCAGGTCTCCTCGTACTCGTCGACTGTGAACGTGATGCCGGAGCGGCGGGTGAGGATCGCCTCGAAGAGCGCCTCGCCGAGCGCCGGACCGTCGCCGCTGAAACCGGCGCGCCGCACCGACTCGGGATACGCGAGCGCGCAGGTGTGCGCCGCGCCCCAGAGGAGCGCCGCCGCCTCGTTGCCGCGGCCGAGCGTCGGGCCGAGCGTCTCGTAGAGGATCACCGGCACGAGCCCCGCGAGCTCCGGCCGCTCGCCGGTGAGACGGAGGAACTCCTGCGCATAGGCGAGCCGTCCCGCCGCCGCGGCGGCGCGCAACGGGGCGAGGTCCGCATCGGTGAGCGCGCCGATCGCGCGCACCAGCCGACGATGGATCTCCGGCTCGGGAAGCGTGCCCGCGAGCGGCGGGAAGAGCGGCGCGCGCAGGTGAAAGACGTTCTCCGGGAACTCGAGCGTGAAGAACGTCGCTTCCCACTTCTCGAACTGCGACGGCGGCGGGAGCACGTAGTGCGCCTGGCGCGCCGTCTCACTCATCGCGACGTCGATCACCACGACGAGCTCGAGCGCGGCGAGCGCCTCCCGCATGCGCCGGCTGTCGGCGAGCGAGTGGGCGGGGTTGGCGCTCTCGACGATCATGGCGCGGAAGCGCTTCGGGTGATCGGTCAGGATCTCGTCCGGGATCACGTTGGCCGGGATCAGGCCGGTGATGATCCGGTGCCCGCCGACCGGGCTCGTCCGCCCGCCTTCCTTGCCGCCGCCGAGTCCCGCCATGCGGGTGTGGATGTTCATCGTGCCGGGCCGCGCGAAGTTGCCGGTGAGGAGGTAGACGAGCTTCTCGAGGTAGGAATTGAGCGTGCTGTGCGGCGCTTGCTGGATGCCGAGGTCCTCGAAGATCGAGACGCTCGACGCGCGCGCCATCCGTCGCGCCACGGTACGCACGAGATCTTCCGCGATGCCGGCGCGTGCACAGTAGTCGGCGACGGGAATCGCGCGCAACGCCGGGAAGAGCGTCTCGCCGTTCGTCGTGCGGTCGCGGAGGAAGTCGTGGTCGACGAGATCCTCCTCGACGAGCACGCCGAGGAGCGCGCTCAGGCAGAAGGCGTCCGTGCCCGGCCGGACTTGCAGGTGGTACTCGGCGAGCTCGGCCGTCTCCGTGCGTCGCGGATCGATCACCACCAACGAGCGTTTCGGATCGGCGACGATCTCGCGCAGCACCGCGCGGGCGCGCGGAAACCCGTGCGACTGCCACGGGTTCTTGCCGACGAACACCGCCACCTCGGCGCGCGCGAAGTCCCCCGTGATATGGCAGCGCGGCCGCCCGTAGAGCTGCCCGTCCACCCAGAACTCGCCCGTCTTCTCCTGCGCGAGCGCGTTCGAGGTGTAGATCGAGCCGAGCGCGCGGCGCGTGGCGCCGCTGTAGGCGCCGCCGAGATGGTTCCCCTGCCCGCCGCCGCCGTAATAGAAGATCGTCGCGCCGCCGTGGGTGTCGCGGATCGCGACCAGGCGCTCGGCCACCTCGCGAATCGCGGTGTCCCAGTCGATCGGCTCGAACGTCCCGTCGGCGCGGCGGCGGAGCGGCGTCGTCAGCCGATCACGGTTGTTCTGGTAGTGATCGAGCCGCTGCGCCTTCTCACAGGTGTAGCCGCGCGACCCCGGATGCGCGCGATCGCCGCGGATGCGGCTGATGTGCCCGTCTTCGGTCCGCACCTCGATCCCGCAGTTGACGCTGCAGAGGATGCACGCCGTCTGTCGCCACGCGTCGGTCATGGGAATTCTCCCTCACCGAGGACATGGACCGGTTGGGGGACTGACACAAGGGTGCGCGCGGCGGCCGTCTACCGAGGACGGATCCTGCGCGCGTGCGCCGGACGCCCGGCGTAGAGAATGGCCCCCACCGCGACGGCACCGATGACGGCGGCTCGATGGGCGCCATCACGTCGAGGGTGGTCTAGTCCTTGACGCGCAGCTCGTCCATGAGGTCGCGCATCATCGCCACGTAGGGCTCGCACCACGAAAGCTCCGCAGCGAGAGCCCTTCGGTAGAGCCTCTTGTACCGCCGGAACTTGCGGATCAGGCCGAAACGCGATGGTATCGACCGCAGCGAAGTCATGGACGCGAGCGTGCGGTTCATGACGCTCAGGGGCTCGCCGAGGCGCTTCACCTCATGGGGGTGCGCGACGAACCATCGACTCGCCTCGACGTGGCTGTCGATCAGCGGCGCCGTGGTGGATCGCATCACGACGGCGTAGTTGTTCGTCGTGCAGATCCACTGCGGCAGGGTGCGAGGAAAGATCGTGCGCGGATCCGACCCAGTTGGTGCCGCCAATTGATCGGCACCTCGATGAACTTGCTCGGCCAATGGTACCCGACGTGGCAACCGTCGAGATTCGCCTCGAGAACTTCGACGAGCCGCGGCGAGAACCAATCGTCATCGTCCGTCGACACGACGACGGCATCGTCCGGAATCTCTTCGCGTCGAACGCAGGTGGCGCCGTCGAGACGTGACACGCTGCGCTGCGCGATCCGCTTCAACTCTCGGCGAAAGCAATGATACGGCATCGCGAACGTCGTGTTCCACAGCTCGGCGGCAGGCCGGAATCCCTCGGGGATCTGCGCGCGGAACACCGCCTCGTTCCCCCAATCCGCAGTGCGCCGTATGACGACGTAGATCATCGGCGCGTCCGTCGCGCGCGTCGATTTTCTTCGCTACGGCTGCGGGGCGCCGGGCGCGACCCGACGCGCACCGGGGGCTCCCGGCGCGGAGACGGAGAAGCTGCGCTCATGATAGCCCTCCGGGACGTCGAAGAGCTTGGCGTCGAGCGCCTTGTGCTCGACCTTCACGATGCGAAACTCGGCTCGCAGCTGGCCGGCACGGAACGAGCGTACCCGAACCGGAAGGCCGTCGAGCGCGTCGAAGAGCTCCAGCACGTCGCCACCCTCGCGGCGCGCTTGCAAACCAGCGAGCGTCTCCTGTTGGAACGTGCCGAGCTTCCGAACCGGGGTGAGGTCCGTCTTCGTCACGCCGGCCGCTTTCCAATCGGCGACGCAGATCTCGCTCTCCTTCGTGCCACCGCGTGACACCTCGATCTCGTGACACGCGAGGCCGCCGACCTTGTCGGTGCGCCCCGTCTCTTTGATCGTCGGCGGCTCGCGCTCGGCCGACTTCACATCCGTCGCCGCGAGCATCGCCTGCATGCGCGCCTGCTCGGCCGGCGGCAATTTGCCGAGCTCGGCGCGCATCTTGGCACGGGAGGCGTCCGACTGCGCGCGCATGGCCTGCATGCGGGCGCGGTCGATTTGCATGTACGCCCGCCGTTTGTCGTCGACGCTCCAGATGACGTCGCGGTCACCGCGATAGATCATCACCGCGTTCGCGCCACCCGCCTTCGCGTCACCGGCGGGGCTCGACCCCGTCATCTCCATGCGCACGCGGTCGCCGTCGATGAGTATGCGTCCGGGACGCACCGGTTTCGCCGGCGGCGCCGCGCTCGGGTCGCTGATCTCGGTGGTGAGCTCGACACCGGCAGCCGCCGCCGGCGGTGCCGTTATCCACAGCGCGCTCGCGCACACCGCGCTCGCGCAAAAGATCAGGAACGAACGCGTCACCCTAATCCTCGTCTCAGCCGATCGTCGCATCGGACGCTGCTCGCATCCGGCGGTGGCGCTGTCAAGTTGGGCGATCATGGCGCGCGTACGCGGCGATGCATCTCTGCATCGTGGCATCAGAGGGTACGGTACGCTAAGAGGGGCTCATGGTGCACGGTAGCTGCCTCTGTGGAGACGTCGCGTGGGAGATCGACGGCCCGCTGCAGCTGATGTCGCACTGCCACTGCTCGCGGTGTCGCAAGGCGCACGGCGCGCCGTTCGCGACCTACGTGGCGGCGGACGTCGGCGCCTTCCGGTTCGTGAGCGGCCGCGATCGCATCGCTCGCTGGGAGTCCTCGCCCGGCTTCTTCCGGTGCTTCTGCGGGCGCTGCGGATCCGTCGTTCCGAGTGATGCGTTCGGCTCGCTGGTGTTCGTGCCGGCGGGCTGTCTCGACGGCGACCTCGGCGTGCGACCCGAGATGCATATCTTCGCCGCGTCGAAAGCGCCCTGGGTGGAGCTGCGCGACGACCTGCCGCGCTTCGACGCCTACCCGCCCGGCTTCGAGGCGCCCGTCACGCTCGCCGATCTGCCCTCGCCCGTCGCGTACGCGGGAAAGCCGCGCGGCAGCTGCCTCTGCGGCGGGGTCGCATACGTCGTCGAGGGTGAGCCGCTCCGGTGGTGGATGTGCCACTGCTCGCGCTGCCGCAAAGCGCGCGGCGCGGCTTGCGCATCGAATCTGTTCACCTCCGCCGACGGTCTTCGCTTCCTCAAAGGCGAGGATCTCGCGGTACCCTACAAAATCCCGGAGGCGAAGTATTTTATGCAGGTCTTCTGCCGCCGATGCGGCTCACCAATCCCGCGCATCGATCGCAGCCGGAACTTCGCGATCGTCCCGGCGGGCACGCTCGACGACGATCCCGGCACGCGTCCGCAGGCGCACATCTTCGTTGGATCGAAGGCGCCGTGGGACACGATCGCCGACGACGTGCCGCAGCACGCGGAGTATCCGCCCGCGTCCTAGTACGCGCAGGGGGGTGTAGACAATCCTCCGGGAAATGTGCGATGCAGAGCGACCTCCGTAACCGCCGTGACCATGTCGCTTCGCCTCTCCCCTCTCTTCCTCGGCGCCGGGATCTTGCTCGCCGCCGCACCGCGCGCCGACGCCTTCGACCTCACCGGCACCTACACGGGCAAGTACGCCTGCAAGGGCGTGGTGACGAACGACCAGTCCGGTAAGAACTCGTACACCAGCGACGCAACCCTGCGGGTCACGCAGACCGGCGCCGCGATCGGCCTGTTCATCGACTTCACCGGCAGCACCTACCAGTACAGCGGCGCCGCCGTCCCCGACGTCAAGAAGCCGGAGGCGAAGGGCGAGATGCCGATCGTCCTCTGCGGCACCAACGACGTGCTCGCAGGCGGAGAGTACGATGAGCTCGGGCGCCTCAAGGTCAGCGCCAAGCCCGGTGCACTCGCCGCAAAGATCACCGGTACCTCCGTCTACTCCGATCTCGTCGCCGGAGCCTACACCTGCAAATGGTCGTTCAAGCGTACCGATCTCACCAACCCTGCTGTGGCGATCAGCTGTCCATGAGCATGCATCGCGGTCGGGGTCATGTCGCGTTTCTGGTCGCGGCCTTCCTCCTCGCCAGCACACCCGTGGTGCGCGCCTTCGATCTCACCGGGACGTATGCCGGCAAGTTCGCATGCAAGGGCGTCACGACGGGGCAGGCGGGCGGGAAGCTCTCGTTCACCAACGAGACGGCCCTCGCCGTCAAGCAGAGCGCCTCGGCGATCAGCCTCCGCGCCAACGGCGCCAGCAACCAGTACGTCGCCATAGCGATCCCCGATCCCAAGAAGCCCGATGACAAGGGCAACATCGCCCTCGCGCTGTGCGGTACCGACGACAAGCTCGCCAGCGGCACCTTCGACGAGATCGGACGCCTGAAGGTCAGCGCAAAACCGGGCGCGCTGGCTGCGAAAATGACCGGCTTCTCGATCTACTCCGACACCGTTGCAGGCGTCCTCACCTGCAAGTGGTCGTTCAAGCGCACTGACACCGTGATCCCCGCACAGTCGACCGCCTGTCCCTGATCAGGGGGCGCGGGTGGGGTCGACTACTCTGAGCCCGACGAAATAGTCGCGGTAGAATCCGCGGTCGCGTGTGAGCAGCGCGTCCGCCTGCATCTTGGCATGAGCGCCGATCAGGAAGTCCGCCATGACGCGCGGACGGCGCGCACCGCTTCGCGTGCGATGGGCTCGCCATAGTCGTCCGGCGAGCGTAGCCGCGTCCGCGGAGGTGGCGTCGAAGCGAACCCCCAAGAGCCCCAACACCTCGCGGAAGTCGGTCTGCCGTGGAAAGTGCGCACGAACCTCCGCCCACACGACGTCGCAGGCGACGAGTGCGCCGGCTCGATAGGCGCCGCGGAGCGCCACCCGCGAGCGCTCCCCATGCTCGGGATCGGCACCAAACACGTCGAGAAGGATCGAGGTGTCGACGGCGGTCTTCACCGCGCCTTCCGCTGGGCTGGTTTCGCTCGCGCCGCCTCAGGCCGAGGCCCGCGCATCTCGTCGACCAGGCCGTCGACGTCGCGATCGAGCTTGAGCCGCCCGTAGACGCGGTCGACGGGATCCACCGCCCTGTGCTTGCGCAACACGGCCTCCCCCTCGCGAACGATGAACTCGATCGCGGTCCCGGGCGCGAGGCCGAGCCGGTCGCGGACTACGGCAGGCACCGTCACCTGCCCCTTGGAGGAGATCCGGCTCTTCATGTGAGTAAAGGATATTATCCTTTACTTTGAAAGTAAAGAATATCGTCACCCGGTGAGCAGCCACGCATAGCCCTGGCGCAGCGCTTCGCGGCCTCCCCTCTCCAGCACGTCGCCGTGCGCGACCACGACGCGGTCGAAGTCCCAGGCGAGGATGCGCTCCAAGCTCTGCCGCGCCGCCCGTCGATCACGGATCAGGAACGGATCGAGCTTCGAGGGTCCGAAGCGGCCGTAGCTCCGTAGCAGCCTCATGAGCAGGCGAGTGGGCGCCGCCGCCCGCGGACCGAAGTTGAAGGCGAGGTCGCACATGATGAGCGTGCGGCTCGCCCGGTGAAAGAAGACGACCTCGTTCTCGTACGGGCGTCCGCGGAAGAAGGTCTGCTCCACGTCGTGCTTCCACTCGGCGGGCGCGTCGTCGTCGAGCACTGCGACGAACACCAAGTCCGGACGCTTGCGCTCGAGTCCCGGCGCCACCCACAGCCGTGCCTCCGGATACGCCTTCGCCACGTCGCCGGCGTAGAGGTGATGGACGCGATTCGGTGCGACGGTGAAGCGGACGCGACCGATCGCGTCGAGCTCTCGCCGCAGCTCGGCGTCGAGCTCCACCGGCGAGTGCAGGAGCAGGCTTCCGTCGGCGAGGCGGATCACTGTCATGCGCGTGCCCACCTCGAGGCCGTAGAAGCGCTGGCGCCGCTCCTCGATCCAGATGTCTTTGGCCAATTCGGAGAGCACGGCCGGGCGATGATCCACGGAGCCGGCGGAGATCGCAAGGGTTGCGCGCAGCGAGGTCGCAGAAGCCCCGGCGCTTCAGCGTCGTGCGAGACGCTCGAGCGTCTGGAACTCGTGGCGGATGCGATGGCGGAGCAGCGGGCGGAGCACGCTTGCGCCTGGGAGACGCAGCGCCTCGAAATGCGCGAAGCGCGTCCGCTGCCCTTCGGGCACCGCGGCCATCCCGACCGCGAAGAGCGATCCTTGCATGACGCACCAGCCGCGCCGGAGGACGGCCTGCGCCCGTAGGCGAACGCCGAACGGCGAGCGGATCTCGACCTCGAGCCGTTCATCACGACGCGCGACGACGTCGAGCGCGGCGACGTTCTTTTCCCACAGTGGCGTCCCGCGCTCGAGGTCGCTCGCGATCCGCCACACGTCCTCGAAGGGTGCGTCGAGCACCCGCTCTCGGTAGGCGGCGCGCGGCAGCGCCGCGACGAGAATGCGCATGCGGCGCACCGGATCCAGCTCCACCGACGGCCAGTTACCGACGATCGTACTCATGTGGCCCACTTCCTCCGAAAGAGCGTCCGGGCGCGATGCAGTCGTGACTTCACCGTCCCACGCGCGACGCCGAGGAGACCGGCGGCGGTCACCTCGTCGATCCCGTGCAAGTCGCGGAGAACGAGAATGGCGCGGTGCTCGGGCGATAGGCGCTCGAGGACGCAGCGGATGTCGTCCGCCAGCGCCGGATCGGCGTGCGGCTCGGCGATCGGGATGTCCGGCGTCGTCACGGGCGACGCCGCCGCACGTGCGGCGCGAAGGCCCTCGCGCACCGCGATCGTCCGCACCCAGCCGTAGAGGGCGTCGGGATCGCGCAGCGAGCGCAGCCGGCGAAACACTGTGAGCAACGTCTCCTGCGCCGCGTCCTCTCCCGCGTCGAGGGCGATCGCCCCACAGATGCGCCCGACGTAGGGCGCCAACGCGTCGAGCAGCCGGCTCATCGCCATTGCGTCTCCCTGCTTCGCCCCACGGACGAGATCGGCCAGCTCCACACCTATGAGAGGCATGGAACCTCCCCCGGGGTTCCCGCCTCCTTAGGTAGGAGGCAACGAGCATGAACATGTGGCAGTGCGCGGGCTGGAGCGACGAGGTGACGGATCATCCAGTCGGGCGGACGCTCCTCAACCGTCGTATCGTGATGTTCCGGGACGCGAACGGCACCGCGCGCACCGTGGGCGCCCGCTGTCCGCATCGCGGGGCCGATCTCGCGAGCGGCACCGTCGTCGACGGCTGCATCGAGTGTCCGTTTCACGGCTGGCGCTTCGACGGCGACGGCCAGTGCGTGCGCGTCCCTTCGCAGCCCGCGACCGTGAAAATCCCACCGCATGCGCGCGTCCCCGCATTTCCGCTGCTCGAGCGCAACGGCGTCCTCTGGGTGTGGATGAGCGCCGGCGAGATACAGCTCGGTGTGCCCCCGTCGGACGCCGGCGGGATACAGCGTGGGGTGCCCGTTCCGGACCCACCCGCGACGGCGGGGCGGAACGTCCGGCGCATCTTCTTTCCGCCACAACTCATCGCCGCGCCGATTCTCCGGACTCTCGAGAACGCGTTCGACGAGGCACACCTGCCGTTCATCCATCGCAAGACGTTCGGGGCCGATCGGGATCCGCTCGTCGAGCGGAAGCACATCGCGGTCGACCCCGATGGTGGCGGTCTGGTCGCACAGGAGGATCCCGACTCCCCGTGGCACACCGCACCCACGCTGCCGCGCGGCTGGGTCGGCGTGCTCGCCGCCATGCTCGGGCTGCGCGCGCCGGTGGCGCGCTACGTTCGATTCGAGTTGCCGTGCGTCAACCACGTCTACCTCGAGTATCCGAACGGCACCTATGACCTTTTCGTCACCTACCTCACACCCGCCGACGACGCACACACCTGGCTCTTCGTCTCGTCTGCACGAACCCGTGCTCCGCACGCGCTCGGCGACTGGATCCAGCGCCGGGTGCTCGCCAGGATCTTCGCCGAAGGGAGCCGTGAGACCACCCTGATCCTCGCCGCCGGCTCCGACAGCCCCCCGCGGCAGGTCAGCGTCGAGTCCGATCGGACGAGCCTGCGGGTACGCCAGCTCTACGAGCGATGGGATGAGGCACCGCAGGCGCCCCGTGACGATGGCGGCGCAAGAGCTCAGCGGCCGGGGGAGGCGCTTTGACGTCAAAGACCGACTACTCGCCGTACATCTCCGTGATGACACGGCGCAGAGCTGCGGCGTCGTCCTTGCCCAGCGAGCCGATCTTGTCCCCCAGTCGGACCTTGCTCACAGTTCGGATCTGGTCGACCGCGACCTCCGCCGGTCGTCCCCCGCATCCCACTTGCAATCGCGAGCGCCAGGCGGGGTGCAACTGACTCGTCAACGGGCACACCGTCACCGTCTGCAAACGTCGATTCAGGACATCCAGGCTGACGATCACCGCAGGACGGGTCTTCGCCATCTCGGCACCTGCGGTTGGATCGAGAGCCACCCACCGAATCTCGTAGCGCTTCATCGCCGCTTGCCCGGGCGCGGTTTGGCCCGGTAGCGGGTCGGTGGCTCTGCCACTCGGCCCTTCCTGTCCGTCAGCCACGGCACATCGTCCAACCCGTCGGCGGCTGTCGCGCCCCATGCGCTCCAGTCTTCAGGGCTCGCGGCCATCTCGCGCGCGGTTTCCTCCCACGAAAGCTTCTCCACCGCCGGTCCCGTCGGTCGCAGAAGAATGCCCTCGCTCCGCTCCTCCATGACGACGGTCTCGCCGATGCGGTAGCGTCGCAACGAAGCCGCGGGCAGGCGGACCCCGCGCGAATTGCCGATTCGGGCGACCTTCAACTTCATCGTTGCCATGTATTCACTGTAATAACATCACCTCCGCAGGCGCAAGTAGCGGACGGCCGATCCCATGGTGACGACGAGCTCCCCACAACCCACGCGGTTGACCCGCTAGTCGGCGATTGTCGGATCGGGGGGCGTAGGACCGCGCTTGACATGCAACTCTTTGGTTGCCTATTGTGGAGGACAGACGGTGCCCCGACATGTCGACAAGGTCTTCAAGGCCCTCGCGGATCCGAGCCGCAGGGAGCTGCTCGATCGGCTGCACGCCAACAACGGGCAGACGCTGGGCGAGCTCTGCGAAGGCCTGCACATGACTCGGCAGGCGGTCACCAAGCACCTCGTCCTGCTCGAGGCGGCAACCCTCGTCGTCACGGTCTGGCGCGGGCGGGAGAAGCTCCACTACCTGAACCCGGTGCCGATCAGCGAGATCTACGAGCGCTGGATCGGGAAATTCGAGCGCCACCGCTTGCGGGCGCTCCATCAGCTGAAGAAAGGCCTAGAGGAGAACAGCTATGACTAAGCCGAAGTTCGTCTACGTAACGTACATCGCCACGACGAGGGAGCGGGTCTGGAAGGCGTTGACCGACAGCGAGATGACGAAGGAGTACTGGTGGCGTCGCGCCAACGTGTCCGACTGGAAGGTCGGTTCGGCGTGGAAGCACCAGGACTACGACGACCCCAGACTCGTCGACATCGTCGGCCAGGTCGTCGAATCGAACCCGCCGCACCGCCTCGTCGTGACTTGGGCCCGGCCCGTGGACGCGGGGAACGCGGCCAAGACGTCGCGTGTCACCTACCAGATCGAGCCGTACGCGGACGTCGTGCGGCTCACCGTCATGCACGAGGAGCTCGAACCCGACTCCGACATGCTGCGCGGCATCACGAGCGGCTGGCCGGCCGTCCTCTCGAGCTTGAAGACGTTCCTCGAGACCGGGAAGCCGATGTCGACGATGACGCAGCGTCGCGACAGGCCGCCGGAATGAGGGGCTAGACGCTGTGACCCTGCTCGGTCGCTGCGTCCGCCAGATAGGCGTGCAGCGTCGCGACCACCTGGGCGCCCTCGCCGACCGCGGCGGCGACGCGTTTGGTCGAGCCGGCGCGGACGTCGCCGATCGCGAAGATGCCGGGGCGGCTCGTCTCGAGCGCTCGGTGGCCGTTGCCGAGGTCGGCGCCCGTGCGCACGAAGCCCTTGTCGTCGAGCGCCACATCGGACGCCGACAACCACGCGGTGTTCGGGTCCGCGCCGATGAAGAGAAACAGATGGCGGATCGGCCGCCGCGTTTCTTCGCCCGACAAAAGATGGCGCCAGCGCACCGCCTCCAACATGCCTCCCTGTCCTTCGAGGGCAGAGACTTCCGTGCGCACCAGGATCTCGACATTGGGGATCGCGGCGATGCGGTCAACGAGATAGCGCGACATCGTCGCCTCCAGGCCGGGACCGCGCACCAGGAGCCACACCTTGGCGGCCTGACCCGCCAAGTACACCACCGCCTGGCCGGCGGAGTTGCCGGCACCCACCAGCGCCACCTCTTGCCTGGCGCACAGCGTCCCCTCCAACCGCGACGCCCAGTAGTGGACGGATGAGCCCTCGAACGCCGCGAGATTCGCGACATCGAGGCGGCGGTATCTGGCGCCGCTCGCGATCACGACGGCACGGGCGCTGACGTCTTGGTCATTTTCGAGACCCAGCTGAAATCGCGCGCCGTTCGCCGCCGCGTGGCACTGCAAGCGCACGACGTTTTCCGGGATCGCGATCTCGGCGCCGAATTTCAGCGCCTGATTGTAGGCGCGCGCCATCAGCGCCAGCCCGGAGATGCCGGTCGGAAAGCCGAGATAGTTCTCGATCCGCGCCGACGCGCCCGCCTGGCCGCCGAAGGCGCGGCTATCCAGGACAATCACCGAAAGCCCTTCGGACGCGCCGTACACCGCCGCCGCCAGACCGGCCGGTCCGGCGCCGATGATCACCACGTCATAGACCATGATCGGATCGATCGGTCGGACGAGGCCCATGCATCGCGCGAGCTCGACCTCGCTCGGATTGCGTAATAGCTGTCCGTTCGGGCAGAGGACGATCGGCAGGTGCGACGGCTCGACATGGAAGCGCTCGAGCAACGCTTTCGCGGAGTCGTCGGTGTCCGGATCGAGCGTGTGGTGCGGATGGCCGTTCCGCGAGAGGAAGCCCGCGAGCCGGAGCACGTCGCCGTCATCCGCACGGCCGATGATCACCGGCCCGGCGACGCCGGACTCGAGAAGCCCGACGCGGCGTAGGATGAGCGCGCGCATGATGCGCTCCCCCAGCTCCGCTTCCGCCACCATGACCTCAGGCAGCCGGCGCGTAGGAATGATGAGCGCCTCTACCGGCTTCGTCGCGTGCGCGTCCACCAGCGAGGGGAGGCCGGAGAGCTGCGCCAGCTCGCCCATGAACCCACCCGGCCCATGCGTGACGATCGGCTGGTTGCGCCCGAGCACGCTGTGCTGGGTGACGTCGACCTCGCCGCTCAGAACGACCAACATGCCCGGACTGACTTCGCCCGTCGCCACCAGCCGTTCGCCCGCGCCGTAGGTCCGCGTCTCCCCGAACCGCCGCAGCCGCTCGATCTCCGCGGGCTCCAAGGTGGGAAACATCTGATCATATCGGGTCTCGATGGTTGAACGCGCGGCTACGGGCATGGTCGATTCCTCTTCGGACCATACTGCTCTTGTGGCAATGACACCATTCACCAGGTCGAGTGAGGATGAATCGCGCAGCGACGGGCCGCGTTCCGTCAGCTCAAGAGGACCGGCGCGGCTTCGATCGACGTCGCGCACGGCTCGGTCACCGTTCGCCCGTCGGTCAGATCGACGCGGAGCGCGCTCGTGGTGACGCGAACGCTAGCCGCTTGCACCTGGCGAATGTCAGCCAGCGAAGAACTCATCCCAAGCTCTCAGTAACCCCTGCTCGTGTTGCTTCACAAGCCCCTGCACACGGCGGATCTCCGCTCGACGGAACCCCCTGTCATTGGTCGAGTCGAACCGGCCGTAGCCACAGTTTCGCGGTTTTCTCCTCGCGCTCGACATGGACGTGAGCCGGCTCCCGACGATAGGAAGAGTAGAAAAAGAATCGATAGGGGCCGATCCGCAGAACCGTCGGCATCTCGCCGACGGGTACCGGTCCGAATCCGCGCGCACATCACTACGAGCGGCTAGACTCTGATACCCACTCTCAGCGCGAGGCGGATCCCTCGAATAGGTTCTTCAGATCCTTCTTCATGATCTTGCCGTTCGGATTCCGCGGCAACGTCTCGGGGAGGAACACGATCTTGACGGGCACTTTGAAGGCGGCGAGCTTCTGCGCGACGAAATGGCGGAGCTCGTCCTCGCTCGCCGCGGCGCCCTCCTTCAAGTGCACGACGGCGGCGGGCTCCTCGCCGAGGGTGCGATCCGGAAGGCCGATCACCGCCGCGTCCATCACCGCCGGATGCTCGTAGAGGGCATTCTCGACCTCGACGCAGTAGATGTTCTCGCCGCCGCGGATGAGCATGTCCTTGGCGCGATCGACGATGTAGACGAAGCCTTCCTCGTCGACGCGCGCTAGGTCGCCGGTCTTGACCCAGCCGTCGACGAAGCTCTCGGCCGTTGCCTGCGGCTTGTTCCAGTAGCCGTGGACGACGATCGGCCCGCGATACCAGAGCTCGCCGACCTCGCTGGGCGGCAGCGTCTCGTCCCCGTCGCCGACGATCCGCACCTCGCCCGTCGGCGACGGCACACCGCAGCTCTCGGGCTTGCGCTCGTAGTCCTCGCCGATATGGCTGATCGCGGTCGCCGACGTCTCGGTCATGCCCCAGCCTTGCCCCGGCTGAAGCTTCGGGAAGCGCGCCTTCAAGCGTCGCACCAGCTCGGGCGCCGACGGCGCCCCGCCGTAGGAAATGACCTCCAATGACGAGAGATCGAAGTCGTCGAAGCGCGGATGCTCGATCAGCTGCCAGGCAATCGTCGGCACGCCGCCCGCGTTGGTGATGCGCTCGCGCTCGATGAGCGCGAGCGCCTGCTCCGCGTTCCAGCGCCGCTGCATCACCAGCTTCGCGCCGCCCATGAGCGCCGGGATCATGACCGCGAAGCAGCCCGTCGCATGGAAGAACGGCACCGAGATCAGGATCGCGCGCTGCGGAGCGCTCGGATCCGGCGCCGGCGACTGCTCGCCGCGCCGCAGGTACGCGCGCGCCTGCGCGCAGAGGGCGTTGAAGACGTTCGAGACGATGTTGCGGTGCGTGTTCACCGCGCCCTTCGGCTTTCCGGTCGTACCCGAGGTGTAGAAGATCGTCGCGTCGTCGTCCGGCTCGAAAGCGATGGTGGGAAGGTCCCTCGGGGCCAATGCAGCCCAAGCGTCCGGGGTCCCGATCACCTCCTCGAGCTTCTGCACGCGCGGGTCGGCGATCTCCTTGCTCGTCCGGCTGACGTACAGGCGCTCGAGCTCGGGACAGCGATCGACGTGCTCGCGCAGGCGCTGCCAGCGCTCCGTGTCCGCGATCGCGACCTTGGTAGCGGAATCGGTGAGGCCGTACTCGAACTCCGGGCCGGTCCACCACGCGTTCAGCGGCGTCACGATCGCGCCGGCGAGCGAGGCCGCCCAGAACGCGACTGACCACTCCGGGAGGTTCCGCATGATGATCGCGACGCGATCGCCCTTGCGAACGCCGTCCGCCGCGAGGCGCACCGCCAGCCGCGCAACCGCCCGGCGATGCGCGTCGAAGGTGACGCGCTCGTCGTCGTTCACGAGGTACGTGCGGTCGGCGAAGGCGGCGCTCATCGTGAAGACGGTTGCGAGCGACGGCGGCGCGTGCTTCCACGTCTTGATGTGCGCGCCGCGGACGTCGCGCTCCTCGACCTCGAAGAGGGAGCCCGGGACGGCGAGTTTTTGGTGCGCCTGCGTGATCGACATGGCCGGAAACGCGGGGGCTGTCATGGTCGGTTCCTCCGGGACGCGTCGTTGGCGTTTGGGCGTAGCGCGGGGCGCGCGTGGGATCAACGGAGCGCGCTACCCTCGCCTTCCGCTCATGAAGCGCTGAAGCTCATTGCGCGCGTTGCCATAAGTCGAACCCGGCGATGGTGAAGTCCTGATCGAGCGTGAGGGCGGCGCGTAGCCGCTCGGCCTCCATGAAGGCGAAGCTCACGGCATCGACGTACGAGATCGGCTGGTCGGGGAACTTCGCGAGCCAGCGACGGGCGCCGGCGTGGTGCTCGGCGTCCGGAAATGCGACCCGCACGAGCCGGCTTGCGTCGATCGCGTCGAGCGCGCGCGCCGCGGCCGCGATGCCGGAATGGAAGAGCTGAAACCGATGCACCTCCGAAAGGACGAGGCTCGTCGTCACGAGACGAACGGAATCGGCGACGGCGACGCGGAATACGCGATCGACCTCATCATGATGCCGGTCGCGCGCGCTGAAGAGCGCGATCCACGCGCTACTGTCGACGAAGACGACGGGCGGCGCGGCGTGGCCGCGGCCGGTACCGAGGTGCCGTTTCGGCAACGACGGTCTCCTTCAGATAGCGCTCGAAGTGTCCACTGCAATCGGCCGGGAGTCCGTCGACGTAGCCGCTCAACTCGAGCACCGGATCCGACGCGGGGGCGCGCGTCAGCGCCCGGATCGCGGCACGCACCGCTTGCGACTTGGTCCATCCACGTTGTCTCGACCACTCATCGAGGCGCGCGAGCTCCGCATCCTCCAAGTACACCTGCAGCGGCCGCGTCATGATAAGCAGACGTATTGTATCATGAGCTGCGCGTCAATGTAGTCATGAGCTTGAATCGGCGGCGAGAACGCCATAATCGGCAGCGAACGATCGGCCGAAAGAGGAGGGACTCATGACCGGAATCACCGCCGTGCTGCTCTTCGCCGCGTGGACGCTCGCGCTCATGCTCACCTACGTCCTCTACCGCACCGGTCTCGTCGTCGCCGGCCGTAAGCGCGCCGACTCGTGGACGCGCGGCCGCCCGACCGACGACCCCGGCTTCGTCGTGCGCGCGCAGCACGCGCACATGAACTGTGTGGAGAACCTGCCGGTCTTCGCAGCGATCGTCCTCGCGGCGTACGTGCTCGGGAGGCCCGCCGTCGCCGACCACGTCGCCCCGTACGTGCTCGGCTCGCGTCTCGCGCAGAGCACGGTGCATCTGATCGGCGTGAACCACGGGCTCGTGTTCGTCCGCGGCAGCCTGTTCACGATCCAGGTAGCGCTCTTCCTCTACATGATCTGGGAGCTCCTGCCCTGAACCGGCGCGCCGTATGAAGAGGGAGCCCGGCGCGGCGAGAAGTTGGTGCGCCTGTGCGATCGAGATGGCGGGGAAGCGGGCGGCCGGCTCTGGGGTGGTGGTCGACATGCGCGGTTCCTCGGTGGGACTCAGGCTCTACACGCGATAGAGATTCACGCCGCAATCGCAGTGGATCTGATCTTTTCGAGCACGGTCATCAGCTCATCAACATCGGTCGAACTGAAAAGTCCGTCGGGCCCCTGTGGCGTAACATCCGTGAACGGCGATTCGTAGAGCACGGCTGCTTCTACCACGCCGTGTTCGGTGAGATGGTCCACGATCAGGTTCACGAATTCGATTTGGTTCGCGCTGAGCGTCTTTGATATGAGGAACCCTGCGAGTGCTTCTTTCGCGGCTTCGCGATCCATCCCTACCAACGATCGAACGAACAGCCCAAGCCCTCGGGATTCGGCCTTCGCCCGGTTGATGTCCTCAGTGGCCCCCACTCCGCTTTCCGCGAGCATGCGCTCGAGTTCCGTGAGATCAGCCGCGGTCAGCGCCTTGTTCGAGCGCAACTTGCGGATGGCCAGGTGATCCTGATGCGCTCGCAAGAACGACCGCGCCTTCGCCCTGAATTTCGCGAACTCGGCTCCTTCCCCGAATCCAGGCAACACCACACCCGTCTCATCGCCCATCACATCTTCGAAGTCGGTGTAGATCGGCCTCCGCTTCTTCTTGTCGATGAGCTTCACCAGGTCGCGCAGACGCCGCCGTAGCACCTCGAGCATCGGCGCCGTGACGTCCTGCCACCATTCATCGGTCTGGACGTCCTGGATCAGCGACAGCTGTGCCCGCACCATCGGAATCGCCGACTTCTCCTCCAGCATCCCGGCGATCGCCTTCACCTGGTCGCGGAGACGTTGGAAAGCGGGCTCGCAGCGCAGCAGCGCTAGCTGGATGTTGAGAACGAGCAGGTCGAACCGCTTCGCCTCTTCCGCCTCCGCTTCCTGCTCCGAGGGCAAACCCGCGACCTCATGCGACAGCTCGGCCAGTGCTTCGGCAGTCAACGCGGACCAGACTGCGGCCCTCGCATACCTTTCAACGAGACGGCGCTTGGGCCGGATGACGAAGTTGTCGAGGTTCATCGCAGCGACTTCGTCGTGCAGGAGCTCGACGATCGCACGACGCAGTTGCGAGTCGGTCTTGGGCTCGGCGTAGTGCGTCCCCTGCTCGCTGATGGCTTCGACCTGTGCGTTCCCACCGAGCTTTCCGTCCAGCACGCCGATCATCTCGAGCCGTGCCTTGAACAGCCGCTTACCCAGTGACTCGCCAAGTGCACCGTCGATCGTCTCAGGGTTCTGGCTGAAGTATTCGAGGTTCTGGCAATAGTCGAAAAGATAGAAGCACTCCTTGTCCTGCCCCGGCCCGAAGAGGTCCACACATAGGCGCGTGCCCCGGCCGACCATCTGCCAGAACTTCGTCTTCGAGCGCACCAGCTTGAAGAACACCAGGTTGACCACCTCGGGCACGTCGATGCCGGTGTCGAGCATGTCTACGGAGATCGCGATGTGCGGCGCCTTCTCCTTGTTCGAGAAGGTGTCGATCAGACTTTGGGCGTACTCGGTCTTGAAGGTGATCACGCGGGCGAACTCGCCCTTGTAGTGTGGATAGTTCGCGTTGAAGCGCTCGGCGATGAACTCGGCGTGGTTCTGGTTTTTGGCAAAGAGGATCGTCTTGCCGAGTCGGTCCCCGCCGGCGACTGTCAGACCGCGCGTCATTAGATGCGCAAGCATTTTGTCGACGGTGTCCTTGTTGAAGAGCCACTTGTTGACCGCCTCCGATTCGACGCGATCGGGTACGGTGCCGTCCTCGTCCCACTCCACCGCGTCCCACTGATCCTTGTCCTCTTCCGGCAGCTCGTCGTACTTGATCCCCTCGCGCTGAAACTTGAGCGGCACTGAGACCGCTCTCGGCGGGACGAGAAAGCCGTCGCGCACCGCCTCTTCGAGCCCGTATGCGTCGGTGGGCACACCGTTCTCCAGCTCGAACAGGCTGTAGGTGTTGCGATCCACTTCGTCCTTCGGCGTCGCCGTGAGCCCTACGAGCAATGCGTCGAAGTAGTCGAAGATTGCGCGATACTTTTGAAAGACCGAACGGTGCGCTTCGTCGATGACGACCAGGTCGAAGTGGCCGGCGCCGAAGCGACGCTGGCCGTCACGGGTGTCGTCGATCAGGCCCATCATCGTCGGATACGTCGAGACGAAGACTCGGCCTTCGGTGTCCTTCTCCGTGACCAGGTTCACGGGCGCCGCGTCGGGCAGATGCCGCTTGAAGGCGTTCACCGCCTGGTTCACCAGCGCCACGCGGTCGGCCAGGAACAGCACACGCTTGGCCCAATTGCAGCGCATGAGCAGATCGGCGAGCGCGATCACCGTGCGCGTCTTGCCGGCGCCGGTAGCCATCACCACCAGCGCCTTGCGATTGTGGTCCCGCTCGAAAGCCTCCGCGATGCGGCGAATGGCGCGCGTCTGGTAGAAGCGCTCGACGATCACCGTGCTGATCTCGCCCTGACCCAGCGGCCTTCGACTGCTGCGACGCTGGATCAACAGCTCGAGCTCCGTTTTCTTGTAGAAGCCCTGCACCTGCCGCGGCGGATAGGTGGCGTCGTCCCAGATCCAGTGCTCGTAGCCGTTGGAGTAGAAGATGATCGGGCGCTGGCCGAACCGGCGCTCCAAGCAATCCGCGTAGAGCTTCGCCTGCTGCTGCCCGACGCGCGAATCGCGCCGCGTACGCTTGGCTTCCACCAGCCCGAGCGGCTTGCCATCGTCGCCCCAGAGCACGTAGTCGACGAATCCCTTGCCCTGCTTGTTGGGCATCCCCGTGACTTCGAGCTCACGATCGCGCGATTGATCCAGCGGCCAACCCGCTTCCTTTAGAAGCAAGTCGATGAAGTAGTCGCGGGTCTGGGTTTCCGAGTAGTCATGCGTGTCCGGCTGTCCTTCAGCCGCTCGCTTCGCCTTGGCTACCTCGACGCGCAGGCGCTGCAGCTCTTCATCCAACGCCGATTTGTCGACTAGCAACGCCGCGAGCTTTTCGTCCCGTTCGCGCAGGGAGGTCTCGAGCTGCTGCAACTGCTCGACGGTTCGCTTCGCCAACGGCGCCACCTTCGGCAACGCGCTGGCGTCGAAAGCGAGTCCCGGTGCCGGACGTTCCGCGCGACCGTAGGTGCGAGCGAGCCAGTAGCTCACGTGGAACAGCTCGCGCACCGCGACGAGCGCGTCGTCCACCGGAATCGCCCGATGGCTGTGTACAGCCCGATTGCCGAGCGTATTGATCACCCGCGCCTTGCCGAACACCGCTTCGCCCGCCGTCTTTTTGAAGGTCGGCTCGTGAATCAGCGCGCTCAGGTTGTCCTGGTACGGCAGCGTCAGCGCGGCATCGTGCTTGTAGATCCAAGCGACCGCTAGCTCGAGCGCGCGCCGGGCATAGAAGCACGCTGTCCGCGGGTCCGGGTGCACCGCCGCCGCAGCCTTGCCCGCGGCCTCGTGCACATCCGGCCATTCGTGCTGGAGGAAGGCGAAGAGGCTCATCGCGACATGTCAGAGCTGTTCGTCACAGCTTGTCACAGCTTCCAGTTTCCATGTCCCAAGTGGTGGCGCGAGATTGTCGCAATTCATGTCGCGATTCTGTCGCGATACCGCCGGGGCTTCGTATCACTTCGTCTTCCTGAGCAGGTAACGGATCGCCCTGGCGGCCCCGTCCGTCTTCACCAAACGCCGCTCGACCAGCCCTTGAAGGTCTCTCTGCAAGGTGCGTCGGTGGATGCTGGGGAAGACTGCTTCGACGTTTTCGATCCGCAGTTCGCCCTTTTCCAGCAACAGTTCCACGATCGATGCCTGCCGGGGATTCAACCCGTGTTCGCGGGCCAGGATGTCTCGGCGGATCACCAGCCGCCCGCGGGCCTTCACCTCTCCCAGCTGTGTGGCGAGGCCGCCGGTGAAGAACTCGAGCCAGCCGGTCAGGTCCATGCCCTGCTCGCGCACGCTCTGGATCGCCCGGTAGAACGCCGCGCGGTCGCGATCGTAGAACTCGCTGATGGTGAACAGGCGCTTGATGTCGTAGCCAGAGCGGTACAAGCAGAGCGTGGAGAGCAGGCGCGACGTGCGTCCGTTGCCATCCACGAAGGGATGGATGTGCACGAGCTGAAACTGGGCGATGCCGGCGGTCAGCACCGGATGGACTGCCGATGACGCTTCGCCCAGCCACGCCACGAGCCCCCGCATCATTGGAGACACATCGCGCGGTCGCGGCGGTGTATAGACCACCCGGCGGGTCCGAAGGTTGACGACGTAGTTCTGGATGGTCCGGTACCGGCCGGGGCCGCCCTCGCCGCCGCGCACGCCGTTCACCAGTCGCTTGTGGATCTCGCGGATCAGGCGCTCGGTGATCGGCTTGCCGCTGTCGAGGTGCTGCGAAACCAGTTGGAAGGCGTCGCGATAGTTGAGCAGCTCGCGGACGTCGTCCGGCCGCGCTTCCTCCACTGTCTCTCCGGCCCAAAGGCGCTCGGCCTGTTCGAGGGTCAGCTGCGTGCCCTCGATGTGGGTGGTGTGATGCGCCTCCAGCAGTAGCGCCCGCTGGCTCATGCGCCGCACCCATTCGTCCGACAGCGTCGCCGCTTCCAGAAAGCCGCGCGCCCGCTCGATTGCGGTCAACCCGGCGGTGATGGCGTTGGTGATGGTGAAGCGCGGGGCGAAGCGGCTCATCTCACAGCTCACCCCGGAAGGCACGGTGCTGGAGGGACGCGAAGAGCGTGTTGAGTTCGGCGAGGGACGCACGCTGAGTGGCTTTCAGCTTCTCGACGGCGGCGACGCGGCGGGTGAAGTCGCGTTGCTGGCCGATCCGCGGCATCGGCACGACAAATTCGCGGAGTTCCTTGAGATTGATCGTCGGCTGTGCAACTCCTCGCGCCCAGCGATCAGCTTGGTACTTCACTATTGGCAATTGCATCAAGGTTCCGAGAAACGATGGCACAACCTTTCCAACATCCGGTTTCAAATGCGCGACGTGCCGCTGAAACGCAAACTTGGTGAACGTGCCGACGGAAGCAGCCTCTCCATAGGTTCCGACGGTTGTGTACAGGACATCGCCCTCCTCGATCGGGCAGCGCCCGTAGAGCACCTTGAACTGCTCTTCGGAAATGAACTTGTCGGTTCGGAAATCAATTACGCCATTCCTGACATTCTTGACGAAAATAAATGGGACACCCGCTTCTACAAACTGAGGTGTCAAATGCGTGCCATCGGTAATCCTCGTAGTGACGTCAGATAGGCAAACTTGCTTCAGTCCGTTCGAGCCGGGCGGCCGATCGCCGAACATGTCGAGGAAGATAGCTTGGGTGAGGGTGTCGAGTTGGGCGAGCGCGGCGCGGCGCTTGGCCCGCAGCGCATCCGCCCGGTCCAGCACCTCCGCAATCCGCCGCTGCTCGGACAAGGGAGGAATCGGGATCGTAATCTTGCCTAGGTTGCCTCGCGATATCCGAGAGCGAGTCGTTCCCGTCGCGAAGCCTGCAATTTGATTTCGGCACGTCGAGGCGTTCAGGCAGTGCATTAGCCATCGTGGATCGTGTGCACGGCTATCGGGTCGGATGACGCAAACGTCCACCACTGTAACCGAAGGCTTTGGATCGCCCGGAAAAATGCACGCGCGGCCTAGTGGATCGGGCATCCGGGCAACCATCACGTCTCCGGGCTTGAGGAACGTGCATCGCAGTTCACGGGCTTTCGTGCTGGTCAGAAACCGAGCTGACTTGTCGATATATCCGCCATCGCCGACGTCGGCCAGCTGAACCAATCGAACGTCGCCGTGAGGGTCTTGGTCTTTCGACTCGACCCAGTCGCCATCGGTGAAGACCTCGGCGGATGCCAACGCAGTGGAGAGAGGCAGGACGGGCCACTTCACCTCAAGATCCCCTCCAGCTCCTTCATCCCCTCGTGAATCTCGGCCTCCAGCTTCGCGAGGTCGGCGAGGATCTCCCGCGGCGGGCGGTGCTCGATGTCGTCGTGTACCATTTCCTTGTAGCGGTTGAGGCTGAGGTCGTAGCCCTGCGCGGCGATGTCGGCCTTCGGAACGCAGAAGCTCTGCGCGGTGCGCGGGCGGTCGCGCTCGGTACTGTCGCGCAGACACCAGCGGGTGAGGATGTCGGGGAGGTTGTTCTTGGCATGCTCCTCGGCGGTCAGTGCTGAGCCCGGAATCGGACCGAGCTTGTCCTCGTTCAGCAGCGGCGTGCGCTTGTCGTCGAGGCTCCATCCGTCGGCCTCGACATCGTAGAACCAGACCGTGTCGGTGCCGCCGGAGTTGGTCTTGGTGAAGAGCAGAATGGCGGTGGACACGCCCGCATAGGGCTTGAACACGCCGCCGGGGAGCGAGATCACGGCGTCGAGCTTCTGTTCTTCGACAAGCAGACGGCGCAGTTCCTTGTGCGCCTTGCTGGAGCCGAACAGCACGCCGTCGGGTACGATCACCGCGGCGCGGCCGCCGGGTTTCAAGAGACGCAGGAAGAGTGTGAGGAACAAGAGCTCGGTCTTCTTGGTCTTGACGATCTGCAGCAGATCCTTCGCGGTGTTCTCGTAGTCGAGGCTGCCGGCGAAGGGCGGATTGGCCAGCACCAGGGTGTAGGCTTCCTCGTCGTCGGCGTGGTCCTGCGCGAGCGAATCGCGATACTCGATGGCAGGATTCTCCACCCCGTGCAGCAGCATGTTCATGCTGCCGATCCGTAACATGGTGTTGTCGAAGTCGTAGCCGTGAAACATCTTCTCGTGGAAATGCTTTCTGAGCTTGGCGTCGTGCAGGAGGTTCGGGTGCCGCTCGCGCAGGTGTTCGCCCGCGGCCACGAGGAAACCGCAGGTGCCGCAGGCGGGATCGCAAATGACATCGTTCGGCTGCGGGGCGGTCATCTCCACCATCAGCCGAATGATGTGGCGCGGCGTGCGGAACTGGCCGTTCTGGCCGGCGGTGGCGATCTTGCCGAGCATGTATTCGTAGAGATCGCCTTTGGTGTCGCGATCCTCCATCGGCACGCCGTCGAGTAGGTCCACCACCTTCGCCAACAGCGCGGCCGTCGGGATGGTGAAGCGCGCATCCTTCATGTGATGGGCGTAGGTGGAGTCGTCGCCACCCAGCTTGCGCAAGAACGGGAAGATGTGCTCACCGACGACCACGTACATCTCCTTCGCTTCGAAATGCTTGAAGCGCGACCAGCGCAGATCCTCGTACGGGCGGCCGCCACCCTTGCCGATGCCGTCCTTGCCTGCGGGGAAGACACGGCGCTTGATGGGTTTCTTCAGCCGGGCCGATTTGTTCTCCTCCAGCGTGTGCAAATCGTCGAGCCGCCGCAGGAACAGCAGATACGTGATCTGCTCGATGACCTCGAGCGGATTGGAGATGCCGCCAGACCAGAAGGCGTTCCAGACCGCGTCGATCTTGCTCTTGATCTCGCCGGTGATCATCGTCGTGGGTCCTTGTCAGCTTCCTCGTCGCCGACAACGGCGCCCTCCACTACGTCTGTAGAGGGAGGAGCGCTTAGGGTCGGCACCGCCGGAAACACTACGACCGCCCCCTTCGCAGCAACTATGGATTCGCGACATCGCCGAGCGAACTCGACATCCGAACTAGCAGAAAGGTACTGCACAACAGCAAAGAGCTCCGGTGTCCGCACTAGAGCGCAGCCGCTTCTTTCCGCAGCGGTCATGACCTTTATCGTGAAATACTCGCCTCGCTGAGCCGGTGGCAGAAGGCGATGAGCATTTCCAAAAAGCACACCGTGAGCCATTTGAGAGACTTCATCGCGCGCGAAGTCCTCATGCAGATTCATTTCAAGCTGCCGGAGCTTGTCTACGTTGATTGGCTTGTTGTCCTTGCCCTCCGCTTCGCCAATCAATCGACCTTCCAAGGCCTCAAATACCACGTCGAACTCCGACTTCGCATCGCGGTAGGGTGCAGCAGTGAACCCCACAATCCGCAATGCACGGGCAATTGCGTCTTCGAGGCGTGGCCCCTTCTCGAATAGTAGCCTCCGAAGCACACCCTCTTCATCGAGCTGGCGTTTGAGATCCTCTTTCTCGCGCGCAACAACCTCCAGCTGTGTCTCGATGCTCAGAAGGCGCTCACGCAGGGTCGCCTCCCTAGGGAGCAGGAAGCTCGGGTCCTGCGACCATGTCGGTGTCGGTGATGCTGCAGCGCCTTGACGCAGGTTTTCGTCGATTGCAAACAGGCAAGCGCGAAGTTGGTTGCCGAACTTGATACCGTCTGGGCTCCAGTCGAACCCTGCGCCCTCGTCGTCGCTGTCCCCATCGGCCATCTCCTCGTCGTCCTCACCACTCGTGTCCAACTCATCGTCAGCTTGGTCTGGCGCTTCTTGGTAGAAGTCATCCGCCTCCAAGTCTAGGTACGGCAAGAGAACAAGCGCTCCAGGAGATTCGCGAATTCGGACTAGTGCACCCGCAATCTTGGCACCCGTCTTCGTCACGACAAGTGGGGCAGTCACAGTAGAGGAAAGTAGAACCTTATACAGAGACCTATCTCCGAATAACCTCCAGTATTCTGTCAGAATGGCTCCTTTATCGCTCAAACGCATAGCCTTACCTTCCGACGGCGTAACATTTAACCTCGATGAGACAGAAAAACTGACGGGCCGCGCGGCGCCGGGCACTGAGAAGGCCCTTCGTTGTGGTAGAGCGGGTGTTGCGAGCAACCGACATCCACCAACAACGAAAGGCCATTCCCAATGCGACGAAGAAAAG
>JACQEO010000063.1 GCA_016200545.1 Deltaproteobacteria bacterium | reverse complement strand
TCAACCCCCAGCCCAAGTCGAGGCCGCCTACGCCACCGGGGACCCGCGGGCACCCGGCCAGCCTCGAACGCCCCCCTGCGAACCGACCCTGGAGAGCCGCTGGCCTGCCGTCCTCCGCTTAGATGGATACCCCCACACGCGACGATAGGCACCGCTGGGACAGCCTGGCCGGACATGTCTGGCCCATGCCGAGTCTGTACATCTACGGCAACAAGGACCCCGTCATCATCCCCGCGTACCTAAACCACATCGAGTCCTGCTTCCGCAGCGTGGACGTCGCTTCGATCGACGCGGGTCATTTCGTGAACGAAGAGCAACCCGAGGAAGTCGCGGCGCGACTGAGCGAATGGCTCGACTCGTGAGGAAGAGGAATCGCCAGGTAGCCGGGGGTCGCGTTCACGTGACTCGGCGCGTCCGCGTGACGTGTCGTGCGGCGGCGCGACCGGTGCACCGCTAGAATCCCCGCGTGCCGAGAGCGAAGCAGCGCACGCCGGAACTGCGCGACCGCCTCCTGCAGGCGGCCGTCGCGATGCTAGCCAACGAGGGCGTGGCGGGGTTCACCACGCGCAAGGTCGCGCAGGAGGCGAACACGTCCCCACCGGCCGTCTACGAGCTCTTCGGCGACAAGGCTGGGCTCGTCCGCGAGGTGTTCTTCGAGGGCTTCCGCCAGCTACGGTGCCGTTTCGACCGGCTCGAGGAATCCGGCGATCCACGCGCCGACCTGGTTCGCGTCATCGAGATCTTCCGCGCGTTCGTCCGTGAGCACCCGACGCTGGCCGCGGTGATGTTCTCGCGGCCGTTCGCCGACTTCGACCCAGGGCCCGAAGAGCTCCGTGCTGCCAGCTCGGTCAGGCAATTCATCGTTGGGCACGTGCGACGCTCCATCGACGCCGGCCTCCTGGTGGGCGACGAGACCGACATCGCTCACGTACTCGTCGCGCTCGCGCACGGGCTGGCGGCGCAGGAGACCGCTGGTTGGCTCGGCACGTCCGAGGCATCCGTGAATCGTCGCTGGGCTCTTGCGTTTCGGGCGGCGCTCGCCGGACTCGTTTCTACGAAGCGAGAGCGCGCCGACCCTCGCGGCGGCGGCGTGCAAGCTCCGAAGCGGCGGCGGCACCGTTGACGGCGACCGTGCGCTCAACGACGGACGTCGGCGCCAGCCGTGTTTGTCATCAGCGCCCAGACCATGAAGCCTCGTCCCAGCTACTGCACCGGCTTGCGCGCGTATTCGATCGACTCCACCGAATCGGCGAAGGTGGCGACCCCGGCTCGCGTCACGATGTACGCGCGGTATGAATGTGGCGCGCAACGATCGCCCGCAAGCACGCGATGGTCGGCCCGGCACCGAGACCAAGGTCGGGGAGCTCTCCGTCGGCTAGGGCGTCGCAGACGCGTTCCAGCGTATAGAGGAGGATCGCGTCGTCTTCGCACGGTCTTCGACGACCGCTGCGTGCAGCCCGAAGTGCAGAAAGCAGCTCCAACTGGCGACGGCGCTGACGGCGATAGAAGGCGCGTGCGACGCGATCTCTGGCAACCAGAGCTCGGAGACTGGCACGCAGTCCCCGCCAGCGACGGTGATGCGCGACGACCATGTCCACGATGCGGGTCGCGTGTTCTCGAGGGTCTCTGTGCTGACGGAAGACCCGGTCGATGGCAGCCCACTCCGTCGTGACCCAGGCCTGGTACGCCTCGAGGAAGATGGCGCGCTTGTCGACGAAGTGCTTGTAGAAGGTGCCGGGCGCGTAACCTGCCGCGCGAGCAAGCCGGTTCGAATCGGTGCCATCATAGCCCACGCGGTTGAACTCGCGCGCGGCGGCGGCCACGAGCCGCGCCCGGGTTTCCTCCGGAGTGCCTCGCCGGGGACGGCCATGCCTGAGGACCCCCCCTCGAAATGCTGGGGGCGCGACGACCTCTTGGATGGCAGCGACTCGTAGGGACCTCATCACGATCCACCATTAGCACGGTTGCAATCGGATATCGATAGTGATATCTATATCATTACTCGAGGAAGTCGATCATGGCACTCATCGATCGCGCAACCGTCGAAGCCTACGAAGCCATCCACCAACATCCCGCCAACCGACTGCTGCATGCGCTAGGAACCCCGGTCATTCTCGGCTCGCTCGTCACCTTCCCCGTCGCTCCCTGGATGAGCGCAGCGCTCTTTGTTGCCGGCTGGGGGCTTCAGTTCATCGGGCATGCCATCGAAGGGACACCACCACAGTTCACCTCGCGCCCGATATTTCTCCTCGTCGGTCCGCTCCTGCTCGTACGGCGGCTCACTGACTGGCGGGCTACCGAGGGGGCGCGCATGGCGGTGCGCCGATGACCACCGCGGCGCGAGGAGCTAACGAGGCTCGCGCTCGGGGGGCCTTGGGTGCGACGGCGCCGTGGAGGAAGGTCACCGTGGACGGCGTCACGTTGGCGTTCGACGACGAGGGGACTGGACCGTCCGTGGTGTGCCTGCACGCCATCGGCCACGGTGCACGGGACTTCGCACGGATCCGCGAGAAACTGCGCGGCCGCTATCGCGTGCTCGCGTTGGACTGGCCCGGACAAGGAAACTCCGGACCAGACCGAATGCCGGCGAGCGCCAAGCGCTATGCGAGCCTGCTCGCCGAATTCGTCGACGCGCTCGGCGTCGAACAACCGATTCTGCTCGGCAATTCGATCGGGGGGGCCGCAGCGATTCGCTATGCAGCGACGTACCCGGACCGCGTGCGGGCGCTAGTTCTTGAGAACCCGGGCGGACTCGCCGCCGCGGACGATATCTTGGCGCGCACCGTCGTGGCCGCCATGGCGCGATTCTTCTCCAGCGGCACCCGCGGCGCATGGTCTGCGAGGCGACCTGCGGGCTCAAGTTCGAGGTCGAGGACAACCAGATCCTGTCCGTCCGTCCCGACGACGACGACGTCTTCTCGCAGGGCTACGTCTGCCCGAAGGGGATCGCCATCGCCGACATCCACGCGGACCCGGACCGGCTGCGGCGGCCGGTGCGGCGGAACGCCGCGGGTGAATTCGAGGAGATCTCGTGGGACGCGGCGTTCGATCTCGTCGCGAGCCGCCTCAGCGAGATCCGCGCGCGCCACGGGCGCGACGCGATCGGCTTCTATTGGGGCAATCCGACCGGGAACAACCACGGCGCGCTCTTGATGCTCAGTGCGTTCACGAAGGCGCTCGGGACCCGGAACCGCTTCAGCTCAGGCTCGCAGGACGCCAATCCGCGTATCGTGACCTCCTACGAGCTGTACGGCTCGTCGATCTCGATTCCCATCCCCGACATCGACCGGACCGACTACTTCCTCTGCCTCGGCGCCAACCCGATCGTCTCGAACGGCAGCGTCATGACGGCGCCCGACATGCGGCGGCGGCTGCGTGCGGTGCGCGAACGCGGCGGCAAGGTCGTGGTCGTCGACCCGCGCCGCACCGAGACGGCGAAGGAGGCGGACGAGCACGTCGCGATCCGTCCGGGCGGCGATGCGGCGCTCCTGCTCGCGATGGTGCAGGTCCTCGTCGAGCGCGGGCGCATCGACCGGCCGTTTCTCGAGAGCACGACGAGCGGCTGGGCGGAGATCGAGCGGCGCATGGCGGCGTTCACGCCCGCGCGCGTGGCGGGCATGACGGGCGTCGCGGCCGACACCATCGCGCGCCTGGCACTCGAGTTCGCCGACGCCCGCTCGGCAGTCTGCTACTCGCGCGTCGGGGTCTGCGTCGGTCCGCACGCGACGCTCGCGACCTTCGCCACCGACCTGCTCAACATCGTCACCGGACAGCTCGGTCGCGAGGGCGGGCCGATGTTCACGACCCCGGCCTTCGACCTCGGCCGCGTCGCGCGCATGAGCGGGCTCGACGGGCGCGATCGCTGGCGGAGCCGCGTCCGCGGCCTACCCGAGACGCTCGGCGATCTCCCGTCGGCCGTGCTCGCCGACGAGATCGAGACCCCGGGCGACGGCCAGATCCGCGCGATGGTGACCTTCGCCGGCAATCCCGTGCTCTCCGTGCCCAACGGGCAACGCGTCGCCGCGGCCCTCGACACGCTCGACTTCATGGTGTCGATCGACATCTACATCAACGAGACGACGCGTCACGCCGACGTCATCCTCCCGCCCTGCTGGAACCTGGCCGAGGATCACATCGATCTGTTGTTCAACGCCGTCGCGGTGCGTAACATCGCGCGCTGGTCGCCGCCCGTCGTCGAACGCGGTGAGGGCGAGCTCGCCGACTGGGAGATCCTGCTCGCGCTGACCGAGCGGCTCGGCGGTGGCGCGTTGGGCGAGCCCTGGCTCGATCGGCTGCTCGGCTGGCTGCGCCCGCTCGGGGTGCGCTGGACGCCGACCGGCTTCCTCAATCTGCTGCTACGCTTCGGACCCTACGGCGACCGCTTCCTCCCGTGGTCGGACGGTCTCAACCTCGCGAAGCTCAAAGCCGCGCCCCACGGGATCGACCTCGGTGCGCTGCGGCCCGGCATCGCGCAGCGCCTGTTCCACTCCGACCGGCGCATTCATCTCGTCTCGCCTTGCATGCTGGAGGCGATGGCCGGGCTCGAGCGCGATCTCGACACGAAAGCCGGCACGAACGGTCTCGTGCTGATCGGCCGGCGCGAGCTCCGCAGCAACAACTCCTGGATGCACAACGTGCCCGCGCTGATGTCGGGTCGCGAGCGCTGCGTGCTCTACGTCCATCCCGAGGATGCCTCCCGCTACCAGGTTCGTGACGGCGAGATGGCGATCTTGGAAAGCCGCGTCCACCGCGGTGAGGTGCGGGTCGCCGTGACCGACGAGATGCGCCCGGGTGTCGTCAGCCTGCCGCACGGCTGGGGCCACGCCGACAGCGCCCCGTGGCAGAAGGTCGCCGGCGGCCATCCGGGCGTGTCGGCCAACGACTGGGTCGACGACGCGATCGTCGAGCCGATCATCGGCCAGTCGATCCTGAACGGGGTGCCGGTACAGCTCGGCCCGTGCGCCGCGTGACGACGCAGACGATGGCTGAAGAAAGCACGCGCTTCTTCTTCGCTGCGCCGGTGCAGAAACAGGACACCGGCACCGCGCGGCTCCCGTATCGTCGCTTCGGAAGCGGGCCGCCGCTCCTCCTCGTGCACGGCTTCCCGTTATCCGGGTTCACGTGGCGGAAGGTGTTGCCGGCGCTCGCAGAGCGCTACACCTGCTACGTTCCGGATCTCCCCGGCATGGGCGACTCGGAGTGGACGGACGCCACCGACTTCAGCTTCCCGGGGCAAGGACGCACGTTGAAGGCGCTGGTCGATCGTCTCGGTCTCGAACGCTACAGCGTGCTGGCGCAGGACACCGGCGGTACGTTCGCGCGCTGCCTGGCCTTGGAGGACGGCGCACGGATCGACAAGCTCGTCTTGATCAACACCGAGATCCCCAAGCATCGGCCGCCGTGGATCCCGTTCTACCAATTCTTGATGCTGCTCCCCGGCACCCTGACGGTCTTCGGCCTGCTGCTGCGCTCCAATCTCTATCTCCGCTCTCCCCTGGGATTCGGCGGCTGCTTCACCGACATGCGGCTCATCGAGGGCGACTTTCACGAGTACGTCGTCGAGCCCTTGCTGCACTCGCCGCTCCGTATGGACGGCATGCGCCGCTATCTCCGCGGCGCGACGTGGGAGCCGGTCGATGCCCTCGAGCACGACCACGCGCGCCTCACGATGCCGATGCAGCTGATCTGGGGCGCCGAGGACCCGACGTTTCCGGTCGAGCGGGCGCGCGCGATGGTCAAGCAGCTCCCCGACGCACGCCTCGCGGAGATTCCGGGCGCGCGCCTGCTCGTCCACGAGGAGAAGCCGGCCGAGGTCGCGCGTCTCGTGCGCGACTTCCTCGGCTGAAGTCCCGACCGTGCGCGGGTGAGGGACACAAGGAACTACTGACGCCTCAGACGAGCCGTGACTGCAGTCGTCGCGGGCTTCGACGAAGCGTACGCGCTCGATACGCGTTACCGCATCGCACACCACGGCGCGGACTTCCTACCGGAATCCACCGCCCACATGCAGGCGCGGCCGATCGACGTCACGGAAGGCGCGGAACCCGTGCTCGTCGTCGAGGAAGGCGGCCTCCGCATCACCGCGTTCCCGGTCGATCATCGACCCGTCGTCCCTGCCTACGGGTATCGCTTCGACTACCGAGGCCGCTCGGTGGTGGTGAGCGGGGACACGGTGAAGAGTCCGGGGCTCGTTGCCGCCGCTCACGGCGCCGATGTCCTCGTCCACGAAGCGCAAGCCAATCATATCGTGGCGGCGATCGGCGACGCCGCGGCCGCCATCGGCCGCGAGCGCATCGTCAAGATCATGCACGACATCCCGAGCTACCACACGACGCCGGTGCAGGCGGCGGAGGTTGCCAATGCGGCAGGCGTCCGGCTTCTCGTCCTCTCTCACCTGAACCCACCCCCGTCCAATCGTATCGCTGAACTGGTGTTCGTGCGTGGCGTGTCGCGGGTTCGTCCCGACGGCTGGATCCTCGGCGACGATGGCCTCACGGTCGAACTGCCGGAAAGCTCGAACGTCCTCACCGTCACGCACCTGAAGGAGTAGCTGACGCGACGCTACGGCGTGCTGGCGCAAGACACCGGCGGCACGTTCGGGCGCTGCCTGGCCCCGGGAGGACGGCGCACCGAAATGCTGCGGCATCGGCCGCCTCGAGCTACGCTCCTCGAGATTGGCGGATATGTCGCCAGCCCAGGCGAAAACGCAGCTGTAGTGTTCTATCAACCCCCTGCTGGACGACCTGTCGCAACCGGCGTAGCGTCTCGCTGGCGCGCGAGATCGGTCTCCATCGAGATCGTCGCGAGCGTGGTGCGGCCGCAGGCGCGCCGGCCGCTTCGTCGCGACGAAGAAAGGCCAGGGACGGAGCATGCGACACGCTCACGCGTGGGTGTTCGTCACGGTCCTACTGCTGACGCCGACGGTCGTCGCCTCGGCGCAATCGGACGCGGACTCGGGTTCGGCGACGACCCCCGGCTCGGGGGCATTCGCCCGTTGGGAGATTTCGCTCGGCGGCCAGGTTGGCGTCCCACGCGGGTTCGTGAAAGTCGGCGAGTTCGATCGCTCGGGCGACAAGCTGCGGTTCAGCAAGGACCTCGGTATCGATACCTTCGAGGTTGCGAACGTCGGCGCCGCCGTGCACCTCACGGACCGCGACGCCTTGCGGGCGCGCCTCGACTACAGCTTTCTCTGGGGCGGCACGCAGCTCGACCGCGACGTCGCCTTCAACGGCGCCACGCTCGCCGGCGACACGCACCTCCAGTCCCGCCCCGTGTACACGCGGATCACCGGCCTCTACGAGCATGCGTTCATCAGTGAGCCGAACGGCGCCCTGCTCGCGGGCGGCGCCGGGGTGACGTTCGTCTATCTGCACTTCAAGCTGCACGGCACGCTCGCGCCGACCACGATCGGCCACGAGACGCAGGAGGATTTCTATGCGCAGGAGCTGCCCGTGCCGCTAGTGTCACTTCGCGGCGAGTACCCGATCGCCCCGCGGGTGCGCCTGATCGCGATTGTCGACGGCGGCTTCCTGCCCAAGCTCGACAGCCTGCGCACCGAGGGCGGTACCGTGAAGCTGGCGCAGGGCCACGCCGACGTGTTCGCGGGCGTGCGCTACGCGATCACGCCGCAGCTCTTCGCCGACGGCGGCTTCAGTTACACGTACTTCTCGCAGCACGAGACCAGCGGCGAGGACAACAACGAGATCCTCTTTCTCGGCTACGCCTTCGGGTTCGGATTGACGTACGCCCTCTAGCCGGTGACGGCGTTCCTAACGGCGAGCGGATGGCATGTCTGGTCAGTAACCTCGCCACGAAGCCGGCGACGACCACGGTCGCGCTGCTCGACGCTGACGGAAAACCCGCGACGCTCTATCCTCTTTCCACGCCTTGCCCTTCCACCTTCGCCCCGGGACAGACGTGCGTGACGCGGGCTGCCAACGTAGACCTCGGCGCCACGAGCTCAGCGCCTACATTCTCTTTCCGAAGCGATGCAGGAGTTGCTTCAGTCTCGTTTTCACGCGCTGCAGACGGACGGGTCTGACGTGAGAGTGGGAAGTCTCCAGCGCATTCTGGCCGGCCTGAAATTCTAACACGAGGTACCTGGCGATCGCCGCACCGGGGTTCCGAAAGCCGTGAAGCTCACCTGCCGGATGGAAGATCACACCGTGCGGCCCTACGCGTTCGCCGACCGTTTCGACCTCGCCTTCCAGGACGACGATGGCCCCGTCGTGAGCGTCGACGTGAGGGTCGTAGCCCGCCCCGGGCATGAGCGTAGAGAAATGGCCATGGAACTTTCGCAGGCAGGCCGTGCGCCCTTCGAAAAGGAGCTGTGGACGAAAGCCTTCGTTGCTCTCTGACTCCTCCACATCGTCAGGGATGTCGAAAATGCGGAACGGAAGCTGCTCCCCGGTCTCCGTCGAATCAGTGTGCCACTTGAAGGTCAGGTAGTTCGCCGGAGTCTCGTTGACCGTCTCGAGCGTGTGGGCGAACTCGGCTGGATAGTAGACGAACTGGCCGGCCTTCAGACGCCTGCGCTCATCCCCGAATATGAGATCGACCTCGCCAGTGAGGAGTACCTTGAGCTCTTCTTCTCTGTGCGTATGCAATAGGTGGCTTCGTTCGTTCCGATCCCGAGCCCAGCTGACGATGTCGTCGTTGGTGGTCTCCTCGCGACGCTTGCCGAGCTGGCTCCTGATCTGTTGCACGGTCAAGCCGAATCGGTGCGAGTACGGAACGATCAACAAGGAGGAGTCCCGCCTGGTGTGCTCGAGACCGATCCACACCGATACGATCTTCCCCGAAGGATCCAACGACTCGATATCGGAGTGCCACGGATGGACGTCGCCGGGAGATCGATCCCGAATGCTGGCGCCCCAAAGGATGACGTCTTCGCCGAGCAGCTCGACCACGATCTCGACGATGGCGGGGTGCGTCGCGACGTCGTAGAACGCCCGCGAGGTGACCGCATGTCCGCGGTCTCAATCCAGAGGGGGTTTCCCGTCCGCGTCGCTAACGGACAGCAGAAACTGCCGGCATTGCTGCGGCGACAGGACCCTGACGGGACCCACATACCCCTGCTCGGTAAACTGGTCGCACAGTCCTCTCAATCTGTCTCCCACGGCTAGATCATGCCCTTGTACAAGAGATACGGCTTCGGCCGCGAGCCATTCGAACGTGAATCGGACGACTGACACGCCGCAGAGCCCGCTCATTTTGGGAGGGCACTCGTTCATCAGCCAGTTGGGGAACGATCCGCCCGCTTCGGCAGAGGAGCAGCGAGCGATCGTCGAGTCGTGCCTGGACGGCGGGATTCGCGGGTTCGACACCACGTATCAACCTGAACGGGTCGCGCTCGGCAAAGCGCTCGACGCGCTCGGCAGGCGCGGCGAAGCGACGATCCTGGCGTGGAACTTCTTCACCGATTTCGTGCCGGGCGACCCGGTGGGAGAGGCCGAGTACTACCGTCCCGGGGACATCGACATCATTCTGGAGCAGCTCCGGACTTCCTACGTCGATTGCTTGGTCGTCGTTTCGTTGGACGATCCCGACGAGAACCGGCGGCAGGTGGAGCTGGCGATCGAGTGGCGGAGGAAAGGCTACGCCCGCTCTCTGGGACTCTGGGTTCCGGATCTCGCGGTCGTCGAACACTATCGCAATGACAATCCGTTTCGCTTCGCGATACGGCCGTTCAATGTCACGACGGACGACGCCGCTGCCGTCTTTGCCGCCTGCAAAGCTTGCGGATGGGAGACGCTCGCCACGTCGCCGTTTTTCCGCGGCTGGGAGCTGGAGAAGATCATCGCCGCGGCGGCGGCGAACGGATACGACGAGGCCGAAACCCTCCGGCCCACGCTGGCGGATTTGATGCTGCGGTTCTCGTTGTTTCAGAGCAACGTGGATCGCGTCATCGTCGCGATGAGAAAGGTCGAGTGGATTGCGCGCAACCTCGAAAGCGTTGCGCGGGGACCGCTCACGGCACGGGAGCGCCGCCGGTTACGGCGCCTGCGGCGGCTCGCGACGAAGAAGCCGCGTTGGTGGCAGCTCCTGCGTCTTCTCGGGACTACGTAGGCTTTGTCACTTTTCCGTTACGGCTTCTCACAACGCGGGCTGGGACGCCGAGCGCGATGCCGTAAGCTTCGATGTCCTTGGTGACGACCGATCCCGCCCCGATCAGCGCGCCGTTGCCTATTCGGACTCCATCCAGGACCTGGCAGCCGGCGCCGATCCAGACGTCCTCGCCGATGTCGATTCCCTCCGTGGTCAGCGGCTGCGCGTTCATCGGCACGTCGAGGCGCGCGAAGCCGTGATTCGCGGGGACGATGACGGTGTGCGCCCCGATCATGGTGTTCCGTCCGATCGCGAGCCCGCCATGTCCGTAGAGGACGGCGTATGGGCCGATGTAGACGTTCGCCGCGATTTCAATGGAGCCGCCATAGGTGGCGAGGATGGCGCCGTCGGAAATCGTGACTCCGTCCGCGACGAGAATGCGTCCGCCGAACGAGCAGCCGTCGGAGTCCGTCTGGATCACGGCGCTTCCGGCGATGAAAGTGGAGGAAGCGATCCGGACCCCGGCCATCAGGTTCAGCCGGCGCACGCGGATCCGATGCCGAATCCTCGCTAGCAGTGCGGCGTCGCCGGCCCTCAGAGTGATCTCCGACGGCATCGGATCAGACCCTCGCTCAGCCGTGGCTCCCGTGCGATGTCAGGCCGACGCGCCCGGTTATCGCGTCTCAGCTCCTACGTTTTCTCTGCGCCGGTCACGACAACAGAGGATTGGCGCCGCCCCGGCCGATCCATAGCCTCGCGCGCAGGGTCGGACAATCGTCCCACGGCCGGCACCGACCGACAAGGACACCGCCGCCCATTCATGGAGGAGCTCGTGAGATCTCTCGTTCGAGTGCTGATCGCCGCGGGTCTGGCCGTGGTCGTCGCCGCGTCCGCGGCGGCGCAGACGTCGCAAGGCCACTACCAGGAGTTCGGCGACGCGACCGGCTTCCTGAACATCCTGCCGCCGGGTTCGGACGGGGTGCTGAACGGGCCAGAGGCCGCGGCGGCGCAGGCGGGGACATATCCGCCGCACGTGAAGGATCAGCTCGGCATGTACGGCGACCTCGTCTACCACGCGCCCGGGCTCACCGACGCGCAGCTCCTCGACTTCTACAAAGACGCGTCGTTCGGCGTGCGCGAGGATGACATCGATCGCGTCTACTCGCCGACCACCGACGTCACCGTCGTCCGCGACCTGAGCTTCGGCGTTCCTCACATCTTCGGCACTACCCGCTACGCGACGATGTTCGCCGAGGGCTACACCGGCGCCGAGGACCGACTCTTCTTGATGGACGTGCTGCGCCACCTCGGCCGCGCGCGCCTCTCCGAGTTTCTAGGCGCCTCGCCCGCCAACGAGGCCATGGATCAGAGCCAGCTGGCGATCGCGCCGTATCTGGAATCGGATCTGACCGCGCAGCTCGACACCATCCGCAACTCCGGTCCGGAAGGGCAGGCCGGCTACGACGACCTCCTCGCCTACCGTGACGGCGTGAATCAGTACATAAACGAGGCGCTTGCTGATCCGACGAAGCTGCCGGCCGAGTACCCGGCGTTGCAGCAAACGCCAGCGCAGTGGAAACCCGAGGACACGGTCGCGATCGCGTCGCTCGTCGGCGGCATCTTCGGCAAGGGCGGCGGCGGCGAGCTCTCGAATCTCTGCGGTTTGAAAGCGATGACCGCCGCGCTCGGCGGCGATACCGCGACCGCACGCGCGATCTTCGACGACATGCACTTCGCGAACGACATCGAGGCGCCGACGACCTCGCCGAACTCGGCACCGTACATGACGAACCTCGGTCCGGTCGACCCGGCGTCGCATCCCGACGTCGACTGCGCGAGCTTGCATCCGGTGAACTCGAGCGCCGCGTCGTTGCAGGATCTCCTCGACGCGATCAGCGGCGTCGCGCCGCCGCTCGCGGTGCCGCACGCGATGAGCAACGCGCTGCTGGTCGCCGGCGAGCACACCAAGAACGGGCGCCCGATTGCCGTGTTCGGTCCGCAGACCGGCTACTTCATGCCGCAGCTCCTGGTCGAGAAAGACGTCCACGGTCCGAACATCGACGCCCGCGGTGTGGCATTCGCCGGCACCGATCTCTACGTCGAGCTCGGGCGTGGCCGGAACTACGCCTGGTCGGCGACGTCGGCCGGCGCCGACAACGTCGATCAATGGGTGCTGCAGCTCTGCGAGCCCGGCGGCGGGCCGCCGACCGTCGACTCGCTCGGCTACGTCCACAACGGCGTCTGCAAGACGATCGAGGCCTACCGGCACGTGCAAGTCGCGAAGCCGAGCGCCGGCGGCATCCCCGGAGGGCCCGACATCGTGCTCTCGTGGCCGGTGCAGCGCACCTCCGACTACGGACCGATCGTCGCGCGCGGCACGCTCACCGACGGTACGCCGATCGCGATCGCCACCTTGCGGAGCACGTACCAGAACGAGCTCGGCTCGGCGCGCGGCTTTCGGCGCATCAATGATCCGACGTTCATGACCAACGGCTACGACACCTTCCGGCAGGCGATGGGGCAAGGTGTCGACTACACGTTCAACTGGTTCTACGTCGACGCCAAGGACATCGGCTATCAGCACTCGTGCAAGTGTCCGCAACGGGCGCAGGGCGTCGATCCCTATCTCCCGACGTGGGGCACGGGCGAATGGGACTGGCAGGGATTCATCCCGTTTGCCGCGCAGCCGTTCGCGCAGAACCCGCCCGCCGGCTACCTCACCTCGTGGAACAACAAGCAGGCCCCGCAGTTCACCGCCAACGACCGGCAGTTCTCGTACGGTCCGATCTTTCGCAACCTGATGCTGACTAAGCGCATCGAAGCGGCGATCGGCGCCGGTGACATCGACCGCGCCGATCTCGTCGACGCGATGGAGGACGCCGGAACCGTCGACCTCCGTGGCCAGGAGGATCTGGCGTTGCTCTTCCAGGTGATGGGCGCGACCGCCCCGGCAGGCGCCGACCCGCGGGCGCAGGAGATGCACGACCGGCTCGCGACCTGGCTCATCACCGCCACCCATCGTCGCGACTTCGACCACGATGGCCAGTACGACGACCCGCAGTCGCCGGCGATCATCGACGCGTGGTGGCCGCGCCTCGCGCACGCGATGTTCGACGCGCGCTCGGCGAACGCCATCGACAACCTCGGCCTCACCCTCGACGACCCCGACCGCCGCCTGCACATAGGTTCGTCGTTCGACGATGCCTTCTATGGGCAGGTGCAGAAGGACCTCCGCCGCGTGCTCGCTCTGCCGCAGCAGGATTCGTGGTCGCGCGCGTACTGCGGCGGCGGTGTCCTCGCCGATTGCCGCACGGCGCTCTGGGACGCGCTCTCGCAGGCGGCGGATCTCCAGGCCGAATTCGGCAGCCCGAACGTCGCGGATTGGAAGCGCGCCATCGCCGACGAAGACGTGCGCCAGAGTGCCGTCGGCGTGACGACGGTGCCGGCGATCCCCTGGATCAATCGCCCGACGTTCCAACAAGTGGTGCAGATCGCGAAGGGCGCGTGCGGTGCCATGCCGCGCTCGACCTGCCGTCTGCCGGCGGTGAGCCGGGGTGCGGTGCTCGACATCAAGGATCGCACGCCCGATGACAAGGACCGCCTGCTCTGGAAGTGGGGCAGAGGCGCCGCGACCACCAAGGCCGACTTCGGTGACCCCACCACGACCACCGGGTACGAGCTCTGCCTCTACGACGGCGCCAACCTGATCTCGCACACGACCGTGCCCGCCGGCGGTATGTGTAACGCGGCGAGCCCGCGTCCGTGCTGGGGCGCGACCAAAACCGGCTTCAAGTACGGCGACAAGGATCTCACCCCGAGCGGCGTGCAGAAGCTGATCTTGAAGGGAAGTGTCGCCGGCCAGGCGAGCATCGTGCTCAAGGGCCGCGGCGCGCTGCTCGACATTCCGGCGCTGCCCATCCTCTCGCTCCCGGTACGAGCGCAAATCGTGAACGAGAACGACGTCTGCTGGGAAGCGCGGTTCGGCACGCCCTCGCGCAATCAGACGGACGCTTTCAAGGCGCGATCGGACTGAACCAGCGGTCCTCGACAACAAACGGGGCTCGCGATCAGGCCTCGCCGCGAATCAGATCGGCGGCGCGTTCCGCGACCATGATGGTGGGGGCGTTGGTGTGCGCCGCCGGTAGCCGGGGCATGATCGAGGCGTCGACGACGCGCAGGCCTTGGACGCCGTGGACGCGCAGGCGATCGTCCACGACGGCGTCGCCGTCCCTGCCCACTCGGCACGTGTCGACATAGTGCTTGCACGACGCCGCGCTGGCGGCGATGTACGCGCGCAGCGCGCGGCCGGGAGCGACCTCGGGACCGGGGGTCACCTCGCGGCCGACGAACCCCGCGAGCGCGCGCGTCTGCGCGAGGTCGCGACACATGCCGAGACCGCGTTGCATGAGCTGCAAATGATCGAGACGAAGATGCCGCGCGTCGAGGAGCTCCTGGACCTGGACGTCACTCCGTAAACCCGACCCGACGTACCCGATGCCGCGAGGCTCCTCCGTCAGGCGGCCGCGGTGGCGGCCGTGGCGGCGTCGCTGCTCGACGTGAATCCCACGTGGCGGCGAAGGCGTTCGAGCCATCGCCGCACGCCGGTGTCGTCGGGCCAGTCTCGCCAGTTGGCGAGAAGCTCGCGCACGCCTGCAACGTCGTCGGCGAGGAGGGCGCGCTGCGCGCGGCCGACGGCTTCCCACCGCCGGCGCTCCGCGGCGTCGGTGAGCGGGGCGACGACTTTGGAATCGCCGCCGTCGAGGGTGCGTGCGGCGAGCCCCTCGGGGACGAAGACCGTGTCCTCATCGCCGATCCGCCACCACAGCCGTCCCCAGCGTTCCAGTAGCCGCTGGCCGTTCGCGTGATCGTGGTCCTTGCGTCCCGGCGTCTGGCTCTCGAGATGGTAGAGCGCGCTATGCGGTTGGTAGACGACCTTGTCGCCACGCTGGCGGACCTTCAGGCAGAAGTCGACGTCCTCGTAGCCGTTCACGAAGCCCTCGTCGAAACCGCCGATCGACTCGAACACCGTGCGGCGGACGGCGATGCAGGCGCCGGTGACGCACTGCAGCTCGCGCCGTGTGTTCACCGCCGGCGCGGTCGCGGCGGCGCGGTAGAAGGCGTGGTAGGGGATCGGAAGCTCGCGCCCGAAGATCACCCCCGCGTGCTGAATGGTGTCGTCGGCGAAGAGCAACTTGCTGCCGACGACCGCTACGGTGGGATCCGCGTCGAGCTCCGCGAGAAGGGATCGGAGCCAGCCCCGCAACGGAATGGTATCGTTGTTGAGGAAGACCAGATGCCGGCCGCGCGCCGCGCGCGCTCCTTGGTTACACGCGGCCGCGAAGCCGCGGTTTGCCGCGTTGCGGAGCACCTGGACGTCGCCGCCCAGCGACTCGAGGAGCGCGGCGGTGCCGTCGCTCGACGCGTTGTCGACGAGGATCACCTCGTAGGTGACACCCTGCGTGACCTCGGCCAGGTTCACCAGGCATTGCTCGGTGAGCTCGGCGCGGTTGAACAGCGGCATGACGATCGAGCAGTCGAACCCGGCCGATCGGCTTGCCCCTTGCGTACTCTGGCTCGCCACTTGCGTCCTCAGGCCGTGCAGGAACTGCTCGCGAGCATGAATGAGATTCGGCCGTCCGACTACGTCCGACTCGCTCTTCTGGTAGACGATCTCGGCAGTGCGCAGGAAGTCCGCCTGCATGCTGCTGGTCATCGAGGAGCCGTCGAGGCGGTGGGTGAACTCCGCCGTGATGGTCGGGAGATGCCGAAACGGGAAGCGCGCCGACATCCGCACCCATAGATCCCAGTCCTCGTGCGACGTCAGCGACTCGTCGAACCCTCCCGCCGCCTCGAAGCAAGCGCGGTCGTGCATGACGCACAGCACGGGGAAGCAGTTGAAGACGAGGAGCCGATCGCGGTCGAAGTCGTGGGAGTAGGGCCGATCGCGTGCCACCGTGACGTAGCGGTCGTCTCGCTTCGCCTGCAGGATGCGGAGGGCGTCGGTATAGGCAACGCGGTGCTCGCCGTGCTCGAGCGCCGCGATCAGCGTCTCCAGGTGCTCCGGGTAGTAGCGATCGTCGTCGTCGAGGTATGCGAGGTATTTGCCACGCGCCACACCGATACCCGAGTTCCGTGCCGCCGCGAGACCGCGATTGGTGGCGTGCCGGACGTACGTGATGCGCCCGTCGGGGTCGAGCGCCCGGACGACGTCGTTCACGTCTGCCCCGGCGTCGTTCACGACAATGATCTCGAAGTCGCGATAGGTCTGCTGGAGCACGCTCTCGAGCGCCTGCCGCAGCGTGTCCGGCCGATCGTGCGTCGGGACGATGACCGAGACCATCGGGGTCGCTCGCAGCGGCTTGGGCTTCGTCGGCGGTGGTGTCGCCGTGCGGGGCGAGGGCGATCGCGGCGGTGACGCTGGCGGTGACGGGATGCGCAGCGGCGATGCGCTCGGCGGGCTCGCGATCGCGGGCGGCGTCGATGCGGTCGCGTCGCTGAACGAGAACACGCGCCGGAGGGCGCGCTCACGCTCGAACAGCTCGACTCCGTGCCAGTTGATCGTGCACGGGACGATCGCTGCCGCCGCGTCGGTTCGTCCGCGTGTGGCGGCGGCTTCGAGGGCGAGCACCAACCGGCGGAGGTCGGGGTGGGGCGTGCTTCGCAACGCTTCCAGGCAGCGCCGCACGTCCTCCCAACGACCGGCCCGTCCGCAGGCGATGGCGAAGTGCGCGAGCGCGATGGGTTCGGGCCGTATCGAGCAGGCCGCGTCCAAGAACGATACCGCCAGGTCCACCGGCGCCCAGGGCGACCGCAGCAGCGAGGTCCCGAAGTCCAGGCAGGCGTGAAACTCGGCCTCGGCGCGGTCGCCGCAAGCCGGCAATGTGGGGAAGAGCTCGTGCATGTCGAGCTTGCCGCCGCGGCGCGCGAGCGCGCCCGTGACCACGCCCCGGCTCGCCTGCGCGATGCTATCGCGCTTCGTGGCGGTCATGCTGTCGTCGTGCAACCGGTAGTAGTAGAGGATCTCCGGGACGTAGACGGCGGGATGGCGCTCGACGAGGCGGAGCCACATGTCCCAGTCCTCGGCGCCTTCGAGGGAGGAATCGTACGGCCCCACCGCTTCCTGGCAGGAGCGGCGATACATGAAGGCCGCGATCCCGGGATTCTGCTTCAGCAACGAGCGCAAGCTCACGTCCTGATCGCGATGAATACCGGTGATCCGATCCGCGTCGTCGATCCAGGCGAACGCCGAATACGCAAAGCCGGCATCGCGGTGATGGTCGAGCGCGGCCACCAATGCCTCGAGAAACATCGGCGCGCAGGAGTTGTCGGCCGAGACCCAGGTCAGCAGCTCGCCCCGAGCGCGAGCGAAACCCGCGTTCAGCGCCGCGGGGAGGCGCTGGTTGTCCTGGTGGATCACCACGACGCGCGGATCGGCGAGCGCATCGAGATACTCGCGCGTCCCGTCGGTCGACCCGTCGTCGACGACGATCAACTCGAAGTCCGTGTAGGTCTGCGCGAGCAGGCTTCCGATCGCAGGCGGCAGGAAGCGGCGATGATTGTAGACCGGCAGGACGACCGAGACTCGCGGCGCGGCGGAGCTGGGAGTGGCGAGCAGGTCCTCGGCGATCGGTACCTTCGAGAGCAGCACGATGGGACGCTGATAGTCGGCGCTCTGCCCGAGCACCTGCCCGAACGGCATACCGAGGCCGCGGCTGATGCCCTCGATCTCGGCCTGCCACGAGCGACCGTCGTAGCACTCCGGCTGGCTCGCCATCTCGAGCATCACGTACGTAGGCGCGAGGGCCGCGAGATCGGCGAGAAAACGTTCCTTGTTCCGGATGTGATGGTACATCGAGTAGATGGTGACGAAGTCGACGTGCTCGCCGGCAAGCCGTGCCGCCAGCGAATCTTCACCGCAGACGGCGCAGTGGAAGGCGACCTTCTCGATGCCCGCGAGGAATGCCAGCGCCTTCGACAGCTCGACGTACTTGTCGAAGGCCTCGACGCCGATCGAACGCCGTACGTGTGGCTGCCGGGCCATCGCGACGTTGAACATGCCGACGTTGCTGCCGATGTCGAGGTGCGTGTACGGGCGATCGAACAGGCGGGCGGCGACACGGGCGATGATGGGAATGCGCGGGTCGTCGACCGGCCGTTGTCCCGCGATCGCGAGGCCCGGGATTTGGATCGATTGGTAGACCCGCTCGTCCTTGCCGTGATCGAGCGCCGTCAGGAAGGGGCAGGACGAATCGAAGTTGCAGGACTTGATCAAGGGCTCGAGGCGCGCCCTGACGAGGTCCACGAAGACCGCGCGCAGGCGCGCCAGGCAGGTGAAGCCGGCGACGCGGTCCTCACCGGCGGGCATCTCGCCGACGTCGCCGTAGGCCGTCTTCCCAACCGCATCGAGCGATTGCGCGAAGGGCTCCGCCTGTCGGAGGTCGCGCGCCTCCTCGAAATCGGCGAGCACCGCTGTCTCGCCGCGGAAGAGGATGTTCTTTTCGTGCAGGTCGGTGTGGACGATGCCGCGCTCGTAGAGCGCGTGGACCGCCGCTTCGACGTGCGCGAACACCTCCGTGAAGGCGGCCGGCCCGAGCATCGGTACCACCGCGTCGAATGGCGTCAGCCACTCGAGGAGCAGGAACGCGTGATCGCCGTCCTCGACGTACCCGTGCACGGCGGGGACCAACGGTAGGCCCGCCAGGCGCACGAGGAAACGATGCTCGTTCCGTAACGACGGCTCGGACGAGAACGCCGGCTCGACCTCGAGCTTGCTCTCGACCGTGACCGCCAGGTGCTTCACCTTCAGAAAGTAGGTCGTGGACGGCGTCGTCACCTTGAAGAGAGTGGCGCCGCCTCCGGGCTCCCACGGTCGCGCCAGCGGCGTGAGCTCGCACGCGACGTCGGCGACGAGCGCGCGGACCACGCGCGTCAAACGGGCGGGATCGGCGAGGATCGCGTCCAGATGTCGCTGCTTGTTCTCGAGCGCGATGGGATTGAACTGCATGCGCGATCTCCTCAGAGGGCGGCGGTCGCCGTGGTGTCAGAGGTCGCCGCCGCCGCGGACCGCGGGGGATTGCGCCCCATCCAGCAAATGAACAGCCCGTCGGGCTGACGTTGCTCGTCGTAGCCGACGTATTCGGCCTCCACCGCCAGACCCAGCGAGGTGAGGATGGCGGTGAGCTCGTGAGCGTCGAACCAGCGCTCCCAGTTCGGCATCGCGAGCGCGCCGAGCTTCTGCTTGTTCTTGTCGATGATCACGATCGTCCCGCCGGGCGCGAGGACACGCACCAGCTCGCGCACCGCCTCGGGGATCTGGACCGCATGCTCCAGCGCCTCGATGCAGAGCACGGCGTCGAAGTGGCCGTCGGGGAAGGGCATGTCGAGCAAGCTGTTCTGCACCCTGGCGATGCCGGCCGGGACGTGCCGCAGCATCTCCGCCGAGACGTCGAGCGCGGTAATGGCGGCGTCGGGCCAGTGACGTTGCAGCAGAGCGGCATAGCGACCCTTGCCTGCGCCGGCGTCGAGGACACGCTTGCCGTTCAGCGGGCCGAGCCGTTCGAGCACGGCGCGGGCGCGGCCGTCGTTCTCGGCGATGTCCGTACGATAGTCGGTCGCGGTCCGATCGAAATGGCTCGCGATCCGACACTGTTCAGCCTCGACCGCGTACTTCACGCCCCAGGCAGGCTCCTCTGTCGGGAAGTAGGCGGCGCCCACCCCGTACGAGCCGAAGAAGCCGCCGCTCGGATTCTGCAGCGTCGTGAGGAACGCGAGCGCGCGCTCGGCGCGTGCGCTCTCACCGAGGCGAAACCAAACCTGCGCCAACTGGGCGACGCCGGTCGCGCAGACCCACGGGACGTCGCTGTAGGCCGGCACCGCGCCGTTCTCCTGCTGGAAGCGCGCCACGTCGGCCATGCCTCGTCGCGCCTCCTCGCCGCAGCCGAGCTCCCACAGCGCTTCCTGGATGTACGCGTAGAAGTGCGTCAGGTGATTGGGCGCGTCGAAGCGCATGTCGCGCACGAGGTCCAGGTAGTAGTCGCGGCTGTGCTCCACGAATCGGCGATAGCGCGGCTCGTCGAGGAGCTCGCCGGCGGCGCGCAGCGGAGCCAGCACGTAGAGATGAATCGCTTCGCTCACCTCACCGCGCGGCCCGAGGCTCCAGGCGCCGCCGGGCGGCGGTACCGGCAGCCGCCCGCTGCGCGCGTCGCCAGCAGCGACGAGCCAGTCGCAGGCGCGGCGCAGAGGCGTTTCGAGGACCGGATACGTCGGCAGCAGCGCGGCCCAGCCACGCACCACCTGGCCGGTGTCGAACGCAAAGGCCTGGTCGTCGCCGGGACCGGCGAACGCGCCGTCCGGGCGCTGCACCGAGACCAGCCACGCTGCGAACTGCCGCGCCAACTCGCGCTCGCCGACGCCGAGAAGCGTCGGGATGAAGTACCCGGTGACCTCGGGGTACGAAACGCGTTGCTTGGAAGAGACGACGATTCCGCCTCCGGCGATCGCGTGTCGCCGAATCCACCGCACCGCTCCTTCCAGCACCGCGCCTCCTTCTCTCGTGGGCAACATCCGCAGGTCAAGGCGTGATGGCGCTCTTGCGTCTGAGCACCAGGTACTCCCTCATTTCAGAGGCGTACATTCCTTCGTCCACGTCATCGATCAAACCCGATCGCAACAAATCGAAATGGCCGAGCAGGAACCGTTTTTGTTCCGCCCACTCCGGATGGCAGTCCAACTCGTGGCTTTCGAGGAGAAGAACCCCCCCGGGCCGCAGGAGCCGCAGGATTTTGGCGACGAATTGTTGGAAGCTGAGGGATACCCACCCATGCACGGCACAGGCGACCACGCAGTCGTAGGTCCGATCCTCGGAGAAGGTCTCTGCGGAGCTGACATGGAAATCGCAGTTCTTCCTGCCGAGATACGTCCCCACCATTTGGCCGTCATGCCCCCTCCCCGTGCGTCTGCCGCCACCCCCGCGGCTTGCCGCGAGGGGCCAGCGAGATCCCCCGTCCTGCTGCACTCCACCGTTCGCACCAGCGGGGAGCAAGACGGATGCCACGACCGCGTGATGCGGAAGCAGCGCGGCAATCGGCGGCGCGCACGCAGGCGGCGTCAGGTGCCGGAAATCTGAGCCGTTCCGCGAAGGCCGTCAGCAAATTGACGCGGTCGACATACGTCGTCGCGGCGGAGCACCCTCGCGTCAGCGGCCTCATCCGTCGCCCCGGCAGCGCCCTCGCCCGTTGCTCCGCACGCCATGCGTCCCAGGATCGCCGCCCCGGCACCGTGGGCATGGGCTTCCGCGCTGAGGGCCGCTCGCGGCCCCGCAGCGCGGTCCCGGGCGACCCCCGCAGTCTCCTGATCGAAGATCCCGCGGCTACGGCGTCTCTTATGGAGTCGACGTCTCCGTGGGTGTCGGGACCTCCGTGGGGGTCGGTGTCTCCACGGGTGTTGCGGTCTCGGTGGGGGTCGGTGTCTCCACGGGTGTCGCGGTCTCGGTGGGGGTCGGTGTCTCCACGGGTGTCGCGGTCTCGGTGGGGGTCGGTGTCTCCACGGGTGTCGCGGTCTCGGTGGGGGTCGGCGTCTCCGTAGGTGTTGCGGTCCCTGTGGGCGTAACCGTCGCTGTGGGTGTCGCGGTCTCTGTCGGCGTCGCCGTCCCAGGCGTCGCGCTCTCCGTCCCCGTCGGTGTCGACGTCGCTGTGGGCGTCGCGCTCCCTGTCACCGTCGGAGTCGGCGTCTCCTCGGACGTCGCCGTCGCGGTGACCGTTGGCGTCGCCGCCACCGTCGCCGTCGCGCTTGGCGTCGGCGTCGAAGTCCCTGTTGGGGTTACCGTCGCCGTCTCGGCTGGCGTCGGTGTGGCGGTCGGCGTCCCGGGGGTCGGCGTCGGGATGACCGGGCAGAACGCGCTTCGCGACTGACGTCCCACTAAGCCCAGAAGATAATTCGCGAGCGGAGTCTGGACGGCGAGCAGATCCTCTACTTGGCACTCGTGGTGCTTCGCTACGCAGTCCGCGACGTCCGCCAGGTCGACGAGCGTCACGCCGACTTGCTGACAGCTCGCGGCGAGGTCCGGCAGGACGAATCCCAGCCCGGGCTCGCTGAAGAGATCGCTCACGCTCAGATCCGGCGACGTGCACTTGGAGCCGATCGAGGCGATGAGCTTGTCTTCGGCGGCGCCGATCTTGGCGAACTCCTTGTCACAGGTGGTCGTCGCCTTCGGAAGACAATTGACGTCGGCGGGCTTGAGCTGCACGCAGCCGAAGACCGCGTCGACGCACTTCTTGAGGCTCGCCTGTTTCTTGGCGACGAAGGTGTTCGCGGCCTGCTCCAGGGCCTTCGCACACTTGACCGCCGCCTTCGCGGCGGGTCCGGTGAGCCCAGGACGCGGTGTCGGCGTAGCAACCTGCGCATCGGCGGCCGACGAGATCACTCCGATCAAGACGACGATGACGACGAGAACACGTACCATACTGACCCCCCACTCGAGCGTTGAGGGACAGCCATTACTCCGCTGCGTCGCGAAGGGCAAGTCTCGCGCGGCGACCCTCTCGTCGAGGGTTCAGAATGCCCGCGTGTCCCTCGCCGACTATCCGCTCCTCGCGCGCTGCCTGGGCGCGAACGATCGTGCCGGCGCGCTCGCGGCGCTGTCGCGCGTCGCCGGGGACCCGGCGCTCGTCGACACGATCCGCCGCCACCATCTGATTCCTCTGTACGACGATCGCCGAGGCCGAATCGGGGAGCGAGCTCGATGCGTCCCAACCTCGAGACCGTCCGCATGCTCCTCGGCGCCCAACGGGTGGCGTCCAACGAGGAGCGGCGACGACCGGCGGAGTGAACGATAAAGCTCGTCGAAGTAGCCCACGACTCCCTCACTCCCGAGGCGCTACGCGGGGTGATCGAGGAGTTCGTGACACGCACCGGCACCGACTACGGTGCACAGGAGAAAACGATCGAGCAGAAGATCGGCGACGTGGAACGCCACCTCGAACGCGGCGAAGCGACCATCGTCTTCGACGTCGACGCGGGAACGACGAACATCGTCCCCATGCCTGGTCGACTCAGGTAGTGCGGTCGCGGCTCCATCCCTGCGACTCGACGAGGTCATTCACATGGTAGATCTCGATGGTGTTCATCTTGTTGCCTGCCCTGGGGTGTTTCACGGCCGTAACGATGATCAGGTCGTCCGACGATATGATCGACCGTTCATACAAGTCCTTCAGGGTCCGAATGATATGATCCGCGCTCTCTCGGCTGAACTTCAACTCGAGAACGATGGGTTGAACACCCCAGCTCATGCTCACCTTGCGACCCACCTCGATCGAGTTGGTCACCGCCAGAATCGGTTGCCTGAGTCTGTACTTGGCGATCATTTTGGGCGCGAATCCGCTCGCCGTCAGGCAGATGACTTTCGTCACGGGTAATTTCCGACAGAGTTCCAGTATTGCGCCTCCGATTGCGCTCGGGATCATCTCGTCCTTCTCGGTAAAATCCGCTGCTAGTTCCGGCGCATCGGCATTCTCCACGACCGACGACACGCGACTCATGAGCGAAATCGCCTGCTCCGGAAAATCGCCGATGGCCGTCTCTCCCGACAGCATCAGTGCCGATGCGCCATCGAGAACGGCCGTGGAGATGTCGTTCACCTCTGCTTTCGTCGGCTGAGGGTTGTGAATCATCGTATGGAGCATCTCGGTGGCGACAATCACGGGCTTCCCGTGCAGCTGCGCCTCTCGCAAGATACGTTTCTGCATGATCGCGAGGGTTTCGAGTTCCGTCTCGGCGGTCAGGTCTCCGCGATCGATCATGACCCCGTCGGAAGCGATGATGATTTCCCGCAGATTGTCGAGACCGTACTTGTTTTCTATCTTCGAGACGATTCCGACCGACCTGCCTTCCAACAGCTTGCGCACTTCGGCCACATGGCTTGCACTTTCCACGAACGACACGCCGATGAAATCGACGCCCTCTGCGCACGCGAATTCCAGCATCCGCCGATCACGATCCGCCAGCACTGGACCGTTGAGCTTGACGTACGGAACGTTCAGACCCTTGGAGCTGCGCAGAATCCCGGCATTCTCGATTCGACAGATGATGTCGCGACCACGCACCTCGACGACGTGAAACTTCAACGTTCCGTCGTCCGCGAGAACGATGTGTCCGGCGCGCAGATCCAAATGGAGATCGCGATAGGTGACTGGGATCTTCTCGCCCGGCGCGTCGCTGTCGTCGGTGGTGAACACGAGCACGCCGCCGAGTGTCAACGGCACGTCCTTGGCGAGAATGCCCGTCCGAACCTTCCGACCCGGGATGTCGAGCAGGATGGGGATGAGCGGAGAGATGGCGCGCACGCGCCGAATCACGGTGCGATGCCAGTCCAGTGTATTGTGCGACCCGTTGAGACGTACGATGTCCAATCCCTCGGCGATCAGCCTGCGGATTTGCGGCTCCTCGCAGGTGGCGGGGCCGAGCGTCGCTATGATCTTCGTCTTGCGGATCATCTCGTCTCCTTCGGATGCGCCGATCAACTAATGAACGGGGACGGCAGGAGGCGAACGGCTTCGACAACCTCCGGTCGGATCACGCGCTCGTCGATGGCGACATCGTCCGCGAGCATTTGCCTGATATAGGTTCCGCTGATTTGCCGAGTGTACTGCGGATGCGAGTCGCCGTGCGGACAGGTCTTGTCCGTGGTGATCGAGTCGCACTTGAGGCACAGATATGGCCCCCGCATCCGCAGCACGGTTATCCCCAGCTCCGAGGCGTCGAAGGTCTCGACATACTTATGCGCGGCGTACTTGTCGTAGTAGCTGCCGACACCCGCATGGTCACGTCCGACGATGAAATGCGTGCAGCCGTAGTTCCGGCGCACGATCGCATGGAACACCGCTTCGCGCGGGCCGGCATATCGCATCACGGTGGAGAGCACCGCCAAGAGCACGCGGGTCGCTGGATAGTAGTGCTGAATCAACGCGTCATAGCCGGTCAGAACCGCGGTGGGATTGAAGTCGCCAGGTTTTTTGCGCCCCACCAAGGGCTGAATCAGAATTCCATCGCATAGTTCCAGTGCTGCCTTTTGTAAATATTCGTGCGCGCGGTGTGGCGCGTTTCTGGTCTGGAAGCCCACGATTGTCTTCCATCCCATTTGAGCGAAGTATTGCTTTGTTTCGCTGGGGGTTCTTTCGTATGCCGTGAATGGAAGGGAGACGCGCTCGAGAAGCTCGATCTCGCCGCCGATAAAATACTCGCCCAAGCCACAAAAGTGCGCGACGCCGGGATGCTCGCTATCGTCCGTACCGAAGATCAACCGGGTAGCCTCGCGTCGGTCGGGTTTGAAGATGCTACTCGGGCGGAGCCTCCCCACGAGTACGCCGTCGTAAAGCAAATCAATCGAAGTCTTCGTTCGGATCCGAGCGTGGTCCTCAGCCGATATGTCCAGCACGATGGGAATCGTGAAGACCGACCCGTTCTTCAGACGTCCCGATCTGACGCAAGACCAGAAGTCGTCCTCGTCCATGAAGCCGGTCAACGGCGCGAACGCGCCGATGCCGATCTTCTCGAGCTCTAGATATTGATCAAGGTCGAGGTGGAGCATCGCGGGCACTCTTTAGCACATCGAGGATGGCGTTGGCGCCTACCGTTCCACTCGATCCGACGTTGTAGATCCAGTGCGAGCGTGCCGCGCGGATCTTGTCGAGAAAAAGCTCTCGCTGTTCGCAGAGGGTTGCGACGTGAGCTGGAACCTGCTTGACGTCGTCCAGAGACACGACGACGCCGACCTCACTACGGATCAATACCTCCAAGGGCTCACACTGGAGTCTTTCATAGTCCTTGTTGTTCACCTTGTGCGGGGTGTCGATGAACAGGACCGGCCGCTCGAGCGCGAGGGCGAACTCCAGGGCGGCCCCAGACCAGTCGCTGATCATGAGGTCCGACTCGTGCAGGGATTGCGACGACCGTATGTCGAGCTCGAGCGCAAAGCGTGGATTCTGGGCGAATCGCGAGCGAATGCGGTCGAGTACGGGCTTCTGCTGCTTCACGCTCATCGGATGCGGCCTGAAGGTCACATGATGGCCGGCGTCCAAGAGCTCGGCGATCAACTCGTCGGCGCAGAGCGCGGTGATGCTGTCCGGGCCCCACGACGGCGCGATCAACACTTTCTTGTCCGGTCCCGGGCTCGGCCGGAAGGCGGGTCGGTTCCTACGATCCTCGATGATCGCGTCCAGGCGACCGTATCCGTGGGTGATCAATCGCTTCTGTTTGAGATCGTGAATGGTTTCGTTCTGCCGGATCTCTCTCATGTGATGCGGGCCGACGCACAGAATGGTATCGTAGGCATCGTAAGCCTTGGGCCGAAATACCATGTGACTACTCACCATAGAATGGAACACGTACACATAATGAACGGGGTACGCAGCCGAACGTTTGAGGTGGTACGTGTCGAGATCCGTGAGCGTGATCACCATCACGCTCGCCCGGAGCGCCCTGAAGAGAATCGTGCAGATGGTTCCGGAGCCGATGCAATACGGCAAGATCCTGGGATGGTCGCCCTCTAGAACCGAATCGTCGTGATCCGACGTTAGATAGCAGATCGTCTGTGCGTGAACCTCGGTGAGCTCGTGAATGATCGGCGCGAAATAGATCCAGTCTGCTTTGGTCTCGGCGTAGAAGACGATCTCTCGCCTCTCCGATGGCAGAGCTTGGAACCGTCTCATCGCCTGCCATTCGGAGAAAAGGCGCATGCTCCTCTAACGTACGAGCTGACCCACGGCTTCATAACGCCGCGGGTGGAGCGAGCCGCACCCTTACCAGACCTTTCGCCGGTCGTCGGGATTGCCCGCCGACGATGCCACAATCGCCCCGAGAACGTTGAAGAATATGAGGCGGACGAGGAGCCGTCAAGGCGCTTTCGCACCACGAGCGGATGAGCGCCGCCGGACGGCCGCCGAGGTTGCGCCATGATCGTCGGAGCCGTGCGCCGTTCGGCCATGGCGCATGCGCGGGCGAACGTTCGCGGTCCCTCGCGCGAGTGAAATCCGCAAGCGAAATCAGCGTTGACGGAGCGTGCGCAGTTAGACTAGGCTACTCCGGAGATGAGGGGACCCACCCTGTCTCCGATCGCTTCACGCTGACAGAGAGCGAAACCTTCGAACTTCTGAGTCCAGTGCCGCCCGACCGCGCTCTTTCGGGGCGCACGTCGTTATTGTGCTGAAGGGACATTCGTCATGAGCCGCAACAGATCGTTTGTGGTGCTTGCCACGATGGTGGTGATCCTCGTTGTTTGCGTGACGCCGGCGCACGCGTACACCGATCCCGGGACGGGAGCGCTCATCTGGCAGATGCTGATCGCCGCCTCCGTCGGTGTCATGTTCTATGCGCGCCGTATGGTGAATTGGGTGCGCGGGCTGCTAGGCCGACGCCGGCCCCCGCGCGCAACGGCCGTGCTGTCGAGCCCGCCCGATCGCGAGTCGTCGGAGGCCCGTCAATAGGCCTCGCCGCGGGCGCACGAGTCGCGTGTAGACCCCGCAGACTCCATCCGACCCGGACCCGACGTTCTCGGCACGCGTCCCCCCAGATGGCTCGCCGGCCATGACGCGAGTGCGGCCCGCGGCCGCTCTGGTACTGAGGGATCTGGCGCGCGCCCTCTCGCTGTCGACGCTGTGCCACATTCTTGTATGGAGGGTGCTCCTCGACAACACGTCGAACTGGCCGCGCCGCAGCACCTGTTGGGCGGTCCTCATCAATGATCTCCTCCTCGCAGCGATCTTTTTCGCGGGCATCACGCTCGCCCGCCGGTCGAGGAGCGCGCTCGCGATGACGGCGGCGCGCTGGGCGTTCGTCCTGGTACTCATCATTCCCTTGAATGGGATCATCAACAGCGAGTACAGCGCGCGGGGAATGTCATCGGCGCTCGCGCACGTGGACACGCGAGCGGTCCTGTCGGCAGGTGCGGCACTCGTCTCGCTCACCGCCCTGGTCGCGTTGCGCAACCGGCACATGGCTCTCCGGGTGCTCGTGGCCGTGGCGGCGACGGCGCCACTCCTCGTCGTGCGTCACTCGCAGCGCTTGCTGGTGCAGGGCGTGCTCCTGGTCGTGGGCGCGCTGGCGTTCTGGCGCTGGAACCAGCGCGCAATCCGCGCTGCGGCGGCGATCGTGCTCCTGCTATCTCCCTTCACCCTGTTCACATTCGCGCAGACGGCCGCCTACCTCACGCAGTTCAAGGACAAGCCACCGGCGCCGCGGCTCTCCACCGATGCCGCGACGGCGCGGCACCTGGTGTGGATCATCTTCGACGAGTTGGACTATCGCCTTGCCTTCGTGGAACGACCCGCATCCCTGGCGTTGAGCGAGCTGGATCGGCTGCGAGGCGAGGCGCTCGAGACCACCCATGCGTACCCACCCGCCAACTACTCGCTGATGTCGATCCCCGCGATGATCACGGGTCGGCTGATCGCGCGGGTACGCGTCGTCAACCCCTCCGAGCTGATGATCACCTACGGCGACTCGAAGGAGCCTGTCCCGTGGAGCCAGCAGGGGAACGTCTTCGCCGCCGCGCGCCGGTTGGGGGTGAATTCCGCAGTCGTGGGTTGGTTCAATCCCTACTGTCGGGTGATCGGCGACAGCATCGCGGACTGTACGTACGAGGACTTCGGGGGGATGACGCTCTGGAAGAGCATGGGCAAGCAGGCGCGCGGGGTGATGAAGACGATTCCCTTCAGCCGCAAGCTCGGACTCGCGCGCGTCGGGCATGACACGCGCTCCGATCGCGGCGAGCGGGTGGTGCGCTACAACGTGATGCTCGAAGCGGCGCGGCGAACGCTCCAGGATCCGGCACTCGGACTCATACTGCTGCACTGGCCCGTACCGCATCCGCCCGGCATCTACAGCCGCGCCAAAGACACGTTCGAGGTGAAAGGCGAGAGCAGCTACATCGACAACCTGCTGCTGGTGGATCACGCCGTGGGGGACATCCGCCGTGCAATGGAGGCCGCCGGCACGTGGGATCGGACGACGGTGCTCGTGTCATCGGATCACTGGTGGCGTCACGAGCTGTGGCGTCAGGAGGGGGGACTCACCGCGGAGGAGTTGCAGTTTGCGACCGAGATCGACCACCGCGTGCCGTTCATTCTCAAGCTCGCCGGGCAACACGAAGCGGTCACCTACGCCCCGGCCTTCAACACGGTGCTCGTCCACGATCTCATACTGGCGATTCTGGGAGGGGAAGTGCGCAGCTCAGGCGATGCGGCGGCCTGGATCGACCAGCATCGCTCGATCGGCGAAAGCCCCTACAGCACGGGGGTGACAAGCGGTCGCCGCGAGCCCATCCGGAGTCCGGCAGGGCTCTGATCGCGACCCTCGCCGTGCCGCGCGACGACGTCGTTGATCGCCGTCACCGTCGGCCAAATCATCATACGGAAGAAAGGGGCGGGCGCTCGCGTTTGGGGAAACGCGCCGCGCCCGCCGCCTGCCGGGAGATCAGTCCTGTTCGCAGATCTTGTTGCAGTGCCGAAAGGTGTTCTGCGCCCGGCGCGCGGCGCGGAAGCTGCTATTGCCGCGGCCGACCGCGGCCTGGTACCGGCTCCGCGCCCGGATCTCGCATTGCTCGGCGCAGGTCGAGGGTGGGGCCGCGCCGCACTGGTCGATGAGGCACTGCTCGAGCACGGCTTGAGCCTGCGCGCTGCACGTGTCGGCATTGGTCTCCATCTGCGTGCAGGTGTCCTTGGCCTGCTGCGCCAGTTGCTCGCAGTTGGCGGCGCAGGTGTCGGGCGGCGGCGGAACGCAGCGTGCGTCCAAGCAGCTCTGCTTTGCCGCGGCGACCTCCGCGGCGCAGTCGCCCTCCGTGCCGCCCTTGTCGATGCACTTGCGGCCGACGTGATTCGCACGCCGGGTACACATGCCGTCGCACGCAGGCGCCGGGTCGCCGCAGTGTAGCGTCACGCACTCCTGGAACGACGCGTGCGCCTGCGTCTTACAATCATCTTCGGTACCGCCCATGGCGATGCAGCGCTGCAAGTCGCCGTGAGCATGATCCTCGCACACGCTCTCGCAGCTCGGCGGTGGGGGCGGCGCGTCGGTGCAATGCCCGGCGATGCAGTTGCGGGCGACATCGTCCGCCTGTGCGGCGCACTGCGCTTCGTCGCCGCCTTCTTCGATGCAGTGCCCCTTGAACTCTTGCGCGCTGCTGTTGCAGCGGTCGGTGCAGCTCGGTTCGGGCTCACCGTCGGTGCAATTGGCGGTGACGCACGTTTGCCGCGCCGCTTCCGCCTGCGCGCCGCAGTCCGCTTCGCTCCCACCGCCGGTCACGCAGTTCTGAAAGAGCGTCTCGGCGTCGGCCTGACACTGTTCCTCACAGCTCGGCGCGGGCGGCGTGCACTCGTGGTCGAGGCATTGCTGCAGGACGTTCGCGGCGAGCGGATCGCACTGGTCGGCCGAGAGCCCCTCGTCGAGGCAGTGTGCATGGGCCTCGCCGGCGCGCGCGGCGCAGCGGTCCTCACACGTCGGCTCGGGCATCGGGTTGCATTGTGTGGCGACGCAGTGATCGCCCGTACTGCTTTGCAGCGTGGTGCAATCCGCTTCGCTGCGGTCGGCGGCGATGCAGGCGGCGAAGACGTGCCGCGCCACGTTGTTGCAGGCGCCGTCGCAGGAGACCTCGCCATCTTGGCACAGCGCGGCGACACAGCTCTCGAGGGCAGCCTGTCGGATGGGTCCGCACAGGTCGGACTCGGGAAATTGCGTATTGCACTGCGTGGCGACGTCGTCGGCGACGGACGCGCAGAGATCGGCGCACGCGGGCGGTGCGCTTGGACAGTTCGCAACGCAGGTCTGCAGCCCCTGCAGCGCGCTGGCGGCGCAAGCGTCCTCGCCGCCTCCCTGCTCCCGGCAGGCGTGAAAGGCCTGCTCGGCTTGGGCACCGCAGCTCTCGATGCACGACGGAGCGTCTTCGCCGCCGTCGGTTGCGGAAGCGGGCACCGTGGTAATCAGCAATGCGAGTAACGACGTGGCGAAGATGTAGGCTGCGCGCATGAGACCTCCTAGGGCGTTGGTCGATTTGCGAAACTCGTGTGTCGTCGAAGGAGCAAGCGGCGTACCCGACGGTGGCGCGCGTCAACCCGCGGGCGAAAAGCACCGCGCGGCGGTGCCCGCTATGCATTCGCAGTGATGAACCGCGAAGCATTGAGCGCGCTTGCCGGCGAGCGCGCGTCATGCCGGTGGCGGTCGAGCGCCGGAATACGGCACCCGCGTACGTGCCGGCGTCCCTCGACGGCGCCGGCGGATCGCGGCGGAATCAGGCGGCGGTTGCCGTCTGCGGGGTGGCGCGTGTCCGTGCCGCGCGCAGCTGCCGCGCGGTGAGCGTCGATCCGTCCGGGCTCCAGCCGGGTGGTGCGAAGAAATAGCCCAGCCGCTCGCGCCAGGTGCGCGCGCGCCGCGCGTCGCGCACCAGCGCGGCCCACTCGTGGAACGCGATCGTGAACGGGTTGAAGCTCTCGAGACGCTTCGTCAAACCATAGCGCACCGGCGCGCGCTCGGGCTCGAAGCTGCCGAGGAGACGGTCCCAGAGGATCAGGATGCCGCCGTGATTGCGGTCGAGGTACTCGACGTTGGTGCCATGATGGACGCGATGATGCGAGGGCGTGTTGAAGAGCCACTCCATCTTTCCGAGGCGTTCGAGGTGCTCGGTGTGGATCCAGAACTGGTAGAGCAGGCTGATTGCCTTCTGGGTCAGGAGCATCGTCGGGTGGAAGCCGAGGAGCGGCAGCGGCCAATAGAAGAGCAGCTCGCTGAACGGCGTCGTCCACGATTGCCGGAGCGCGGTGGAGAGATTGTAGCGCTCGCTCGAATGGTGGTTCTCGTGCGCCGCCCAGAGGAAGCGCACCTCGTGCGAGGCGCGATGGAAGCAATAGTACGTGAAGTCCTCGACGACGAAGAGAAGCGCCCACACCCACCACGCCGAGCCGAGGGTCAGCACCCGATGCTCGTAGAGCCAGAAGAGCGAGCCGACGATCAGGCCGTGGGTGACGATCGTGATCGCGCGATTGCCGATGCCCATGGCGAGGCTCGCCGCGGTGTCGCGCAGCTCGTACCCGCGGGTGTTGCGGCGGGTGCCGCTGACGGTGGCCTCCGCCAGCATCAGCGCAACGAAGGCCGGGACGGCGTAGAGCGTGAGATCCTGCATCGAGGTCACTCCCTGGCGTGACGGCCGGCGGCGAGCGCCCGCCGGGCGATGTTCTTCACCAGCGCCACCGTCGACGCCAGCGTCTTCGGGCGCGCGGTGACCAGCCGGCGCACCGCGAGCCCTTGTAGGGCATCGATCACGACGTGCAACAGCTCGGCAAAGCGTGGATTGGCCGCGGCGGCCTCGGGGAAGTAGCCGCGCGCCAGGCGCAGCACGTTCTCGTGATGGCGCGCGGCGATCGGCAGGAGCTCGCGACGCAGCTCGTTATCGGTGCGCGCGGCGACGTAGAGCTCGAGGACGGCGGTGAGGCGCGGGTCCTGGAAGATCTCCCACAGGAGATCGACGCCGGCCGCGACGCGATCGCTCCCCGGCGCGACGCGCGCGAATGCCGTGGCGTACGCCGCCGTGAGCTGCGTGAAGAGATACTGTACCGTGGCGCTGATCAGCGACGCGCGTGTCGGAAAGTGATGCAGCTGCGCGCCGCGCGAGACGCCGGCGCGCTCCGCGACGACGATCGTCGTCGTGCCCGCGTAGCCGAGCTCGGCGAGGCACGCGAGTGCCGCCTCGAGGATGCGCCCGCGTGTGCTGGTGCTGCGCTCCTCCTGCGTGCGCCGGCGGCTGGCGATCGCGACGACGGCCATGGGATCGGTTTGTAGAGGGAAATAAACAAACAGTCAAGCCTGATTGTAAGAGTCACTTACAACGCAGGCTGGTCGCGGTGGTGTTGAAGGCGCAGGTCGGCGCCGGCGGTGGTCCGCTGAACGACGTCTCGCCGCATTGGCCGCTGGTCGCGAGCGGGGTGTCGATCACGACGGTCGCCGTCAGCGGGAGCTGCCCTGGCGTCGGTGCGAGCGTCAGGTTCTTCCCTTTGAAGGCGACCTTGAAGAGACCAGCGACGTGCGCCGTGCCCTTGAGCTTGGCGCTGGTTATGCCGTTCACGCCGGTTTTGCTGCGGAAGCTCCAGCCGCGAATGCCGGTCTTCCAGCCGCTGCCGCCGGGAATGGTGACGTCGACGACGGTGCCGCCATCGGCGGCGGTCACCAGAAAGCGGAGACCGTGCGCGGCGGCGTCGATCGCGGGGATCGCCGGCACCGCCGTCAGCGTAGCGTCGAAGCTGAAGGTCTCGTCACCCGGTGTCTTGCCGAGCTTGGTGAGCTTCAGGTGCGGTTTCACGAGGACGACCGACGCGACGTTGGTGCAGGGATCGCAGGCGTCCCCGCGCCTGTCGCCGTCGCCGTCGACTTGCGCCGGATCGGCGACCGATGGGCAGTCGTCGACGGCATCCAACACGCCGTCGCCGTCGCTGTCGCCGGAGGGCGGTAGCGAGCTCGCGTCGGCGGGGTCGCTGCCGGCGTCGAGCTCGTCGCGATCGTAGGCGCCGTCGGCGTCGCGATCGATGCCGATCCGCGTCTCCGTGCCCGCCGGCACGACGGTGAACGTGATCTCGCCGCCCGTGACAGCAGCGCTTCGCAAGCTCGTTGCGGCCGCCATCTCGGCGGCGCGGTCGGATTGGAACGTGTCGGTGCCGGTCACGTACGCGTAGCCGCGCGTGACGCCGCCGACGACTCCCTTGGCGACGAGCGCGACGGCGCCGCTATCGGCGAGCGCGGTCATCGCGCTCAGTTGATTCACGACCGCCGGCGTCGCCTTGTTGGCGCCGTCGACCGTGAGCTGCGTGCCGACGGCCGGATGCGTGTCGGTCGGGAAGCACATCAGGAACGCTTCGAGGTCGCGACGCTCGGCGTCGCCGGCGGCACCGCTCGGGAAGGTGAAGAGCGGCCGCTGCAGGAAGGTGAAGATCGTGTCGGCGCTGCCGTCGTGGCCGAAGCCGAAGCCGCGATTGTTCGTCTGCGAGGCGAAGGAGAGCCCGACTTTCCTGTAGAGGTTGCGGAGCTGCGGGACGTTGAAGCTCTGCGATTCCTGGAGGGCGTTCGCGGACACGATGGTGGCGCTGCCGCCGCTCGCCAGTGCGTGACAGTCGATGCACTTCGCGACCCCGCCCGCGAGCGTCGCGGTGTGAAAGAGGGTTTCGCCGTTCGCGGGGTCGCCCGAGAATCCCGGCACCGACGCCGGCAGGCCGTCGGTGAACGTACGGTTCGGGTTCGGCGGGAAGCGGACGGTCGCGAGGAACGCCTCGAAGAGCGCCATCTCGGCCGGCAACGGCGGCGTCGCGACACCGAGGAGGCCGGTGAAGCCGACGTGGAACGCGGCCAGGTCCTCGCGGTCGCCGCGCCAGTGCAGCGGCTCACCGCCGACGCTGCCGATCAGCGTCTGCGTCATCATCGGCCCCTTCATCGGATGCCAATCCTCGCACGTGCCGCTGAAAGGGATCCCCTGGTCGCATGTCTGGTCGAAGGTCTTCACCGCACCCTGCGGGTCGCCGAGGTCCCACGCCTCGGTGTCCATCGTCGCGTCGACGTGACAGCCGGCGCACGATGCCTGCCCGAGCTTCGAGGTGAGGTGCGAGTCATAGAGGAAGGGTCGGCCCGCTTTGATCACCGCCGGCGTCGGATCGAAGAACGCGACGCGCCCGAGCTCCGTGTCCGCCGTGGTGTCGACGACCGACACCGTGCCGTCGAAGCGGTTCAGACAGTAGAGCCGGTTGCGGGTGGCGTCGAGCGCGAGGCCGGTCGGACCCTGCCCGACGTCGATCGTCGCGAGTCGCGTGCCGCTCGTGGTAGTGCGCACGATCGAGTTCGAGCCCATGCCGCTCACGTACGCGGACGACCCGTCGAGTTTCCACACGATGCCGCGCGGATCGCTCACCGAGAGATGCTGCTCGGCCGCCGTGACCGACGTCTTGTACGTCGGGTTCGGCGGCACCGCGAAGAGATGCTGGTTCAGGTCGACGACCCCCTGCGGACCGCCGAGATTCGCCGGATCGAAGGTTCCCATGCGGATGCGCGCGAACTGGTTGCGCGCCGCCGACTCGAAGCGCGTCTCGTTCGGACCGTACGTGCCGACGACCGTGACCTTGCCGGTGCCGGGCTGCACCGCGAGCGCCATGTCGATGTTGAGGAGATCCTTGGCGTAGCCGACGGAGAGGCTGCTGGTGCTGATCACAGCGACGTCGTTCTCGTTCAGGTTCCAGGTCACCATCGCGTCCCAGGCGGTGCCGGTGTCGTCCTTCCAGTTGGTCCCTTCCTTGTTGACGATGAGGGACGTCGGCGGCGGCGCCGGCAAGCCGGGGCCGAGCGCGGGCAGGAAAGGCGGCGGGTTCTGGCCGCCGTGCGGACCGCTCGGGTCGGAGACGATGTCGGCCGGTAGGATCATCGAGCGATTGCCGGACTCGAAGATCGCGACGTAGACGCGCGTGCCGTCGGTCGCGAGCGCGCGCGGATCCTTGCCTTGGATCGGTACGATCGTCGGCGGCGTGGCGCGATTCGCCGGGTCGTAGACGTTCACCTGATTCAGCTGCGACACCGTGACGAAGGCGCGCTGCGGGCTGCCGGCGAAGATCACGTCGGCGGGCTCGTCACCCGGGAGAAGCGTCGCGACGACATTCCGCGCCGCAAGGTCGACGATGCTGACGCTGTCCGACATCCGATTCACGACCCAGATCTCGCCGTTGCTGCGGGCGCGGACGGAGACCGGATCGAGGCCGACGGGAATCGACGCCGTCCAGACCGGGAGCGGACCGCCGAGCGCGAACACTTCGAGGCGGTCGTCGGCAGTGTCGGCGACGAGGAGTGTCGTGCCGTCCGGCGTCATCTCGACCGGGTGTACCGGAGGCGACTCCCAGTTGACGAAGTCGGTGCGTGCGGCAGGCGGCGTGAGGACGAGCGCGAGGGTGGCGAGCAGAACGGCGGTCGTGGCGGCGCGCGGTCTCATGGGCTGACGTGGTTGCCGCGCACCGAGAACGCGGCGGCGGCGCCCCCGTGTGCGACGATTGTCGCGTCGTGACCTTCGGCGTGTCAATTCGCAATCGTTTTCGGAGGCGTTCCGGCCTGCGTGCCGCGCGTGATGCAAGGCGACGTCGCATGGCGACGCCGACGGCGTCTGCGGTCGGAGTCAGGCGCGTCACGTCGGGGCGAATGCCCGCCGCAGGAGGGTGCACAGCGCGCGCTGCTCGGCGCGGCTCAGGCGCGCGATCGGCGGCGGTGGAGCGGCGAGCCGGGCGAGGAGGCGCGCGCGCGCCGCCGCTCCTCGTCGCGTCACCACGATCACGCGCAGGCGGCGATCGTGGGCGACGACGCGACGCTGGAGGAGGCCGCGTGCCTCGAGGCGGTCGACGATGCCGGTGACGTTCGAGGCGTCGCAGGCGAGGGCGTCGGCGATCCGGCGCATCGAGACCGGCCTCCCCGGCTCGAGTAGGTGGAGGACGTGACACTGCGCCGGCGACAGCCGAAGTGTGGCGGCGATCGCGGGGAGGCGCCCTCGTTCCGCGAGCAGGAGCTCGAGCAGCAGCGTCCACGCCTCGGCAGCGTGCGCACCCCCCGTCTTCCACACGTGACGAAAAATACTCGACGCTGCCGATACTTGACAACCTCAAGCATGTGCTTACGTTCGTTCACCATGACTAAATTGCGATTGATCCCGCTCGACGAGACGGTCGTTTTCCCCAACATGGACGTGACGTTACCGATCGAGGTCGGTGACGAGGAACAGGTCTTCCTGGTGCCGCGCCACGGCCGCGAGTACGCCAACGTCGGTGTCGTGGCGAAGGTGGTCGAGCGCGTCCGCCTGCCTGGCCGCATCAAGGCCGTGGCCGTCACCGGTCTCCATCGCGGCATCGCCGGCGCGGCCGAGTCGGACGCCGGCGGGCTGCGCGTCGAGGTCGAGGAACGCCCGGATGTGATTCCGCCCCCGAGCCGTACGCACGAGATCGAGCGCGAGTACCGCGCGGTCGTGGAGGAGATCCTCGAGCTGCGCGGCGACGACGGCCGGATCAGCGCTTTCGTGCGCTCGATCACCACGCCGGGCGCGCTCGCCGACACGGCCGGCTACTCCCCCGATCTCACCTTCGATCAGAAGATTCAGCTCCTGCAGACGCTCGACGTCGTGGCGCGGCTCGAGCTCGCGACGCGCTTGCAGCGTGAGCGCTTGGCGGAGCTGCAGGTGCGCAAGCGCATCCGCGAGGACGTCGAGTCGGGCGCGCAGAAGCAGCAGCGCGAGTACTTCCTCCGCCGCCAGATGGACTCCATCCGCAAGGAGCTCGGTGAGGACGAGGAATCCGTCGCCGGCGAGTACCGGAACAAGATCGCCGACGCCGGCATGCCCGACGCCGCGCGCGAGCAGGCTGAGCGCGAGCTCGCGCGCCTCGAGCGCATGGGCGAGTCGACAGGCGAGGCCTCGATGATCCGTACCTACCTCGACTGGCTGATCGCGGTGCCGTGGTCGAAGCGCTCCGAGGAGCGGCTCGATCCGGTGCATGCGCGCGAGGTCCTGGACGCCGACCATGCGGGACTCGAGGACGTGAAGGCGCGTATCACCGAGCATCTCGCCGTCCGCAAGCTGCGCGCCGAGCGCGGTATGACCGACGACCGCAAGGCCGGCGTCATCCTGACGCTCATCGGCCCGCCGGGCACCGGCAAGACCTCGATCGGTGAGTCGATCGCGCGCGCGACCGGACGGAAGTTCGTCCGCATGTCGCTCGGCGGCGTGCGCGACGAGGCGGAGATTCGCGGCCACCGCCGCACCTACATCGGCGCGCTCCCCGGACGGCTGGTGCGCGCGCTGCGCGACGCCGGCACCATCAACCCGGTCATCATGCTCGACGAGGTCGACAAGATCGGCGCCGACTGGCGCGGCGATCCGTCGTCCGCGCTTCTCGAGGTGCTCGATCCGGCGCAGAACCATGCTTTCCGCGACCACTACCTCGACGTCGAGCTCGACCTCTCGCAGGTGCTCTTCGTCGCCACCGCCAACGTCGCCGACACCATTCCCGGTCCACTCCTCGACCGCATGGAGATCATCCGTTTCGACGGCTACACGCTCGCCGAGAAGGTGGCGATCGCGCGCGGCTACCTCTGGCCGCGGCAGGTGGAGCGCAACGGCCTCCGCGATGACGAGGTGGCGATCGACGACGACGTGCTGCGGACGATTGTCGTCGAGTACACGCGCGAGGCCGGCGTCCGCCAGCTCGAGCGTGAGCTCGGCACGGTCCTGCGGAAGACCGCAACGCGCGTCGTGTCGGGCAGCGTCGCGACCCCGGTGCCCCTCGATCTCGCGCTCGTCCGCGACGCCCTCGGACACCAGAAGTTCTTCCAGGAGGCGGCCGCCCGCACGGCGGTGCCCGGTGTCGCGACCGGTCTCGCCGTGACCGGCGCCGGCGGCGACGTGCTCTTCGTCGAGGCGGCCGCCATGGCCGGCACCGCGGGGCTCGTCCTCACCGGCCAGCTCGGCGACGTCATGAAGGAGTCGGCGCGCATCGCCCTCACCTACGTCCGCAGCCACGCCGCCGCGCTCGGCATCGACGAGCATGCCTTCGACGGTCGCGAGTTCCACGTCCACGTCCCCGCCGGCGCCATCCCCAAGGACGGTCCCAGCGCCGGCGTGACGATCGTTACCGCGATCGCGTCGTTGATGAGCGGGCGACCGGTGAAGCACACCGTCGGCATGACCGGCGAGGTCACCCTGCAAGGTCGGGTGCTGCCGATCGGCGGCCTCAAGCAGAAGGTGCTCGCGGCACACGCCGCCGGCCTCACCGATGTGATCCTGCCGGAGCGCAACGCCGCCGACCTCGAGGATGTGCCGCAAGAGGTCCGCGAACGGATGCGTTTCCACCCGGTGACCTCGGTCGATCAAGCGCTGACGATCGCGCTCGAGCCACACGGCATCTTGAAGGCCGCCTGAGTCCCCCCTCGCGTCAACTCGACTGAAGGGCTAGACGAGCCTCTATGCTCACACTCTTCGACGACGTCTTTAGCCCCTATGCCCGCAAGGTTCGCATCGCCCTCTACGAGAAGGGCATTCCCTTCGAGCGGGTGCGCGCGCTCCATGGTGACTGTAACCGGCGGGACTTCGTCGATGTGAACCCGCGCGCCGAAGTTCCCGCCATCATCGACGACGGCTTCTCCCTCTACGACTCCACGGTCATCTGTGAGTACCTCGAGGACCGCTACCCCGTGCCGGCCCTCTATCCGGCCGACGCTCGCCTGCGAGCGAAGTGCCGTCTCATCGAGGACCTCGCGGACACGCAGCTCGACGCCGCGATGTTTGCAGTGGCCGTCGTGGAGATGGGTCGTGCGGAGCAGCACGCCGAGATGCACAATGCGGCGGCGCACGACATCATGCGGCTCTACGACGAGCTCGAGGCGCAGCTTGGAACGAAAGACTTCCTCTGCGGAACGTACTCACTCGCGGACATCGCGGTCGTCCCGCACGTGATGGCGGCGAGTTTTCTCGGGTTCACCCTCGACCCCGGGCGCCACGTGCGGCTCCTCGCCTGGTTTGACCGGGTTCAAGCCCGCCCGGCGGTCATGCGGGACAATGCGGACGTCATGCAGACCCTGCAGCGGCTGCAAGAGGAGAAGCGACCAGCTTTCGACCCTTATCGCTTACAGTGGCGCAGCGACCGCCTCGAATGGGTCATCAAGAACGGGCTCGCGGAATGGTTTCGTGAGGAGATGCGAGCCGGGCGGGCGTTCTTCCCTCTCGCCGTGACGCAGTAGCGCGCGCTCCAGCGTTGCTCAGCTCTGCCGGAGCGCCCGGGCGAGGACGAAGCCGGGCACAGGCTCGCTGAGCTCGACGTCCGCGAATCCGACGCTCGAGAGCAAACGCCGGACGTCGTCGCGCGTGTGGAATGTGTAGACCGTCTCGGGGAAGTCCGCTGCGCGTGGATCCTCCTTCGGGCGGAAGCCGAGCACGCAGACGCCGCTCGTCTTCAGCACGCGGTGCAGCTCGCGAAGGTGCACCCTCGGGTCGTCCCAGAAGTAGAGGGTGTGGACGGCGAGCGCCTTGTCGAAGTGACCGTCGGGGTACGGCAGCGCCCGGCTGTCGCCGAGGCGCAGCTCGAGGCGACCGCTGTCGAGGAGCGGAGCGCAGTGCCGCCGCGCCATCTCGTACATCTCGGGTGAGTGGTCGAGCCCAGCTACGAACCCCGAGGGCGCCTCGCGAGCGAGGCGCTCGAGCGTGCGTCCATGACCGAAGCCAATTTCGAGGATGCAGTCGGCCGGACGTACTCCGAGACGATTGAGAGCTGCATCGTTCTGCGCCGCCGTTTCACGTTCCATCACCCATCCGAGGATCCGGCCGAGTACTCCAGTCGGGTGCCCGGACTGTCTGGCGATAAACTCGGGTCGTCGCACCTCAGCGGTCCTCGGGCCTCGCGCTGGCGAGCGCGCCGACCTCACGGAGTACCGTGCGCACCCCCATCCAGTACGAGAGGCTCGCGCCCGCAACCGTGGTGGCAAAACCGACGGTGAGCTCGTTCACGCCGGCGATGCAGCTTCGCGGAATGACGAAGCCGTAGCCAATGATGAGGGTCGGCAGCACGAACCCGAGAAGGGGGGTCCAATGACGAAGCTTCATGGATGATTCTCTCGCGTCGTTGCGGGGAGCGAGGCGCCGAGCGCTCCCGGACTGAGGACGAGAAATGCGACCGTCGCGGCGACCGTCGGCGCCGCGAGTGGGAGAGACGCAGCGCGCGACCGGTTCGCGCCGAAGAGGAACGCGACCGCTCCGAACGGACGAACGACGAACTGGTACAGGCCGAGCGTGACCGTGATGGCGGCAAGGAGCACGAAGACGAACTTGGCAGCGATGCCAAGCGGAAGCTGAATGATGAAATAGCCGGGTACCACGATGGCCACCTGGTGCAGGATGTAGACAGGGAACGCCGAGTCCCGGAGATAGGGGAGCGCCCGTCCGCATGCGCGGCGCACGCGATCGCCGAAACCAAGGATGACGATGTTGAAGCACCATCCCGCGATCGCGGAGCCGACGAGCACGACCCACGTCGCGCTGAAGACCTTGAGCACCGCGAGGAGGAGAACGCCGGTCGTGGCCAAGGCGACGAGCAGCGCACGGTGCGACTCCTGGCGGAGGCGGCGCTCGAGCTGTGGCTGCGACGCGATGACGACGCCGGCGAGGAAGTAGACCGTGTAGTACGCGACGTTCGCCCAGTCATCGTAGAGATTCTGAATGCCCGGCCAGCGTTCGCGAAGCATGAGCTGAATGAGCGCGAGCGGAAGAATGGGAATGTACACGAGCCACGCGGCACCGGACTCGAGTCGGGCCGCCCGGCGAGCAATCCACGGCAGGAGCGGCACGTAGAGGAGCGAGAAGGTGAAGAGGTAGGCGATGAACCAGAGGTGCGCCCACGTGAAGCGCTCGAGGTGTGTGAAGAACGTCGGCAGGAACTCGAAGAAGCTCTCGCTGAACGGCGGTGCGGCGGCGAGGCCCGTCGGAATGACCACGCGAAACGAGTCTTGCAACTTCGGTGCGACCCGCAGTCCCGCGTAGCTCAGATCGAGCCCGCTCCGAAGCTCGAAGAATTTGATGATTGGTCCGAAGAGAATGACGCCTGCCACCAGCGGGACACAGAGCTTGCGAACGCGCTCTCGCAGGTATGCTCTCCTACCCCGGACGGTGAGCGACGCGTATGAAGCCCAGCCCGCGAGTAGGAAGAACAGCGGCATGTGCCAGAGCCCGATGAAGCCGCAGACGACGAGCATGACGAGCGACAGGTCGCCGTTTCGGATGTGGTAGAACGGCGCCGGGTTGAAGACCATGGCGCCGTGAAAGACGAAAAGGAGATATGTGGCGGCCACGCGAAGCGCGTCGATGTCCTCGCGGCGGCCAGTCGTACCAGCAATCATGGTCTTACTCCTTCGTGAGACCGGTCACGAGAAAGTGCACGACCGTGTTCTCAGCCGTGGTCTCGCTCACCGGTTGCGGATTGAGATCCCAATGGCGATGCACCGCCCAGAAGACGGTCGTCTCGAGCATCAAACGCGCGGCGGCCGGGATGTCTGGGACGGACCGTAGTGTCCCGCGCCGCATCCGATCCTGAAGGTAGTGCTCGAGAAGGGCCAGAAACCCTCCGCGGGTCCCGTCGAACCACAGCGCTGCGAGCTCCGGGTAGTCCCGCGCGGAGCGGTCGATCAGTTTGATGCGACGACGGTTTCTCGCGAGAGCCCGGAAGAGCTCGCGGATGATGCTCTCGAGCTCGTGGGGAACGTTCGTGACTCGTCGGCGCGCGAGGGCCTCTGCCAATGCCGGCAGACGCTGCTGGCGCGCCAGCTCCCCCTGGACGTAGCGGAGCGTGACGCCGGGGCGCGGCGTTTTGACCGGAAACGCGACGCCCTCGCCCACGCGTCCGGTGTCGTCGGCGTGGCGGACGACGAGGTCGAAGAGCGCCTCCTTGCTCTCGACGTAGAGATAGAGGGTGCCCTTCGCGAGCCCGAGCGCTTGGGCGATGTCCGCCATCTGCGTGCGGCGGTAGCCCTGCTCGATGAAGACGTTGGTGGCGGTCTCGATGAGCAGCGGCAGACGGTCGTCGGGGATGCGGCGCGCCATGTGACGCCCATCCTATAATTGACTGGGTGGGTCAGTCAATAGCCCATCGCAAGCCGATAGTGGGTCAGTTTGACCTGACTCAACGTCGTCGCGCGTCTTGCATGCGCGACGGAATTCGCGGGACCGTGACGGGGAGCGTCGACGTGTGCGCGGCGGGGATGGCGGGTCGGCGGCGCGCGGGGATCGCTCGCGCGGGGTACCGGACACGATTTAGACGTTCCGTACTCCGCGGCGTCCGAGCCGAAGTGGCTCGCTCTTTATGCGCGCTCCGCCGACCCGCCATCCCCGCCGCGCACGCGCCCGTCGCTCGTAGCGGTGGCGAAGAAGACCATCGTACGGTCGCACGCGAGCGCGGGTGTTCGGGTGGGTCGGCGAGCGCGCATAAAGAGCGAGCCACTTCGGCTCGGACGCCGCGGAGTACGGAAGATCTAAATCGTGTCCGGCACCCCGGGCGAGCGATCCCCGCGCTCGCCGACCCACCCGAACGCCCGCGCCCCGGATAGTGGGTGATTTGTAACTGACCCACTACCCGCAAGCCACGACCCGGCATACCTCGTCGGCGAAGCCGTGACCGTCAGGCGCCGTTCGGCGCCACCGCCCGCAGAAACTGCTCGGTCAGCTCCGGCGGCATCCCCACCGGCAGATTGAGCAGCGCCGCGTCGACGCCGTGCGCACGCCACTCGGCGAGCGTCTCCCGGCAATAGGACGCGGGGCCGCAGATCGCGATCGCGTCGATGAGCTCGTCGCTCACCGCCGCGGCGGCGCGGGCGCGGTCGCCGGCTTGATAGAGCTCGCGCACCAGGTCGGCGTTCTCGGCGAAGCCGTAGCGGCAGAAGAGCGCGTGATAGTAGGTCCCCATGCCGCCGATGTAGAACGCGACGGGCGGCTTCACGAGACTGCGCGCGGCGTCGCGATCGTCGAGGGGGATGACGGCGACGAACGGCGCGACCTCGATGTGGGCTCCGGCGCGACCCGCCTCCTCTACGCCCTCGGCGAGCCAGGCGATGCCGTCGCGCAAGTGGCGATAAGGCCAGAACGTCGGGATCCAGCCGTCGGCGCTGCGTCCGACCTCGCGGATCGCCTTCTCCTGGAGCGAGGCGACGTAGATCGGAATGTCGGGTCGGCGCGGCGTCATCTCGAGCTTGAAGTGTCGCGGCGTGAAGAGCGTGCTCATCTCCGGGGAGAGCCGGTCGCCGCGCCAGAGCGCGCGCAGAATGCCGATCGTCTCGCGCAGGTGCGTAAGCGGCTTCTCGTAAGGCACACCGTGAAAATTCTCGACGACCATCTTGCCGCTCGTGCCGAGCCCGAGGACGGCGCGACCGTCGGAGATCTCGTCGAGTGTCGCGGCGCTCATCGCCAGCAGCCCCGGTGAGCGGCTGTAGACGTTGGTGATGCCGGTCCCGAGCTGCAGACGGCGCGTCACGCCGGCAATCTCGGCGAGCAGCTGGAACTGCTCGTACGCCCACGCCTCGGGAACCCAGATCGAGTCGTAGCCGAGATCCTCGGCGAGCTGCGCGAAGCGCAGGACGGCCTTGCGGTCGTACTGCTTCCAAAAGGGGACGATTCCGGTCGTGCCTGGCATGGGCGCTCCAATCGCTGGCGAAAGGCCGTCAGACCTCGGGAGTGGGCATCGGCGAGGAGCACGTGCACGAGCAGGGCGGAACGAGTCTGCACGCGCACCCGAAGGAAATCGCGGCGGTGCTGCACGGCGTGGGCACCGACGAGGGGGTCGCGCTCGGTGTCGGCGTGGTGGCGCGGTTGTCATTCGACCCGTCGCCGCATCCGCTGACCAGCGCTGCGACGAGGAGCCCTAGAACGGCGGCAGGTGCGCGATTCGTTGGCATCGCGGCCCAAATAGGCCGAGTCGGCGCCGGACGCAACGGCCGGTCGCGCCCTGATGCCCCGCTTGACCCCGTCGCTCGGCCGCCATAGCTTTCCTGCTTTTTCCAAGAGGGAGGTTTGCATGCGTGTAGTCATTGCACTGATCGTGTCGCTGGCTGCCGGGCTCGTGGTGGCGACTGTCGCCGGTGCCGCCCCGGCTGCCAACTTGAGCGGCGCGCCGACGGACAAGATCGCGACCGTCGGCCCGCGGACGATCACCCGCGGCGAGCTCGAGGATAAGGTTCGGTCCAAGTTGATCGACCTCGACAACCAGCGTTACGACGCGCTCCGTGAGGGTCTCGACGACATGGTCGCCGCGGAGCTGATCCAGCAAGAGGCGACGGCGCGCGGCGTCTCCATCGACGCGCTTCAGAAGGCCGAGATCGAGAGCAAGGTCACGGCGCCGACCGACGAGGAGATTCAGAAGGTCTTCGACGACAACAAGGCGCAACTCAAAGACCAGACCCTCGAGCAAGTCAAGCCGCAGATCGTGACATACCTGAACGGGCAGCGTGCACAGGATCGCCTCGTCGCGTTCATCGAGGAGCTGAAGAAGAAGCACAAGACGACGATCGCGCTGAAGCCGCCGCTCACCAATGTCGCGACGGCCGGACGACCGGCGCGCGGCGGCGGCGCCAAGGCGCCGGTGACGATCATCGAGTTCTCCGACTATCAGTGTCCTTTCTGCAAGCGCGCCGAGGATTCGGTGAACAAGGTGATGCAGGTGTACGGCGACAAGGTACGGCTCGTCTTCCGCGACTACCCGCTCCCGATGCACTCACAGGCACGACCGGCGGCAGAGGCCGCGGGTTGCGCCAACGCGCAGGGGAAGTTCTGGGAGTACCACGCCAAGCTCTTCGACAATCAAACCGCGCTCGGCGAGGACAAGCTGAAGCAGTATGCCAAGGACGTCGGCCTCGACGAGGCGAAGTTCGCCGAGTGCTTCACGAAGAAGCCGTTCAAGGCTGCCATCGACCAAGACGTTGCCGATGGAATGAAGGTCGGCGTGAACGGCACGCCGGCGTTCTTCGTCAATGGTCGCATGCTCTCGGGCGCGCAGCCGTTCGAGAAGTTCAAAGAGATCATCGACGACGAGATCGCCGCGAAGAAGACCGCGTCGGCCTCCTAGCAGCGCAGAGCCGCGGCGCTGACATGCGCCGCGGCGACGCGCAACGACGCCCAGCAGTTCAAGGATCGCGGCGACTGACGATCGTCAGGCGAGGGCGAACACGCGCACCGGCTCGCGTCGGCCGCGCAAGGTGACGGCGTCGCGCTGCGCCACCTCGCAGCGCACGCCGGCGGTGCGGGCGAGCTCGTAGGTGTCCTCGGAGACGAGGACGGCGTGCTCCGAATCCTTGCAGAGCTGCTGCAGGCGCGCGGCGACGTTCACGGTGTCGCCGATCACGGTGTACTCGTGGCGGTCCGCGGCACCGATGCGCCCGGCGAGCACCTCGCCGGCGTGGACGCCGACGCTCACGTCGAGCGGCGGGTGGCCGGCGGCGGCACGGCTCGCGTTCAACGCCGCGAGTCGCTCCCGCATGCCGAGCGCGCAATGGATTGCGGCGGCGGCGCCGGACGTCCCGCCGTCCTGGCGCTCGTCGAGTAGGCCGAAGACGACGAGCATGGCGTCGCCGATGAACTTATCGACGTAGCCGCCGCAACTCCGCACCCACCCGGTCATGATCGAGAAGAACTCGTTCAAGGTGGCGACGACCTCCGCCGGCGGCATGCGCTCGGCCATCGCGGTGAAGCCGCGCAGATCGCAGAAGAGCACGGCGGCTTTTCGCAGCTCGCCGCCGAGGCCGACGTCGCCCGCGAGGAGTCGGTCGCGGACCGCCGGCTCGACGATGCGGCCGAAGGTGTGAAGGATACGCTCGCGATCCTGCAACGTCTCGACGAGCGCGTTCACGCCGTTCTCGAGGAGTCCCATCTCGTCGGTCGCGCCGACCCGCACCCGCACGTCGAGGTCACCGCCGCGCACGCGCCGCAGCGCGTCGGCGATGCAGGCGAGCGGGCGCGTCAATGTCTGCGCGAGGACGAGTGTGAGGAAGATGCCAAGGGCGACGAAGATCGCGAAGAGGAACGTGCCGGCGGTCGCGAGGCTCATGATCACGGTTGCGGGATCGTACCCGGCGTGGACGCGCATCAGCCCGGCGCGTATCAGGCCGAGCATGGTGAAGAGCGGCGTGAACGCGATTGCCACCAGGAACACCAGCAGCCGGCCGCGCACGCCGGGCGCGAACGAGCCCGGCGAGTCGACGAGGCGTCCCTCCGGAAACACGCGCGGTACGACCAGCGTTCGGAACAACCAGTCGATGAGAAGATACGACGTCGCGCTCGCGAGGAATCCGTTCACCAGCGGCGAGTAGACGTGCTGCGACAGGAGATCCGTCGTCCAGGCTCCGTCGCGCAGCAGTGTGAGCGACGGAAAGAGCACCACGCCCATCATCCAGGGTATGAAGGTCAGCACCGTGACGACGAGCGGCGCGTCGATCGCGCGGCGCTGGATGATCGGTGGCGCCGGCGTCGGCGTCCCGCGCTGGAAGTAGGCGATCACCGGCCGCAGGTAGACGAGGATCGAGCTGATCGCGATGGCGTACGCGATCGGCTGCCAGTAGGTGAGAATCGCGAGGTCTTGCTCACGCACCGCCACGGCGAAGGGGCTCAGGCCGCGCATGAGGTCGATTGTGAGGCTCGTCGTCCATCCCGCGAGCAGATTGGTGGTGATCGCGATGAGAAACAGCAGCGCCAGCCACGACGGTACGACGCGACGGGCGCGCGCGACGAGCGCGCTCACCGCCGCAGCCGCCGTGTCCACCAGCTAAGCGCGGCGGCGCCCTGCGGGCGGCCGTGTGCGTGCCAGTGATCGGGAATGTTGCGACGGTGGCCGTCCACCCAGAACTCGCCGAAGCGCTCGCGGGCAACTCGCTCGAGCGTCGCGGTCATGTGTGCCAGCTCGCTCGCGGGCGGCGCCGTCCCGTGGCGGCGCCAGACGACCATCGGCACGTCGCAGATCTCACAATCGGCGACCCAGCAGACGGTATCCTCGTGGTACCAGGTGGTGAGGCGCGCCGCTGCGCAGAGATCGCACGTCCGCTCGATCACGCCCGGCGCTCGCGGGCGAACACCTGCGGCCGCGACGCCTTCGTCGCGTGGGCGTCGATCGCGTCGATGATTTGCGGCCACGCGCCACGCGGGAGATCATGGCCCATGCCCGCGATGATCAGGAGCTCCGCGCCGGGGATTGCCGCAGCGGTATCGTGCCCGCCCTCGATGTGTGCCAGCGGATCGGCGTCGCCGTGGATGACGAGCGTCGGCGTCGTCAGCGCGCGCAGGGCCTCCTTGCGGCTGCCGCTGGCGATGATCGCGACCAGCTGGCGCGCCACCCCGGCGGGATGAAATGCGCGATCGAACGAGCGCGCCGCGCGCGCGCGGAAGCGCTCCTCGTCGAACGGGAATCCAGGGCTGCCGATCACGCGCCAGTTCCGCAGCGAACGCTCGACGTACGCCGCGCGCTCCACCGGCACCGGCGTCATGAGGACGCGCAGCGCCTCGGGCGTCGCCGGCGGCACCTCGGGGTTGCCCGTCGTCGACATGATCGAGGTCAACGTGAGGAGACGCGACGGGTGGCGGATGGCGAGCGTCTGCGCGATCATCCCACCCATCGAGGCGCCGACCACGTGCGCACGCTCGATGCCGAGTTCCTCCATCAGATAGACGGTGTCGTCCGCCATGTCGCTCAGCGTGTACGGCGCGTCGACGGATTGGTTGGTCGCCGCCTGCTGAACTGCGTGGAACACGTTCGGCACGCCGGCGTCATCGAGCTTGGTAGAGAGTCCGACGTCACGATTGTCGAAGCGCACGACGAAAAAGTCGCGCGCGGCGAGCGCGCCGCAGAAGTCCTCGTCCCACAGGATCATCTGGGCGCCGAGGCCCATGATGAGGACGAGCGGCCGCGCCGAGCGCGCGCCGAAAGTGTCGTACTCGAGCTCGATCCCGTTGGCGCTGGCGCGCGGCATCGGCGGGATCTTCGCGAGGACGCGCCGGCGGGTCAAGTAGATTACGCCCCCGCTCGCCTTCGGCTCGCGATGGGCGTCGCGGCCGGGAGTGAATCCCGGCCGCTCCCACCCAATCCTCCCATCTTGCGAAGAGGGCCGCCGCCCGCCTAGGGTCGCTCGCCACAGCCGGGAGGCGCGAATGGGCTCGACGGGGATTCAAGACAATCTGTTGATCGTGGTCGCGGTGGGCCTCAACGCGACTGCGCAGCTCTTTCTCCGCGGCGGCATGCTCGCCGTCAAAAGCGCGCAAGCGCCCGACGCGGGCCCTATCACGACGATCATGCAGGCCCTTCTGCAGCTTCCCATCTGGGGCGAATTGGCCTGCTACGGTGTCAGCGTGCTCCTGTGGTTCCTCGTGCTGGCGCGGGTGGAGGTCGGCAAAGCGTATCCCATGCAAGGGATCGGGTACGTTTTCGTGGCGATCGCGGGCTGCTGGCTGTTCGGCGAGGCGCTCTCTCTTGCTCGCCTCGCCGGCATCACGCTGATCGTCGTCGGCGCCTACGTCGTGTTGACCCGGTGACCCGCTCAGTACTGGTTACTGGTTCGTCGGGTTTTCTGGGCACGGCGATGATGGAGCGGCTGGGGGACCGAGGGCTTTCCTGCGACATCAAGATCGGCCGCCCGATCACCGAGGTCGTCGGCACCCCGGAGTTCAGTCGGGTGGACACGATCGTGCATTGCGCGGCGGTGCAGCTGTTCACGCCGGGCTACGATCTGCGGCGCTACGAGACTTTTCAGCGGATGAACGTGGACGCCGCCGACCAGCTCCTGGCAGCTGCGGCGAAGGCGGGCGTTCGCAAGGTCATTCACATCTCGACCGACATGGTCTACGGCGTGCCGCCCGAGCGACCCTTGTCTCCGGACGATCCGTTGAACCCAGTCGGCTTCTACGGCCGTTCGAAGGTGGCGGCCGAAGCCGTGGTGCGCGACTACGCGAGCCACTTCGAGGTCGTCACCATCCTGCGTCCTCGCGTGATCGGCGGCCCGGGCCGTGGCGGTCTCTTCGAGACCATCACCCGGTTGCTGCAGCGACGTCTCCCCATTCCGGTCTTCGGCAATGGCCGCAACCGGTTTCAGATGATCCACGTGGAGGACTTCGCCGATCTCATCCTCGAAGCTGTCGATCGTGACGTCGCCGGCACCTACAACGCCGGCAGCACCGAGGTGACCACGCTGCGCGCGAAGCTCGACGCGATCGCCACACTGCTCCACCGCACGCCCTTCGTGCTGCCGATCCCCGAGTCCTTCGCGGTTGCCCTCTGCGGGTTGCTCTACACGCTGGGCGTGGGACCGCTGCACCCGGAGCAGTACTGCATCGCCGGCCGCACCTTCGTGCTCGACATCGAGCGGACGCTCGCTGCCTTCCGTTGGCGCCCGAAGTACGGGGACAACGACGTGGTCCTCGACGCGGCGCGCGCTCTGACCGGCGTCGACTAGACTCGGGCTCCGCTCCGCGCAGTCGGCGTAACTACGGAACGAGGATAACCTTACCCGTGGTGCGGCGGCCCTCGAGCGCGCGGTGCGCCGCGGCGGCGTCGCGCAGCGGGAACTCGTGCTCGATGCGCAGGCGGAGCGTGCCGGCGGCGATCCATCCGAGGACGTCCGAGGCGCGCGCGACGAGCTCGGCGCGCGACGCGGTATACGCGGGCAGGCCGGGGCGCGTGACGTACAGCGAGCCCTTGAGGTTCAAGAGCGAGAGGTCGAAGGGCGGCACCGCGCCGCTCGCCTGACCGAAGAGGACCATCATGCCGCGCGGGCGCAGGCAATCGAGACCCTTCATGAACGTGCTCACGCCGACGCCGTCGTAGACGACGTGCACGCCGGCGCCGCCGCTCAGACGGCGCGTCTCGGCGACGAAATCCTGATCGCCGTAGAGGATCACGTGGTTGGCACCGGCGTCGCGCGCGAACGCCGCCTTCGCTTCGGTCGACGTGGTGCCGATCACGGTCGCGCCGCGCATTTTGGCGATCTGGCATAGAAGGAGGCCGACGCCGCCGGCGGCGGCGTGGATCAGACAGGCGTCGCCGGCGTGGAGTGGATACGTCGCGGTCGCGAGGTAGTGCGCGGTCATGCCTTGCAGCATCGCCGCGGCGCCGTCGCGGAAGGATACGCCGTCGGGCAGCTTCACCAGGCGATCGGCGGGCACGACCGCCATCTCCGCGTACGCGCCGGGCACACCGGTGTAGGCGACCCGGTCCCCCGTCCGCACGTCGGTGACGTCCGCGCCGACGGCGACGATCGTGCCCGCGGCCTCGAGCCCGAGCGTACCGGGCATGGGGTAGGGATAGAGACCGGTGCGGAAGTAGACGTCGATGTAGTTGACGCCCGCGGCCGCGATCTTCACCAGCGCCTCGCCGGCGCCGGGGGTGGGCTCGGAAACGTCCGCGAAACGCAGCGTCTCGGGGCCTCCTGGCTCGTGGATACGGATTGCCTTCACGCGTCGTCTCCCTTCGTACGCTGTTTCTGGTCGTCCGCCGCTCGGTGTAGCCTGGTGTCAATGGCGTCGCCAGCGTACCCATTCGAGGCGCAACTCGAGCGGCGTGTGCGTACGAACCTCGCGGCGCATCCGCGCGCGGCGCTCGCGCTCGACGGACGGCGCGCCGCCGCCGTGGCGCTCGTTCTCGTGGACGACGCTGAGGGGAACGCCTGTTTTCTCCTCACGCGCCGCGCCGCGCGCCTGCGCCGCCACTCGGGTCAATGGGCGCTCCCAGGAGGCCGGCTGGAGCACGGTGAAAGTGCGGCCGACGCCGCGCTCCGCGAGCTCGCCGAGGAGGTCGGCCTCACGCCCGCGGCGGACGCCGTTCTCGGTATCCTCGACGACTATGCGACGCGCTCCGGATTCGTGATCACACCGGTCGTCGTCTGGGGCGGCGCCGGCGCGCAGATCGTGCCCGATCCGGGCGAGGTCGCGGCCGTGTACCAGGTGCCGCTCGCCGTCCTCGACGACCCCAGCGTGCCGCGGCTGCGGCGGATCCCGGAGAGCGATCGCCCGGTGATCTCGATCGCGATGGTGGGGGCCGACGTGCACGCGCCGACGGCCGCGATCGTCTACCAGCTGCGCGAGGTCGCGCTGCACGGCCGCGCGACGCGCGTCGCGCACTTCGAGCAGCCGGTCTTCGCCTGGCGGTAACGACGTGACCACGGAGTCCGGTTGAAAGGAGAAGGAATGGCGACCGGTGTGCGGCTGCGGGCGATGACCGAGTCGGATCTCGGCGCGGTGAACGCGATCTACAACCACTACGTGCTGCACTCGACGTGCACCTACCAGCTCGAGCCCGAGACCGAGGCGGCGCGGGCGGCGTGGTTTCGCGGCCACGGTCCCGCGCACCCGCTCCTGGTCGCGGAGCACGACGGGCGCGTCGTCGGCTGGGGGTCGCTGTCGCACTTCCACCCGCGCGGCGGTTACGCGCATAGCGTCGAGGATTCGCTGTACGTCGACCACGACTTTCACCGCCGCGGCGTCGGCGGCGCCTTGCTCGCCGAGATCGTGGCGCGCGCCCGCGTGCTTGGTCATCACTTGATCATCGCCGGCATCGACGCCGAGCAGGCCGGCAGCGTCGTGCTCCACGCGCGCTTCGGCTTCGTCGAGGCCGGACGGCTGCGCGAGGCCGGCTACAAGTTCGGGCGCTGGCTCGACGTCGTGTACATGCAGCTTGCGCTTTGATTTCGTCCCCGCTCGCTGCGCTCGCGATGGGCGTCGGCGCGCGAAGTGAATTCGCGCGCCTCCGGCCCAACCCCCTCCCCCGCGCTGTCGCCGTCTTCCCTGCGCCGAATCAACTGCTCGGGCGGGTGGTGATGCCGCCGTCCACGGGGATGACGGCGCCGGTGACGTAGGCGCCGGCGCGCGACGCGAGATAGATCGCGACCCCCGCCATGTCTTCGGGCTCGCCGATGCGCCCGAGCGGACAGGCGGCGACGATCATGTCGCCGAAGGTGCGCAACGTCTCCGCCATCATCTTGCTCTCGAACGGACCTGGGGCGACGGCGTTCACCGTGATCCCTTGCGGGGCGAGCCGCTGCGCGAGAGCGCGGGTCAGGTGGTGCACGGCGGCCTTGCTCGCGGAGTAGGCGTAGGTTTCGAGCATCGGGACGCGCAACCCGTCGATCGAACCGATGTTGATCACCCGGGCCGGGTCCCCCGGGCGCACACCCTTCTCGAGGAGCGGCACGAGGGCGCGCGTTAAATGGAAGACGCCCTTTACGTTCAGTGCCAGCACCTTGTCCCACGCGGAGTCGGGATACTCGGCGAGCGACGCGCCCCAGTTCACGCCGGCGTTGTTGACGAGGACGTGCAGCGCCGGCTCGCGGGCGGCGAGCGCCGCCGCGAGGCCGTTCGCGCCCGCTTCCGTGGACAGATCGGCGGGAATCGCGACGCAGGTGCCGCTTCGCGACAGTTCGGCGGCGACCTTGTCGCACTCCGCCGCCTTGCGCGACGAGATGTACACCTTCGCGCCCGCCTCTACGAAGCCGCGCGCGATCATGAGACCGATCCCGCGCGACCCCCCGGTGACAAGCGCCGTCTTTCCCTCGATCGAGAACAGATCCTTCATCGCTGCGCTCCCCTTTCGCCCGGGTGTGGTGCGCGAGCCTAGCGCGCTTTGCGTGGCGGGACGAGTGCTGGCATATGCGGCACGTGAACATCTTCGTCGCGGGCGCGACCGGCACCCTCGGTCGGCCGGCGGTCCGCGCCCTCGTCGCCGCCGGTCATCGGGTGCGTGGCCTCGCGCGTGATGCGCAGCGGGCAGAGCTGATCCGCGACCTCGGTGCCGATGCCGTCGTCGGTGATCTATTCGACGCCGAGGCGATCCGTGCGGCGGTGGACGGCAGCGACGCCGTGCTGCACCTCGCGACCCGTATCCCGCCGCTCGTGCGCATGTGGCGACGATCCGCCTGGCGCGACAACGACCGCGTGCGCAGCCAGGGGGCGAGCGTTCTCGTCGGCGCCGCGCTCGCGGCCGGCGTGCGCACGTACGTGCAGGAGTCGATTTCGTTTCTCTATGCCGCCCAGGGAGACCGGTGGATCGACGAGACGGCGCCGATCGACGCCGTCTGGCCGCTCGCATCGGCGCACGACGCCGAGCGCGAGACGGCGCGCTTCGCGACGCACGGCGGTGCAGGTGTCATTCTGCGATTCGCGTCTTTCTATGCGCCCTATGCGCCGTCGACCCTCGACACCATACGCCTCGCGCGCCGGCGGCTCTTCGGCGTCGTCGGCCGCGGCGACCACTACGTCTCCGCGATTCACGTCGATGATGCCGCCGCCGCCGTGGTCGCGGCACTCGCGGTTCCCGGGGGGATCTACAACGTCTGCGATGATGAGCCCTTGACCATGCGAGAGTACGTGCTCGCGCTCACCCGCGCGTGTGGATTCCCGGCGCCGCTGCGCGTGCCGACACCGCTCGCGCGCATGCTCCTCGGCCCGGTCGCCGCCGTGTTGACGCGGTCGCAGCGGGTCGCGAACGGCATGTTCAAGGCGACGGCGGGTTGGGCTCCTCGTTGCCGCAGCGTACGCGAAGGCTGGTCGGAGATCGCGCGCCAGTTGGGCCGCGGGCGTTGAGTCGCCGCGGCCGCCCTCGACGCGTCATGGCGCCGCGGGCTGCTCGAACTGCGTACGCAGGAAGGCGTCGAAGGCGCGATCGGAAAGCACGCGCCGCAGCCCGACGATGATGCGCGCCGCGGCGGTTACGAGATAGCGCGTGCGGGGACGGCGCGCGGTGATCGCCTGCTCGATCACCTTGGCGACCGACTCCGGTCCGGCGGCGAGGCGGCCCATCGGACCTTCATAGGCCTCGCGCACCTTGCTCGCGACGAGATCGTTGAAGCGCGCGTACGGCGAGTGATCCGACCGCGCCGCGTTGATGCTGTTGATCGCGGTGTCGCCGAAGCGTGTCTTGATCGGACCGGGCTCGATGACCACGACGTCGACGCCGAAGCCGCGCACCTCGAAGCGCAGCGCATCGCTCAGCGCCTCCACGGCGTGTTTGGTCGCGTGGTAGAAGCCGCCCCCGGGAAAGGTCAGGCGCCCGCCGATCGAGCTCAGGTTGACGATCTTGCCCCAGTGCTGGCGGCGCATGCCGGGGAGCACGAGCTGCGTGAGACGCGTGAGGCCGAAGACGTTGGTTTCGAACTGGCGGCGAACCTCCGCCATCGGCACCTCCTCGATCGGGCCCTCCTGCCCGTAGCCGGCGTTGTTGACGAGCACGCCGACGGCGCCCTCCGCCGCCGCGATCGTGGCGACGGCGGCGCGCATCGAATCTTCGTTGCAGACGTCGAGGGCGAGTACCTTACAGCCGCGCGCGGCGAGGTCCTGGATGCTCTCCAGACGCCGCGCCGTGGCGTAGACCGTCCAGCCGCGCGCGGCGAGCAACTCGGCGGTCGCGCGTCCGATGCCGGTGGACGCGCCGGTGATCAGCACCGCCTTCGAGATCGTGTCGTGCATAGGGGCCTCCTTGGGGGTCGTCGCATGCGACTGTACCAACTGACCAATTGAATGCAAGCAGTCATTCGTCTAGAAGGGACGTGATGCCTGCGACGAAGCGCCCGCGCGCGACGCGATCGCGCTCGTCACGAACGCCCCTCGCGCCCGGCGACGACAAGCGCGCCGCGATCCTCGCGGCGGCGCTCGTCCTCTTCGGCCGCTACGGCTACCGCCGCACCTCGATCGACGACCTGGCGCACGAAACCGGCATCGCGAAGGGCACGGTGTATCTCTACTTCGAGACCAAGGAGGGGATTTTCCGCGCTCTCTGCGAGTCGCTTATCGCGCGCGTGATCGGCGCCGCCGCCGCGGCCTCCGCGGCGGCGGCGCCGATCGGCGCGCGCCTCCGGCGCGTGCTGGCGGCGAAGTTCGAGTACTTCCACAGATTGCTGCACGGATCGCCGCACGCGGGCGAGCTCCTCGACTCGACCAACCGCGTGAGCGCCGACCTCATCCGCCAGGCCGATCGCGCCTATCTGCGCATCGTCACGCGCACGATCGCGGCCGCGGTCGCGCGCGGAGAGCTGGCGGCCGGACCGGGGCGCCTGGGCGCTGCGGCCGCCGCGGACCTCCTGGTCGCGAGCGCGCACGGCGCGGGATCCGATGCCGGCCAGCCGGTGCCGCCTCCGGTGCTGCGGCGGCGGCTCGACGATCTCGTCGCGGTCGTCGTCGCCGCGCTCGGCGGCGAGGCGCGGGCGCGGCGCTCAGCATGAGTGCGCGCTCGGGATCGCAGCCGTCGGCGACACGCCGATTGCCAGGTCCGCGAAGCCGATCGTATCGATTTGACACCGATCGTATGCGCCGGACGATTTGGGTTGACCTACTCCGTGAGGTTGGGACAATGGGTCCATCTTGAGACTTCGCGGCGCTGCACCCTAGCCCCCGGACCTTCGGCGCCTCGAGAGAACTGAAGATGCGGCACGCGGAGGCGGGGATGGACGACGGGCTCGAAACTCGGGCGGCGAGCTCTCTAGAACGGCAAGCGTTGCTGTTGCGTCTGATCCGCGAGACCGGCGTCGCTGCGAGCGAATCGCGGACACTCAGCGAGGCGATGCAGATCATCCTCGACCGCGTGTGCGCCTACACCGGCGCGCCCGTCGGCCACGCTCTGCTCGTCGACGAGGACGCCCCCGCGGTCGGGCGCTCGGCGCGCATCTGGTGTGTCACGGACCGTCGCCGCTTCCTGCAATTCTGCGCCGCCAGCGCGGCAGGAACTGTCGCTGCGGGAGAAGGGATCTGCGGACGGGCGCTGGCGACGCGGCGGGCGGCATGGGTCACTGATCTCGACGCCGCCTCGCGCTCACCGCGCGAAGCGGCGCTCGCCGCACTCGGGATACGCGCCGGCTTCGCGTTCCCGGTGCTGGTGGGGAACGCGGTCGTCGCCGTCCTCGAGTTTTACGGCGGGTCGGGCGGCGCGCCCGACGTGCCGTTCCTCGACGCCATCGCGGCAATCGCGGCGCTGCTCGCGCAGGTCTTCGAACGCGAGCGGATGGAGCGCGCGCTCCGCCGGACGCACGATTGGACCGCGGCGGTGTTCGACGCCGCGGTGGAGCCGATGATTATCCTGGAAGGCTCCGGACGGATCCTACTGATGAATCCCGCCGCCGAGCGGACGTTCGGCTACCGCACGACCGAGTTGCGCGACGACGCGATGGTCGACCGCCTCGTCGCCGCATCTGCGCGCGAGGCCTTCGCGGCCACGCTCGAAGACCTGGCGGTGCGTGAGATCGATGGTGCAGGGAGCCGGCGCCTCGAGCTCGTCGGCGTGCGTCGCGACGGCGTCGAGTTTCCGATGGCGCTGATGGTGACGCGTGTTCGCCGCCGTGCCAACGCATGGATCATCGTGCACCTACGCGACGCGATCGAGTCGCGACGCGCGGAGCGCCGGCTCGCGATCCAATACGGCGTCGCGCACGCGCTCGCCGCCTCGTCCTCCCTTGCCGACGCTGCGCCGGCGATCGTGCGTGCGCTCGCGGACGGCCTCGGCGCGGCCGCGTGCGCGATGTGGAGCGCCGGTGACGGCGACGATGTCCTCGAGTGCCTTGCTGCGTGGGGGTCGTCGCGACCCGAGATCGATGCGTGGATGGAGGAGCGCGCTCGCGCCCGCGGCGACGACCTCGTGCGCCGAGTCCTCGCGAGCGGCGAGCGATCGTGGATCGCCGAGCTCGCGGAGGCCGGCCTGCCGTGGAGTGACCGCGCACGACGTCTCGGGCTGCGCTCGGCGTTCGCGTTTCCCGTATGCGTCGCCGCAGAGGTGCTCGCGGTCGTCGAGATCTTCCGCGCCGATGCGGTGCGGCCCGACGGTGATCTCGTTGAGGTCTGCGCCGCCCTCGGCAGTCAGATCGGCCAGTTCGTCGGACGTACCCGCTCACAACGCGCACTCGCGCAGCGCGAGGCGTGGCTTGCCATGCTCTTCGACCAGACCTTGGACGTCATCACCGAGCTCGATGAGGACGGTACGATCCGGTCGATCAGTCCGTCGGTCGAGCGCGTGCTCGGGTACAAGCCGGAGGACATGATCGGCCGTCCGGTGTGGGAGCACATCCACCCCGAGGACGTGCATCTCTGTATCGACGCGATGGGCGCCGCGGTGTCCGGCGACGGCAGGCCCGTCACCGCCGAGACGCGCGTCCGTCACAAGGACGGATCGTGGCGTTTCGTCGAAGGCATCGGTACGCGACTGCCGTCGCACGCTCCTCGCAGGGGCGCCGTCGTCGTCAACATCCGTGACGTCACCGAGCGCAAACAGGGCGAGGAGGCGCTGCGCGCCGCCGAAGAGCGCGTCCGCAAGCACGCGCGACGGCTGAGCCGGCTTACTCGCCAGCTGATGGAGCGTGAGGAGGCCCATCGCGTGCAGCTCGCGCGCGAGCTGCACGACGAGATCGGCCAATCGTTGAGCGCGCTGAAGCTGCATCTCCTCGCCGCGACCGCGGCGACCGCCGAGCCGTCTTCTCGTCTCGGCGAGAGCATCGCGATCGTCGAACGGACGCTCGATCAGGTGCGGAGCCTGTCGCTCGATTTGCGCCCGCCGTTGCTCGACGACGTCGGTCTGGTGGCGGCGCTGCGATGGCACGTCGACCGGCAAGCGCAACTCGCGGGATGGAAGGTGCGGTTCATCGCGCGCATCGGCGAGGAAGAAATCGCGCCGGTGGTCGCGACTACGTGTTTCCGCGTTACCCAAGAGGCGCTCACCAACGCCGTGCGGCACGCGCACGCCGCGTACGTCGAGGTGTCGCTTCGTCGCGAGCAGCAACGTCTCTCCCTGGTCATTCGCGACGACGGCGCCGGTTTCGACCTCGAAGGCGTGCAGAGCCGCGGGATGAGCGGCTTACACCTTGGACTCCTCGGCATGCATGAGCGCGTCGCGCTCCTCGGTGGCGCGCTCGCGATCACTTCGGCTCCCGGCCGCGGCACCGAGGTACGAGCCGAGCTGCCGCTCGGTGACACACAGCGGAGCGGGCGATCGCGATCGATCGTGCACGACGACGCGCCCGGCGCCGAAGCGGCGAAGTGACGAGGTGCTGACGTGACGCGGATTCTGCTCGTCGACAACCACACGCTCGTGCGCGCGGGCATCCGGTCGCTGCTCGAGGGTCTGACGGGCGTCGAGGTCGTCGGCGAGGCGGCGGACGGCCGCGAGGCGCTGGTGCTCATCAAGGAGCGCAACCCCGACATCGTCTTCATGGACGTCGCCATGGAAGGCATGAACGGTCTCGAGGCGACGCGCCGTGCCGTGAAGAGCTTCCCGCGCGTCCGCGTGATCGTTCTCTCGATCCACTCGAACGAGGAGTACGTGTCACAGGCGCTGCGCGCCGGCGCCTCCGGCTACATGTTGAAGGACGCCGCGCCCTCCGAGCTGGAGATCGCGATCAACGCCGTCGCCAACCGCGCGACGTATTTGAGTCCCGCAGTCTCGAGGCAAGTCGTCGACGACTACCTGCGGCGGGTGAGCGACGAGGAGGCGACCCCCGTCGAGATGTTGACGCCGCGCCAGCGCGAGGTGCTGCAACTCGTCGCCGAGGGATGCTCGACGAAAGAGGTCGCGCAGAAGCTCGACCTCGGCATCAAGACCGTCGAGACCCATCGCACGCAACTCATGGAGCGGCTGGGCATTCACGACATCGCCGGACTCGTACGCTATGCGATCCGGCAGGGGCTCGTCAGCCCTGAGCGCTGACACGTGCGAGTACGCTCACCGTCGAAAATTCGTCTCAGGTATTTTTCCCGCGTGCCTCAGGTAGCATACTGACGCTTCCGTCGTCACCCACATGCTACCGTTTCGTCGCATGGACGAACTACCAATCGCAATCGGACGACATCCCTCGATGCAGCGGCTCGCGACGTTGATTCGCAAGGTTGCGGAGACCGACGTCACGGTGTTGATCACCGGCGAGAGCGGAACCGGCAAGGAGCTCGTCGCGCGCGCGCTGCACCTGCTCTCGCCGCGCGCCGACCGCCAGTTCATTCCCGTGAACTGCGCAGCGATTCCGGCGGAGCTGCTCGAGTCGGAGCTTTTCGGTCACGAGCGCGGCGCCTTCACCGGCGCGGTCGCGGCGCGCGCCGGCATGTTTCAGCTCGCGAACGGCGGCTCGATCTTTCTCGACGAGGTGGGGGAAATGAACCCGCCTTTGCAGGTGAAGCTGCTGCGCGTCCTGCAAGACGGTGACGTCCGCCCGCTCGGTGCCGAAAAAGCGACGCGTGTCGACGTCCGCGTGGTCGCCGCCACGAACAAGGACCTCACGCGCGAGGTCGAGCGCGGCGCCTTCCGCGAGGACCTCTACTACCGTCTTCAGGTGGTCCCCGTCGCCGTTCCGCCGCTCCGCGAGCGCCGCTCGGACGTGCCGCTCCTCATCGAGCACTTCCTCGAGAAGCTGAACCGCGCGCGGCCGGAGCGCCCGGTGCGGATCAGCGACGAGGCGCTCGCGGTCCTCTTCGACTACGAGTGGCCGGGGAACGTCCGCGAGCTCGAGCATCTGCTCGAGCGCGTCGTGATTCTCGCCGAGGGATCGGTGATCGGCGTCGAGCATCTGCCGGCCGCGGTCACCTCGTTCACCGTGCGCAAGAAGGCGGTCGATCCGACGCTCTCACCGCAGGGCGTCGACTTGAGGAGCGCGGTCGCCGACTTCGAGGTCGGTCTGATCGAGCAGGCGCTGCGACGAACCCGCGGCAACAAGCAGGCCGCCGCCCGCTTGCTCGGGATGAAGCGCACGACGCTGGTCGCGAAGATGCAGCGCCGCGAGATGCCGCCCGAGCCGATCGCTTACCACAGCGTCGCCTGAGCGCGCTCAGGCGCGCTCGGACGTCGGCGTCGCCGGCTCGATGCCGGCGGCCGCTTGCAGCTCGGCGAACGCGTCACGCATGGCGGCGACGAGCTCGTGCAGGTCGGGCACCAGGTCCCAATCGGCGGTGAAGCCCCAGCAGAGCGTCCCCGCGTAGCTGAAGAGGACGATGCCGACGCCGAGGTAGTCGACGAGCGGGATGTGGCCGAAGTTGTCGATCATGCGCGCGCCGAGGAAATAGAGCGGCACCTGCGGGCCCGGGACGTTCGTCACCACGAGGTTGAACGGGAGGGCGCGCGTCATCATGCGCGCCGCGAGCGAGAGGAGGGTCGACGGCGTCCACTCGGCGGCGGCCGTCAACGCCGCCGCGCCCATCGCCTGCTTCGAATCCTTGAGGCGTGCGGTGTGCTCGCAAATGCGCGCCAGGCGTCGCCGCGGATCGCGCTCGGCGAGCGGCAGCTCGATGATCCACGCCGAGACGCGATTGCCGAGCGTGCCGCGCTCGCGCTCGGTGCGGACGCTCACCGGCGCCATGACGCGGAAGTCGAGGACATCGACGTTCACGCGTCGTCCCTCGAGGAAGCGCTGGATGGCGCCGGTCACGGTCGCGAGGACGACGTCGTTCAAGGTGCCGCCGAGCGCGTGCTTCACCGCCTTCACGTCGTCGAGCGGCATCGCGAGCCAGTCGACGCGGCGATGCGGGCCGATCGGCCGGTTGAGTGGCGTGTCCGAGACGAAGCGGATGCTCGAGCGCAGCATGTCGCGCATCGCCCGCAGCATCACGCGGACGTTGGAGCGCGGATCGGAGGACTCCTCGATCATGCGGCGAAAGCCGCGCGCCGCCTCGAACGGCGCCTGCGCGCGCCGCAGCGCCTCGGCGCCGAGGAGGTCCCACCAGTCGGGCGCGGGACGTGGCAGCCAGCGCGGCGGAGCCTCGATCGCGTCGCCGGGTGCGATCGCCAAGAGAACGGTCAGCAGATCGACGCTCGACATGCCGTCGATCATGCAGTGATGCACCTTGGTGATGACCGCGAAGTGCTCGCCGCCCTGCAGGCCCTCGACGATCCACATCTCCCAGAGCGGCTTCGAGCGATCGAGCTGCTGCGACATGATGCGACCCGCGAGACGCTTCAGCTGACGGGTGTCGCCGGGGCGCGGCAGGCTCGTGTGGCGCACGTGGTAGTGGATGTTGAAGTGGCGGTCGTCGACCCACACCGGCCATTGCTCGAGGGGTACGTAGCCGAGGACCTGGCGGTAGCGCGGAATCAGGTGCAGGCGCGACTCGACGTACGCGCGCAGCCGCTCGACGTCGATGCCGCCGGCGTCGGTGCGGAGCGGACCGGCCTCGTAGAGCGCCGTACCCGCGATGTGCATGTGGCTCTTCGGGCTCTCGGCGATGAGAAACGAGTTGTCGAGCGCGGTCAGCCAGGTGTACGACACCTTGACCTAGCCCCCGCTCGGCTTCGCCTCGCGATGGGCGTCGGCGCGCGAGGTGAACTCGCGCGCCTCCCTCCCATTCGTGTCCTCCCCATTGGTGTCCTCGCTCGCTGCGATCGCTGCGGGGCGGGCGAGGCGTTCGGCGATTGCGAGGAGCACCGACGGGTGGTGGCCCATGCCGCAGTGGCTGCTGTGAACCTCGATGTTCTCACCGTGCGAATCGGCGTCGTCGAGGCAGCTCCGCCATGCGACGATGCCGTCGCTGCGGCTGTAGAAGGACGTGCACGGGACGGGCGGCGGCGTCCGCAAGCGGCGGTGCAGTTCCTCGTGGCGCGCCTCCGGACGGCGGCCGAAGAGGCGCGCGACGGCGGTCGCGTCGACGTCGCGGAAGGGGGTCGCGAGCGTGATGACTCGGCGCACCTCGGGCGCGAAGCGGCGCGCCAGCTCGCGCGCGTAGATGCCGCCGAGGCTCCAGCCGATCACGCTCAGCGGACGTGCGTGACGCTCGCGCAGCTCGCGAAAACGCGCGACCAGGCCGTCGATCGTCGCACGCGAGGGACCGAGATTGCGTCCGAGCCGCCAGCCGTGGCTGTGGTATCCGCGGGCGCGTAGGAACCAACGCAGCGGCCGGGTCGAATGGTCCGTCGCCATCCAGCCGGGCAGCACCAGCACCGGGTGGCCGTCACCACGCGGCGCGCGATTGAGGAACGGCCACGCCGGCACGAGCGCTGCGAGCTCGAGCCACGCGCGGCCCTCGAGCGGCAGCAGGAGGGCTGAAGGCGGCGCGATCGGTTGGTGAGGAGCCACCGTCCGCGAGGGTGAGCCAGTGCCGGCGGAATTGCAAGGGCGAAGCGCACGCGCGGAGGGCGCTATGGCGTACTCCCGGGGCACGCGCGGCACTCGCGAGGGAGCCCGACCGCGGCCGTGTGCCCGGCTTCCCACTCGATGCAGGTCGTGCTCTGCTGGGGACGTCCGAGCGCGCACCGCAACGGCGGTGCGTCGGCTCGCGCCACTGACCGTCATTTCCCGAAAGGAGCCTCAGCCATGCGCATTCGATCGCTCGTCGTCACGCTCGCCGTCCTGCTCGCCACCGCGGGATCGGCGCACGCGAAGTCGGCAGTCCAGGTGACTCCGGACGAGTCCGTCATCTTGATCAACAAAACGGTAGGAACCCAGCAGTGGGTGCTCGCTCTCAACGTCGATGTCGACACCCTGACGGGCAACGTCTTCGATACCAGCGGCGGGGCGGCGACGTTCTTCGCGTGCGACGTTACCTGGAGTGACGACGGCGTCTTCTCCGACGTCAGTGAGCTCCAAGGCCAAACGGCGACGTTCGTTTGCTCGGTCGCCAGTGGTTGTGCCGCCTTGCCATGCGATCCCGGCACCCAGTGGCACGATATCGGGTCGGTGTCGCCGCTTCCGGGATCGTTCTTCCTGCCCTGACAGGCGGCGTAGGAAGGGGTTCTACCTCGCGGCTCTGAGCTCTGGGCTCATGCGGTCGCGAGCGCAGTGCGGCCGCTCGCGGGTACGGCGGTGGTGCCGCGACGATCGACCGGCGTCGTCCCATTCACGTGCGCCGGCAGGGCGGTCCGCGTCGGAAGCGCGTGCGGCGGCGGCGGCGTGTCACCGGCATCGAGGCGATGGTGTGCGCTCGGACGATAGCCGGGCACGAGGTGCTGCAAGAGCCGAAGCGCGGCAGGAACGTCCGCCGCCGCCAGGCAGCGTTCGACGTCGGGGAGCCACGTCTCGGGACGCGGCGGTGTGCCGCTCCTGTGCAGCACGTTGATGCGGTCGTGGTAGGTGGTCGCGATCGCTTCCTCCTCGGCGACCAGCTCCTCGGTCATCTTCTCGCCCGGCCGGAGGCCGGTGAACACGATCTCGATGTCCTCGTCGGGTTCGAAGCCGGAGAGGCGGATCATGTTGCGCGCGAGGTCGACGATACGCACCGGCTCGCCCATCTCGAGGATGAAGATCTCGCCGCCCTCCCCGAGGGTCGCGGCTTGGAGGATCAGCTGCACGGCCTCCGGGATCGTCATGAAGTAGCGCGTGACCTCGGGATCGGTCACGGTGACCGGGCCGCCGCGCGCGATCTGGTCGCGGAAGAGCGGCACGACGCTGCCGCTCGAGCCGAGAACGTTTCCGAAGCGCACGGCGACGAAGCGACAGCCGCCGTTCTGCAACCCCTGCAGCACCATCTCGGCGACGCGCTTGGTGACGCCCATGACGCTCGTCGGCCGCACCGCCTTGTCCGTCGACACCAGGACGAACTCGCGCACACCGTGGCGGATCGCCGCCTCGGCGACGTTGCGTGTCCCGAGGACGTTGTTGCGCACCGCTTCGAGGACGTTCGCCTCGGCGAGCGGCACGTGCTTGTAGGCTGCGGCGTGGAATACCAGCTCGGGATGGTGGGCGGCGAAGACGCTGTCCAGCTGAACGGGAAGCAGCACGTCGCCGAGGACGGCCTCGAACCGCACTTCGGGGAAGCGTGCGCGGAGCTCCATCTCGAGTCCGTACATGCCGTTCTCGTGACGGTCGTAGAGGACGAGCCGCTCCGGGGCGTAGCCAGCGATCTGGCGGCAGAGCTCGGAGCCGATCGATCCCGCGGCGCCGGTCACCAGCACGCGCTTTGCGCTCGCGAACGATCGCACGCGCGGCAGGTCGAGACGCACCGGCTCGCGCGACAGTAGATCATCGACGCGCACCTCGCGCATCTGCGTGTACATTACGCGTCCCTCGACGAGCTCGCTGAGCGTCGGCAGGACGCGCGAGCGCACGCCGGCGTCGCGGCAATGCTGAACGACGCGTCGAAGCACCGCGCCCGGCGCCGACGGCATCGCCACCAGCACCTCGCCGACGTCGTGGGCGGCGACGAGCGCCGGCAGGTCGTCGATGCGACCGAGGACGGGCGTGCCGCCGACGCGCAACCCGAGCTTCACCGGATCGTCGTCGACGAAACCGACGACGGCGCACTTCAAGCGGTCGCGACTCTCGATCTCCTCGAGGAGGCGGATGCCCGCCGAGCCGGCGCCGGCGATCAGCACCAAGTGCTCGATGCGGCGCACCAGGGGCCGCTCGCGGCGGTCGCGAAGCCAGCGCACCGAGAGTCGCGCGCCCGCCGTCGTTCCGGTGCAGAGGAGCAGGTCGAGGAGGAAGACGGCGCGCGGAAAGCCGGGGATGCCGTGGAAGAACACCATCGCCGTCAAGAAGAGCGCGGAGCCGAGCACGCTGGCGCGCACGATGTCTTCGACGTCGTGCATGTTTAGGTAGCGCCACGAGCCGCGAAACACGCCGCAGGTCCAGAACGCGAGAAGCTTGCAGGCAAGCACGAGCGGCAAGGTCACGACCAGCGTCCACGCGATGCGTGTCGGCATCGTGAAATCGAAGCGCAGCGCGAACGCCAGCACGTAGGCGAGCGCGACGATGGCGATGTGCACCGCCACCGCCGCGGCCGCGCGATGGCGGAGGAGAAGCCGGGCGAGCGCGGCGTTCATGCGGACGCTCGCATCGCCCGCCGCGTGGCCGCGTCGCGCAGCACCTCGCGCAGCGCGCCGCACACCGTATCCACTTGCGCCTCGGTCATAGTGCCGAAGAACGGCAACGCCAGCGCGCAGGCGCCGGCACGCTCCGCGATCGGGAAGTCGCCGGGCTTGTAGCCGAAGCGCTGGCGGTAGAACGGCTGCAGGTGGACAGGCGGGAAGTACGCGCGCGCCGGCACGCCGCGCTCCGCGAGCGCGGCGATCACCGCGTCGCGGTCGACCGCCGCCAGCCGCACGACGTAGACGAACCAGCTCATGCGTGTCGTCCACGATGCCACCACCGGCAGCGTGAGCTCCTCGACGTCGGTGAGTCGCGCCATGTACCAGGCGGCGACCTGCGCGCGGCGCGCCAGGATCTCGTCGAGCCGGTCGATCTGTGCCACGCCGAGCGCGGCGCTCAGCTCGTCGAGGCGATAATTGTAGCCGAGGCGCGTGTGCGCGAGCCAGCCGTCGAAGACGTCGCGGCCCTGGTTGCGGAGGCTGCGGCAGAGCGTATCCCAGGCGCCGTCGTGGGTGACGATCATGCCGCCCTCGCCGGTCGTGATCTGCTTGTTCGGATAGAACGCGAAGACGCCGGCCTCGCCGAGGCTGCCGACCGGACGGCCGCGATAGCCGGCGCCGATCGCCTCGCACGCGTCCTCGATGACGGGGATGCCGTGGGCGCGGCCGAGGGCGAGGATCGGGTCCATGTCCGCGGCTTGGCCGAAGACGTGCACCGGCAGGATCGCGCGCACGCGGCCGGCGGCGGCGCCGCCGGCGCGGCGAAGGCCGCGCAACGTCCGCGCCAGGGCCTCGGGGTCGATCGTCAGCGTCGTGGGATCGACGTCGACGAAGACCGGTCGCGCGCGCTCGTAGAGGATGCAGTTCGCCGAGGCGACGAAGCTGAACGGCGTGGTGACGACGAGATCGTTCTCGCCGACGCCCGCTGCGATCATGCAGAGGTGGAGCCCCGCGGTGCCGCTGCTCACGGCGACCGCGTGCGGCGCGTCGAGGCGCGCGGCGAGCTTGCGCTCGAAGAGCTCGGCGCGCGGGCCGAGCGCGAGCACGGAGGTCCGCAGCACGTCGATTACCGCCTGGACCTCGACATCGGTGATGTCGGGCTGGCTCATGGGAATCGTCGTCATCCGGTCCTCCTCATCGACTTCAGGTCGCGCGCCGGCACGCCGACGTAGGTCCGGTCGCGTGCGAGCGCGCGCACCGCGACGCAGCCGGCGCCGAGCACCGTCCAGGCGCCGATGTCGACGCCGGGTATCGCCGTCGCGCCGGCGCCGATCTCCGCGCCCTCACCGACGTGCACGTTGCCGGAGAGGTGGGCGTACGGGTGCAGGGTCACGAGGTCGTCGAGCGTGGTGTCGTGCGCGACGCCGCCGTGGACGTTGATCGTCACGAAGCGCCCGAGGCGCGCGTTCACCGTGATCACGGCGCCGGCGCCGACGTAGGTACCGGCGCCGAGGCACACGTTCGGGCCGACGATCGCCGCCGGATGGACGACCGTCGTCCACGGCAGCGCCAGCGCCGCGAGCCGCGCCGTCAGCGCTGCTTTGAGGTGCGGCAGGGCGATGCCGAGAACGAGCTCGGTCGCGCCCGGAAGGACGTACGCCGCGGCGGTGTCGACGGCGCCGACGACGGCGCCGAGCCCCGACGCCAGCGGGCCCGGCGGGACGCGGTCGTCGAAGAACAGGAGCTCGATCGGTCGGCCGTCGGCGTGCGCGCGCGCGTCGAGCGCCCACGCGACTTCCTGGGCGTGCCCGGCGGCGCCGATTACGAGGTGGCGCATGCGTCTCCCTTCGCGTCGTCACCGAGGAACTCGGGCATGGTCGCCGTGCCGGGTGCCGCGATGCCGTCGCGGCGGAGAACGATCAGCAGCGTCCGCCAGAGGATCCAGAGGTCGAGGCCTAGGCTCCGACGCTCGACGTAGGCGACGTCGAGTGCGAGCTTCTCGCTCCACGAGAGCGCGTTTCGGCCGCGCACTTGCGCGAGACCGGTAAGACCGGGGCGCACCGCGTGGCGGCTCGCCTGTGTCGGCGAGTAGCGCGCGAGATACTCGGGAAGGAGCGGGCGCGGGCCGACGAGGGACATCTCGCCGCAGAGCACGTGCCAGAGCTGCGGCAGCTCGTCGATGCTGAGTGCGCGCAAGCGGCGCCCGAGCACCGTGAGACGCGCGTCGTCGGCTGCGATCGGCGGCCGCGTCGCGGCGTCGCCGTCGCGCGCGCCACCACCGCCGTCGCCCGCCCGCATCGTCCGCAGCTTTTGCAGCACGAAGATGCGGCCGTCCTTGCCGGCTCGCCGCTGTCGATAGAGGACCGGACGCCCCATCGTGACGCGGATGAGGAGCGCCGCGACGGCGAGCAGCGGCGCCGTCGCCACCAGCAGCACGAGGGCACCGACGACGTCGAGGCAGCGTTTGGTCACCCCGTACACGCGTATGCTCCTTCCTTCGCGGCCGGTGCGGACGCCGCCATTTCGCTGCCCGCGTGCACGCCCTCGCCGCTCGATGCGACGTCGGCGAGCACGCGCGCGTAGAGCGCCGCGATCTCTGCCGCCGTACGCTCGATCGCGAACAGGCTGCGCACGTGCGCACGACCCGCGAGCGCGCGCCGGCGCGCCTCGGCGCGATCGCCGAGCGCGGCGATCACCGCGCCCGCGAGGCCGGCGGGATCGCGTGCCGGCACCAGCCAGCCGGTCTCGCCGTCGCGCACGAGATCAGGGAGACCGCCGACCGCCGTCGCGACCGTGGGGCACCCGGCGGCGAGCGACTCGACGGCGCCGCCGCAGTTCTCCGAGAGCGACGGGTGCACGGCGACGTCGAGATCGGCGTAGATCGCCGCGACGTCGCCGCGCGTGCCGAGGACGGTGATCGCGTCGCCCCGACGGTGCGGGTGCGCGCCGCGATCCGCGCGGCGTAGCGCGTGCCGCCGCCCCACTCGCCGCCGACGAGGACGAGACGCGCGCCCGGGAGCGCGCGCGCGATCGCGGGAAACGCGTCGATCAGGTCTTCGTGCCCTTTGAGCCCGCGGCGCTGAGCGAGGAAGCGCTTCGGCGGGTACATGTACGCGACCATGCCGACGAGCGGCGTGCCGGGTGTGACGCCGAGCTCGCGCCGCAAGGCGCCCGGCGCCGTGGCCTCGAAGGCGCCGAGGTTCGTTCCGTAGTACGAGAGCGCGAGCCGCTCCGGCCCGACCCCGCGCCGCCGGTACTCCTCGATCGTCCAGCGGCAGGACCCGACCCAGAGGTCGCGCGGGCCCGCGGTCGCGAGGTCGAGCGCACGAAAGGCGCCGTGCTCGAGGTGGAGCGGTCCGGGGACTTGGAAGAGGCGCGGGATCGGATGCGTCCGTCCGAGCGCGAGGCGCGCGACGAGCGTCGTCGAGACGAAATGACTGTGGATGAGGTCGGGACGCGTGTCGGCGACGAGCCGCCGGCAGCGGCCGAGCGCAGCGGCGAGACGCCACGGGCGACGCGGTGGCACGTCGAGATCGGCGGCGACCACCGTGATACCGCGCTCGGCGTAGACGGGCGCGAGCCCCGCCGTCGCCGACGGCAGGGCGACCACCACGTCGATCCCGAGCGCGCAGAGCGCCGTCGTCTGACGGAGCGCCCAGGCGGCGCCCTCGCCGGTTTTCACGAGATGCAACACTCTCACGCGACACCTCGGGCGAGCGTGCCTGCGTGCGCCGCCGTCGCCGCATCGGAGCGCGCCGCCGGGCGCGCTGCGCGCGCGCCGAGCGCGCCGCGCGGGAACGGCGCGCGCCGGCGTACGGAACGCCCGCCGTGGACCACCTCGATCAGCGCGATCAGCCCGATCGCCCACACCGCCGGGCGAATGAAGTTCTGCACGTCGTTTCGCACCGTCAGAAGAAACGACATGAAGATCACCGCTGCGAGCGCGACCATACGTCGCGACGGCGTCTGCGCGAACCGTACCTCGAACCTTCCGAGCGCGACGCCGAGTGCCAGGAAGTACGTGGCGATGCCGAGCACGCCGAAGTTCAGGTATGGCTCGGCGACCGCGGAATAGCCGAGGCCGCCATAGGCGGCGAACGTCCAGGGCGCGACCGTGTAGGTGATCCACGTATTCGGTGGCAGCTCGTCGGGATCGCGCCAATCGTCGTCGGCACGCGAGAGACCGAGGTTCGGCAACACCCGCAGCGCGGCCGCGAGATACGTGCGGCCGAGGCGGTAGGGTTCCGCCTCCGGCACGAGTCGCATCGTCTCGACGAGCGGTCGAAACGTCGCGCCCATCTCGGTGAGCGCCGCGAGCGGCGACGCCGCGCTCGCCGCGTCGCGGATCGACGCCAGGTCGACGGCGTTCCGCGGAAGCTGACGGATGGCCGCGATCGTCGGCACCAGGACGAGCACGGCGAGCGCCGCGCCGACGGCGATTCGCCGTGGGAGCGGGCCGCGCGTCGTCGTCCACACGACGAGCGCGCCGGAGAGCAGCGAGATCGCCCCGCCGCGATCGCCGGCGCACAGCAGCAGGCCCGTCGTCGTCGCGACGAGCGCGAGGGCGCGGCGCGCTTCGCGTCCGCGTCGCGCCCCGGCGAAGCATACCAGCGAAGCGGCGGGGAGCAGCCAGAAGAATCCCATTTGCAGCAGCCGCGAGTCGGTGGTCGCGTAGAGCTCGTAGCCGTAGGACGCCTCGAAAAACCGGTCGAAGCCGATCGTCGCGAGGTTGGCGACCGCGGCGGCGACCGCGATCGCCGCCGCGGCCAGGCCGCCGCCGTGGAGCGCGCTCGCCGTCTGCGGCGCGGTCGGGATCGGTCGTAGCGAAGGCGGCCGCGGTCGCGTACTTCCCCAGCCGAGGACGAGGCCGATCTCGAGACAGGCGAAGGCGAGCACGATCGCGAGGAGGGCGGCCGCGACGCTCCGCTCGGAAAGCGCGGCGAGCCAGAACGGCGGCTCGTCGAGACCGGCGGCGACCGACGCGATCATTCCCAAATGGAACACCGCGAGCGCCGCCATGAATAGCGTCGACGGCGCGAAGGCGTGGGTGCCGAGACGGGTCAGATTCGCGAGCGTGACCGCGGCGATCAGCACGATCGCGAGCGCGGTCGTCGCGTCGCTGCCGAACGGCGCGACGCCGGCCCGCAAGAGCGTCGCCGTCGCGATCGCGACGAGCGCGAGCGCCGCGACGAAGGCGCGGGCGCCTCCCGGACCCCAACGCCGGACGCCCGGCGTGGAGCGGGTCGATTGCGGTGTGCGGTTCACCCATAGCATGCGAGTAGACCCTCGATGGATGCTTCGACGGTGAACGGCCGCGGCAGCCGCGCGAATGCGGCGCCCGCATCGGCGCTCGAAGGGGTGTCGTCCGCCGCCGCGCCCGCGCCGTCGGGCACGCCGTCGACCATCCCTGACGCGCTCGGCAGCAGCGCGATGATCGCCGCGCCGAAGGTGTCGGGCTCCGCCGGATCGACGGTGACGAGCGGCGCCGGCGCCGCGCTCGCGCCGTCGACGGCCGGCGCGGCCGGCATGTGGCGGGCGATCTCGAGGATGCTGGGAATCGGGCTCGCGACTACCGGGAGACCGCTCGCGAGCGCCTCGAGCACGGCGCCGGGAAAGCCCTCCCAGAGCGACGGGAAGACGAACACGTCGGCCGCACCCAGGATGCGGGGTACGTCGTCGCGTGGTCCGGCGAAGCGAACCGCGTGCGCGAGGCCGCGGTGCGCGACGTCGGCGGCGATCTCGGCCCGCATGGGACCGTCGCCGACGAGGACGAACACGACGTCGGGCCGGCGTGCGATCGTCGCCGCGGCGATCGCCATCAAGCCGGCGTGATTCTTCGCTGCCGTGAAGTTCGCGACGTGCGCGACGAGAGGCTGGCGGCGTCCGATGCCGAGCTCGTCGCGCACGCGCGCGCGCGCGCGACGCGGGGCGAACCGGGAGTCGTCGATGCCGTTGTAGATGACCCGGCGGTGCGGATCGACTTCCCAGCCCGCGCCGAAGAACCCATCCATCGCGCTCTCCGCGACGCCGATCACGGTCGTCGCGCTGTGGGTGAGAAGCAGGCGGGTGACTCGCCGATACGCCGCGCGTGCGGCGCTCGTGCGACGGCCGTCGTGCGCGTTGTGGATGTGCGCGATCCGGGTGCGTACGCCGGCGAGGCGCGCGACGAGGAGGAGCACGCCCGAGAAGTGGTGCAGGTGACTATGGATGACGTCGTAGCGCCCGTGGTGCAGCAGCGCCGCGAAGCGCGGTACGAAGGTCGCGACGCGTGGGCGGAGCGGGCATGGGACGACGCGGCCACCTAGGCGCACGATCTCCGCGGCGTAGGTGCCCGGTACGCCGCTCACGACGCAGAAGTCGAACCTGTAGCGCTGCCGGTCGAGCCGGCGCATGACCTCGAGGATGCGCGTCTCGGCTCCACCCCGACCCATGCTGCCGAAGATGTGGAGAACGCGGATCGCCGCCGGCGCGTCGTCTTCGCGCGCCTTCCGCCCGCCCCGCGCGCACGACAGTGCGTACAGCGAGGCGAGCGAGGCGAAGCGCGTCATCTCGCCGGCGAGCACCGCGAGAGCGGCACCTCGCAGCCCGAACGACGGTACGAGGGTACGGCTCGCGAGCGCGCACACGGCGAGCGTCGCGATCGCGATCGCGAGCTGCGGCGCAAACCGCCGCGCCGCGGTCACGGCGATGCCGAGGGCACTCGCGAGAAAGCCGACCGCGGCGGCGAATGCCAGGACGACGAGGACGGGTGCCTGCGCCGCATACTCCGGGGCGTACGCGAGCGCCAGCAGCGTGCGTCCGCCGACGAGCGCACCGGCGATGGCGGCGGCGCCGAGGAGCGCGGCGATGATGAGCAGTCGGCGCGTCAGCGTTCGGTATGCGGCGCGGTCAGCGACGAAGTGGCGCGCCAGGCGCGGGCTCACGGCGGCGCCGATTGCCAGGAGCGGCTGTGTTCCGGCGAGAAAGAGCGCGACCAGCGCCGCGAAGTGCCCGAGGCCCTCCGGTCCGACGCTCGCCGCCAGGGCATAGCGCGGCACGTTCGCGGTCAAGCTGTTGAGCGCCATGACGCAGCCCATCGGCAGCGCGAGCCGAGTGAGCGCGCCGAGCGCCCGAGCCGGGACGCGACCGCGTGCCGGCGCGATGCGCAGCGCGTTCGGGAGATCGTTGCCGAGGAAAATCGCGGTCCACGCCACCGCCATGGCCATGCTCGCGGCGAGAAGACCGCCGCCGAGGGCCAGCGTGCCCGCCATCGCGACGACGCTCAGCGCACCCTTCGCGAGCATCGAGCAGGCGATCCGCCGCAGCCGTTCCGCCTGCTGTAGGAGCCCGAACGTGACGTCGCTCAAGGACTCGACGGCCTTGGCGGCGGCGATGGCGAGGACGATGCTCAAATCGGCGCCGCGATAGCCGAGGGCCGCAGTGACGACGGTGATCGCGGTGAACGCCGTTGCAGTGGTGAGGAGACGCAGCCGCAGGTAGACGCGAAACGGGTGCTCACCGCGCGCGTCCGTCGCCTGGATGGCGCGAAGATGAAGGTTCGCGAGCATCATCGCCGGCGCGGTGAGCGCGAGCGCGAGCGCGAATCGTCCGACGGCGGCGGCGCTTCCGAGCTTGGCGATCGCGATCAGCACCGCCCACTGGCAGGCGGCGTAGCCGATGTTGCCGGCGAGCGCCCACGTGGCGTTGCGACTCATCGACGGCGTGGTGACCGCGCCGCTGCGATGCGTACTCACGCGAACGCCTCGACGCGGGGCTCGCGCTCAACGCTATGGGACGCGTTCCGCGGCGCTCGCCCCGCGTCCACCGTGGCCGCATGGAGACGCTCGTAGAGCTCGCGGCGACGCGGACGCAGGTGCTCGGCGTGATACGTCCGCGCCAGTGCGTGGTCGCGCACCGCCGCCGCGGCAAGCGCGTCGCGATCAGCCAGGACGCGTGTCAGCGCGGCGGCGAGCGCGGCGGCGGCGCCCGGCGCGACGAGACGCTCCGCCGGCAGCAGCTCGGGAATGCCGCCGACGTGCGAGCCCAGGCAGGGGACGCCGCGCGCCATCGCTTCGAGGACGGCCCGTGGCATGCCCTCGGTGCGTGACGGCAGCACGAAGAGATCAGCGGCGTCGACCACGGCGCGCACGGCCGGCCCGGCGCCGAGCTGGCCGGTGAAGTGGATCGCGCCCGCGAGGCCGCGCGCCGCCGCCTCGGTCTCGAGCGCGGCCCGATGGCGTCCGTCGCCGACGATCGTCAGCGCGAGCGCGAGCCCGGCGGCGCGGCAACGCGCCACCGCATCGATCAAGAGGTCGGGGCCTTTGTACAGTTGCGCGAGCGAGCCGACGAAGACGAGATGCCAGGGTGCGTCGGCGTCGCGGCGCGTGCGCAGGCGCGTGACGCGCGCGGCGAGCTCTGCGGCGCTCGCGAACGCATCGTCGTCGAGGTCGATGCTCGAGCACACCGTCCACCACGCGCCCGCGGGGTAGCGCTGCGGCAGTCGCTCGCGCGAGACGTACGCGACCGCGGTGGCGCCGGCGCACATTACCCGCAGCTCGCGGACGAGAAGGGCGCGCGCGAGGGGTCGGAGCGTGCTGCGCACGACACCCGGTGCGAGCGCGTCGTGCGGATCGCCGACCACCTCGACGCCGACCGGCCGCGTGCCGCGCAGGCGCCAGGCGGCGCCGGCGATCGCGCCCGGAGCGCGGAGACAAAGCACGTCCGCTTGCGCGACGCCGGCGCGTAGCGCGGCGATGAGACGGTGCCGGACCGCGACGTATTCCCACGGTCCGACGTAGGTCGGAAGGGGGACGACGCGCACGCCCGGTCCCTCGACCGGCACGGGGCCGTGTGACGCACACGGCACGGGGCCGCGCATCGCGCCGTCTTGGGTGCGCGCTGCGACGAGGACGGTCTCGAAGACCTCGCGGTAGCGCTGCCAGAACGGATACCCGTCGACGCCCGTCGAGGAGTAGATCCATCCGTCGCCAGCGCGCACGAGACGGGATTCGAGCGCGACCAGCACTGTGCGTGACGGACGCACCTCAGGGCGCGCGATCCGGCACCGAGGATTCGTCGGCGCGCGCGCTGACGGGCTCGCTCGCGACGTCGTCGGCACCGGCGGATGGCAACGCGTCGGGCGCGCCGGTCGTCGCCGGCGGGATCGGCAGCTCGTCGACGCGCGCGGCGTCGCGACGCGCCAGCACCTCGCTGACGCCGCGGTACACGGGCAGGAGGTCGACGGCGTTTTGCTCCGCCGCCGTGAGCACGATATCGGCGGTCGCAAAGTCGCCGCGCGCGGCATACACGTCGACGGCGAGCCGGCGGTAGAGATCGCCTTGATCCGGCGCCTGGACGAGCGCCGCGAGGAGCGTCTCTTCGGCGGGGCCGTTGGCGTGCGCGCGCAGGTAGTCGCGCGCCGCGCGCATCAGGTACGCGCCGCCCGCGAAGCCGCCCTCGGCCTCGTCGTGAAGGAGCGCCGCGGCATCCGACCAGCGCTCGCCGACCTCGAGAAGGGTCGCGAGGTCGTCGACGATGGCGCTGCGGGTCGGACCGGCGGCCGCGCCGTCGAGGGCGTGCGCCAGCCCGTGCTCGATCGCGGTGCTCATCTCGGGCGCGAGGTACGCGAGGCGGAGCTGTACGGTGTCGCCGTCGGTGAGCGAGCGCAGGAGCGCAGCGGGCTCATGCGTGCCGAGCGTCGTCGCGGGGCTCAGATAGGCGTGTGCCGTGAGCTCCGGCAGCCGCCGCATCGACTCCTCGAGCTCGGCGCCGGCGGCGGCGCGCTCGCCACGCGCCCAGAGCGCGAGCGCGAGGCGGTCGCGGACGCCGGTGGACCAGGGCTCGAGGACGAGGGCGCGGCGCAGCGCCGCCTCGGCGTCGGGCCCCTCGCCGAGGACGGTCGCGAGCGTCTCGTGTGCTTCACGGTCGAAGGGATTGCGATCGAGGGCGCGGCGCACGAGTGCGAGCGCGGCGTCGCGTCCGGCGTCGCCGTCTTCGGCGAAGCGGAGATCGGCCGTGTCGAGGCAGTCGCGCGGCGCGAGCGGCGCCGCGCCCGCGATGCGACGCGCGCTGTTCGCGAGCTGGGGCGCGAGCGCGAGCGCGATGGCGGCGGCGAGCACGAAAACGCCGCGGCTCGGCGCCGCGGGTCGCCGCCGGCCGCTCATCACGAGCAGCGCCAGCATCGTCATCAGCATGAGCAGGTTTGCCGGCAGCCGCAGGCCGAAATCGACGAGGCTGTGTACGAGGATCGCGACGACGCCGCCGGCGAGCCCGCAGCGCACCAGGGTGCGCTCGTCGAGCGCGGCCCACCATTCCGACGCCTCGAATCCCGGTGGCGTGGCGCGCCCGCTCGTCGACTCGCCGTCGGTGCGCGCGTGCCGTGTGGTCTTCGCGACAAACGTCTGGTCGACGCCGGTCGGCAGCGCCGTCGTTGCGGCGGCGTCCGTCGGCGCCGCGGGAGAGCCCGTCGCGGCGATACTGCGTCGCGCGTCTGCGGAGCGCGCGCGCCGTGCGGCGCCCGCCACCGCGAGCGCGAAGAGGAGCGCGAGCGCGACGCCGGCGACGCCGGTCTCGGCCGCGAGCTCGAGGTAGTCGTCGTGCGCGTGATCCCAGATACCGCCGGGAACGGGAGGCTCCTGGTAGGGGCGGAAGGCGTGGAGCCACGATCCGAGGCCGGTTCCGAAGACCGGATGATCGCGTACGATGCCGGTGCCGGCGGCGCTCACCGCGAGGCGCGCCGCGAGGCCGACGTCGGCGCTCTCGAGACTCGTCGCGCGCTCCTCGTCGACGGCGCCCCAGAGGGCGAGCGATCCGAGGCCGGCGATCACGAGCGCGAGCGCGGCGACGAGCGGAATCCAGCGCCCGCGCCCGTCGCGCCTTCCCGTGCTCGTCGCGCCGGCGATCGCGACGGCGATGCCGGCGAGAAGCGCGGCCGTGCCGCCACGCGAGCCGGTGGCGACGTGCGCGACGAGGATGAGCGCGGCCGCGGCCGCGGCGGCGAGCGGTGGCCAGAGCCGGCGCTGCTGCGCGATGATCGCGGAGATCCACGCGCGGCGCGTGTGCACCCCCATGCCGCGTCCGGCGTGCGCTGCCCGTGCCAGGCGGCGGCGCAAACGGACGCCGAGCGCGAGCGCGTACGCAAGCGCCACCGGTAAGGTCATCTCGAGCCAGGCGGCGAGATGGTTGGGGTTCACGAAGCTCCCCGACGCGCGCCCGCGCTGCGTCGCGGCGTCGCTGATCCAGAGGACGCGGCCGTTGCCGGCGATCTGCTCGACGAGCGCCAGCGTCGCGAGCAGGACGCCGCCGCCGATGGCGGTGAGGAGCAGGCGGCCGAAGACCTGCGCGCGCGCATCCGCGCCCCAGTCCTCGCTGCGCCACGGATAGGCGACGATCACCGCGAAGGCGCCGAGCCCGATCGCGATCCGCGCCAGCTCGGTGGTGACGCCGTACGGGTCCATGGCGAGCGGTCGCCACGCGTCGAAGCCGGCGGCGTCGGGCCAGCCGGGAAGCAACGCCGCGGTGAGGCGCGCGAGCGCCGGGGCGAGCAGCCGCAGCAGCGCCGGCGGCAGCGGCACGGTCGTCGCGAGCGCGAGCACGACGAACGCGGCGAGCGCGGCGACGCCGGGCGCGTGCGGTGCGTCGGGAGTGTCGCGCCGCGCCCGCGCCGTCATCACCAGCAGCGCCGTGACGAGGATTCCGCCGGCGACGACCGCCAGCGGATGACGGCCGCCGAGGAAGAGCGGCAGGGCGAGCAGCAGCGCTTGCAGCGCGCCGAGCACGCGGCGGTCGCGACGTATCATGCCCGTCCCTCCACCGCCGGCGCCGTGTAGTAGCCGTAGTAGCGGTTGTAGAAGAAGAGGTCGCCCCAGCCGAGGTCGACGTTGTTCACCACCGCGCCGAGCAGGCGCGCGTTCGCCTGCACGAGCTGATCGCGCGCGCGGCGCAGGAGATCGCGCGGCGTGTCGTGCCCCTTCACCACCAGGACGACGCCGTCCGCCTCGCGCGACAGCAGCACCGCGTCGGTCACAGGCAGGACGGGCGGCGAGTCGAGGATCACGAAGTCGTAGCGCGTGCGCAGCAGGTCGAGCGCGTCGCGCATCCGTTGCGAGCCGACGAGCTCAGCCGGGTTCGGCGGCGTCGGGCCGGCCGGGATGAAGAAGATCCGCGGCGCCTCGAGCGACTGGACGACGTCGTCGAGCTCGAGCTGACCGGCGAGGAAGCTCGAGAGGCCGCGCGTCTTGTCGACGCCGAGCGCGTGATGACAGGCCGGCCGCCGCATGTCGACGTCGATCAGGAGCACGCGCGAGCCCGCCTCGGCGAGCGCGGTCGCGAGGTTCAACGAGCTCACCGTCTTGCCCTCGCCGGCGCCGGCGCTCGTCACCTGGATCACCTTCGGCGGCGCCGCCGGCGCCGAGAAGAGCACGGCGGTGCGCAGGCTGCGGAACGCTTCGGCGACCGGCGACCACGGCTCGTGGAGGACGACGATGTCCCGGGCGACGGCGGGGAACGCCGGCGGGTCGATCGTCGCGGCGCCGTCAGGCGCCGGCAGCGCCCGCGCGGCGCGCGACCGGCGCGCGAGCGCGAAGTTCGGCACCGTCGCGAGCGTCGGCATCTGCAGCAGGCCCTCGACCTCCGCACTGCTCTTTACGCTGGTGTCGAAGTACTCGCAGAAGAAGGTGACCCCCAACGCGACGGTGCCGCCGGCGAGGAGCCCGAGAAGGAGGTTCATCGGCACGTTCGGCTTGGTCGCGTGCTGCGGCGTCTCGGCGCGCTCGATGATGCGCACGTTCGAGGCCGCGAGCGCGGCGTTGACCGAGGTCTCCAGGCGTTGCTTGAGGAGTGACTGATGGAGGGCGCTCGCACCCTCGACGTCGTCTTTCAAGCGTGCGTAATGCGCGCCGAGATCGCGAAGCTCGATCGCGGCGGTCGCGAGGTGCTCGAGCTTTTGGCGGAGGCCCTGCTCACGCATGAGCGCGGCGCTGTAGCGCGCGCGGACCGCCGCCACCTCTTGGCCGACCTCGCTGCGCAGCTGCACCTCCAGCTCATGCTGCGTGCGCATCAGCTCCTGCACCTGCGGATGATTCGGTCCGAGACGGCCGTCGAGCGCGGCGCGCTGCGCGCGCATGTCGAGGACGGCGAGGTGCAACTTCTGGATGCTGGGGCGATCGAGAAAGTACGCGAGCGGGTCGCTCTCAGCACGGGTGAGAAACTCGAAGCGCGTCTCCATGGTGACGCGCGATCCCTCGGCCTTGCTGATGAGACTCGTGAGGTCGGTCATCTGCTGGCCGACGAGCTTCTGCTCCTCGTTCACGGCGACGTTCGGATGCACGGTCGCAAAGGCGCGCAGCGCGTTCTCGGCGCGCTCCACCTGGGTGCGCGCCTCGGCGATCTGCTGGCCGAGGAACTCCTTGGCGGTGACGTCGGTCGCGAGGCGCGCTTCCTCGTTCTCCTCGATGTATGCCTGGGTGTGCGCGGCGGCGAGGAGTGCGGAGAGCGTCGGGCTCGGCGTCGTGAAGCGCACTTCGATGAGATCGGTGCCGCGCACGTCGCGCACGTCGAGGTAGCGCATGTAGCGATCGAGGAGCTCCGGATCGACGTCGCCGGCGCCGACGTGCTCGCCCGCGCCGGTGTCGCCGGACGTCGCCTGCCAGCCGCGCGGCCGCAGCATGTTCATGAGGCGTCCGCCGACGGCGAGCAATCCGCCGCGCTGCGGTCCGGGATGGAGGAACGCCTCCTGGTCGGCGAGATGGTGGCCGCGGATGACGCGCTCGGCGAGGTCGCGGCTCTTCAGCGCCGCGACTTGCGTCGCGAGGAAGCTCGACGTGCCGTTCACGTTGCGCTCGCTCTCGTCGACGTTCAGGACGTTGTCCGCGAGGCGCAGGCGGATCGGCGACTCGCGCGAGACTTGCAGGCGCGTCGCCGCCGAGTAGAGCCGCGGGGTCAAGAGCGTCGACATTGCGACCAAGCCGAAGGTGACGCCGAAGCAGGCGGCGGCGAGCCAGCGATACTTGTAGAGGACGCGCAGGTGATCGCGTAGGTGGCGCGGCGTCGCCTCGCTGAACTCGGCGTCGAAGATCGCCGGTCCGGGTAGCGCCTCGGCGACGACGCCGCGCGCCGCCGTCACGAGCTCCGTCGTGTCTCGTCCGTCGTTGGTCGTCACCAGCCCTCCGCTGCGACTAGAAGAGCAACACGTTGCCGCCGACGTGGATCATCTCGCGTGCGACCGTCCACATCGCCCACGGCACCACGCGGCCCGGCGCCGCGGGGATGGTGATCACGTCGCCGTCGGCGAGCGCGAGGTCGGGGGCGCGACCCGCGGCGACCGCGGTGAGATCGACGGTGAACGAGCGCTCCTCGCTGGGCGCGAGCACGCGACGCACGGTCACGGTCTCCTTGTCGGCGGCGAAGAGCACGCCGCCCGCCGCGGCGACCGCGCCGCTCGCGGTGAGACCTCGGGTCACGGGATAGGAGCCGGGCTTGTCGACCCAGCCCGCGACGAGGACGCTGCCCGCGGCCGGGACGCTGATGACGTCGCCGGCGGCGACGCGTGGGTTGACGCGCACGGCGTCGTCACCGGTCGCGTGCTGCAGAACTTGCAAGTCGAGCCGCACCGGTGGATCGGCGCTGCGCGCGCCGTCGGCCGCCGCCGGGGCGAGCTCCACGAAGCGCCCCGCGTCCTTGCTCGGTCCGCCCGCCGCCCACACGAGGTCGGCGACCGTCGCGCCGGCGCGTGTCACCGGGTAAAGCCCGGGGCGCTCGACGCTGCCGACGACCGCGACGACGCGGCTCCGATACTCGGCCACTTGCACACTCACCTGCGGATTCCGCAGCACGCCCGCGGCGACGAACCGTCGCGCCAGATCGTGCTCGATCTCAGTCGTCGTGTGGCCCGCGACCGGGACGCGGCCGATGAGCGGCAGAGTCACGTCGCCGGCGCCGTTTACACGCAGGCCTTCCTGGAAGAGAGGTGCCGCCGCGACCGGGGAGGGACCGGCCGCGGCGGCGACGCTACGCACCGCTCCCGCGAGCGGTGCGGCGTCGAGCAGGTCTGGGACGCGGACGTCGAGCAGGTCGTCGGGTCCGACGCGGTATCCGTCGCTGGCCGGCAGCGCGGCGCGCGCCTGCGCGAGGCTCTCGAGACCGGTGCGGTCGCGGCTGCTCATCACGTCGCCGATGCCGGTCGATGCCGACGCCGTCGCCGGCCCCGGCGGGGCAGTGGGGCGATGCGCCCCACAGCCCACGCCCACCACCGCTACCGCGAGCGCCACCCACCACCACCATGCGCCGACGGCGCGGTTCCTCCTGGGCGTCGCGGGTCCTCCTCCGTTGCCTCGCGTCATGATCCGATTTCCGCGTTGCGGCTCAGGACGGCGATTCGTTCGGGCAATGGTCGAAGTGATCGCAGTGCATCTTACTCTGGGGGTTCATGCAGCATTTGCGCTTGCGGATGAAGAGCGGCCGGTGCGAATTCGGCGGGCAGACGGCCTCGTCGACGCGCACCAGCGTCTCACGATCGGTGCAGCTCAGGTTCACGCCGCGAGCGTCGTCGCGATTGCCGCCGTCCCGATCCGCGAGCGCCACGGCGGGGGCGGCGAGCATCGCCGCGAGCAGCGCCAGCGCGATGCCGGCGCGCAGGCGCCGGATGTGGCAGGACAACCTTCTCATGAGCGACCTCCTTCGTTGCGCGTTCGCGCGTCGATGCCGAGAGCGGATGAGTGTCGGAGCTGGGTGTTGCGGTTCAGCGATTGCGAAGGGAGCAGGTTCCATGCCCGGTGCCCACGTGGCGCATGGACGGCCCGCTGCCCCGTCGTTGCGAGGCGAACCGTCTCGCTGCGGCGAATCATCAGGCGTCCGCTGCAGCACGCGCGTGTTGCAGCCGCGTCGCGTCGTTCAAACGCGAACGACGCGCACGAGACCGTCCGCGAGCGCGGAGACTATCGCGACCGGGAACCTGGCGCCGCGAAGCGGCTCAGGCGTTCACGGTGCCGAGGAACGCGAGGACTTCGCGGTTGAAGACGTCGGGCGTCTCGAAGTTGAACCCGTGACTGCCGCCGGGGATCTTCACCAAGCGCGCGTGCGGAATCTCGCGCGCGAGGATGTCGGAGTTCGCGGGCGGGATCAGCAGATCGGCGTCGCCGGTGATGATCAGGGTCGGGGTGGTGATCTGGTGCAACCGGGCGGTCGTCGAATGCCCCATGATCGCCCCCACCTGGGCGAGGATGGCCTCGATGCTGAACCCCCACTGCAGGGCGCCGCCGAAGAGCTGCATCAGCTTCGGCAGCTCGTTCTGGAGGAACGCCGGCGTGAAGACGCGCGGCAGGAAGTGCTGGAAGAGCGCCATCGGATCGAGACGCGACGGGTCGATCTGCAGGTCGCCGGTGGCGTTCGTCGTGCCGCCGAGCTGGGAGACCGAGCGCTCGCGCTGCAGCGCGACCTCCTCGTCGGGCTCGGGGAACGTGCAGGCGAGTACCAAGCCGCGCACGCGCGCCGGATGGCGGAGCACGAGCTCCTGCGCGATCATGCCGCCCATCGACACCCCAACGACGTGGGCGCGGTCGATCCCGAGTACGTCGAGCAGGCCGACGGCGTCGTCGGCCATGGTGGTGATGGTGTACGGGCCCGCCGGCTTGGCGCTGCGGCCGATGCCGCGGTTGTCGAAGCTGATCGTCCGGTAGCGCTGCGCGAACTCCGGAACCTGGAAGAGCCAGGCCTGTGAGTCGGCGGCGAGGCCCATGATCAGGAGCAGCGGGTCGCCGCTTCCGTGTTCCTCGTAGTAGAGCTCGACGGATCCGACGGTGGCAGTGCTCATCGCGTAGGGCTCCTCGCGGGTCGGAGAGTAAGAGTTTCCTCGGGTGGACGCAACGTTGCGCGCGCGCCGGTCACTCGCGCGGTGCCCGCAGCGTTGCGACGTCGAGCGCCCGCGCCAGCGCGTCCAGGGGCGCGCCGTCGTCGAGGGCGGCAGTGAGCGCGTCGCGGACGGGATCGGGCATGCGCGCCATCGCGTCCGCGGGAACGAGGTGCGCGACGAGCGCGCGTGCGACCGTTACATTCTCGACCGCGGCGGCGTCACTCGTCGCGGCGCCGTCGAGGTCGGCGAGCAGCAGCGTGAAGGCCGGCTCCGGCGTATAGAGGAAGCGCTCGGGCAGCGCGTCGGGGAGCGTCACGCCGCAGAGGGCGAGCGCGTGCAGGACGCGCGCCGCGGCGGCGACGATCGCGAGCGCGGTCGCGGGCCGGCAGGCGGCGGGATCGACGACGAGCAGCTGCCCGCCGCCGGCGACGGCGACGTAGGCGATGCCGCTTGCAACGCCGTCCGCGACCACGGGCGCGATGCCGGGAAGCACGAGCGTCCGTTGCAGCGTCGCCTCGTGCGCCAGACGCTCGGCCGCGTAGGCGGCGGCCGTCCGCACCCACACCGGGCGCTGTACGTCCAACCAGAACCCCGCCGCGAGCCGCCCGTGCTCGGGCGCGACGCCGCGGAGCGCGATGCGGCCGATGCGACGCGCGTCGAGCGCGCCGCGCCAGCGCTCGGCGAGGTGAAAGCCCGGCTGCGCGCGGCGGAGCTCGTCGAGGACGGCACGCGCGCGGTCGTCGGCGTGGTGCTCGAGAAGCTGCGCGGCGCGACGAATCGCGAGCCGCGCGTAGGTGCGTCCGCCGCCCGGCAGGCTAGCGAGCAGGACGCCGGCGGCGCGGTCGGCGAGCTCCGGCGGCGTACCTTCCTCGAGGGCGAGCTCGAGGATCGCGACGCGGAGCGGCTCGCCGTAGCCGCGCAGGATGGGATCGGGTGCCGACAAGAGCTGCTCGATACCGGCGCGCAGCAGTGCCGCGGCGTCGCGCGCGCCCTCCGCCGCGGCGCCGGCGCGGCGGTGCACGGCACGCAGTGGCGCGAACGCCGCGACGACCGCGGCCGGCAGCGACGGCAGCGCGGCGTCGAAGGCGCGGGCGAATGCGGGCCCGGCGAGGAGGCTGAAGAGCACTTGCACGCGCTCGTGCCCGGCAAAGGTCTCGATGAGCACCTGGAGCAGCCGGCCGAGGCGGCTCGCCGACACGCTCTCGAAGTCGAGCCGGCCGACGACCTCGCCGAACGCCTGCGCCGCCTCGGCGTGCGAGCGCACCTGGGGCAGTGTCTCGAGGTAGGTGAGCAGCACGCTCGGGTCGGCGGTCAAGCGGATCGCTCCCGCCAGCATGCGCGCGCGCGCCGCGGCGTTCGAGCGCAGCGGCTCGCGGCCGATCGCGCTCTCGACCACCGCGCGGTCGATCTTCCTGAGCAGGTGCCGGCAGACGCCGCGCTCGCTCGGATCACGCTGGCCGTTCACCAGGAGATCTTCGGCGGCGTTGAGCTTCAGGCGGAGGACGTCCTTGTACGTCCGGATGAAGTCGAGGTGTCCTTTCATCTCCGCGACCTCGGCGGCGCTCAAGGGATCGGCGGTGACGGCGGCCGCGGCGAGCCGGCTGACCTCGGGCACGACTGGCGGTGGGGGCACGACCAGCGGTGGTACGGCGCGGCGACGAGAATCGTCCCGGCGCGGCCGGGTCGGTGTGGCGTGCATGCCGGCCACTGGGCCGGGCGGTGCGCCGGGCGCACTCTCTCCGCCGTGCCCCCGGCGGCGGCGCCGCCGTGGACGCCGGCGCCCGGTTGGGGTCTCGGTACCTTCCTCGAGCGGCGGACGTGGGGGGTCGTTCGGCATGCAAGTCCTTCGGCTAGCACATTGTTGCGTGGCGCGGCACCTCGCCAGGTTGCACGGGCATCACCGGTGAACGATCCTTACGCCGATGCGTCAGGTGGAGCAGCGTGAGGACGTCGCCGCGCCCGAGCGTGCCGACGCGATGGCAGGCGAGTGGCGCCGCGAGAGCCCGGCCTTGCCGATGGGGCCGTCGAGCAACCTCCGACGACGCCTCGGCAGCTCACCGATCCCGGCGAACCTCGCCGGCGCGATCGTCGTGTACCTCTATTTCACCTTCGTCGATCCGCTCGCCGCGAACCCGACACCGAACATGCTGCGGCCGTTTCTCGTCTTCCTCGCGGTGACGACGACACTGCTGTTCGCGAACTGGTACGTCGGCAGGCGTTTCCTGGCGCCGCTCGGCGCGTGGCGGCGCCGGCTCCGCAGCGGCGCCGACGCGACGCGGGTGCCGGACGCGATTCGCCGTCGCGCGCTCAACGCGCCGCTCGCCAACGCCCTCCTGAGCGCGCTCGGCTGGACGCTGGCGGGCGTCTTCTACTTCCCCTACTTGGCGTGGGCGGGGGTGCCGGTCTCCGAGAACGTGCGGACGTTTGTCGGCATCGTGTTCGTCGGCGGCCCGATCACCTCGGCGCTGGCGTTTCTCCTGAGCGAGTTCCACTGGCGGCAGGAGATCCCGGTTTTCTTTCCGTACGGCCGGATCGAACGCGCCGGTGCGCTCCGCGTGCCGATCCTACTGCGTCTCGGCGGGACGTTCCTCGTCACCTCGGTGATGCCGATCGTCCTCATGCTGATGGCGGATCTGACGCTCGTGCGCCGCCTCGGTCCGGCGATCTCCGCCGACGTGCGCACGCTGCTCCGCGCCCAGCTCTACATCGTCGGCGCGACCGGCGTCACCTCGCTGGCGATGGCGTTCCTCGTCGCGCGCTTCATCAATCGCCCCATCCAAGCGCTCCGCACGGCGATGGCGCGGGTGGCGCTCGGCGACCTCGCTACACGCGTCCCGGTGCGGAGCACCGACGAGCTCGGCGAGCTCAACGAGCACTTCAACACCATGGTGGAGGATCTGCGCGAGGGCGAACGTCTGCGCGAGCTCTTCGGCCGCTACGTGAGCCCGGCCGTCGCCCGCGCGGCGCTCGAGCGCGGCATCGCCCTCGGCGGCGAGGTGGTGCACGCGACCGCGATGTTCGTCGACCTGCGCGGCTTCACCGCCATGACCGGGCGCGCCACGCCGGCCCACGTCGTCGAGGTGTTGAACGAGTACTACGCGATCGTCGAGCGCGTCTGCGAGCGCCACGGCGGCGTCGTCACGCAATTCCTCGGCGACGGCGTCGTGATCGTCTTCGGCGGGCCGCTGCACCCGCAGGCGGATCACGCGCTGCAGGCGGTGCGCGCCGCGATCGCGCTGCAGCACACGCTCGCCGCGCGCAACGGCACGCACGTCGGCGAGCCGCTCGAGGCGGGCATCGGCATCTGCACCGGCGACATGATCGCCGGCAACGTCGGCGCCGGCGACCGCATCACGTACACGATCGTCGGCGACGCCGTGAACCAAGCCGCGCGCCTGCAGGTGAAGACGCGCGAGCTCGGCACCTCGATCCTCCTCACCGAGAGCACGCGCCAGGCGCTCGGTCTCGCCCAGGGCATCCCGCTGCGCGCGCGCGGCGCGGTGGCGCTGAAGGGCATCGCCGCCCCCGTCGAGATTTACTCCGTCGACACGTAGCCGAGGAGCGCATCATGGCGGCTGCGCTGCCACGGCAGGTCCTTCAGCCCATCGGCGACCGCCGTGTCCCACGCGCTCCAGTCTTCACGGCTCGCCGCCATCTCGCGCGCGGTGTCTTCCCACGAGAGCTTCTCCACCACCGGTCCGGTCGGCCGCAGAAGGATGCCCTCGCTCCTCTCCTCCATCGCGACGGTCTCGCCGATGCGGTACCGCCGCAACGACGCGGCCGGCAGGCGCACCCCGCGCGAATTACCGATTCGCGCGACCTTGAGCTTCATCGTCGCCATGTAGTCAACGCAATAGCATCTAAGCAGCGACGGCAAGTGCTCCGTCCTTCGTCGTGATCCTGCTCATCGGTTTGCTTCCTCTTCAGTCTGCGCGTCATCATCGCAGGTTGAAGGACGAGCCTTGTATCATGGCAGACCGACGGATTCGTGTGGACCTGGACTCACAGAGGTTGCACCTCCTTGAAGGTGGGGAAATTCTGGCATCGTACCCGGTGTCCACGGCTGCGAAGGGCGCAGGGGAGCAGGCGGCTAGTGAGCAGACTCCGCGCGGGTTTCACGAGATCCGGGCGAAGATCGGCGCCGGCGCACCGATCGGTGCGGTCTTCGTCGGACGCCGCCCGACGGGTGAGATCTACACCCCCGAAATGGTAAGAGCGGAGCCTCAGAGGGACTGGATTCTGACCCGCATCCTGTGGCTCCGGGGTCGCGAACGCGGCAAGAACCGACGCGGCGCCGCGGACACCATGCGCCGGTACATCTACATTCATGGCACCCCGCACGAGGCGTTTATTGGTACCCCCGTGTCACATGGCTGCATCCGGATGCGGAGCGCCGACGTGATCGAGCTCTTCGACGCGGTGGAACCGGGGACTCCGGTCGAGATCGTCGACTAGCGGAAACTCGCGCCGCCCGCCGCCTCATTCGTGACGGTGTGGCCGGCCTTCCGTAGAGTCTCAATCGCGCGCTCGAAGTCGCCGTCTCGCACTAAGATGTAGTCCGTGTCGTACGTTGAGACCGCGAAGATGCTGATCCCCGCAGCCTCGAGAGGAGCCGCAAGCCTCGCGAGGATGCCCGTCAGGTTCAAGTCGAGCGGGCCTTGGACCGCTACGGCGCTCCACCCTCGTTCAGCCTGCACCTCATCCGGCACCGCATCCGCCTCGCACACGATCGACAGTTCATAGGGCGTACGAGTCATGGAGCAAAACCTCCCGCGCGCCGCCCAGGCTGGAGGTGCGTGATCCGCGCTCAGGCGACAGATCGCGTAGGAGCCCGGGACGACCACGAGCGTCAGGCGCGGATCAGCTCCGGTCACCTCGGCTCCACTCCCTCTTCGCGCGCGACGTCATAGAACACTCTCGGTCAGCTTACGCTTGCGTAGATGTCAAGTCTGACATATTCTCCGATAGGATGGCTGAGAAGCGAAACAAGCCGCTTGCGTGGCTCCATGGCGAGATCAAGACGCCACCGTTCTCGAAAGAGGCTCGGATCGAAGTGGGAGCCTTGCTCAGGAGACTCCAACACGGGGAGTCGATCGGCCTCCCCAACTCCCGGCCGATGCCGTCCATCGGCAGAGGCTGCCACGAGCTGCGGGTTACGGACAAGAGCCACGAGTGGCGGATCGTCTACCGGGTGGACGAGGATGCGATCGTGATCGGAGACGTTTTCGTGAAGAAGACGCGGACGACCCCACGGGACGTGATCTCCCGCTGCCAGAGACGTCTGGAGGCCTACGATCGCGCAGCACGCGAAAGGAGGAAGTCATGAACGCAGAGAAGCGACGGCGCTTAGAGAAAGCCGGCTGGAAACTCGGATCGACCAAGGAGTTCCTCGGGATGACCGACGAGGAAGAGGCCGTCATAGACCTGAAGCTCGCTCTCGCGAGGGCGGTGAGGGAGGAGCGATCGAAGCGGAAGCTCACCCAGAGCCAATTGGGGCGCCTGCTAGGGTCGAGCCAGTCGCGCATGGCGAAGATGGAAGCCGGGGATCCATCAGTGAGCATCGACCTCTTGGTTCGCTCGCTGCTCAGGATGGGAGCCAGTCGCCGTGATCTCATTCGCTGGTTGGCGCGGCCCGGTCGGAAGGCGGCCTAGCGCTTGGCGCTGAGCGGCCGGCGAGCCGCGGCGCCTCGGGCTCGTGCCTTGCCGCCGATCCCCTCCAGGTGTGCGCTAGACGGCGGCGCGTCTCCGTCACATCACCCCCCTCTCAACTGCGCGCTCTTGCTTGATACAGCCCGATCTTCTCTGCGACGACCTTGAGGACGAGCGAATCACGCGCGTTCGAATTGCTGACCACAAGCCACGTAAGAATCGTTTCTGGACGGAACTCCCCGCTCGGGCTGCCGATGACGCCTTCCCCGAATCGCATCATCGCGGCCACGCGAGCGACGAGGACGACACCTAGCACCTGCGCCGTAAGGTGGGGGACAAGCTTAGGACCCAAACGCGCCGCGAGGATGTCCGAGACCCGCGCCTCAGCGACTTCCCCAGATTTGTACTCCAAAAGCGTGCCAGGAGGGCGGACGATGGTCGAGCAGTCGAGAGCAACGACCCCCAGACGCCCGTCTCGACTCGGCTGCATGAGCTGACCGAGCGCTTCCCGCATACGCGGCACCAAACCGTCTTCGGTCTGAGGACGCTTGCACTCAACGTCGACATAGCCGGCACTCGATTCGAAGGTAAGATCGGCATCGGAAGCGCCAGCAAAATCGGTACGCCGTAGGCCTTCGACAGCAACCACCGAGACGGCAGCGCTGAGAAGCGTGCCGGACACCAGGTAGCTGAAGGCATCATTCCTCGGTCGATTGCTCGATGCGGCGGGATTCTCCTGCTCACGCAGTGTCGGGCCCTTCCTACATACCTGGCGAAGATTCTTCCGAAGACCGGGGAATCGATCGACGTGCGGTTGCCAGAGCTCGAATAAGTCTACGATCTCGGAGCTCTCGTTGCAGGCAAGAATGTGCTCTTCGGTGCGAGCATCGTTCTCGAAGAACTCCGCCACGAGACGAGTGTAGGTGGCTGCTCGACCTTGGCTTATCGCCAGCCACTGGCATGCCTGCCTGAGCTTTGAGACATGCTCATCGAATCTCGCACGGTGGAGCACAAGGCCACGGTCCACGACTCGTCCGCTCTTGTTAGGCGACACTACTCTTGCTGTGAGATCTCATCACTCTTCGGTTCCACCCGAAAGACCGGAAGCGGTTTCATCTTGAGAAGCTCCGGGAGGGGGGTGGCATAGGCGTTTAGGGGGGCACCACCGTCGGTCTTCAGGCTTTGCACCTTAAATCTCTTGGCAAGCCATTCGAAGTTTGCCACGTGTCGATACCCGCCGCGCCTCTGAGCCTGATCGTCAATGTGGGAGTGCAGCTGCTGAGCGACGCGAACGACGACGTCCCAGAACATTTCGTACACCTCCTCCTCAGCGACGAGACCGCGTCGGATCCGATAGCTCAGCCGCTCCAAGTGAGCGAGCACCATTTCCACCTTCTGGCGTCGAAGGTCTGATAGTTCCGACAGCAGCAACTCCGCGGGCGATCTGGAGTAGATGAAGCGCAAGGCCTCGCGGACCTCCGGAGCGTTCAGTTCTGCAAAGATGTGCGTAGCGCGCTCGAAAGCACTGTCTCGACGCTGGAGAAAGATTTGATAGGCAAGCAAAGCAAGGCCGATGGCAGTGGCGATCGACCCTACTGCTGTCCAATCCATATCGATGCCCCCATGCAAGCTGGTTGCCGGGCTCAGGGTTGTCGCCTAACGGATTGGCGCCGAGCAGATGGCCGCGCTTGCGCTCGGTTTCGGCCCCGCGCGTTCGGGCCGGCCCGCTCGAGCGCCTGTTGGGTGGCCGCCGGTTCCCGGCTCACTTTCCTAATTCTATCACAGCCCCAACTGGGTTCGCACGAATGACCTCCAAGGCTTTTTTGATACCGTAGGCAATGAGGAGACCTGTATTGCTCCGAACTGAGAAGGTGGTCTCCTTGCCACCCTCAAATACCTTGTCTTCTTGGAACCGGTAGCTAGAAACCACGCCGGCCACTTTCAGCTCCCGAGTACTTACGTCCTGATACACAACAGGTCCTCCAGAAAATCCGGAGTTGTTCAGACCGTCAACCACAATGATCTGAGCTCCGCCGTCGACAGCAACAAAGGCCGCCACAATCCCCCTCTTGACAAATGGAAGCGGGAAGCCGGCATTTAGATTCTTAGCATCCATCGACAGGCCATAGGGGAACCCAAGAAAGTAAACGTCCTGAGACACAAACAGGTTAACTGGTTCAGCGGGCAGGGGTAGAGACGGAGAGATCTGCAGTGGGGCCGCCAGGACGGCTATGTCGACGGAGTTGGGCGACGGGAAGAACGCTTTGACCGGTAGTGACTGCCATTGGCTATCCCTTCGGATCTCGATGTCGCCCCCGCCCTTGAGGCCATCCACAACGTGCTTGGCAGTAATCAGATACTGTCGCCCGTCGACGTCTAGTGTGAAGCAAGTGCCGGTCTGATTGCCGTATTTCAGTTGAAACGTCCGCTGGAGCGCGTTGCTGCTCACCACCACTTCCGCCATCGCTGCTGCTGTCGGAATGACGAAAGTCACGAAAGTCACTACGCCGAGCGCTCTGAGAATTCTCTCCATGCTCTTTGCCCGGCGTCTGTCCGCCCGACTAAACTTGGACAGTTCTGCACCGTCCCGCCGACATAGCGAGCGTGTGCAGCCTATCGTGACGGCCTGTCGGCAACGGTCACCTGCAAAACTCGCGGCAGCTCTCGGCCTTATCCCGTCGGTCATCTCGCACCCTGCGAGGCGATAGGCTCCGAGGAATTGCAGGGTATCGTGGATCATCGTCGCCAGCATGGCGAGCGGAGTATAGAGGTCGCCTTCTCCGCGCGACAAGCGCGACGCTACTCTTCTACTGTCTCATTTCGGATCAACCCTCGCGATCGCTGCCCCGATCACTCCGCGCTCGCACACTCCGTCTTCGTCGGCGGCGTTCGCGCGCACGCCATCGAGTCAGTGACGCCGTTGGAGAGGTAGGCGCAGACGTTCGTCGTCGCGGCGCCGAGCGCTTCGTCGCGGCTCGCGCCGTCGACGCTGCGGCATTGCGAGCGGCCGGCGTAGGCGATGCACACCTCGCAGCGGACGCCGCCGACCTGGAGGCTCCACCACACGACCAGTACCATGAGCGCGAAGAGCGCGAGGAGACCGATGAGACCGGTCCTGCCGCGCCGCTTCGACATCAAAACTTCCCGGCGGTGATGTTCCAGGTGATGTCGCCGGGGTGGAGCTGGGCGACGACGCTCTTCTGAAAGGCGCCGTTCTGCCAGCGGTACTGGCGGAGCTCGTGCTGGTCCTCGGCGGCGACGTAGATCTCGAGTGCGCCGTCGCCGTCGAGGTCGGCGAGGCAGACGGGGTGCTCGAAGCCGGAGGAGTTGGCGTCGATGAGTGTCTTCTTCCATCCGGCGCCGTCTTGCTCGAAGAGCCAGAGGCCGGAGGAGAGCGCGCCGGCGACGAGGTCGATCTTGCCGTCGCCGTTGACGTCGCCGGCGGCGATGGCGCGCATCTGGCGATCAGGAACCGACGCGACCTCGGTGCCGACGAAGGTGCCGCTCCCGAGAAGCTTGTACTCCTTGATCGTCACCGGCCGCACGAGCGCGCCGCCCGCGCCGACGGCGCCCTCCCACACAACGAAGAGCTCGGCGACGTGGTTCCCGTCGACGTCGGCGGTGAGGATCTCCTTGGCGTGGGTGTCGCCGGGCGCGTCGACGACGGACTTCTTCCAGCCGGTCCGCCCGTAGCGGTACATGCGCACTTCGCCGGGCTGCTCCTGGTCGAGCTTGTTCGGCTTGCTCGGCGTCGCGAAGATCTCGAGCGTCCCGTCGCCGTCGACGTCGCCGAGCTCGATCTCGTGCACGAAGGTGTCGGCCTGGTGATCGATCTCGTCGACCTTCCAGTTCTGATCGGGATGGACGACGGCGATCACGCCTTGATCATGCGTCGCGATCACCAGATCGTCCTTGCGATCGCCGTCGACGTCGCCCTGCTCGATGTCGCGCAGCCTGTCGAACTTGCCGCCGAACTTCGGGTTCCAGTGCGTCTCCTGCGTCCACGCGCCGTTCGCGAAGTGCCAGAGCTTCAGCATCGCCTGGGTGGCGCCGATGGTGAGGATGCCGCCGTCGTACGCGAGCGCCTTGTGGAAGGCGTTGCTGTCGGGGTCCTCGAGCGTGACCGTCTGCCAACCGCCGTCGGTCTTGCGGACGATGAGGAGCTTGGCGTAGCCGGGGACGGGCTTCTTCGTGCCGTCGGACGCGACGGTCTCGTTGAACTGCGCCTGCGCGACGAGGAGCGCGGGATACGGACCGCCGACGAGCGGCTCGCGCGCGGGCGCCGCGGCGACGGCACGCGCGGCTGCCGCACCAACGGCCGGCGCGCTCGGTGCTGGAACTGCCGGCGCGCTCGCGCCGCCGGGCGTCGAGGAGTCGCGACTGCACCCGCCGACGAGCAGCGTCACCGCGAGCAGCGCGGCGGCGCCGGCGCCCGCACGGCTCATAGGAGATCTGCGCCGGTCGCGCGGCGCGTGCCGCCGGTCTCGCGGAAGGCCTCGATCACGTGCAGCGCGATCTGCTGCATGTGGACCTCGTCGGCGCCGTCGACGAGGCGCGCCGAGCGCGCGTGGCGCAGCATGCTCTCGAGCGGGGTGTCGGTCGAGTAGCCGAGGGCACCGTGCACTTGGATCGCGCGATCGACGACGCGCCAGAGCGTGTTGGCGACGTGGTGCTTCGCCATCGACACCTCTTGACGAAACGGCATCCCCTTCTCGATCAGGTAGGCGGCGTGCAGCACCATGAGCTTCGCGGCGTAGAGTTCCATCGCCGATTCGGCCATCTTCCACTGGATCGCCTGCTTGTCGGCGAGGACGCCGCCGTGCAGCTCACGCTCGGTGGCGCGCTTCACCATCATCTCGAGCGCGACCTCGGCGTTGCCGATCCAGCGCATGCAGTGCGCGAGGCGCGCCGGACCGAGCCGCGCCTGGCCGAGTCGATGACCCTGGCCGCGGCCGGCGAGGAGATTGGCGCCGGAGACGACGCAGTTGGTGAGGCGGATTTCGCAGTGGTTGCCGTGGCCGGCCATGGTCTCGATGTCGCGCACGATCTCCCAGCCGGGCGTGTCACAGTCGACGAGGAAGGCGGTGTTGCGCGCCTGCGGCGGCTCGGCGTCGGGGTCGGTCTTGGCGATGACGATCGCGAACTTGGCGCCGCGCGCGCCCGAGATGAACCACTTGTGGCCGTTCAGCACCCAGTTGTCGCCGTCTTTGACGGCAGTGGTGCGGATGCCGGTCGGGTCGGAGCCGGCGACCTCAGGCTCCGTCAGCGCGAAACACGAGCGCACTTCACCGGCAGCGAGCGGGCGGAGGTAGCGCTCCTTCTGCGCGTCGTCGGCGTGGTGCAGGAGCGTGTGCATGTTGCCTTCGTCGGGGGCGTGGCAGTTGAGGATGTAGGCGCCCATCGTCGTCCGCCCGCACTCGGCGGAGACGAACGCCATGGCGAGCGGGCCGAGGCCCATGCCGCCCCACTCGCGCGGCATGTGCGGCGCCCAGAGTCCCGCCGCTCTCGCTTCGTCGCGGAGGGCGCCCAGGCCCTTTCGCCATCCGCCATCGGTGCGCATGCGCGCCTCGGCGGGCGCGACCCGCTCCTGCATGAACGCGCGTATTCGGTCGCGCACCGCGGTGACGTCCGCCGGCAAAGTGAAATCGATGGCCATGCCGTCTCACGTAGGACGGATGGCGCGACTTGCCAAGGGGCGCACGCGGGCGCGCCGCCGGCGGTAGTCGGCGCGCCGACCGGCGCCGACCGGTCACGGGTCAGGGGGCGCCGAAGAGCTCGCGCAGGATTCCGGCGAGCGCGCGCAGCGCGGCGCCGCCGTCGCCGCGATAGCTCGTGCCGTGCATAGTGGCGAGCGTCGTCGGTTGGAGGTCTGCGAGCGCGTGCAGAATGCGCGAGGTGTCGCGCGTGTACGGCAGATAGTTCGCGAGCGGCCCCGCCTGATAGGCGACCAACGCCGCGCGGTGGCGTTCGAGCACGTCCGACTCGGTGACCGCGGCGACGTCGCCGTTCTGATGCAGGAGGTCGGAGCAGAGGAGCATGCGGGTCGTCTCGTCGAAGAGGAGACCCGCGTCCCAGCAGTGCGGTACGTGTGGCGTCTGCAGAAACCGCAGCTGATGGCGGCCGGTCGTGAGAACCTCGCGATCGCGGAGCGGGCGCGCGGGACGAGTCGCGAAGTCGTTCACATTGACGACCGCGCCGACGAAGCTGCACACGGGCTGCGCCTCGGGAGCGCACGCGAGCCATTGGTTCAGGGACCCGCACTCGTCGGCCTCGAAATGACTGAAGCCGATCCAGCGCAGCCGGCTCGGATCGACGAGCGTCGCCAGCGCGTCGCGCACGAGCGGGAACATCGCGCGCGGGCCGGTGTGGAACAGCAGCGGCTCGTCGTCGCGCACGAGAAACTGCGCGAAGTGCAAGTCGGCCTCGGGGACGAAGGCCGAGAGGCGATAGATCTCGGGCGCGATCTCGGTGACGCTCGTCATGGGGACTCTCGCATCGCCGAGCGGTCGCGGTATGTCAATGAGGGTCGTCCGCCCTCAGGGTCGCCGGTCTTTCCGCGCCAGCAGAGTCGGCCGCCTGGGCAGATGCCGAAGTCCCATCCATGCGAGCGCCGCGACGTGGCTCGCCACGGTCTCCGGTGACGGCGGCTTCCGGCTCTCCGTCCACCATTGGCCGACGAAGGCGACCATCCCGACCAGCGCGTGCGCGTAGATCGGGGCGGTCTTCGCGTCGTACCCGGCCTTGCGGAACTGCTCGGTGAAGACACCGCCGACACGGTCGGCGAGGTCGTGCATCACGGCGGGCATCTCCCCGCGGCGCTTCGTCAGGGGTGCGTCGCGGAGCAGCATCGCAAAGCCGTCCGGGCGGTCCTTCGCGTAGCTGAGGAAGGCGAGCACGGCCTGCTCGAGCCGCTCGCGTGGCGACCCCGCGATGACGGCGTCGACGATGCGGCCGACGATGTGCTCCACCTCGCGGTCGACGATCACCGCGTACAGGCCTTCCTTGCCGCCGAAGTGCTCGTACACGATGGGCTTCGAGATGCGCGCCCGCTCGGCGATTTCCTCGACGGTCGTCGCCTCGTAGCCGTGCTTCGCGAACACGGCGCGCCCGACCTCGATTAGCTGCGCCCGCCGTGCCGCGGCCGTGAGCCGCCCCGCATGCCGCTCTTCTTTGGTCATCGTATTGACATGGATACTACGATGTCGTAACTTACGCAAGCGAAGGTTACTGTAACGTTGGCGTAGCTTACTCCCACGGAGGATCCATGAAACAGGCTTCAGACAGTCGATACGTAGCGCATTCGGTGCAGCGGTACGCCCGCGAAATCCGCCCCCACCTCGCCCCCGAGGTGTTCCGGCCGGTGCCCGCGCGCTTGCTGTGGCTCCCGGTTCACCTCGCGGTCATCCTCGGCCTCGCGGCGTATGTCGTTCGGGGTGCCCCGCCCTGGTACGTGGCCTTTCTCTGCGCGCTCGTCGCGGGCCACAGCTGGGGATGTCTCGGCTTCCTCGCGCACGAGGCCCTGCATCACGCGCTCACGAAGAGCCGCCTGCTCGAGAAGGTCGTCGGCTATTGCGGCTTCGGGATCTACGGCCTCTCCCCGACGCTGTGGACGGCCTGGCACAACCAGGCGCACCACGGCAACACCGGCAAACCCGTCGTAGACCCCGACGGTTTCGGGACGCTGCGCTTCTGGCAGGCCAACCGCGTCGTGCGCGCGCTCGAAAAGTTCGCGCCCGGCTCGCGTCAGAAACGGAGCGCGACGTTCTTCTTCATGTGGTTCTCCCTCCATTCCTTTCTCGTCCTCGTGTTTCATAGTCAGCGAAACGGCTACTACGCACGGATCTCGCGGCGGACCGTCTACGCCGAATCCGCGGCGATGCTCGCGTTCTGGGTCGGGGTGCTGCCGCTCGTGGGACCGTGGAGCTTTCTCTTCATCTACGTCGTACCGCTCCTGGTCGCGAACGCGGTCATCATGTCGTACATCGCGACCAACCACTTCCTGAACCCGCTCACCGATATCAACGATCCGCTCGCCAACACCTTGTCGGTGACGGGTCCGCGCTGGCTCGAGCGGCTGCACTTGGAGTTCGGCTACCACGTCGAGCATCACATGTTCCCGACCTCGAGCGGTCGCCACGCGCCGGCGGTGCGCGACGTCCTCGTCCGTCTCTACGGACGCCGCTATCTCACGATGCCGCATGCCCGCGCGCTCCGCCTGCTGTACACGCGTCCGAAGCTCCACGGCAGCCACGACACGCTGATCGATCCCCGCACACGCGCCGCGTTCCACGCCCTGGCGCCGGGCGATCTCTCGATGTCGGCCGTCGGCGCGGTTGCAGTGGGGTGAAGCGACGCGGTTGACTCGGGCCTGCCGATGGATTCATGGAACTCGGATGAGACTCGCGACCTTCACCCACCAGGGGACCACCCGCCTCGGCGTCGTCGTCGACGACGCGATCGTCGACCTCGCCGCGGCGGCGTCGGAGCTGCCGCGCGAGATGTGCGCCTTCCTCGCCGCCGGGCCGCCGGCGCTGGCGGCGGCGCGTGCCGCCGTGGCGGGGCGCACGGCGCGCCTCCCGCTCGCGTCGGTACGCCTCGAGGCGCCGGTCCTCCGTTCGCAGAAGTTCCTCGCGATCGGTCTCAACTACGCCGATCACGTGAAAGAGACGGGCATGACGGCCCCCGACTTCCCGGTCTTCTTCAATAAGCAGACGACGTGTATCGTCGGTCCCTCCGATCCGATCCACCGCCCGCGCATCTCGCCGCTCCTCGACTACGAAGGCGAGCTCGGGTTCGTCATCGGGAAGCGCTGCCGGCACGTGCCGAAGGAGCGCGCGGCGGAGGTGATCGCGGGATACCTCGTGGTGAACGACGTCACTGTCCGCGACTGGCAATTCAAGGCGCAGACGATGACGCTCGGGAAATCGTTCGACACGCACGGCCCGATCGGCCCCTGGATCGTCACCGCCGACGAGCTCGGCGATCCGCACGCGCTCGAGCTGCGCACGTGGGTGAACGGTGAGCTCCGCCAGCACTCGAACACGCGCGAGCTCATCTTCGACTGCTTCGACCAGGTGGCGACGCTCTCGACGGCGTTCACCCTCGAGCCCGGCGACATCGTCTCGACCGGCACGCCGTCGGGCGTGGGTGTCACCCAGCAAAAGTGGCTCGTGCCCGGCGACGTCGTGCGCGTCGAGATCGCAGGCATCGGCGCCATCGAGAATCACGTCATCGAGGAGCCGGCCGAGACCCAGCGCTGGTGAGCGCGTACCGGACACTTGCCACGGCGATCGCCGCGGTGCTGCTCGTCGCGAGCGCGAGCGGGAGCCGCGCCGACGTGCAGCCGGGGGACGTCATCACGACGGCCAATGCCGACAAGGTGAAGGATCTCGTCTCGCCGGCGATGTACTGGTGCGTCGAGCACGGCTTTCCGCTGACCATCGTCGAGACGCGCTCGATCCCGCTCCGGCGCGCGTTCGTCGAGGCCACCGAGAAGTACTCGGCGCAGGTCAAGCTCAGCGACGACGGGCTCCGCATGGAGGGCTTCGTCGCCGGCCGGCCGTTCCCGCGTATCGACGTCAACGATCCGAAGGCGGCGATCAAGATCATGCAGAACTACAGCTTCGCGATCGCCTTCGACGACCTGGATCTCCGGAACTTCGACGGCGACACCGGGCCGATCTCGCGCGAACGCCCGCTCCAGATCGAACGGCACTTTCTGATCGAGCACTTCCGCCGTCTTTTCTACGTCGGGCGCCTCTACGTCGACCCGAAGCCGGAGATCCCGAACGGCGAGGGGTATCACTACAAGGAGACCTTGCATCCCTTGGTCGAGCCGTTCGACCTGAAGGGCGTCGGCTTCACGTACTATCGCTACCTCGAGCCGGCGAAGCAGGACGACAGCTGGCTGTATTTGCCGTCGCTCCGGCGCGTACGGCGGCTCTCAACGGCGCAGCGCTCGGACGCGCTCTTCGGCCAGGACACCGATCAGGATAGCTACGCCGGGTACTCGGGATCGATCGCGTGGATGGACTGGAAGCTCCTTGGCGAGAAAGAGGTCCTCGGCGCGTTCCACACGCAGCACTATCCTGCCCGGTGGACCGAGGGCGCCGCCGACTGGTCGTTCGACGACGTGTGGGAGAAGCGTCAGGTCTACGTCGTCGAGGGCGTCTCCAAGCTCCCGCAGTACGCGTTCTCGAAGCGCGTCCTCTACGTCGACAAGGAGATCTACCAGGTTCCCTACAGCGACATGTACGATCGCGGCGGCGAGCTCTGGAAGATCTGGGTCAACGACTTCGGCTTCCGCAAGGAGGCGTTCCCCGGATCACCCGTCAAGTACGACGAGGATACGCCCTTCCCCGCCGCCGCGGTGATGATCGACATTCAGCTCGAGCACGCGACGCGCGTGTCGCTGCCGAGCAGCCGCTTTCCCGGCGAGCCAGGATGGTACTGGCACCAGGGCGAGAAATCGGGGACGACCGAGGATCAGTTCACGATCGCCGAGCTCATTGGCTCGGGACACTGACGCATCGACGCCGGCCGGTCGATGCGCCGGCGTCGTGCGCGCCGCTCGTTCACTCGAATGTCCGCGGCGTCCACCACGGGTAGAACGGCGGCATGTCGGTGCTCGGCCGCAAGGTGAACTTCGGCGGGCGCTTCTCGAGGAACGAGGCGACGCCTTCGTGCGCGTCGGCGGACTGCCCCATCCAGTAGATGCAACGCGAATCGGCTTTGTGCGCCTCCATGGGATGGTCGGCACCGAGCATGCGCCAGAGAAGCTGGCGCGAGAGCGCGACCGACATCGCCGAGGTGTTGTCGGCGATCTCGCGCGCGAGCGCGCGCGCCGTGTCGACGACGGCGTCGGGCGCGACGACCTTGCTCACCAGGCCGGCGGCGCGCGCCTCCTCGGCGTCGAAGACGCGGCCGGTGTAGACCCACTCCGCGGCGCGGCTGATGCCGACGATGCGCGGCAGAAACCAGCTGCTGCACGCTTCGGGGACGATGCCGCGACGGGCGAAGACGAAGCCGATCTTCGCGCCCGTCGCGGCGATGCGCACGTCCATCGGCAACGTCATGGTGATGCCGACGCCGACCGCCGGGCCGTTGATCGCCGCGATCACCGGCTTCTTCGACGCGAAGATGCGCAACGTCAGCAACCCGCCGCCGTCGCGGTGCTCCTCGATCGAGAGCGGCTTCTTCTCGTGGGTGTGGTCGAAGGTGCCGCTCCCGCCGGAGAGATCGGCGCCGGCGCAGAACGCGCGGCCCGAGCCGGTGACGATGACGGCGCGCACGGCATCGTCGGCGTCGGCGCGATCGAAGGCGTCGATCAGCTCGTGCAGCATCGTGTTGGTGAAGGCGTTCAACTTGTCGGGGCGATGCAGGGTGATCGTCGCGACCCCGGCCTCGACGTCGTAGTGGATCTGTTCGTAGGTCATCGTACGCTCTCCTTCGCGGTGCGTCGCGGCCACTCCGGGTCGGCGAAGGTCTGGCCGATGTTGGTGCATCGGTGAGTCAGAAACAACCGCCAGAATCGCCCGCGTACGTCATCGCGCACGAGGTCGGCGTATGGGGCGGCGCATCGCTGGTCGGCGCACGACCGGCTTGCGGCTTGCTCCCCGAACGACGCGCTCGCGCTGCGCCTCCATGACGCCATCCAAGGTCGCCATGAACTCGGCGATCGTCGCCTCGGGGTCGGCGGAGTCCGCGACCATGTGTCCGGCCTCATACAGTGACCCGACGTAGAGATGGGTGAGCGGTCCGGCTTCGTCGAGATCGACGGCCCGCCCGGGCAAGGCGCGGGATCGGAAAACCTGACGCGCTGGGACATCGGCGAGTCGCTGACGATCGGTGGAACGCAGGTCGGTTCGTCGACCGGCCTCCTCTCCATCAGCGACGCAGTCGTCCACGTCGGCACATCGCCGGCGCACGGTATGGTCACGATCAATGCCGGCGGGCGGGTCACCGGCTTCGGGCAGTTGAACTTCTTGCTGACCAATGGCGGCACGATTCATAACGACGGCATCGTGTCCGGCCCCATGGTGCTTGGCGGATCGTACGACGCCGGCTCACACGGCAGCTTCGCCCCGGCGTTCGGCAGTCTGCCGATCGTGATCCCGAGGCAGCCACCGGCACACGCGCGCCGAACGGCGCCGGTCTCGCATCGTCGCCCGGCGATGCCGCAAGCGCGGGCAGCGCCGCCACGACGCCACCGGCGCAGGGACCGATCGTCATCACCGGCGACGCCGATTTCAGCAACACGACGCTCGTCCTCCAGTTCGTGAACGGGTTCGCGCCGCATCAAGGCGACGCGCTGCCGATCTTCGAAGTCCAGGGTCAGCTGAGCGGCAACTTCGCCGACGTGAAGATCGTCGGCCTCGCGCCTGGTGCATCGTTCGACGTCGACATGCAGACCGGCATGGCGACCTCGCTGGCCGACGCCGTCGCGCTGCCCGTCGTGACGATCAAGGCGCCGGCGAAGCTGAAGGAGTCGGCGAAGAAGGGCGCGAAGGTCAAGTTCACGCACACCGGGCCGACGACCGATCCTCTCACCGTTCACTACCGGCCGGGGGGCACCGCCGAGGCCGGAATCGATTACGCGCCGCTCTCGGGGACGCTGGTGATCCCGGCGAAGAAGAAGGCTGCCACGCTTGTCATCATTCCCTTCGCCGACGGCCTGCCGGAACCGCCGGAGACGATCGAGCTCGAGGTGCTGCCGGGCGACGACTACGCGCCGAGCCTGTCGCCGACGGTCGCGATGACGCTGCTCAGCACGGAGAAGAAGCCGCGCAAGTGATGCGGCCCGCAGCGGCGGCGATCACGCCGACGACCGCCGCCACTTTCGTGTCAGGCATGCTCACCTCCGCGTCGGCGGCGAATGAGCCCTTCCTGCGCCACCGAGACGACGAGCCTGCCGTCGCGGCGGACAAGCGTGCCGGTCGTGAAGCCGCGACCGCCCGACGCGGTCGGGCTCTCCTGCGCGTAGAGCAGCCACTCGTCGGCGCGGAACGAACGATGGAACCACATCGCGTGATCGAGGCTCGCCATCTGGAAGCGGCTGTCAAACCATGAGACCGCGTGCGGCAGCGTGGCGGTGTCCATGAGCGTCATGTCGGAGGCGTAAGCGACGACGCATTGATGGAGGAGCGGCGAGTCCCGAAGCACGTCGTCGGCGCGGATCCAGACGAGCTGGCGCGGCGAACGCTTCTCCGGTTTCAGGAGATGATGATCGTAGGAAGTCCGAACGGCCTTTTGGGGGCGTGTCCAAACTCGCGCTTCGACCACCTCGAAGCGCGACGAAATGTAGCACCGGTGCTCCTACTCGTGTGGCGGTCCGCCCAATACATCACCCTTGGACGAAACGGAAGCTGCCGCGAAGCGGCTTCGTCCAACACCCCATTGGACCTTCGCCCTCTACAGGGACGGAGATTGGCATAGGGGAGGCGGTCGCCCGCCTACCCCTGCCACACCACCGTGCGTACGGGTCCGTACACGGCGGTTCGATCGGTTGCGCTAAGCCTCCGCGGTCAAGGAGGGGAGCCCGAGCGATTTGAAGTAGCACTCTTCGCCTCATTCACCTTGAGCTTGAGTTTCTGTGTGATGAAGCGCGTGATGCTCTCCATCACCCGTTGGCCCGCCTTCTCACTGCGCACGTAGATGTTGCAGTCGTCCGCATAGCGGACGAAGCGGTGCCCTCGGCACTCCAACTCGCGGTCGAGTACGTCAAGTACGAGGTTGCTGAGGAGCGGCGAAAGTGGTCCCCCTTGCGGAGTTCCTTCCACGCTTGGACTGACCAACCCGTTCTCCATCATCCCGGCTTGCAAGAATCCCCGGAGGAGCTTCCGCAGCCGCTTGTCCTCGATCCGCGTGGCGACCTGCGCCATCAGCTTGTCGTGGTTCACCTGGTCGAAGAACTTCTCCAGATCGAGGTCCACGACCCAGGTGCCTCCGGCGGCGATATAGTGCTGCGCCTGGGCCACTGCCTGATGCGCCGATCGATGCGGCCGAAACCCGTAGCTGTGGTTAGAGAACGTCGGGTCCCACTGCCGCTGCAGAACCTGCAGCACCGCGTGCTGGATGAACCGATCCAACACCGTCGGAATGCCAAGCGTGCGCACTCCTCCGTCCGGCTTCGGGATGGCGACCCGCCTCACCGGTTGCGGCCGATAGGTTCCCGTCAGCAGTTGTTCCCGGATGGCCGGCCAGTGCTGTTTCAGGTAGCCGGAAAGTTGCCCGACGGTCCTGCCGTCGATCCCCGGACTCCCCTTGTTGGCCTTCACCCGTCGCAATGCTTCCTGCAGATTTCCTCGCTCACACACCTCCTCCATTGACCGGTTCGTCCTAGCTGGGCTTTCGGTGGCACGTCTCGCCGTGAGTGATTCGGTCGCCTCCACGACACGCCTGAGGGCTTCACCCGCGGGCCTGGGATGGAGGTCCAGGGTCAGCTGGACATTCTGCCGCTGGTCACTCATGAGATTCGCGTCCTACTCACCGCTCCTCTCGTTCGGGCCTTCTCCGTTGCCGGATACTATGCCCTCTGCTGACTTCTGCTCGGCGGTCGGGATGCCTCTCGACACCCTTCAGTCGCTGCCGCGACACCGAACAGATCTCCTGGGGTAAGCTCAGCCGCCTTCTGCGCACAGTCGCCGGATCTACGCTTCGCGTGCTTGATGGATATGGACTTCGCGGTATGTTGCCCGCTCGTCCCGCGCTCGCGCCTTCTATCCGGTTCTTGTCCATCGACTCGCGCATTTGCTCCACGCTTCCTTCAGACCCCGCCTCGCAGCGGTAGCCCTTGCGCTTCGCTACCCTTCACCTCCATCAGGTTGGGAGAGGACTTTCACCTCCAAGCTGCTGAACATGCCCAGCACACAACAAAGCCGCTGACGCGGGGTTTCAGAGCGGAACGCGTTCCTGAACCGTCGCGATCGACGCGCGCCCCTCGCGTGTGCATGAAGGGTGACCTTCACAACCCGCGTCGTCGTGCGCATCGCATGTCGCCCCAAGCCTGCGCCAGCGAGCGCCCGTGCGACACCTCGCTCTTGATCGTCAGTGAGCGCGCCGGCAGATGAAGCCCATGCGCCTGTGCACGAGTCGGGCATGTGTGAGAGATGTCCGCATAGTTGAAACACGCGATGTTCGCAGAATGGCACTGGCATACCTTATGCTCGTGCCTCGCTCGTCGCTGCCTTGCGCTCGCTAGTCCGCCTTTCCGCAGCGTCGGCACGAAACGTGCCCGTCAGCTCGAGAAATCGATTCGTGACGAAAAAGGTCCCTGGATAACGGGCTGCGCGGAGGATTTCCAAGTGCGAAGAAGCCGACTCATCGTCCCATTCATTGGAGCTGTGGCTCTCTTGTCGCTCGCAAGCAGCGCGACCTTTGCGCAGACGCTGACCCCGACTCCAGGGGACACGGCGACACCGACCGCGACCGCGAGCGATACCCCGACTCCGACCGCGACGCCGACGGTCACGGCGACCGCGACGGCGACTCCGACGATCACGACGACGCCCACGACGACCGCCACACCGACCATCACCGCGATGCCCACGACGACGGCCACGCCGACCGTCACGGCGACCCCGACCATCACGGCCACGCCGACGGTCACCGTAACGCCGACGAGCAC
>JACQEO010000006.1 GCA_016200545.1 Deltaproteobacteria bacterium | reverse complement strand
GCGTGAATTAGATGCGGCGTTTACAGATCTCTCGGAAAACCCCGCGTACGTTCGTCTTCGGCAACGCGCTGTGGGGTCCGCTGTTGATGTAGAGGCTATGGAAGGGTCGTTGTGAAGCGTTTCGGCGGCGTGGCATAGCCCAACTTGCGGAGAAGATCGTGTTGCTCGGGTTCGAGCTCGACACACTCCCAGAACGTCGCGCCTCCCTTGAGCTCTACTTTCTGGACGTGCACGTTGTCGAAGACGCGTCGGAGGCGCTCGATCGTGACACCGCTCTTCCGCTCGAGCCAGCGGGCGATGTTGGCGGCCATGACGTGGACCATGTGGTGAGCCTTGATCCGGTCGGCACGCCGGTGGCGGGTGCGCGAGAGGCCGAGCTTGCTCTTGAGCTGCTTCCAGAGGAGCTCCACGTCGAAGAGCCGCCGGTAGACGTCGTCGAGGTCGATCGGGTCGGCGTAGTCGTCGGTGCCGATCACCGACTTCCCGGCGAGGTGCTTCGCGTGGCGGATCGCCGCCTGGTCGAGGACGACGTTGCCAGCCTCGCTTCGCGTGAGGTACTTCGCGAGCTTGCGCCGGCGGAGCAGCTTCTCGGACTTCTCCGGCTTCCTTTCGGCGAGAACGGACTTGATCTCCTTCAAGTGGCGCTCGATCCGGCGCAGCTCGTACGCCTCCTCGTCCTCGTTCCGGCGTATGACGTAGACACGGACCGGCGCTTCCTTCCCGGCCTTCTTGTCCTCCTCCTCGGTGGCGACCGCGAAGACGCACTTGTAGGAGAGCTCGGGACGCTCTGGGTGCTGGCGGTAGCAGCCCGCCGTCGCGAGGACGCGCTTCACGACCTTCGTTCGGCTGGCGCCCTCACCAAGGACGAACCACAGTCCTGCGTCGCGGAGCACGTCGCGGTTGTCTGCCGAGTTCGTCCCCGCGTCGCCGGCCCAGGCGAGATCCTTGCCGGCGTAACCGAGGATCGCGAGTCGTGCGACCGCGGCCTCGGTGACCTTCTGATCGGAGGTGTCGCCGGCGAGCGTCGCGTGGTGCAAAACGAGCCCGTGGTCGCCCACGATTGCCTGCACCTTCGTTTGAGGCAGTTCGGGCCGGTGGTCCTTCGACTGGCCCCGCATGCGGAGCGGCGGCTTGTTGACGACCGACGACCGGATCGCCTCGCCGGAAGCCGCGCGCTCCTCGGCGATCTTGGCTCGCTCCTCGTCGTCGTAGCGTATGAAGTTCGCGACCGTCGTCGTGTCGTGGGAGAGCTGCTCCGTCTCGACGCCGAGGCTCGGGAGACGCTCGTTGAGCCGCGCCTCGACCTCCTCGTAGTGCGTGTTGAGCACGTCCATCGCCTTGTAGAACTCGTTCTCGGTGAGCCCCTCGCCCTCGGGAAAGAAGAGCGTCCGGTCCTTCCACTCCGAGAGGGCGAGCTTGCTCCGCGGCGCGACGATCTCCGCGAGCACCATGCCGAAGATCGCCACGTCGACGCGGAACTGATGCTTCGTCGCGGCGGCGATCTCCGCGATGACCTCCTTGTAGCCGAGCTCGCCCCATGCCTGCTCGACCAGCCAGCGCAGGCCGAAGTCGCGCGACACGAGGATGCGCAAGATCGGCTCCGCCTCCTTGAGTCGCGTCTTGAGTGCGTCGAACGGGAGCGAGCTGTCCTTCTTCACCCACTCGCGAATGAAGTCGCCGAGCGAGCCGAGCCGTTCGTCGTCGAGCTTGTCGGCGCGGCCGAGCGAGGCGAGCGGCTTCGGCTGTGGCCGGCCCTTCTGCTCGTCCCACTCGTCGTAGCGCAGGTAGGCGTACTGGACGCTCTTTCCCTCGCCGCGCGTCTTCACAACGTACACGGTCGGCGTCTTGATCACGGGCGCGGCCCTCCCGTCGCCGACTCTACGATCTGGCACCGACGCTCTCGTGGCGAGCCTTCATCACCTCCGCGTGCAAGTTGATGTCGATCCGCTCGCCTCGATCGGTGGCGCGCGAGGCCATCACACGGCCATCGCTCGGCAGCGATGCCATCTACCGACGTCTAATTCACGCT
>JACQEO010000060.1 GCA_016200545.1 Deltaproteobacteria bacterium | reverse complement strand
CTTCGATCGCGCCGGCGTCCTCCTCCACCCGGACGGCTACGCCACCCTCGACGTCGGACGCGCACCGGCCGTCGTCGACCGCTTCCAGCGCCTCGACCGCCTCTTGAAAGCCGCGTAGTTTTTGTCACATCGAGGCTAGTTGACCCACTCACCACCGTGGTAAAGCACGGCGCATGAAGACCCGGACTCGCTTCCATCTAGCTCAAGCTATTAATAACACGGCGTTGGCGCGACGAGCAGCATTCGCTTCCTGCCGCCGCTGACCTTCGCAGACTAACGCCGCCGCGGAGGTTCGAGGCTACGTGGTTGAAGAACACGGAACCGTCCAATTCAAGTTAGGGCGATTCAGCAAGTGCGCGATGAACGGCAGCCAGTGAGAGCATGCGCCGCTACCTGAACATCCTGCTTTGGTTCTCCGGTGTTGTGCACCTCGCCTTTGGCGTCGCTGGAACCGTCTTCCCGCGGTGGTTCTACGCGACGGTCCCACCTTGGCCGCCACTTCACGTGGGACAGATCCAGATCGCCGGCGTGTTCGATCTGGCGTTGGCCGTCCTCTTCTTTGCGGCCGCAACTGACCTGGATCGCTACTTGCCCATCGTCATTCCAGTCGGCGTGGTCGCCGAGTGCGGCCACGCTCTCGTGCGAATCGGTCACGTCATGGCCGGTGACAACCCGCGAGACGACCTGCTTGCCCCCACCCTCATGCTGCTATTCGGCCTCGTTCTTCTCGGGGCGGGTATGGCGGCCTGGGGACAATCACGCGGCGGCGGGCGGACGCCCACGACAACGACGAGGCGCTCGGTCGCCCGCCAGAGGATGGGATCATAAGTATCGAAGCTAAAGCATGAAGACGGAATGGCTCGTCGTGAAGCAGGCGACGAACATCGCGCTCTACGCGCTGCTATGCGCGATCTGGGGCTCGACGTGGCTCGTGATCAAGGTCGGCTATGGCGATCTGGGCCCGTTCAACGTCGCCGCGATCCGCTTCGCCATCGCCGGGACCCTCTTCGGACCGCTCGTCTACGTATTCAAGGCGCGCTGGCCGCGCGGCCGCACCGAATGGTCGCTCGTTGTCTTCGTCGGCGCGGCGCTCTTCGCCGCCGACTACGGCCTCATCTATTGGGGCGAGCAGCAGATCGAGAGCGGCCTCACGGCCGTGCTCTTCGCGACGCTGCCGCTCGCGACAGCGCTCCTTGCGCACCTTTTCCTTCCAGGCGACCGGCTCACGCCGCGCAAGCTGTCCGGCACGCTCCTTGCCTTCGTGGGCGTCGTGACGCTCTTTGCGGGCCGCCTCCGCGTCGAACCCGACAAGATCCTCCCGATGGCCGCGACCATCGGGAGCGCGATCTGCGCCGCGGCCGCCGCGATCGCAACGAAGCGCTACGGCAAAGAGCTGCACGCGACGGCGCTCAACGCGCCTGCCATGCTTGTCGGAGCCGCGATCCTCGCGATCGTGTCGCTCCTCGTGGGCGACGGTCTCGGCGTGCCGCGGGACGCGCCCACGTGGACGGCCATCCTCTATCTCGCGATCGCCGGCAGCGTCGTGACGTTCCTCGTCTACTTCACGCTCCTCCAGACATGGACCGTCACGAGCCTAAGCTTCATCAGCGTCTTCATCCCGATCGTCGCGCTCGCGCTAGGCTTCTTCGTTCTTCATGAGAAGCTCAGCGTGTGGATCGGCGTGGGAACGGCGCTCATCATCGCGGGAGTGACGTTCACGCTCATGAAAGGCCGCAGCGCGAGCATCGTGAGGCTTTCCTCCGACTCGTAGTGTCTCTCGCTCCCGCGTAAGTGCCGGCGTCAACGGCGTCTCAGAGCAGGGATGACCTTCCCCACGCGTTCTCCTTTTCAGCGCCGGGCGTCCGACGCCGCTATCTATTTCCATTCCGGAAACGGGCCACCGACCTTCACGCGGAGATAGTGAGAATGTCTCACGCGCTCGGTGCTGGCACACCTCCGGCCGTCGAGGTTGCCGCGAGGATCGCCCTGGCCTTCGTTTCGGGTGCGCTCTGCAGCGTCGAGCGTCAGTGGCATCATAAGAACGCGGGGCTTCGCACCCACACGCTCGTGGCGGTTGGAGCTGCCGCGTTCACGATCGTTTCCTCGCTCGGCCTCGGTCCATCGGACGTCGACACATCCAACGCTTCTCTGAACGTCGGATTGGAGGAGGTCACAATGCACATCGGTCGCTTGATCGTGTGCTGCTTGGTGGGTCCATTCCTCATCGCACCAGACGCGGGCGCTTGGGCGCCTGCCGACGGATCACTCCGCAAGAGGAGGAGGTCGTGGGTGCAACGTTTCCTCGCGTCACGGCATCTACCGAGGGTATGGGATCGGCGACCATCTCCGGGTGGGGTCGGCGGAGTTCGTCGTCACGCAGCCGCGGATGCCCTGCTTCAAGCTCGGCATCCGATTCGGTCGGCCGGACATCGTGAAGCGCTTCCTGCAGAGCCGGCGTACCGGCTTCTACCTCGCCGTCCTCCTCGAGGGTGAAATCGGGGTCGGTGATTCCATCGCGCTCACCGCGCACGAGCAGGGTGGGCTCAGCGTTGCCGACATCACTAATCTCTCCACGGTGGATTCGGAGAACCAAGAGCTTCTCCGTCGCGCGAATCAGTCGTCCGCGTTTCCCGAGAGCTGAGGCGACTACTTCCGCAAACGGCTCTGGGAGCCCGACGTGTGAACGAGGAGCGGAACCGTGGTCGAGGAGAAAGCGCGCAAAGCGGGAGAAGCGCGCGAGTCCGATAAGGGCGTGTCGTGTCAACTACGCAGGCAGTGTTTCTCAGGTAGTGTTTCTATCGACCCCCGAGATCAATCCTCATAGGGCGACCGTCGGTGGGTCAGCGGCTTCGTCCTCCATCATTATATCCACCATCACACGACAGATGGCGGATCAAATGCTCTATGGAATCAAATGCTCTTCAAATGCTCTATGGAAGAGGACAGCGGCAGCGCGGCAGCCGCTCGCCCGTCGGCCTCCAGTTCCCGGTGTTCGGTAAGTTCGCCGGGTAGGCAAGTCTGGCTGTCGGGCATGGCGAGGAGGAGGACGCGCATCCTCGGACCTATGGAACCCCGCCTTCCGGCCGCCTCGGGCGTGAGCGGGCCGCCGGCCGCCGCCGCGGCCTCGGCACGGATCCGCTCGACCACGTCGGGACGCGGGAGGATGAGCCACAGGGCCCAGGCAAGGGTCGTCGCCGTCGTCTCGTGGCCGGCCATGAGGAGGGTGAACATGTGGTCGAACAGCTCCTCGTCGCCGAGCGCCCGGCCGTCCTCACCGCGCGCCTCGAGCAGCATCGAGAAGATGGCGTGACCGGCGGCTTCAACAAAGTCGTCACCATGGCCGTCCGCGCCGTGCGCACCGCGCCGTGATGCCGTGATCCTGCGTCCTGCGGTCCCGGGTCGAGATCCGCGGCGCGGCTCGCTATCTTCAGGCTGTAGAAGTTGCAGCGGCTCCCCGGTCGCGCGGGTTGCAGGCGACCATGCCGCCGGCGGTCGAGGTCGGCGTCTTCAAGTGAGGCGGGCGAGGAAGTCGTCCCACGTGATGCGCCCGTCGCAATGGTCGGGCGCGAGGTTGTAGCCGGCGGCGAACGCCTTGGCCGCCTTGCCGGGGAGCGGCACCTCGAAGACGACGCGGCGCTTGCCAACGGCTCTGAAGTATTTCCGCGCGATCTCTGCGAATGAGAGCGCCTCTGGTCCGCCCATCTCGGGGACATGCCGCGACGGCGGACCTCGGACAAGGCTGGCCATGCGTTGCGCGACCTCGCCGGCGTCGAGGAGCTGAAGGCGCACGCCCTTGGGGATGGCCACGAGCGGCAGGGAGCCGAGCTGCAAGACAAAACTTGGCTGCGAGCGTGTGCCACTGCGTCGTGCGCAGGATCGTGTACGGGAGTCCGCTTCGCTCGATGACCTGTTCGGTCGCGAGCTTGCCGCGGTAGTAGCCGAACGGGATCTTGTCGACGCCGACGATCGAGATGTAGACGACGTGCGGCTCGACCCCCGCACGTCGCGCGGAATCGAGCAGCCGCCCGGTGCCTTCAACGTCGGTGCGTTGCGCCTTCGCGTAGCTGGGGATGCCGCTGGTTTCGCTCGCGAGGTGAGCGATCACGTCGATGGCGGTGACTGCCTCGTCGAGGCCGTCTCCCGTGGTGAGGTCGCCACGGACCGCTTGCGCACCGGCAGGCACTGCTGGCGCCCTTCGCCTCGAGAGGACTCGGACGTGCAAGCCTGCTGTCACCAGCAGAGGTACGAGCTCGGTGCCGAGCGCTCCAGTGCCGCCTGTAACGAGGACGTTCGTCACCATCAGCGGTTCCTCCCCGTGGCTGGCACCCTAGCCCTCAAGTCGTCCGTTAATGGATGAGTGCGCGGTTGCGTTTCACGCAGTCGCGGCAGCAAGCGGCTCATTCCTCGCATGTTAACCGAGAGCAACGCGGGAGCAAGTCGCGGGCGGCAGCGCGCGGGCGCGGTTTTTCGTGGCCCTTCCCGTTCTTCCTGGGCAAGTACGGGCCTGCGGCTCATCAACATGCCGGCAGTCGGGCTCCGATCGCGCGTGCCCTGCGCGAATCGAGACCAGCACGTCCCGCGCTCCGTCAGCCGGCCTCGGCCGAGCCGATTTTGGTTCGCAAGGGGGGCGGGCGGGAATAGGATGCGTTCGAAGGCCGATTCTGGGGCGGAAGGACGATAGTCGCTACAAACGGCCTGTTCAGGTTCAGCATGTCTTCTCTACACGGACAGCGCGGACAAAGGGCCGTCGGCAGCGCGCCGTCCGCCTTGAATTGAGGCCCCAGCGCGATCGGCTTCGCAGGGACGGTCGCATGTCTCGGATGCGGACACCGTGTCCACGATCGGGACGCAACCGGCCATGGCGCGGCGCGTGAGGCTCGACCCCCGGGATCCGATCCACAACTCTTGCCAATACCTCCGCCAAAATCCTTCGGTTGCTACGCGCGTCGAGATTGAGGGCCTGCCCGCCTGAAGTCGCGCGGTTGCGCGGCGTGACATCGCGGCTCGGTTCGGGGGTTTCCTACGCGCTCGCCTCATCGACAGGGAGAGGCGGGCAAACGGCGCGAGTGATGCGACGCTGCGCGGAGCGGTCCCCGGTATACAGGTGACCGCTCACCAGGTAGGAGCACGCCCGTGCGCCACCCCGCACTCGGCACGTTGGTATTCCTGCTCGTCGTCCCGATGACGGTGATCGTCTACGTTCCACACGTACTCACGCATTGGGAACTTCGCCCTCCGCTCTTCCCGGGCGCGCGCGTTGCGGGGATCGCGCTCTTCCTCGCAGGCTTGCCGCTCTTCGTCGCCTTCAACCTCCGCTTCGTCCGCGAGGGAGAAGGGACGCCGGCTCCGATCGCGCCCACGCGTCGCCTCGTCGTTGGTGGCCCGTTTCGATACGTGCGCAACGCCGGGTATCTCGCGGTGCTCGCCCTCGTCGCCGCCCAGGGCTTCTTCTTCGGGAGCGGGCTCGTCCTTGCCTATGCGGCGGCGCTCTTCGTCCTGTTCCACGGTTTCGTCCTCCTCTACGAGGAGCCGACGCTGCGGCGTCGCTTCGGCGGCGAGTACGACGCCTATTGCCGGCAGGTGCCCCGCTGGATTCCACACTTCCCGCGACGCCCACGCCCGGAGTCGAAGGCACCGTAGAGCCTACGAGCGGGAGCGCTCGCGAACCTCCCCAACTCAATGTTATCCTCAGATGCGATGAAGCCCGTGTGCCCGCACTCGATGACGAAGGGGGTACGAGCGGCGTGTGCGATTGCGGCTATTGTCGGCATGGTGTCGCTCGTCCCAGTACCAGCGCAGGCCGCGGGGGGCCGTAGCACCTACAACGCCATGTGGTTGTCGATTGCACATCCGGGTCTGGGGGAGTGGTACCTCAAAGGATGGGGTTCCTTCGAGAAATGCCCGCAGAAGAAGTTCTGGTTGGGGCTCATTCCTCTGTACGGCTGGCCCGGCTATCTGCAAGTGAAGTCGGCGATCGACGCGCGCACGGACGGACCAACGACAAGCTGACGTTCGACTGACCGTCACAGGACTGCTCGAAGCATTTTCCGCCAGCATGATACCCGTCGCGCTGCTTTGAGACGGAGGAAGCCATGGGTATCGGGCACGTCATCTGGACGTTGATCGTCGGGTTGGTCGTTGGTGCGGTGGCGCGCCTCCTGATGCCGGGCCAGGAGCACCTGGGCTTCTTCATGACATCACTACTTGGTGTGGTGGGCTCGTTCGTCGGCGGCTTCATCGGCAGCGTGATCTCCCGGCCGACCGAAGGCTCGGTCTTTCATCCCGCAGGATTCGTGCTGTCGGTCATCGGCGCGATCGTCGTGCTCGTCCTCTGGCACCACCTCATGTAGAAGCCCTCGCCGGGCTCACGGACGAGCGGACGATCGAGGAGAAGATCGCCGACGTCGACCGGAACTCGAACGCCGCAAGATAGTCGTCTTCGATGGTCGGACGCGGTCAGTCCAGCAGGCTGTTATTCACGGTCCCGCCTACGCCGCCCCCCGACAACCGCATCCTAAAGGTCATGACGGACGACAACGGTGCCGTCGTCGGCGCGTTAGCAAGGAACGCGGCCACCTCGGGTATCAACGGTTCGTAGTACCGTACCGTCATCCGAGAACGCGACACGGCGTTGAGAGCGGTGCCGGGAGGGATTCGATCGCGCGGCTTCTTAAAGGTGCCGTTCACCTCTTCCACGTAAAGGCTTTGCTCGCGACGCCTTCCCCATCGGTTCACGTTGTCGTGCCATAGCTGTTCTACGAACACGTTGTCCTTGAACGTCTCGGCAAGGACGAGTTTTCCGAGGTATGCCACCACAGAAAGCTCCTCACGTAGGCGTGCTTGGTCGGCTTCGTGCAAGTATTCGCGTTCGCGGACGAGATCACTGACCGCGATCTGCCACTTGGGCTTGTGGTCGTTCAGAAACTTACGGACTATGGGCCACGCAACCGGCGCGCCACTCGTAGCGCGGACCCCGGCGATAAGCAGCAGCGGAATTTTCGCGAGTTCCTCGCGCGCGAAGTGAGCAAGAGCGAAAGCCCGCGCCCAGCGCTCGCGCGCAGACAACACGCCCGCTTCCTCGATCAGATCGACAGCATTGGCGTGCACCTCGACCACACCCTTTGCGATCACCGCCACGGGCATGGACCTGTCGGCGTTCTGTTTCATGATCGGCGTATAGCAGAGCTGACTACGACTTCCCTGCACTTCGATCGCGCCCGCGGCCCGGCCCTTGGCGACGGTGCTCACGGCTTGGCATGCTCGTGCGGCCGAACGCGTCGAGTATGGTATCGGTTGCCCAGGGAGCGGCTGAGATGACGACGCGCCGCGAGCAGAGCAAGCGAAGGCACGAGAAGGCGGTCGCCGACCATCTCGTGGGGGCGCTCGCAATCGAGGCAACGTTCCTGCGGATGGGGAACGATCGCGACGAGCCGGACGTAATGTACGCGTGGTCGAGAACGACGGTCGGGATCGAAGTGGGGGCTGTCTACTACGACGAGAGTGATGCGCGTCAGGAATGGACGGTTGCTGCTGGCGAACGCGAGTTTCCCGCGATCGGGTTCGAGGTCCGAGAGGGCGGGATTCTCAGCGCGCCGGACGCGACTCTCAACACACGACTTCAGCTTCTGCTGCAACAGAAGTGGAGGAAGCGGTATGTCGGTGTCGATGAGCCTTGGCTGTGTCTGGAATGTCGGCGGCCTTGATGACGGAGGAGTCTTTTCAGGAATCCGCCGAACTCGCTCGAACGTTACTGCGGGCACTCCCGGGTAGCCCCTTCACGCGCGTATACCTAGTCGGCATGACGGCGTTCACGCTCGGATCGAGCGGTGGGTGGCGCTTGGCGTCTCTCCTCAATGCATGACACGCCCGCAGACGGCCCATGAAACGGCGGGCGCGGCGCACATGAAGGGGAACGACGACCCTCATCTCAACGGGATCATCAGGCATGTCCGTCTGTATATACAGCAGCGGGATGGCGTCAGCCTCGTCTTGACGGCGCGACCTGACCAGGAGGAGAGGAACGCGCCCGCGTGCGATGCCCTATTGGAGGGAAGCGAGCGTCGGTACGCCATCGAACACACGCGACTCGACACCTATGAGCGCGAGGGATTGGACCAGGCTCGCTTCATCCGCGTCCTCGATCCTCTACATTGGAGCTTCTGGGGTCGGCTCGATGACGACCTTCAAATCGCGGTCCCCGTGCACGCGATCCCGTCAGGGTGCAACTGGAGGATCATCACGTCGAAGATCGAGGAGTACATTCTCGGCACTGCGTGGCGCTCGCTGCCCCTTGATGAATCGACTCGGGTGAGTCTTGACGGTGTGCCGTTCCCGTTAGAGGTCCGCCGAACCAACCACGGACCCGGCGGCAGCTTATTCATCAGGAGAGTCGTCTCCAACGATCGCGATCAGCGCGTAGAAGCGTATCGCACACTTCAAGGGAACGCCGTAAAATTCTGCCAGTTCAATGGATACAGAATCGTCCTCGTGGTTGAGAGCGATCAGGTGGCGATCACAAGTCGCGAACTCCTATTCCAAGAGTTCGCTCGCGCTGCGACATCGGACAACACGCAACCGTACGACGACATCCTCCTGATCCGCACGGGAGCTGCTCCTTGGTGCATCGTGCCGCTGAAGGTCGGGGATATTCAGAGCGAGTGCGTCCCCTACTGGCCGGCAGCGCCCGGATACCCTCCGCAGCTTTGGTAAAGCCAAGAACGTGCCGCCTCACGCGTTCTGATCTCGTGCCGACCTCGAAACACATCGAAGTACCGCCCCGCGCTCAGCCCCGAGGGGCCGACGTTGAGATGCTGGAGTTCGTCGAGCGGCACGACGAGATGCCGCAGGTTGCGCCCGAGCCGATCGAGCGCCGCGACGGCGACCAGATCGAACTTCCGACGGCGTGCGTCGGCCATGAGCGCGTCGAGCCCGGGTCGCTTCTCGCGCGTACCCGCTCACAGCCGGTCCGTGTAGGTCGCCACAATCGTCCAGCCGGCGCGGTCGGCATGCTCGTGGAGCGTGCGGAGTTGGTTCTCGGCGGTTTGGTCGGTCGTGCTGACGCGTGCGTAGAGTTCGACTCTCTTCACGGAGATCCTCCTTCGACTGCTGAGAGTTGTGGGTGATGAGCGCGTGCGGGTGTCAGGCGCGGCGGCTCGCGCGGCGGAAACCCAGCTCGGGCATCGCCACGCGGAGATTTCTCATTCCGACTGACGTCTGCTACGGCCTCCGACCGCCTACATCACGGATACAGGGCGACGGGAGGTCAGATGGCGCGACGACGGACGACTCGAAACCGCTCTCGGCAGCCGATCTCGGTGTTCCGCACGGATGTCGCGGCGGCGCAGAAGGGTCTGGAGGCGCTACGGCGACGAGCACTGGCGCGGCTGCGGTAGGAAATGGTCCGCGGGCCGCTCGCCCGTCATCGCGGCGGCGATCATAATGCCGCACGTGCCGCTCGCGCTCGCGTTACTGACCCTCGTCTCGTCTACGGATGTGACCTCGGCGACTGTCCCCGAGGCGTTGGCGGCTCCGGCGTGCGTTGCCTGTCAGGTCGATGGCGAGCGCATCCGCCGCGACTACTCCGCCGATGACTGGACTGCGCTCGCCGCCGGCCAGGTGCTGACGTCGGAGGTGGCGGATGGAGAGCCAGGCGAGGCTCAACAGAGTACGGTCCAGGCGGCGGGTATCATCCAAGACGCGCCGTCCCGCGTATGGACGACACTCATCGACGTCGCATCTCGCCCGAGATTTCAGCCGGGCACAAGGGATGCGCGCGTGGTGCGCGTGGACGGCGACCGCGTCTGGGTGACTGAGCACCTGAGATTCTTTCTGGTCGATGTGCGGTACACGGTCATCAACACGCTTGATCCGGTGAGCGGCACCATCCGGTGGGTGCTGGACGAGAGCGCAGACCACGATATTGGCGGCACCAGCGGGTCATGGCAGCTGACCCCCGTCGCGGCCGGGCACCACACGTTGCTCACGTACCGTGCCTGGATCGACACCGGCCGACACATCCCCGCGTTCATCGAGCAGTTCTTGTTGCAGCGATCACTGCCGAACGTGATCGGCGGTCTCCGTGACGAAGTGGGGCGACGCTTCCCAGTGCCGTGAAGACCCGGAGTAAAGCTCGCCGCCCTGACTCAGTCGTCGGGGAACGGTCCGCGATCGCGGCGGATGACCGGCTCGTAGGTCACGCAGTTGCGGACGAGCGTCGGGATGGCCCACGGCGCGTCGCACACGGGGCACAGAGGCAGGTCCGGCGTGCCCGTCACCCGCTCTGAGCATCCCTGTGCGCGGGCGTGAGTATCGTGCGTGTTACTCGACGGCGACGCCGCCCGTGCCAATCACCGTGCCACTGCCGTCCTTCACGCGCACGGCGTTGATCGCGACGCCGTCTCCCAGCGTCGCCCCGATGAGCACCGGATCGCCGCTGACATCGGCCGCGAACCCACCGTTGCCGTTCTTCAGATCGAAGGACACGGTGACGGTGCCGGTCGTGGCAGTCGCGGCGACCGCGACATCGACCTCGACGCTGTAGTTGTCGGCGGTGTTCATGGGATCGGTCGTCACGCGCGCGCCCGTGACATCGACCACGTTCTTGAGCTTGCCTTTCAGACTGCGATGCCCGTCGATCTTGATGGACGAGCCGCTCGCCGAGAAGCCGGGCATCACCCCGGCGACGGTGGGCACCAAGCTCGTCTGATACTTGGTGCCGGCTGACGCGGAGCTGGGGGCGAGGAGCGCCACGCCTGCGACCAGAGCTGTGGCAATGAACGTCTGCAGCGCGAATCGTCTCTTCATCGTCGTTCCTCCTTCAGACAACAGCAGTCCACCTGCGCCCTGGCTGCGCAATCCCGTCAGGACGGGAGTGGACTATCCCGTTAAGTGGGGAGGGGCTCATGGCGGCGTCGGCGTCACCGTCGGCGTTGCGTCTGGGGAGGCGGTCGCCGCCGGATAACTGGTTGGGAATTGTAGCGCGAGCAGTTCGTCGACGATCGCGTCGGCGCTCGTATCCACGCACGCGATCAAGTCGTCGAGCGTCGTGAGGGTCGTGCCCGGACACGTGTCATTCTCGGGGCAATTGTCCCACCAGGTGATCGTATGCGGCCCCGGCACACACTTGAGGGTTCCCCCGTCACACGACTTGCCTTCCTGAACAGTGCATCCCGCCGTGCCCGCACAGGTGGCGCGGTCGGCGATCACCATGCACTGGTTGCCGGTGCCGCATTTGCAACAGAAGGTCGTCGTCGCGCTCGGGGCGCGATTGCCGCACTTGTTCTTGATCACCGTCTGCTTCTGCGTCTCCGCCTTCGCGAGCTTCAGCTGCAGCACCGGGTCGGCGAGACAGCTCGCCTTCGTGCCGCCGATCAGCAGGCACTTCTCCAGGGGCTTCTGGCGCTTCAGTGTGTACAAGACACCCGCCTTCGAGATCGCGCGCTGGCAATCGTTCTCGGCCGTGTCGCCGAGATCGTGCTGCTCGGGAAGCGGCGTCGTGCAGTCGAGATCCGAGCACACTGGCGACCCTTCATCGAGGCTTCCCCCGCAGACTTCGCTGGCGTGCGACGCGTAGAGGAGCGCGATCAGCTCGGAGGCTTCCGCCCCCTTCCAACACGTGAGGCACGCCGCGAACTCGTCGGGCGTCGTGACCGGCAGGGCCGCGCACTGACCTTCGCGACCGGCGGTTGCGGCTTCGTACGCACAGTCCGCGCGGTAGCCGAGGGTCGTGATCTCGGGGAGCGTGCACTTCAGGGCGATCCTGGCGCGCACCTTCGAGTCCGTGAGCGCGATCTTGGCTGCCGCCGCCGCATCGGGGCAGGGGCCGGCGAATACGCCTTTGTTCTCGCCGTCGAGACACTTGATGTGACTCTTCAGGTGGGTCTTCTCGTACTTGAAGAGCTGCTGCACGATCGTCTTCTGGCACAACGCGGTGGGGTCGCTCGTGGCCTCAGCGCGCATGGCCACGGCGAGGGCGATCAGGGCGGCGGCTCCGGCGAGGAGCTTTTGGGATCGGCACATCGGCTACACCCTCCTTTCCGTTCAGGGCGTCGGGGCCGGCGTCGGCGGGGGGATCGGGCACGTACTGCATACGCTACCGGTCCCGACCACCGTGCCGCCGTGATCGGTGCACATGGTATCGTGCCGCGAGATCTTGGGGCCTCTCGCCGTGATGCAATCCGCGTTCGTGTCGCAGGCCGTGGTCGCCGCGTTACTGCACGTCCCCGCGGCCGTGCCGTCGCCGGAATTGGGATCGTTGCAGGTGCCGCTCGTGTCGTAGACGCAGCAGAGCACCGCGCCCGTCTTGCCGCAGGTCGAGCGCGCCGCGCAGCGTGCAATCGTGCGCTGCGTTTGGGCGTCGAGACAGCCCTGCTGCCGGAGCCCGTTG